>CANFLU010000004.1 GCA_947447975.1 Comamonadaceae bacterium | reverse complement strand
TGGTGCGCCGGGTGGAGAAAATCGAAACGGCTGTGGAGCCGCGCTTCCAGGAATTTTTTGTAGAGGCGATGGCTATTCCCCATTTGAATGACCCGTTTGAACGATTGCAGGAAGTTGTCACCCTGCCCGAGCGCTTGGCGGTAGTGACGGAGCAAAACGCCCGTAGCCGCCGCGGGGCGCGGCGAGGCTAGTACACGTACGTTGGCATGGCGCTAGGGTACGCATGTGCGGCCGTCACCTGGCGGCCTAAGAAAGAAAAAACATGGCTTTGCAGGAATTTGATTACATCATTGTGGGCGCTGGTTCGGCCGGTTGCGTGCTGGCCAACCGCCTGAGCGAGGACGCCCAAGTGCGCGTACTCCTGATTGAAGCTGGCGGCAATGACCACAGTATTTTTATTCACATGCCATCGGCGCTCGCTTACCCCATGGCCAACCCGCGCTATAGCTGGCAATACCAGTCCGAGCCCGAGCCTTTTATGAACGGGCGGCGCATCCACTGCCCGCGTGGCAAAACCTTGGGGGGTTCCTCGTCCATCAATGGCATGGTCTATGTCCGCGGAAACGCTTTGGACTATGAGGGTTGGGCCTTGCAAAACGGTATGCAGGATTGGTCTTATGCGCATTGCCTGCCTTATTTCAAAAAGGCCGAATCGCGTAACGTCGGTGGAGACGCCTACCGCGGCGACAGCGGCCCGCTCAAGGTCAGTACTGCTGCTTTGCGCAACCCGCTCTACCGCGCCTTTATTGAAGCGGGCAAGCAGGCAGGCTACCCGGTCACCAAAGATATGAACGGCTACCAGCAGGAAGGCCTAGGGCCTATGGATATGACCACGCACAAAGGGCGTCGCTGGAGCACCGCTATGGCCTATTTGCGCCCAGCACTTGGGCGTAGCAATCTGACTTTGTATAAAAACACCTTGGTGACCCAAGTCCTGTTCGAAGGTCCGCCTGATGCCCTGCGGGCTGTTGGCGTACAAGCTTTGCAAGATGGACAGGCCCAGGAGTTGCGCGCCTGCAGCGAAGTCATTTTGTGTGGAGGGGCCATCAATTCACCACAGTTATTGCAGCTCTCCGGTGTAGGAAATCCGGGCCTGCTGGAGCCCCTGGGGGTACCCGTACGCTTAGGCCTGCGCGGTGTCGGAGAAAATTTGCAAGATCATATGGAGACCTATGTACAGGTGCGTTGCAAGCAGCCTATCACCCTGTACTCGGCCATGCGCCCGCTCGCCAAACTGCGCATAGGGGTGCAGTGGGTGCTCCATCGCAGCGGCTTGGGTGCGACCAACCATATGGAATCGGGCGGCTTTATCCGCAGCGATGCCGGGGTGAAGCATCCCGACTTGCAATACCATTTCGTGCCCATGGCCATCCGCTACGATGGTAGCTCGCCGGTAGAAGGACATGGGTTTCAAGCGCATATCGGTCCGATGCGCCCCACCAGCCGGGGTTGGGTGCGTATCGCCAGTGCCGACCCAATGCAGTCTCCGCGCATTTTGTTTAACTATATGGGCACTGAACAGGACCGCAAAGAAATGCGCGCCGGTGTGCGCCTCACGCGCGAAATATTTGCGCAGGCGGCCATGGAAGATTTTCGGGGCGAAGAGATATCGCCCGGAGCACAGGTGCAAAGCGACGACGAGATTGACGAGCACATCCGCAATAACGCAGAGACCGCGTACCACCCCTCGGGCTCGTGTCGTATGGGAACCGATGCCATGGCGGTTACCGATCCCCAGGGCCGCGTGCATGGCGTGAGCGGGTTGCGCGTGGTCGATGCGTCTTTGATGCCCTTGATCGTCAGTGGAAATTTGAATGCGCCCACCATCATGATGGCCGAAAAAATTGCCGATCTGGTGCGTGGACATACACCGTTGGCGCCCACCGCGGTGCCATTTTTTGTACACCCGAATTGGGAAACGCAGCAGCGCTGAGCGTGCCTGCCGATGCTGCAGGTGGCTCAGTTAAAATCTGGGCTTCCGAGGAGCGTTGCAGTTCATCACCATGAACGAGGCTCGGAAGAAGCGGTGCCTTGCCGCTTGCTGTTAACGGCGCTCACCCACGCAGCCAGTGCGGTGAGCTCTTGATATCTCCCCCCCTGTAGTTTGCGCGGTACCGCTATGAACTTTGTGGAGCGCGTCATGTCTGAAACCAACGAGAGTCCAGTGTCCGCCGTAGAAAACCGTTTTACCCAGTTGCTGTCCGAGCGGCCCTGGCTGTTGGCCGATGGCGCAACAGGAAGCAATTTATTTGATGTGGGCCTGATGTCTGGCGATGCGCCCGAGTTGTGGAACACCGAGCACCCAGATCGCATCGCCGCACTGCACCAAAGTTTTGTCGATGCCGGTGCCGATATATTGCTCACCAACAGCTTTGGCGGCACCGTTTATCGCCTGAAATTGCACAATGCCCAAAGCCGCATGGCCGAACTCAACGCTTTGGCCGCGCAAATTGCCCGTAAGGTCGCCGATGCCAGCGGGCGCACCATAGCGGTAGCCGGTAGTATGGGCCCGACCGGAGAAATCATGGAGCCGATCGGGCCATTGACCTTTGAGGAGGCCAAAGCCGCATTTGCCGAACAGGCGTTGGCGCTCAAGGCTGGTGGAGCCGATGTGCTGTGGATCGAGACTATGTCCTCGCGCGAAGAGGTGGAAGCGGCGGTCGCCGGCGCGGGTGTGGCGGGTTTGCCGGTTGTTTGTACCCTGAGCTTTGACACCAACGGCCGCACCATGATGGGTATTTCGCCCAGCGATTTTTCCGGAATCGAAAAGACCTTGTCGCCACGTTTGGCCGCCTGCGGTACGAATTGCGGCGTAGGCGCGTCTGAAGTAGTCGCTTGCATCCACAATCTGGCGCAGTCCATGGGTCCTGAGGTGGTCTTGGTAGCCAAAGGCAATTGCGGGGTACCCCAATACGTGGACGGCGCTATTTGCTACAACGGCACCCCCGAAATCATGGCCATGTATGCGCGCATGGCGCTGGATGCTGGAGCCCGCATCATTGGTGGCTGCTGCGGCACTTCGGCCAAACATTTGCGCGCCATGCGCGATGCTTTGGAGTCGCATACGCGTGGCCCGGCGCCCACGCTGGAGGACATCAAGGCGCGTTTGGGTGAGGTGTCCAATGGCGCGCGCGCCCAATGGGGGGGCGAACAAAGCCGGGCCGGTGGCGCGGCTCCGGGTGCCAATCTGTCGCGTGGCCGGGGTGCCCGTGCCCGCCGCCCTGGCGGCGATGCAGGCGCGGACAGTGCCGGCGATGGTGCTAGTGCATGAGTAAGCCCCGGGCCCCGGGCCTATGCCTTGCGGGTGGTAACGCGCGGCCTGTTGCGCGCTCACGTGGCGTCAGATAGCGCATGGGTGCTGGTTCATCCCTGCGCGGCATTGTGCTGGTGGCGGGCGCCACCTTTTTTTGGAGTCTGAGCGGGGTGTTTGTGCGTTGGTTACCGGGCGTAGACCCCTGGTCTTTCAATGCATTTCGCGGTCTGGGCTTGGGTATATCCATGGCGCTATGGATTGTGTTGCGCTATGGCCGGGGCAGCATGCAATTGCTGCGCCGCAGTCCTTTAGCCGGTCTGCTCATTTCTGCCGGATTTTTTGCCCTAGGTTCTTCCTTGTACATCGCCTCGCTCGACTTGGCGAGTGTGGCCGCAGTGTCCTGTCTGACGGCCACATCCGGTTTGTTTGCCGCACTGATGGCGCGCTTTTTTTTGGGCGAACGCACGCCCCCCATTTTTTATCTCGCAATGTTGCTGGCATTGGCTGGCGTCGCCGCGATCGCGCTAGGGGAGGGCGATGCGCGGGTGCAAGGTCTTGCTGGCACCTTCACTGGCTTGGCTGTAGCCGCATGCTTCGCCGCGCAAAGTGTGGCGCTGCGCCGCTATCGCGCTTTTGATATGGAGCCTGCGTTTTTGTTGGGCGGTTTTTTTACCTTCGCCGCGATCATGGCGTTGGGCGCGGTCATTGTGCCGCCCTGGCAAAGTATTGCGGTGCTGTTATTGATGGGTTTGGTGCAACTGGCTATTCCGCTGGTTCTATATATGTATGGTGCGCGCAGTGTGGCAACTAGCCATATGGTTTTGATCACCATGGCTGATGCGGTGCTCAATCCCTTGTGGGTATGGATGGTGCATGGCGAAGTACCCCCGCACGCCGTCTATCTCGGTGGTGCGCTGGTTTTGGGGGCTATTGCTTTGACGGCATTTGCGCCGTCGGCCGGTGTTGCGCTGAATCTGCCCGAAGAGACACCAGTGTGAAAAACGGGTGCACTACACTGCTATCGGACAGCCAAAGCGCCGGACCTGTGTCGCGCTTTGGCTTGCCAAGGATGAAAATCCGGGGGTTTGCGGTGTGAGATGGTGCCCAGGAAGGGACTCGAACCCCCACGAAGTTACTCGCTAGTACCTGAAACTAGTGCGTCTACCAATTCCGCCACCTGGGCATTTCAGGAAAGAGAGCGATTGTATCAAAACCCTTAGTCAAACCGGCGGATTGCTGGACGAGGTGGAAGGCGTGGTGCAAGGGCACCGCGACGGCCACGGATTTGTATCCCGCGATGACGGGGCCCCGGACATTTATTTGCCGCCCAATGAAATGCGCGCCGTTTTGCACAAAGACCGCGTCAAGGCACGCATCGTGCGTAGCGACCGCAAGGGCCGGCCTGAAGGCCGCGTGCTGGAGATTTTGGAGCGCTCTACCCAGCCTATCATCGGGCGCCTCTTGCAAGAAAGCGGCGTGTGGTTGGTGGCGCCGGAAGACAAGCGCTACGGCCAGGATGTCTTGATCCCGCGCGGCGCTACCGGCAGTGCACGCGCTGGTCAGGTGGTCGTGGTCGAACTGGTGGAACCACCTGCCTTGTACGGGCAACCGGTAGGGCGTATCAGCGAAGTGCTCGGCGAGGTGGACGATCCCGGCATGGAGATCGAAATCGCGGTGCGCAAATACAGCGTCCCCCATGAATTTTCCGCGGCCTGCTTGGCGCAGGCCAAAGCCTTGCCAGACACGGTAGGAGCGCAAGATCTGGCCGGACGCGTGGACCTGAGTGATGTGCCGCTGGTGACGATTGACGGTGAGGACGCGCGTGATTTTGACGATGCGGTCTATTGCGAACCGGCCACGCTGGGGCGTGGCAAAAATGCAAGCAAGGGCTGGCGCTTGCTGGTAGCCATCGCCGATGTCAGCCACTATGTGGCAAACGGTGCGGCCATAGACATTGATGCCTACGACCGCGCCACCAGCGTGTATTTCCCGCGTCGGGTCATCCCCATGTTGCCGGAAAAACTCTCCAATGGCTTGTGCTCACTCAACCCCGAGGTGGACCGGCTGTGCATGGTCTGTGACATGCTGGTGACCGAGGACGGAACGGTGCAGGCTTACCAGTTTTACCCCGCAGTGATGTGGAGCCATGCGCGCTTTACGTACACCGAGGTGGCGGCTATTTTGGGCAACACGCGCGGGCCCGAAGCGATGAAGCGAAAGGCGCTGGTACCCCACTTACTGCATTTGCACGGGGTGTATGAGTCCTTGCTCAAAGCCCGACAAAAGCGCGGTGCGGTGGATTTTGAAACCACCGAGACGCAAATCTTGTGTGATGAAAACGGGCGCATTGAAAAGATTGTGCCGCGTACGCGTAACGTGGCGCACCGTTTGATTGAAGAGGCGATGCTGGCGGCTAATGTCTGTAGCGCCGATTTCATCATGCAAAGCAAACATGCGGGCTTGTTCCGTGTGCACGAAGGCCCGACGCCGGAAAAACTCGAAGCCCTGCGCGCCTACATCAAGGCACTGGGGCTGGGCATCAGTCTGAGCGAAACCCCCAAGCCTGGCGATTTCCAGTCCATAGCCCAGGCCACCAAAGACCGGCCCGACGCACAGCAAATCCACGCCATGCTGTTGCGCTCTATGCAGCAGGCGATATATACGCCGGCCAATAGCGGGCATTTTGGCTTGGCCTTTGATGCCTATACGCATTTCACCAGCCCGATTCGGCGTTATCCCGACCTCTTGGTACACCGCGTCATCAAAGCTGTCTTGGCGGAAACCCGTTACCAGCTACCGGTCTTGCCCCTTCCCGGTGAAGCCCATGCCAAGCTGGCACGGCGCCTTGAAAAAGGCAAGTCGTCCAAAGGTGCGGAAACCGGTACCAAGCCGAAAAAACTCAGCGCCGAAAGCCTGGCGTGGCAGGCGGCGGGCTTGCATTGCAGTGCCAACGAGCGTCGTGCTGACGAGGCCAGTCGCGATGTGGAAGCCTGGCTCAAATGCAAATACATGTACGAGCATTTGGGCGAGGAATACAGTGGTGTGGTCACCGCGGCCACTTCATTTGGCCTGTTCGTTACGCTCGACGCCATGTATGTGGAAGGCCTGGTACACATCACCGAATTGGGCGGCGAATATTTCCGCTTTGACGAAGTGCGTCAGGAATTGCGCGGGGAGCGCACCGGTATTCGCTATGCCATCGGCACCCGGGTCGATATCCAGGTTAGCCGCGTGGACCTCGATGGCCGCAAGATTGACTTTCGCTTGGTACAAGGCAGCTTGATGCCACTGGGAAAAAGCCATTTGGACAAGCTGCCACCGCCAGCGCGTAGTGGCCGTGGCAAGCCGGGCAAAGCAGCGCCAGCAGCCAAAGCCCCGCGCGGCAAAAACAGCGCGGCTGCGACCAAAAAGGCTGCGGCTAAGGCGAAGGCGCCGCGCAAGCGGCGTTAAAACTACCAGTGGCCAAGGGTCTGCGCCGGGTTTGCGAGGCTTAGCCTAGGCTGGCCTGTACGTCCTGTGCAAACTGGGCCATGGCCGCTGCGGTCACCGCGTCCGTCGCCAGGCTTGCAACCATGTCGGCTTTAAGTGTGGCGGCGGCAGCGCCAGCAGCGACCAGGCGCGTCAACACATCCGCCGAAGCAATGCTGGCAGCCAGTAAATCGGTGCCCTTTTTCTGCATGGCAACGCAGGCACCGACCAATGCCCAAACATCGCGCCCAGCGGCTTCCAGGCGGCCCAAATAGGGCGCTACGAAATGTGCGCCTTGTTGTTGCGACCAGAGCAATTGGACGGGGTTGGCAACACCGGTAATCAAAAGGCCCAAGCCGCGTGCCCGCACTGCCGCCATCAGCGGTGCCCAGTCGGCGTGGCAGGGCAATTTCACGGTCAGCGCTACACCTGAATCAATGCTTTGTTTTTGCAAGACGTCCATCCAGGCGTGCCCCACCCGCAAATCCGCGTGCGGCAATTGCAGCATGAGTGCCTGCAGCCCGGTGTCCGCTGCCTGACCCAGCAGGCGCTGGTAGGTGGGCAAGGTCACTGACAGACCGGCACGGTGGACCAAGCTCGGGTTGGTGGTAGCCCCAGCAATTTCCGGGCATCCGGCAGGCAACTGCCAGTGGCGATGGTCAGCAGAATCAATAAATAGCTTCATACCGTGTCCCGCTTGAGAAAAATATCTTTATCCGGGAAAAACTGGCTGTGCAGGGGTAGCAAGGCGCCGCCCAGCGCGCGCGCATAGCTGCCGATGTGGCCCATCAGCAACTGCGGCTGGTACATGCCGTCAAACGCGTAATTGGTCAGTCCCGCCTGGGTGCGCTCCAGTAGCGCTTGCATCAGCGGCGGCGCTAGCGCGCCGTCCAGTACGACAGCATCCAGGTCCAGCAGGGCCGCTGCACTGGTAATCGTCATGGCCAAGGCGCTGGCGCTTTGCGCGAGCCAGGGCTCGGTGTAGGCGGCGTATGCGCTGTCCATGATGGAGGGGTGGTGCAAGAGTAAGGGGTCGTGCCCCGCTTGCAGCAGGCTTTGCTCCAGCTGCCACCCCGAGGCCATTTGCAAAAGCTGGAGTGGTCGCCCTGGCTGCGATAGGTCTGAGCCCTGTCCGAGCGCGACCGGCAAGGAGCCTATTGCCCCCGCATTGCCACGCTCACCGCCCATGATGTGGCCCGCCAGCACCAGCGCGCCACCAATAAATGTTCCGGCATAGATGTATAAAAAACTACTGACGCTTTGGCCGTGGCCTTGCAACAGTTCGGCCACGCAGGCTGCGGTGGTGTCTTTGGCAAAGTCCACTGGCAATTCGGTATGCGCCTGCACCCGGGCATGCAAGTCCACATGCTCCCAGCGTGCCAGGGCTTGCGCGGCCTGCCCGCCCAGCACATCTGCCCATTGGTGCAAAAACAGGGGGGCGGCCAAGCCAATGCCGACAACGCGGCTCCAGGCCTCACCAAGGCGCTGCTGGAGGGTGTCCAGTCCCTGCACGATTTGCGGGATCAGCAAATCGGGGTCAGGGTATTCATAGCGGTAATCTAGGCGTTCCACCATGGCTCCGCAAAAATCGACCACCACCAATTGCAGGCTGCGTCGCCCGAGCTGCACGCCAATGCTGTAAGCGCCTTGGGGGTTGAGTGACAGCGGCACCGAGGGTTGGCCAATGCGGCCGCGCACCCGATCTTGTTTGAGTAAAAGGCCATCGTCGAAAAGGCGGCCTACGATAATGGCCACCGTCTGGCTTGATAAATGTGTCATGCGCGCCAAGTCGGCCTTGGCAATGGCGCCATGGTGGCGGATGGCTTGCAAGACAATGCGCTCATTGAACTGGCGCATACCCACATGGTTAGACCCACGCATGCGGCGCGTGTCGCCGTTACCCGAAGTCTCAGGTGCTGGGGGGTTGGTTTCCAGTTCGTCGTACGCCATGTAAGCCTAGGGAAGTATCACGCCCTTGCAGAATAAAGCATTGCCATAGGCCGTGACCTCCCCGCTTTGCACAATCAGGCTGGCGTCTTTGGCCCGCTCATAAAAATCAAAGCGCTCCAGCGCTTGCACGGCGGTTGGCTTGCCCATGGCCTGGGCGACCAGCGCTGCAAGGGCTTCTTGGGCCGGTGTGCGGTGTCCGGTAGGGCTGTGACAAACCTGCATATAGGCGGCCGGCGGATCGACGTCGAGCGCCAACGGAAATACCGACAAAACCGCGCGACTAACCCGCTCCAGGCTGTGGCCCGGTAGCCGCACGACCGGGCGACCCTGGGCTAGTAAATCGGCCGTGAAGTTGGCGTCCACGACGGCCACCCATTCGCCATGGCCCATGGCGCATAGGTGCATCAACAGCTCGGGCGTGAGCAGCGGGTCGATACCGATCAGCATGTCGCGGCCTGCGCTGGCAGTTGCGCCGGGTCGATGGCGCCAGTGATCAAGCCCACAATTTCCTGGGGCGTAGTCTGGGACCGAAGTCGGTTGCAAATAATCCGCCCTTGGCGGAACACCCAAATGCGGTCGACCAGATCAAACACCTGGCGCAGGTTATGGCTGATCAGGATCAAAGGCACGCTACGCGCCTTCAAGCCACGAATGATTTCTTCCACCCGCGCCGTCTCTTGCACCCCTAGAGCGGCAGTAGGCTCGTCCAGGATGATCAGTTTTTTGGCAAATCCGGCCGCTCGGGCGATGGCTACGCATTGGCGCTGGCCGCCGGACATACCGCGCAAGGTTTCGGACATGTCTTGAATACGCACGCCGGTGGTGGCGAGCATCTGCGCCGATTGCTCGCGCATAGCTTGGTGGTTCAGCACCGACAGCGGCCCCAGGTTCCAACGGGTGATCTCACGGCCCAAAAAGATATTGGATGGCACGTCCAAGTCCTCGGCAAGCGCCAGGGTTTGGTAAACCGTCTCGATGCCTTGTTCGCGCGCATCGAGCGGCGAGGCGAAGTGCATAGCGCGCCCGTCCAGGGCGATTTGCCCGGCGCTAGGCTGCTCGACACCGGTAATCAGGCGCACAAATGTGCTTTTGCCCGCGCCGTTGTCGCCGACGATGGCCGCGTGCTCGCCCGGGGCGAGGGAAAAATGGGCATCGGTGAGCGCTTGCACTCCGCCGTAATGGCGCGTCAGGCCGCTAATTTGCAGCACAGGGGTGGAGGTAGTCATGGCAGTCTGTATGGGTGGAATCCGGTAAGCATGCCAGATATATGGGGTATCGGGTATTAGTAAAACTACTAGGTTTATTTAGTCTGATTTTGCAGTGTAATTGCGTCTCAGCAGTCGCCTTGCTACGCCCCGTGGTCTGTTGAAACCTGAAATTCCTACCGCTTGAAACTTTTTTGGAGACATTCTCATGATGAAAAAACGTACTTTCGCCCGCTTGGCTCTGGCCGTGGCGGTGACTTCGCTGTGTGGTCTGGCACAGGCGGCCGACGTGACCGTGGCCTACATTACCAATGGCAATACCAATGAGGGTTGGACCCTCATTAACGGGGGAGCCAAAAAAGCCGGTGCCGCCGCTGGGGTCAAGTTCATCGAACTGGCGGCAGAAAAAGGCGAGTTGTCCAAGCAACTGGCTATCGTCGAAGACATGATCACCCGTAAAGTCAACGCCATCGCCATTGCGCCGGTGGACTCGGCCGGTATTGCCCCCGCCATCAACAAAGCCCTGGCCGCCGGCATTGCCGTGGTCGCCGTGGACACCGGCATCAGTGGCGCCAAGATCACTTCTTATGTGGCCACCGACAACATCAAAGCCGCCAATGTGCAGGGCCAATGGGCTGCCGAGCAGATCAAAGACGGTGACACCGTGATCTACGTGACGGGCGACCAAGGCCAAAGCACCGGCCAGGAGCGCAAAAAAGGCTTTGTCGATGCGCTCAACGCGGTACGTAAAAACGTCAAAATCGTTGAAGTGCCTACCACTTGGGACCAAACCATGGCCCAAAACGGCGTCGAAGCCGCTCTGCGTGCCAACGCGGGCGCCAAAGTCATTGCCTGCGCCTGGGATGGCGGCGCGCTGGGTGCGAAAGCGGCATTGATGGCTGCGGGCAAAAAACCCGGCGAAGTCAAGATCGCTGGCTTCGATGGATCACCCGGCGGCCTGGACATGATGAAACAAGGCTGGCAGCAAGCCAACGCCGCGCAAATGCTGGCCAAAATCGGTCAGGTGGGCGTCGAAACTGCCATCGCCGCTGCCCAAGGCAAAAAAGTTGACGCTCGTATTGATACGGGCTCTTACCTGGTGCTGCCCGCCAATGTGGACGCTTTCGCCAAGGACTCGGGCGTTGGCCAATTCATGAAAGCCAAATAAGCTATGAAACAGCTCACCCGCCAGGAATGGTACGGCGCGCTGGTCGCAGTGCTGGTGCTAACCGGACTGCTCAGTGTGGCCTCGCCGTACTTTTTCACGACGGGCAATCTGTCCAACATTTTGGTGCAGGCTTCGGTCATCGCCTTGTTGGCGGGTGGGCAAACCTTTGTGATCTTGACCGGGGGCGTCGATTTGGCGGTGGGTGCGCTCACTGCCTTGGCCGGCGCAGTGGCCGGTTTCATGATGGTCAAGCTAGGTATCTCGCCGCTGTGGGCGGTAGCCGTCGCCTTGGGCATTGGCGCGGCAGTGGGGGTGTTCAATGGTTACCTGGTTGCGTTTGTGGGCATTCCAGCGTTTATAGTGACCTTGGGCGGGTTGACGCTATGGCGTGGTCTGGCTTTTGATTTGACCGGTGGCTTTGACAATGCCGGCTTGCCAGATCCCTTCCCCTTTATTGGCTACGGTGCGCTCGCCGGTATCCCCATGCCCACGGTGCTGACCGGCCTGTACTACCTGTTGATGGCCTTTGTGCTGTCGAGTACCAAAATCGGCCGCTATGTGTACGCCATGGGCTCCAACGAGATGGGCGCGCGCCAGGTGGGAATCAATATCCGCTGGTACAAGCTCGCCGTGTATGTGATCTCGGGCTTGAGTTGCTCCCTGGGCGCCTTGGTGCTGATGGCTCGCATGGATTCGAGCAGCGGCAAGATGGCCCAGATGTTTGAGCTGGACGCGATTGCGGCTGTGATTTTGGGCGGTACCTCTTTGTTTGGGGGACGCGGCAGTATTTGGGGCAGCCTCTTGGGCGCGGTGCTAATCACCATGATCCGCAACGGCATGAACTTGATGGAAATCTCGCAGTTCAAGCAAATGATGGCTATCGGCGCGGTGGTCATTTTGGCGGTGTGGATCGACGTGATCCGGCGTAAACACTTGCTCAAGAAATAACGCAAACGCCTAGCTTATGGCGCATGCAAACCATATTTACATCTTAGGCGAGGCCTTGATGGACTGTGTCAGGCAGGCCGATGGACGCTTTTTGCCATTAGCCGGCGGCAGCCCCTACAACATGGCACGGGCGGCGTCCCTGCGCGGTGCCCCGGTGCACTATCTCAGCCCGCTTTCCAAAGACACTTTCGGCCGCCAACTAGCGGCGCAATTGCAGCGCGACGGCGTAACCCTAGGCACCGCAGCCAGCCAGGCACCCACCTCGCTGGCGATGGTCCAAATTCACGAGGGCCAGCCTAGCTACAGCTTTTATCGGGAAGGCGTCGCCGATAGAGACTACCGTGTGGAGACCATGGCCGCCTTGCTTAGGGACGAAACAGTGGCCCATGGACCCGGGATATTGAACGTGGGTTCGCTGCTTTTTATTCCTCCAGAAAATGAAAAAGTGCAGGCATTACTCGAATTGGCGCGTGCGCTGGGCTGGACTATCAGCATGGACATCAATATGCGCCCTCAGGTGGCGCGTGACGTACCGGCGTATGTAGAAGGTGTCAAGGCCTTGATGGCGCAGGCCGATTGGCTCAAAGCCAGTGATGAGGATTTACAAGTGTTGGGTTGGGTGGCGCCTGCAATGGCCGATGCCCCGGCGCTAGTACAAGCCCTGCGCAGCCAATGGTCGCATCGTGCAAAAAACATTGCCCTGACCTTTGGCGCGCAGGGCGCGTATTTGCAGGTGGGCAAGCGCGGCATAGCGATGGCAGCGCCTCGCGTTGCCGTGGTCGATACCGTAGGTGCAGGGGATACTTTTTGGGGCAATTGCGTGGCCGACTGGGCGCTGCAGCCAGAGACGGAACCGCACAGCACTTTGGCGCTGGCCTTGCAGGCAGCTGCTATCAATTGCAGTCGCAGCGGCTGCCAGCCCCCTACGCGCCAAGAGACCCAGGCCTTTAGCGCCACCGCGACTCCGCGGTGAAAGCTGTGGGGCGCGTTTGGCTTTAGGCCGCTTTTCGCTCCTTCAGGCCCATTTCGTCCAGCGCAGCAGCCAGGTGCGCCACGCTACGGTCAGCGTTGTGCAGTTTGTCCAGACCGAACAGGCCGATGCGAAACGTCATAAAGTCTGCCGGCTCGTCGCATTGCAGCGGTACGCCCGCCGCAGTTTGCAAACCAAGTGCCAAAAACGCTTTGCTGTTATGCATGCCAGTATCGGAGGTGTAGCTGACCACCACGCCCGGCGCCTGAAAACCGGGCGCCGCCACGCTGCGGATGCCTCGGCCTTCCATCAGCGCGCGCACTTTGAGGCCTAGATCCCATTGTTCCGCGCAGACCTTGTCAAAGCCATAGTTCTGGGTCTCGTGCATGACTTCTTGCAAGCGCGTGATCGCATCGGTAGGCATGGTGGTGTGGTACATGTGGGTGCCGTTTTCATAGGCCTCCATCACTTGCAGCCATTTTTTCAGGTCGCAGGCAAAGCTGCTACTCGTTGTGCTGTCAATCGCACTGCGGGCGCGCTCACTGAGCATCACCATGGCGCAGCAGGGCGATCCGCTCCAACCTTTTTGGGGCGCGGTGACCAGCACATCCACGCCCGTTGCTTGCATGTCCACCCAGATGGTTCCCGAAGCTATGCAATCGAGCACAAACAAGCCGCCTACTTGGTGCACGGCATCGGACACTGCACGCAGGTAGTCGTCGGGCAGGATCATGCCGGCTGAGGTTTCCACATGGGGGGCGAACACTACGGCGGGCTTTTCTGCCAGGATGGTAGCGACCACTTCTTCGATGGGGCAGGGAATCCAAGCCGATTGGCTATCTTGGCCCACGCGCCGGGCCTTGAGTACCGTGGAATGCGCCGGGATATGGCCCATATCAAAAATCTGCGTCCAGCGGTAGCTGAACCAACCGTTGCGTATCACCAACACGTTCTTACCTGTGGCAAATTGGCGGGCTACCGACTCCATGCCAAAGGTGCCACTGCCGGGCACCAACACGCTGGACTTTGCACCATACACCTGCTTGAGCATGGTCGAGATGTCGCGCATCACGCCCTGGAAGCGTTGCGACATATGGTTGAGCGCGCGGTCGGTATAGACAACGGAAAACTCGAGCAATCCGTCCGGGTCGATATGGGGTAGCAATGCGGGCATAGTGGTCTCCGAAAATTTTGGCCTTGAATGGTGTTTAGGAACTAAACAGGAAATTCATCACGTCGCCGTCCTTGACCACGTACTCCTTCCCTTCTGCGCGCATTTTGCCCGCATCTTTAGCCCCTTGCTCGCCCCGGAATTGAATGAAGTCTTCAAAGGCGATAGTTTGCGCGCGGATATAGCCTTTTTCAAAGTCCGTGTGGATC
The DNA here is from genome assembly GCA_947447975.1 of Comamonadaceae bacterium. GTDB lineage: Bacteria > Pseudomonadota > Gammaproteobacteria > Burkholderiales > Burkholderiaceae_C > Allorhodoferax. Next base: position 97,346 of record CANFLU010000004.1, on the reverse strand, counting down.
ACACCTGCTGCCTGCGGGCCGGTATCACCAATGTGGATAGTCCAGGCCCGCACTTCTTTGACGCCCGCTGTGAAATACGTTTGCAAGCCCAGCAAACGGTAGGCTGAGCGGATCAGGCGGTTCAGGCCGGGCTCGGTCTGGCCCAATTCTTGCAGGAACAGCAAGCGGTCCTCGTCACCCATTTCGCTCAGTTCGGCTTCTAGTTTGGCGCTGATGGCCACCACAGGTGCATTTTGCGCGGCCGCAAAAGCTTGCAAGCGCTCCAGCAAGGGGTTGTTCTCAAAACCATCTTCAGCCACGTTGGCCACGAACATCGCGGGCTTGGCAGTGATCAGGAAGAATTGCTTGAGCAAGGGCAACTCTTCTTTGCTGAAGTCCAAAGTGCGCACCGGCTTGGCTTCATTGAGTGCTGACTGACATTTCTCCAATATGGACACCAACTTGATGGACTCTTTGTCCCCCGAACGCGCCGTTTTGGTCACACGGTGCAGGGCTTTTTCCACACTGGAAAGATCAGCCAGACAGAGTTCGGTTTGGATAACCTCGATGTCTGCGATCGGATCCACCCGCCCGGCGACGTGGATCACGTTGTCGTCTTCAAAGCAGCGCACCACATTGATGGTGGCATCGGTCTCACGGATATGGGCTAAAAACTTATTGCCCAAGCCTTCGCCTGTGCTGGCCCCGGCCACCAGGCCCGCTATATCGACAAACTCGACAATGGCCGGAACTACCCGCTCGGGCTTGACGATATCCGACAGTTGCGCCAAGCGCAGATCGGGCACCTCCACAACGCCCACATTGGGCTCAATGGTGCAAAAGGGGTAGTTTTCTGCCGCGATGCCGGCTTTGGTTAGCGCGTTAAACAGGGTCGATTTACCGACATTAGGCAGGCCTACGATGCCGCATTTCATGGGAGAGTCCTTGGTTGGGGGAGGTCGGCACGCGCAAAGGGCGGGTCGCATTCGGGTGCGCCATGGCGTCTGCTCAGGCGCCCTCTATTGTAATAAAGGCGTTTTGGTGGCAGGTGCGCGCAGCGTTGCGCCTTTGCTTGCAGTGGGCCGTACCGACAAGGGGGATTGCACGGCGCTCCTACAATGTCCTGCATGGCACGACCTTTCGATGTTTGCATACGTGGCGCCGGCATCGTCGGAAGGGCCCTGGCTTTGCAATTGGCGGCCAAGCGTTTGCGGGTGGCCTTGGTCGATCCGCAGGCTGGCGACCTCGCCAGCGGCCATAGCGATGTGCGCGCCTATGCCCTCAATGCGGCCTCGCGCGAATTGCTCCAAGCCTTGCGCTGCTGGCCAGATGCCCAACATGCCACCCCGGTTTTGTCGATGCAGGTCTTTGGTGACCACGGCGGGGCGCTGCGTTTTGACGCCAGCGAGCAAGCCGCCCCAGCCCTCAACTGGATGGTCGATGTGCCGGCACTAGAAGCGCTGCTGGTACAGGCGCTGGGTTTTCAAAGCCTCGTCACGGTGATGAACGAACCCTGTACCGCGCCGCTCACCGTTATTTGTGAAGGCAAAGCCAGCAGCACGCGTGCGCAGTTTGGCGTGGATTTCGATGTGCAGGCCTACCCGCAACACGCTTTGGCGGCGCGTGTGGACTGCTCTGTGGCGCACCAGCAAGTGGCACGCCAATGGTTTTCAACGCACCAGGGGCAGGGTGAAATCCTGGCCATGCTGCCCTTGGCGGGCGAGCACGGTAGTACCTGCGCTTTGGTGTGGTCGCTAAGCCCTGAGCGCGCCTTGGCCATGCAGGCGGCCCTCCCTGATGTGTTTTGCCAGGAGTTGGGTGCGGCCAGTGGCCAGGCTTTGGGCGGGTTGACCTTGATCAGCGCCCGCAGCGTCTGGCCATTGCAAAGCGCCAGTGCGCAGCAGTGGTGCGGCACCCATGCGCAAGGTGCCTGGGTGCTGGCCGGCGATGCGGCGCATACCGTGCACCCTTTGGCCGGTCAGGGTTTGAACCTGGGGCTGGGTGATGTGGCCGCTTTGGCCAAAGTGCTCGATGCGCGTCCTTACTGGCGCTCGGTAGGCGATATGCGTTTGCTGCGCACGTACGCGCGTGAACGTAAAACCGCGCTGGCTATGGTTGGCGGCACTGGTGACGCCATGCAACAGATTTTTTACCAACAAAACCCCTTGCTTGTGTCGGCGCGCAACTGGGGCATGTCGGCTTTTTCCCGTAGTGGGCCCCTCAAGCAATGGGCGGCGCGCAAAGCCATGGGCTGGCCTGCCTGATTTACCTAAAAGACCAAGAACCATGAAGTTCAAAATCTCTGTCGCTACCTTGATGTGCGCCCTGGCGCTTTCGCCTTTAGCGTCGGCCCAAGAGGATGTGATTCGCAAAAATTTGCCCGCACGCCTGCCACAGTTCAAGCAAATAGATGAGGTGCGCAAGGCGGAGATCCCAGGTTTGTACGAAGTGCGGGTCGACGGCACGGAAATTTATTACACCGACGCTAAAGCTGACTTCCTAGTAGAGGGCAGTTTGATTGATACGCGTAACAAGCGCAACTTGACCGAAGAGCGGGTGGAGAAATTAACGGCCATTAAATTTGAGAGCCTCCCGCTCAAAGATGCGTTTACGGTGGTGCGCGGCAATGGCGAGCGCAAGATGGCGGTTTTCGAAGACCCTAATTGCGGCTATTGCAAACGCTTTGAGCGCGATTTGCAGAAAGTCGATAACGTCACTATTTATATGTTTTTGTACCCTATTTTGGGTGCTGACTCAGTAGAAAAATCTAAAGCTATTTGGTGTGCCAAAGACCGTGGTACCGCATGGCTCGATTGGATGTTGCGCGAGCAACCGGCCACCTCGGCTCCCGGGGGCTGCGATGCCACGGCGCTCAGTCGGAATGTCGAGCTGGGGCGCAAACACAAAATCAATGGCACGCCTACCATGCTGTTTACCAATGGCAATCGGGTTCCGGGAGCAGTCGATAACAAGAAGGTAGAGCAACTGCTGGCCCAGGCGGGAAAAGGCTAAGGGATTTTGAAGGAGCCGTCTATGACAAGTGAAGGCTTGCGCCAAGCCAGGTCTGCCTTGAAGGGCGCTAAGGCTGCTGTGCATTACCGCGTGGAAGCGCTCAGCCATGCTGCGCATCTGTGGCAGGTAAGCATGACGATTGCGGCGCCGGCCAGTAGCCAGGCCTTGCGCTTGCCCGTGTGGATACCCGGCAGTTATTTGGTGCGCGAGTTTTCCCGGCATTTGCACAGCTTGCAATGCAGCCAGGGCGGTCGCAAGGTGCAAGTGACGCAATGTGACAAAGCTGGCTGGCTGGTAGCCTGTGACAGTGCACTGCCTTTGGAAATACGCTATCAGGTTTATGCCTTTGACAACTCGGTGCGCACCACTTGCTTGAGCGATGTGCGTGGATTTTTCAACGCCAGCAGCCTGTGCTTGATGGCGCAGGACCAGGCCGATCTCCCCCAGGTACTCGAGCTGGTGCGCAGCCCAGATATGCAAGGCTGGCAAGTGGCCACCGGGTTGACGCCGCAGCGTGTGGATGCCGCAGGTTTTGGCCGCTATGTGGCGGCCGACTATGACGAGTTGGCGGACTGTCCGGTCGAAATGGGCGTGTTTTGGAGCGGTGAATTTGTCGCCTGCGGCGTGCCACATCGCTTTGTCGTAGCCGGCGCCTTGCCCTCGATGGACGGCGAACGGCTGTTGCGCGATGCGCAAAAAATTTGTGAAACCCAGATCTGCTTTTGGCATGCGCCAGGTGCGGCCCCCACGAAGGCCTTAGCGAAGCGAGTTCCCTTTGCGCGCTATGTGTTTATGCTGCATGCCGTCGATGACAGCTATGGCGGGCTGGAACACCGCAATTCCACGGCCTTGATCGCTAACCGGCGTGACCTGCCGCGTAAGGGCGATGACACAAGCAGCGATGGCTATACCACCTTACTGGGGCTGATTAGCCACGAGTATTTCCACACCTGGAACGTCAAGCGCTTACGGCCGGCCACTTTTGTGCGCTACGACTACGCCCAAGAAAACTACACCGACTTGCTATGGTTTTTTGAAGGTTTCACCAGCTATTACGACGACTTGCTGCTGCGCCGCGCCGGGCTCATCGATGACGCTACCTACGTCAAGCTGCTGGGCAAAACCATCAATCAGGTGGCGCAAACGCCCGGCCGCCTGGTGCAAAGCGTGGCCCAGGCAAGTTTTGATGCCTGGATCAAATACTACCGCCCCGACGAAAACACGCCCAATCTGACGGTTAGCTACTACACCAAAGGTGCACTGGTTGCGCTATGCCTCGATTTGAAACTGCGCGCAGAAGGCAAAACGACCCTGGACGCGGTCATGCGTGCGCTGTGGGCCCGTTGTGACGGTGGTCCTATGGCGCAAGAGGATTTGCTCGCGGTGTTGCGCGAACTCACGGGTCGAGCCTGGACTGCTGAAATCAAAGCCTGGGTGCACAGCACCGGCGAATTGCCTTTGAAGGCCTTGTTAAGCGCGCAGGGATTGGAGGTACATGAAGAGCCGGCTGCGATGGCCCAGCGCTTGGGTATCCGTGCGGAGGACTCGGGCGGTGCGGTCAAAATCAAAATGGTGCTCAGCGGTAGTGCGGCGCAGGCGGCGGGCTGGATGGCGGGTGATGAATGGCTGGGTGTCAGCTTGGTGGCTCCACGGGCCAGCGCATCCGAATGGCGCCTGAGTAAATTAGATGATTTGGCGCCCTTGCTGGGAGAGCAAAAGCGCTTTAGCGCTTTGGTTTCGCGCGACAAGCGCTTGTTGCGTTTGCCCGTGGTCTTACCGACCAAAGTCAGGACCTGGCGCTTGGTGTGCACCAAGCGCGCTGAGGACCAATGGCCTGCCCTGTGATGCGCCCCTGCCTGGCCTGTGCGAGGGCGCATCGCGGCATTGCGTGGCGCGCCGTGGCTTGGGTATAGTGTGCTTAACCTCTAATGAAGGCGCTGTGCCACCATGCCCTACCAACTCATCCAAACCCGAACCGAAGCCGACAAAGTTGGCGTCATCACCTTAAACCGGCCCCAGCAGCTTAACGCGCTCAATGACCAGTTGATGGACGAGCTGGGCCAAGCGCTCAAGGCGTGGGACACCGATGCAGCGATTGGCTGTATCGTGATAACCGGAAGTGAGAAAGCCTTTGCAGCCGGCGCCGATATTGCTGCCATGGCAAATTACAGCTTCGCTGACGTGTACCAAGGCGATTACATCACGCGCAACTGGGAAACCTTGCGCACCGTGCGCAAGCCGGTGATTGCGGCGGTGAGCGGCTTTGCATTGGGCGGCGGCTGCGAATTAGCGATGATGTGTGACTTCATTATTGCGGCCGATAACGCGCGTTTTGGTCAGCCCGAAATCAAACTCGGTGTGATACCTGGCGCCGGTGGCACGCAACGCTTACCGCGCGCCATTGGCAAAGCCAAGGCCATGGACATGGCCTTGACCGGTCGCATGATGGATGCCGCGGAAGCCGAGCGTGCAGGATTGGTGAGCCGCGTCGTGCCGCTGGGCAAATTAATGGAAGAAACCCTAGCCACCGCGCTGATCATTTGCGGCTATTCCCAGCTTGCGACCCGCGCTGCGAAGGAGGCCGTCAACCGTGCCTTTGAGAGTGGCTTGGCGGATGGCGTACATTTTGAGCGCCGCCTTTTCCATGCCTTGTTTGCGACCGCGGATCAAAAGGAAGGCATGGACGCCTTTGTTCACAAACGCAAGCCTGTGTTCACCGATCGCTAGCGGGGCCCCGAGCGGCCAGCAGCCTTGGCTCCTTTGCAAGGCTTGATTCTGAAAGCCACTTGCACCTGCACCCAGGGCACAAACATCGAAGCGGATGGCATCGCTTCGAGTGGTGTTTCGTCGCACCCTGGGCATCTCCGGCTTATGGCTATAATTTCTGCCTTCGGTGATATAGCTCAGTTGGTTAGAGCGCAGCATTCATAATGCTGATGTCGGTGGTTCAAATCCACCTATCACCACCAATTTACGGGTCGAAAAGGGCGCTTGGGCGCCCTTTTCCATGCCCTTCAGCCTCTGGACGACACCATGAACCGCTGGATACACACGCGCGCGCTTCGCGCGCTTCCACAGATTTTTCGTGCCCTTAACCCCTCCTCACCATGGCGGGTCGACGGATACATCGCCTATCTATTCGCGCCAGTCATGCTGTGTGGGACCGATGGGGCGCGCACATCTTGGCACCTAGCTCGGCCTATCTCCATGGCGCGCGACTGATATGCATAAAAAAGTCTTTATTAAAACCTTTGGTTGTCAGATGAACGAGTATGACTCGGACAAGATGGCTGACGTACTCGGTGCTACCGAGGGCTATGTGAAAACCGCGGTGATGGAAGAGGCGGACTTGATTTTGTTCAACACTTGTTCGGTCCGTGAAAAAGCCCAAGAGAAGGTTTTTTCAGACCTGGGTCGGGCCCGTCAGATGCGCAAAAAAGGTGCCCAAATTGGGGTCGGCGGCTGCGTCGCCAGCCAGGAAGGCGCCGCAATTATTGAGCGCGCACCCTATGTGGATGTGGTGTTTGGTCCGCAAACCCTGCACCGATTGCCGGAAATGCTACGTCAACGGCATTTACAAAATAAACCCCAGGTGGATATCAGTTTTCCCGAAATCGAAAAATTCGACCATTTGCCGCCCGCCAAGGTCGAAGGCGCGTCTGCGTTTGTCAGTGTGATGGAGGGTTGCTCCAAATATTGCAGCTATTGCGTCGTCCCCTATACCCGTGGCGAAGAGATTCACCGCCCGTTTGAAGACGTGCTGGTCGAAGTGGCTGGCTTGGCGGACCAGGGCGTCAAGGAAATTACCTTGCTGGGGCAAAACGTCAATGCCTACCGTTCCCCTATGGGTGACAGTGCCGAGATAGCCGATTTCGCAACCCTGCTCGACTATGTGGCTGCCATACCGGGCATAGAGCGCTTGCGCTTTACGACCAGCCACCCCAATGAATTTACCCCTTCACTGATCGCCGCCTACGCCAAGTTGCCGCAGTTGGTCAGTCATCTGCACTTGCCGGTGCAGCATGGCTCGGACCGCATCCTGATGGCTATGAAGCGCGGTTATACCGCGATGGAATACAAGAGCACGGTACGTAAGCTGCGCGCTATTCGGCCTGATTTGGCGCTCAGTAGCGACTTTATTGTCGGCTTCCCCGGAGAAACCGAGGCTGACCATGCCAAGCTGATGCAGCTGCTCGAGGACTTACAGTTTGACAATAGCTTTAGTTTTATCTTTAGCCCTCGGCCCGGTACCCCCGCGGCTAATTTGCCCGATACCACGCCCCATGAGGAAAAACTGCGGCGCCTACATGAAGTGCAAGCGGCTATCAATGCCAGTATTGCGCGCATCAGCCAGAGTCGCCTCGGCACCGTGCAGCGCATCTTGGTAGAAGGCACTTCCAAGCGGGACGGCAGCGAGTTAATGGGCCGCACGGAATGCAATCGGGTGGTCAATTTCGCCGGCCCTGCGCGCTTTATAGGGCAATTGATGGACGTACGCATTACCGAGACGCGCACCTATTCGCTACGGGGTGAAATTTTGACGCAAGAGGGCTAAGCCATGTTGTATCGTACGTTCGCAGCATGCATCGCGCTGGTCGGCTTGGTAGGCTCTTGTGGCGTATTTGCGGCGGCACCATTACCTACCGTCAGCGCGATTGAAGTGCCGCGCTATTTAGGGTCCTGGTATGAAATTGCCAAGTTTCCCAATTGGTTTCAGAAAAAATGTGTGAGCAATACGCGCGCCCAATACAGTGTGCGCAGCGAGGGCTCGCTGCAGGTGATCAACCGCTGCAAACTCGCGTCCGGGGAAATCGACGAAGCGATCGGCGCGGCGCGCCAGATCGGCAATGCCAATTCACCCAAGTTGCAGGTGCGTTTTGCACCGCAGTGGTTGTCAATGATTCCCGCGGTGTGGGGCGACTACTGGGTGATTGATCTGGACGACAACTACCAGTGGGCGGCTGTGAGCGAACCGGGACGGGAGTATTTATGGATTCTGTCGCGCACCCCCCGCATGGATCCGCAAACCTATGCCAATTTGCTAGTGCGCCTGACCGGCCTGGGCCTGGATGTACAAAAGCTGGAGTTAACGCCGCAGGATTAGCGCCTTGCACGCCGGCGCGCTGCAAGATGGGCTAAGTCGGATCAACGCTGCCTAGTAGGTGACGAGGCGCCTTGGATGCACACTTAGTCTGCGTGCGGGCATTGACAGGGCCTCTTGCAGGCAGCTCCTTGGTCCCTTTAGAAAGGCATCTTAGGCATGCCCTTCATGGAGGCCATGCGCTTCATCATTTTCATCATGCCGCCGCCGCTCATTTTTTTCATCATGTCCTGCATTTGCTCAAACTCCTTGAGCATGCGGTTGACCTCCTGTACCTGCACACCGGCCCCGGCAGCAATGCGGCGTTTGCGGGTGGCCTTGATCAGGTCGGGTTTGCGGCGTTCCAGCGGCGTCATGCTGTGGATGATGCCCTCTTTGCGCCGGATATCTTTTTCCGCCTTGTCCATGTCCACCTGACCGGCTTTGGCGGCCATGGCAGCGGGTAGTTTGTCCATCAGACTGGACAGGCCGCCCATTTGTTTCATCTGCTGAATTTGACCCAGGAAGTCTGTGAGGTCAAAGCTGGCACCGCTTTTAACTTTAGCCGCCAACTTTTGCGCGGCCTCGACATTGACCCCGGCGGTGACCTGTTCCACCAGGGCCACGATGTCGCCCATACCCAGAATGCGCCCGGCGTGGCGGTCGGCATCAAAGACTTCCAGGCCGTCAATTTTTTCACTGGTACCGGCGAACTTTATGGGCGCGCCCGTTACTTGCCGTACCGAAAGCGCCGCGCCGCCGCGGGAATCGCCGTCTGTTTTGGTCAGAATGATGCCGGTCAGCGGCAATGCGTCTTTAAATGCCTTGGCGGTATTGATAGCGTCCTGGCCTTGCATGGCGTCCACCACAAACAAGGTTTCAATCGGGTTGAGCGCCGCGTGCAGGTCCTGGATTTCGCGCATGAGCAGTTCGTCGATGGCTAGGCGGCCGGCGGTATCTACGAGCAGCACGTCAAAGAAATGGCGTTTGGCATAGTCCAGGGCCGCCAGCGCGATAGCGACCGGCTTTTGGTCCGGGCTGCTGGGGAAAAATTCAGCGCCCGCCTGGGCCGTCACGGTTCTGAGCTGTTCGATGGCTGCTGGGCGGTACACGTCGCCCGAGACCGTGAGTACTTTTTTCTTGCGTTTGTCGATCAGGTGCTTGGCCAGCTTGGCGGTGGTGGTGGTTTTACCGGCGCCTTGCAGGCCGGCCATCAAAATCACGGCCGGTGGTTGTACTGCCAGGTTGATGTCACTGACACCCTGGCCCATGGTTGCCGCCAGTTCTTGGTTGACGATACTGACCAAGACCTGCCCAGGCTGCAAAGACCCCAGTACCTCGCGACCCAGGGCTTTTTCTTTGACCCGGGCAATGAAGTCGCGCACCACGGGCAGGGCGACATCCGCCTCCAGCAAGGCCATACGAACTTCGCGCAACATCTCCCCGACATTGTCTTCTGTGATGCGGGACTGGCCCCGCAAGGTTTTGACCAGGCGGGTCAGTTTGTCAGTAAGGGCGGAGGCCATAGGTTTCCAGTGTGGGATAGAGGCACAAGCGGCAGTCGCTTGGCTGTCGCCGGCAAAGGGGACAAAAGGCTAAACTGTCACCATGATTTTAGACAGCGCATTGTCCCCGGGCTTGGCCTTGACTATTTTGGCGGTCTTGGCCTACCTCTGGCCGGCGCTGCGCGCGCGCAGCCAGGGTGCCATGGCCGCCCGCGTTTGGGTCGCCATCGCTTGGCTGGCCCATGCCGCAACACTGGCCATGGCTTTCGTGGATTTGCCGACGCGCTTTGGCTTTGCGCCCGCCTTGTCGGTAACGGCTTGGTTGATCGCTACCAGCTATGCGGTCGAGAGTCAGGTTTTTCCACAGCTGCCGGCGCGCTGGGCCTTGAGCGCGTTGGGGGCCCTGTCGGTGGTGCTCGCCTGGCTCTTCCCGGGCAAGGTGTTGCCGGTGACGGCCTCGGCTTGGCTGCCGCTGCATATGGCGGTGGCCATTTCCTGTTACGGCTTGTTTGGCGTCGCGGCCGTCCATGCCTGGTTTATGACCCGGGCTGAGGCGCGGATGCGTATGGGTGTGGAAACCCACAGCGGGCTGCCCTTGCTCACCTTAGAGCGGCTCACGTATCGTTTTGTCGCCGCAGGTTTTGTCTTGTTGTCAGCCACGCTGGTCGTAGGCTATATGTTCGGTGACCTGGTCTATGGGCATGGCCATGCCTGGCGCTGGGACCACAAAACCGTTTTTTCCGTTTTGTCCTGGCTGACCTTTGCGGTGTTGCTGCTAGGGCGCTCACGCTTTGGCTGGCGTGGTAAGCGGGCGGTCTATCTCTTGTATGCGGGAACTGGCTTTTTGTTTTTGGCCTATGTGGGCTCGCGCTTTGTGTTGGAAGTGATTTTGGGCCGGTCGGCATGAAGTATTTACTACTGCTGCTGCTCGCTTTACTGATTGCGTGGCAGTGGCGCACCCACCGGGCAGCCAAAGACCGTGAGCCCAAAGCCGGTTCACCCCAGCGACCTATCGAAATGCTGGCTTGCAGCCATTGCGGCACGCATGTGGTCGCTCAGGAGGCCACGCAAGGAGCGTCCGGCGTGTATTGCAGTGCCGCACACCAGCGGCTCCATGAGTCCTGAGCCGGCCTGGGCGCCTCCCCCGAGGAATTTGCTTTGAAGCCCGTGGACCCACCCCTTGCCCCGGATGGTCCGCGCTGGAGCCTGGGTTGGTACGCGGGCGCGCGGCATTGCGCTTCGCCCAACTTCGGTGTCAGGCCTGCGGGTGCAGTACTCGATTTGGTGCTGCTGCATTCCATCAGTTTGCCGCCAGGTGTTTACGAAGGGGACGCGGTAGAACGCTTGTTTACCAATACGCTGGACTGGGAGGCCCATCCTTATTTCCAGTCCATCCGGGGTCTGCAGGTATCCGCCCATTTTTTTATTCGCCGTGATGGTGCTTTGTGGCAGTTTGTTAGCTGTGACCAGCGGGCTTGGCATGCCGGGGTGTCGTCTTTTCAAGGGCGCGATAACTGCAATGACTTTTCGATTGGCATTGAGCTCGAAGGTTTAGAGGGCCAGACTTTTGAGCCTGCCCAGTACGCCGGCCTACGCACACTGCTCATCGACTTGTCTGAACAATACCCCGTGCGCTATCTTGCGGGCCATAGCGATGTGGCGCCCGGACGGAAATGTGATCCGGGACCAGGTTTTGAATGGCATCGTTTGGTGGACGTCGCCACGCAATTGAAATTAGCATTGCCGGCCTGTTAAAAAAATTCAGTCTTTGGGTTTTCTGCAACAAGCCCCAAAACAGTGCGTGCGGCTCGGGGCCCAATCCGCAAAGTCCGAGCTGCTGGCGCTGTAGACACGCCAATCCCCGCAAACCCCCGGCGTTGCCAACATGGCATCGCTGAAAGTACCGAAATACACGGCCGCGCGGGCGGTGCACCTGATCGCGAAAAATGGACGCTCAGGGCGATGCTTGGCCAGCTTTCGCCTTTCACACCATTTTTATCGAAATCAGCGCCAGTACACTACCGGTAGTGGCTTGCCAGCCGGGCGCACACCATATATAGTGTGGGCAGGCTGCGGCAACTGCGCACCACGGATCTCACCGCGCCTCATCCAGCCAGACTTCGTTGACCTCTAATCGGATCAAAAAAAAGCAAATCATGCAATCAATTTCGACTCTTTCCCAGGCGCCCGCGTTGGCGGTACCTCATAGCGCCCAGTTTTCCAATGAAACCATCCCTAATGCCCTGACAAGTTATCAGATCATCCGCCGCAATGGCTCGGTGGTGCCTTTCGAGCCCAACAAAATTGCGGTCGCCATCATGAAGGCCTCGCTGGCCGTGCATGGCACCCAAGGCGCGGCCTCGGCCAGTGTGCGCGAGACGGTGGATGCGTTGACGCAGCAAGTGATTCGCGCGCTGATGCGCTCGCGACCCGGTGGTGGAACGTTCCACATCGAGGACGTGCAGGACCAGGTAGAACTCGGCTTGATGCGTGGCGGCCACCATGAGGTGGCACGCGCCTATGTCTTGTACCGCGAAAGACGTACGCAGGAGCGCGCCAAGCAACAGGTCCAAGCAGCGCCTGCTGCGCCTGTTTTACATGTTGTAGACCGTGGCCAGCGCGTCGCCTTGGATATGGCGGCATTGACTGAGCGCATTCGCAACGCCTGTTCGAATTTGGGTGCCGATGTCAAGGCCGAGCCCATCATCGCCGAGACTTTGCGTAATCTGTATGACGGCGTGCCCGTTGATGAGGTGTACAAGGCGTCTATTTTGGCCGCCCGCACCCTGATTGAAAAAGACCCTGATTACACCTACGCCACTGCCCGCCTCCTATTTCATACGATTTCGCGCGAAGTATTGGGTCAGGATGTTCCGGCCGCGGGTATGCAGCAGGCCTATGTCGATTACTTTCCCGACTTCATCAAAAAAGGCGTGCAATACGAGTTGCTCGACGAAAAGCTCTTGCATTTCGATCTCGAGCGTTTGGCGCGCGCCCTGCATGCACAGCGCGACCAGCAATTTGACTACCTGGGTCTGCAAACCTTGTATGACCGCTACTTTTTGCACCACCACAAGACGCGCATTGAATTGCCGCAGGCCTTTTTTATGCGCGTTGCCATGGGCCTGTCGCTCAATGAAACCGAACGCGAAGCCCGTGCGATCGAGTTTTATGAGGTCCTCTCCTCGTTTGACTTCATGTCGAGCACGCCGACCTTGTTCAACAGCGGTACCTTGCGCTCGCAATTGTCCTCGTGCTACCTGACTACAGTGCCTGACGATTTAGATGGCATCTACGAATCCATCAAGGAAAACGCCTTGTTGTCCAAGTTTGCCGGTGGCCTGGGCAACGATTGGACGCGGGTGCGTGCGCTCGGTTCGCGAATCAAAGGCACCAATGGAGAATCCCAGGGTGTGGTGCCCTTCCTTAAAGTGGTCAATGACACGGCTGTGGCGGTGAACCAGGGCGGCAAGCGCAAAGGCGCGGTGTGTACCTACCTGGAAACCTGGCACCTGGATATTGAAGAGTTTCTGGAGTTGCGCAAGAACACGGGTGATGACCGCCGCCGCACCCACGACATGAATACGGCGAACTGGATTCCCGATTTGTTCATGCGCCGCGTGATGGAAAAAGGCCAATGGACCTTGTTTTCTCCGTCCAACGTGCCTGATTTACATGACAAATTCGGCGTCGAATTTGAGACCGCCTATGTTGCTTACGAGCAGCAAGCCGCACGCGGGGAAATCAAACCTTCGCGCACCTTGGAAGCTAGCGACCTGTGGCGCAAGATGCTGACCATGTTGTTTGAAACCGGCCATCCCTGGATTACTTTCAAGGATGCTTGCAATATCCGCTCGCCCCAGCAGCACGCCGGCGTGGTCCATTCAAGCAATTTGTGTACCGAAATCACGCTCAATACCTCGGATACGGAAACGGCGGTTTGCAATCTCGGATCGGTCAATTTGCTGCAGCACATCAAAGACGGCGCCTTGGACCATGACAAGCTCAAGCGCACCATTACCACTGCCATGCGCATGCTCGATAACGTGATTGATATCAATTACTACGCGGTTAAAAAAGCGCGTGACTCCAATGTGCGCCACCGCCCAGTGGGCTTGGGTGTCATGGCTTTTCAAGATAGCCTGTACGCCTTGCGCATCCCTTATGCCAGCGACGCAGCGGTGCAATTTGCCGATACGTCCATGGAGGCCGTTAGCTATTACGCCTACTGGGCATCGACCGAGTTGGCGCGTGAACGTGGCAGCTACTCCAGCTTCAAGGGCTCTTTGTGGGACCGTGGCATCCTGCCTTTGGATACGCTGGACATGTTGGCCAAGGAGCGCGGCGGCTATGTCGAGGTGGATCGCTCGTCAACCATGGACTGGGACACGCTGCGCCGCAAAATTGCCAAAGACGGCATGCGCAATTCCAACTGCGTGGCTATCGCGCCAACGGCCACCATTTCTAACATCATCGGCGTGGACGCCTCTATCGAGCCTTGCTTTGGCAATTTGTCGGTCAAATCGAATTTGTCGGGCGAATTCACCGTCGTCAACAGTTACCTGGTGCACGATCTCAAACGCATTGGCTTGTGGGATGACGTGATGGTGATGGACCTGAAGCATTTTGACGGTTCACTCAGCCCCATGGACCGCGTCCCGCATGAGATCAAGCAGTTGTATGCCACCGCGTTTGAAGTGGAAACCCGTTGGTTGGTGGAAGCTGCAGCGCGTCGCCAGAAGTGGATTGACCAGGCCCAGTCGCTCAATATTTATATGGCCGGCGCATCGGGTAAAAAGTTGGACGAAACCTATAAACTCGCGTGGCTGCGCGGCTTGAAAACCACCTACTATTTACGCACTATGTCGGCCACCCATGCGGAGAAATCCACCATCAGCTCGGGCCGTATGAACTCGGTGTCCTCCGCGCAATCGACTGCGTCTTCGGGTGTGTCTTTACTCGAAGCGGCAGCGGCGGTGGCGCAGCAGCAAATGGAATTGAGCAGCAACGCGGCGACGGATATTAAATTCTGCGGAGTGGACGACCCCACCTGTGAATCTTGCCAGTGAAGTCGTAGCGATACACATGACGGAATTGAAATCACAGCGCGAAATCACAACAGGGCTGCTATGCCAGATCGCGCCGTATTAATTTAGAAATATTGGAACCATTATGTTGACTTGGGATGAAGATGTAAAACCGGCCTCCTTGCAGCCTTTCGCGGCAAGCGCAGTGGACGCGGGTAGTGAAGCCTTCGCACGTGCGCCGGTATTGAACGCGCAGGCCATGGCTGCCGCGGTGGATACACCGGTCATGCCGAACGCAGCGACGGTCGCCAAAGCGCCAACAACCGCCTTTGCGACCTCGCAGCGCGTACGCGCCTCAGATAAGCGCATCATCAACGGGCAGACCGATGTGAATCAGTTGGTGCCCTTTAAATACAAATGGGCCTGGGAAAAATACCTGGCCACTTGTGCCAACCACTGGATGCCCCAAGAGGTCAATATGACCCGTGACATTGCGCTGTGGAAAGACCCGAACGGTCTGACCGAGGACGAGCGCCGCATCGTAAAACGCAACCTAGGTTTTTTTGTCACTGCCGATTCGCTGGCGGCCAACAATATTGTGCTGGGTACCTACCGTCACATCACGGCGCCCGAGTGCCGCCAGTTTTTACTGCGCCAGGCCTTCGAAGAAGCGATTCACACCCATGCGTACCAGTACATTGTGGAGTCGCTGGGTCTGGACGAAGGCGAAATCTTCAGCGCCTACAACGAAGTCAAGTCGATTCGGGACAAGGACGAGTTCCTCATTCCGTTTATCGAAGCAATCATGGACCCTCATTTCCATACCGGCACACCGCAAACGGACCAGACGCTGCTCAAGTCGCTGATCGTGTTCGCCTGTCTGATGGAAGGCTTGTTCTTTTATGTCGGCTTTACCCAGATCTTGGCCTTAGGACGGCAGAACAAAATGACAGGTGCGGCAGAGCAATACCAGTACATTTTGCGCGACGAGTCCATGCACTGTAATTTCGGCATTGATTTGATCAACCAACTCAAGCTGGAAAATCCGCATCTGTGGACGGCGGAATTTAAGGCCGAAATTAAAGGCTTGTTCGAAAAGGCGGTTGAACTTGAATACCGCTACGCTGAAGACACCATGCCGCGCGGCGTATTGGGCATGAACGCGTCTATGTTCAAGGGTTATTTGCGTTACATCGCCAATCGCCGCGCCACACAAATCGGTTTGGATGCCTTGTTCCCTCATGAAGAGAATCCATTCCCTTGGATGAGCGAAATGATAGACCTCAAAAAGGAGCGCAACTTCTTTGAGACCCGTGTCATCGAATACCAGTCAGGCGGAGCATTGTCCTGGGAATAATGCTTTGAACCCTGTTTCTCTATTTCAAGGTCCCTTGGGCGGCGCCGCTCGCTGCCCTGTGGATTTTGTCACCCCGTTCATGTCGCTGGGAACCCACCCAACCACATGGATCTCTTTTTACCCAAAAGATCGGTAAAAAGTGCTCTTTGTACATCGATCAAGGAGATAGTCATGGCAACTGCAAAAAAACCAGCCGCAAAAAAAGCGGCACCTGCGAAGAAGGCTGCACCGGCTAAGAAGGCAGCACCTGCGAAGAAAGCCGCTCCGGCCAAGAAAGCAGCGCCTGCGAAGAAGGCTGCACCGGCCAAAAAAGCAGCACCTGCGAAGAAGGCTGCACCGGCCAAGAAAGCAGCGCCTGCGAAGAAAGCTGCACCGGCCAAGAAAGCAGCGCCTGCGAAGAAGGCTGCACCGGCCAAAAAAGCAGCGCCTGCGAAGAAAGCTGCACCGGCCAAGAAAGCAGCGCCTGCGAAGACGGCTGCACCGGCCAAAAAAGCAGCACCTGCGAAGAAAGCCGCTCCGGCTAAGAAGGCGGCACCTGCAAAGAAAGCTGCTGCGAAAAAAGCCGCTGCCCCTGCCAAGCCTGCTGCCCCTGCGGCACAGACCACGCTCAACCCTAAGGCTGCGTGGCCCTTCCCGAGCGCTTCGAAGCCCTGATTTATTTCAGCTTCGCGACCAAGCCCGGCATGCTTCGCGCATGCTGGGCTTTTTTCATGCCGGGCACCTTAAAGAGAGTTGCATCGACGTAAATCCACCGGCAAAACTAGGCGCAAAGGGTCTGGCCGCTTCGGCGTAGTGACGTCGGCGCCCCCATCAGGGTGGACTTTTTACTCCAAAGTCGCACTCATCAGGATCCAGCCATCTTGGCTATCCACGACCTGCAGTTGGCAATAGTGTGCATAGGCGGCTTGTAATTCCTCTGCTTGCCGCTCCAATATGCCGGACAAAAGCAAGCGGCCGCCGCTTTGCGTCAGGCTGCACAACAGCGGGGCGAGCACTTTCAAAGGCGAGGACAGAATATTGGCAACCACCAAGGCGTAGCGGCCAGCGGCCACGTCAGGTAAACCAGCGCTTAGCGCAACACGATTGTTCGTGGAATTTTCCAGCGTGGCTTGCACAGCCGCTGGATCGATGTCCACCGCGCATACTTCGCGGGCGCCGAATTTGGCTGCAGCGATAGCCAAAATACCTGACCCACAGCCATAGTCCAAAACCGTGTCGGGTAGCGCATTGCGGGCGATCCAACTTAGGCACATACGCGTGGTGGGGTGGGTTCCGGTGCCAAAGGCCAGCCCGGGGTCGAGCACGATGCTGTGAATGGCGGCGGGCGGGAGTTGGTGCCAGCTGGGTACGATCCAAAAATTCTGCGTGATTTCCAACGGCGTAAACTGTGCTTGCGTCAGTCGTACCCAGTCCTGGTCCGCGATCGCAGACACACCTTGCAGCGTACAACCGTCAAAAAATGCTTGTGCTTGCAATATCCGGCTGGCCTCTAGCGCCTGGCTTTGGTCGCTAAAGAGCGCCAGTACCACCGAGCGTTCCCACCCGTCCCTCGGCGCAGGCATGCCCGGTTCACCAAACAAGGCCTGTTCCGCGTCAGTATGCGCGTCTGCATCTTCCACACTGACACTCAGAGCGTCCAGCGCTTGTAAGGCATCGCTAAGGGATTCGACCTGGCTTTGCGGGCACACCAGGCGCAATTCATACAGACTGGCCTCAGCGCTTGTGCTGTTCAAGCCAATGCTCCAGATAGTGAATATTGGTGCCGCCCGCCATGAACTTTGCGTCAACCATGAGCTCGCGATGCAAGGGGATATTGGTGCTGATGCCCTCTACGGCGGTTTCAAGCAAAGCGGTGCGCATGCGTGCCAGCGCTTGCTCACGCGTGTCGCCATGGACAATGAGTTTGCCGATCATCGAGTCGTAATAGGGCGGCACAAAATAATTGGAATAAATATGCGAATCCACCCGCACACCGGGCCCGCCGGGCGCGTGCCAGGTCGTGATACGACCGGGCGAAGGTGTGAACTTGAAGGCATCTTCGGCGTTGATACGACATTCGATGGCATGGCCGGAAATCGTGATTTGGCGTTGGGTAAAGGGCAGTTTTTCCCCTGCCGCTACCATAATTTGCGTCTTGACAATGTCGACGCCAGTGATCATCTCCGTCACCGGATGTTCCACTTGTACGCGAGTGTTCATCTCGATGAAATAAAACTCACCCGCCTCGTATAGAAACTCAAAAGTACCGGCGCCGCGGTAGCCCATTTTTTTGCAGGCGGTCACGCAGCGCTCACCGATGCGTTCGATCAGCTTGCGGTTGATGCCGGGCGCGGGCGCCTCCTCCAGAATCTTTTGATGCCGCCTTTGCATAGAGCAATCGCGCTCGCCCAAATACACCGCATTTTTAAAGGAGTCGGCCAGAATCTGGATTTCAATGTGGCGCGGGTTTTGGAGGAATTTTTCCATATACACCGCAGGATTGCCAAAGGCCGCACCGGCCTCCGCCTTGGTCATGGCCACGGCATTGATCAGCGCCGCTTCGGTATGCACTACCCGCATGCCACGACCGCCGCCACCGCCAGCGGCCTTGATGATGACCGGATACCCCACGCTTTTTGCAATGCGGCGGATTTGCACCGGGTCATCGGGTAACTCGCCCTCGGAGCCGGGCACGCAGGGTACGCCGGCGCGAATCATGGCCTGCTTAGCCGATACCTTGTCACCCATGATGCGGATGGAGTCAGGCGTAGGCCCGATGAATTGGAAGCCACTTTTTTCTACCCGCTCGGCAAAATCGGCGTTTTCGCTTAAAAAGCCATACCCGGGATGGATGGCCTCAGCGTCCGTCACCTCGGCGGCCGAAATAATGGCCGGCATATTGAGATAGCTCAGGCTCGATGCCGCAGGCCCGATACATACGGCTTCCTCAGCCAGGCGTACGTATTTCGCGTCGCGGTCGGCTTCGGAATACACCATCACCGCGCGAACGCCCAACTCGCGGCAGGCACGCTGGATACGCAGCGCGATCTCGCCACGGTTGGCAATCAGAATTTTTTTAAACATGGCTTGGCGTTATTCGATCGTGAGCAGGGCTTGCCCGTACTCCACAGCCTGACCGTTCTCGCACATTACTTGGACTACTTTGCCGGATTTGTCCGCTTCAATCTCATTGAGAATCTTCATGGCTTCAATAATGCAGATCGTATCGCCCTCTTTGACCATGTCCCCCACTTCCACGAAGGGCTTGGCCCCGGGTGAAGAGGATCGGTAGAACGTGCCAACCATCGGCGATTTGACGGTGTGCAGTTCGCTGGACTCCGCTACGGAAGCTTCCACAGGTGCTGCCAGCGCTGCCGCCTGGGGTGCATTCTGACTTTGCGGCGCCGCGGCCATGGCCTGCGCCGGGGCTGGCGCATAGCTATGGACGACCGCTTGCGATCCTTTGACAATCCTTACCTTGCCTTCGGGCTCGGTAATCTCCAGTTCGGAGACATTGGAATCCGAGACCAAGTCGATCAGGGTCTTGAGTTTACGTAAATCCATGGGTCCTCCTTGTATTTGACGAGGCGCGGTGGCGACGCCACCCTTCAAATAGGTTAAAAATACTTTAAATTTGCTAAAAGATATTAAAAATATTCTAACGCGGGCTAAATTTATAGATCGTGCAGCATCAGGCGATTGGCACATTTGACCGTTCCAGCCCCTATCTTAAACCACGCCACTGGTCTAGGTCTTGTTGCGTTATGCGTCCAAGCTTGCGCTGTGCGATCTGGCCATCGCCGGAAAATACGACGGTAAAGGGCAGACTCCCCGTTAAATTACCCAACTCCCGGCTCAGTTCAGTACCGTCAAGCCCAGCCATGCCAATCGCAAAGGACAGCGGACTGGTCTTGAGAAAACTTTGTACCCGTTCGGGCTTGTCTACTGCTAATCCAAGAACTTGCCAACCATTAGCCTTATTTTGAAGGTAGAAGGCTTCAATTAAGGGCAATTCCTCAATACACGGCGGACACCAGGTGGCCCAGAAATTGACCAGTAGCGGATGCCCTTGAAAGCGCTGCATGCCAAAAATTGGGCCTTGGGGACTGGTCCATTGTCGTGTCCACACACCGGCGGGTACCGCTTCCTGCGCCGGCCGATTGCGCCACCAGGATGCGCCAATACCTGCGCCCAGGGCGGTCGCTGCTAGGGCTCCCAGCGCCCAGCGCCGTCTCGGCGGGCTTACGGGTACATCATTTGGCTGCATGACGCCCATTCTCCATCAAAGCGCGCAAGGCCTTGGCGTCACCCCGCCAGCGCCGTCCGTGCACGTCCGATTGCAGCGCGCCACGGATGCCATCGAGATCATTGACCAGCAAGTGCAGGCCTAGATAAGATTTGAAATCTGCACACCAGACTTGCACACTGAGTGCATCCACCCTATCCCCATGCAAGCCGCTTACCTGGCTAGCCTGAAAACGCACGTCCATATCAATCAAGGTAATTTCGGCTATTTTGGAGTCTTCGCAGAACAATTGCAGGTAAATGTCTGAGTGGCGCGTGGCCGTGCCACGCCAGACTGCGCCGCCTACATGGGGCTGAAAGCGGGCGAGTCGTTCCATCCAGTCCAAGGCGATGCCGCGCAGTATCAAAAGTTCTTGCGCCTGGCTTTCAGCGCAAAAAATGGCGATGTAGTCTTGTACCGCCTGCTCCATGGTGTCGTGGTCGGGCAGGCCATGGCGGGACGAGAGACCGAGTTGCTGGGCCGCAAGGAGCTTGGCTGCACTGAAGTCCAGCCCATCCTCCACAACCGAGCGTGCCGCCACTGCCGCTATTTCCGCTTTGATGCTATCCATGGCCGCATTGTGCTCCGACGATGCGATGGCGGATGCCGCTTGGGGTCAAAACGCAGGCTACTCGGGGCCGCGAACAGACCGTGCAGGGCGTCAGCGCCAGGATGATGCACCCCAGCACGTCGCTGCAAGCATCATGCGAAGCTGGTAGGCGGCCTCGCGGCCTGGATGGCAGGTATGTTTTCTCTTACGCCATAGGGTGCGGGTGCGCTCGACTTGGTCCAATGGCGAGCGCGGGGATCACACATCCCATTATCGGTGACCGGTAAAATTCCTTGATGCATATACACATATTGGGGATTTGCGGCACGTTTATGGGCGGGCTGGCAGCCCTGGCTCGAGAGGCAGGCCACCGGGTGACGGGGTGCGATGCCGGTGTATACCCTCCCATGAGCGAGCAATTACGCGATTTGGGCATCGAGGTAATGCAGGGCTTTGGTGCAGACCAGACGTCCCTGGCGCCAGACCTGTATGTGGTGGGCAATGTGGTCAGCCGTGCGCGCCAGACCGACGGCAGCGCCCAATTTCCTCTGATGGAAGCGATTCTGGACCAGGGCCTGCGTTACACCAGCGGCCCGCAGTGGCTGGCGGAGCAGCTTTTGGCGGGTCGCCATGTTTTGGCAGTCGCCGGTACGCATGGCAAAACTACGACCACGGCCATGCTGAGTTGGATTTTGGAACATGCAGGCCTTAAGCCGGGCTTTCTGGTCGGTGGCGTGCCACTGAACTTCGGGGTATCCGCACGGCTAGGGCAAGGCGCTCCGTTTGTGATTGAAGCGGACGAATACGACACGGCTTTTTTCGACAAACGCAGCAAGTTTGTGCATTACCGGCCGCGCACTGCGATTTTGAATAACCTGGAATTCGACCACGCCGACATTTTTGACAATCTGCAGGCTATTGAGCGGCAGTTCCACCATTTATTGCGCACGGTGCCATCCAATGGGCGGGTACTGGTTAACGGTTTGGAGGAAAGTCTTGCCCGCGTGCTGCAAATGGGTTGCTGGAGCGAGGTACGCAGTTTTGGTGCGGCGGTGAGCGATTTCACCGCACAAGGCGACCCAGAAGATTTCGCTGTGCTGCAACAAGGCGTGTCGGTCGCACGCGTGCGCTGGAACTTGGGCGGCGTGCACAACCAGCTCAATGCACTGGCCGCTATCGCGGCGGCAGAACACCTGGGCGTGAGCCCGGCGCGCGCGGCGCTGGCATTGCAGCAGTTTGAAAATGTTAAACGCCGTATGGAAGTGCGCGGACGGGTGACACTGGCGGGCGATCCGACTGCGCCCGTCGTGACGGTATATGACGATTTTGCACATCACCCCACCGCCATACGCACCACGCTGGATGGCTTGCGCCGGCAGGTGGGTGCCGCACGGATTTTGGCGGTTTTCGAGCCTCGCTCCAATACCATGAAGCTTGGCGCCATGAAAGCGCAATTGCCCTGGAGTCTGGAGGAGGCGGACCTGGCTTTTTGCCATAGCGGCGGTTTGGCTTGGGACGCGCATGAGGCATTGGCCTCCATGGGGGCGCGCGCCCACGTTGCCGCATCGGTCGATACGCTCGTATCGCAATTGTGTGGCGTGGTGCAACCGGGCGACCATATTGTGTGCATGAGCAACGGGGGCTTTGGCGGCATCCACGTTAAGTTACTGCAGTCCTTGCCGCGAGACTTACCCGCTCCGACCTGAGGGCAATGGCGGGTTCTGCCCGCGCCGCCCACCACCCTGGCACCAGCCCTCAGAAAAGCGCTGGTGCGCAATACGCCATGGTGCGGCTTCGTCCCCGCGGAGCCTTCCCTGGCGGTATTTAGGTCGCGGTACTGCGGCGCACGCGCCGCGCTTTCACCGATTGCGACAGGGTCTCTAGGCTGCTGATCGAATCGTCCCAGCCTAGGCAGGCGTCGGTGATGCTTTGCCCGTACTGCAGACCGGCCACTGGGTCTTTGCCAGGTGTGAACTTTTGCGCCCCGGCGTTCAAATGGCTCTCCACCATCACGCCAAAAATTCGGGTCGAACCTTGTGCTAGCTGGCCGGCGATATCTTTTGCTACGTCCAACTGCTTTTGGTGCTGCTTGCTGCTGTTGGCATGGCTGCAGTCCACCATCAAGCTGGGTGGCAGCCCTGCTTTGGCCAGATCCTGGCATGCGCTGTCCACGCTTTTTGCGTCGTAGTTGGGCGCCTTGCCACCGCGCAAAATCACGTGGCAATCCGGGTTGCCCTGGGTTTGCACAATCGCCACTTGGCCGTTTTTGTGTACCGATAAAAAGTGATGCCCACCGGCAGCTGCCTGGATCGCATCAGTGGCGATTTTGATGTTGCCATCGGTGCCATTTTTAAAGCCAATAGGGGCAGACAGGCCCGAGGCCAGCTCCCGGTGCACCTGACTTTCGGTAGTACGCGCACCAATAGCGCCCCAGGCTATCAGGTCGCCCAGGTATTGGGGTGAAATAACGTCTAAAAACTCGCTGCCTGCGGGCAGTCCGATGCGGTTGATGTCAATCAGCAACTGGCGCGCGATGCGCAGGCCTTCGTCGATACGAAAGCTCTCGTCCAAATAGGGGTCATTGATCAGGCCCTTCCACCCTACGGTGGTGCGGGGTTTTTCAAAGTACACCCGCATCACGATTTCCAAGGTGTCGGCATAACGGTCACGCTGTTCTTTCAGCCGTTTGGCATAGTCCAGCGCAGCTGCGGGGTCGTGGATGGAGCAGGGGCCGATGATGACCAGCAGGCGGTCATCTTTTCCGTTCATGATGTTTTGAATGCGCTTGCGGGTGGAGGAGACTAGGCCTTCCACCGGCGTGCCGCTAATGGGGAAAAAGCGGATTAAATGTTCAGGGGGCGGCAGCACGGTAATGTCCTTGATACGTTCGTCGTCGGTAATGCTGGTACGGTCGGCGCTGGCGGTCATTGCGGATTTCCTCTTGCAGTTGGTTCAAAAAATCAAGACATAAAAAAACCGCCGGGGAGGCCGGCGGTTCGGGGAATTCGGTACGCTGTTTAACTGCTTGCGTTCAGAACCCTCTCACGCCGGGGGCGTTGGAGAACCAAAAGTAGCTAAAGTAAAAGCACTGAAATTTCATGGGCATGAATGTAACACAGCAGCGCTTGCGCAGACTTGCGGTCTCAGGCGGTGCCACCTACGGTCAGGCCGTCGATACGTAAAGTGGGTTGGCCCACGCCCACAGGCACGCTTTGTCCGTCTTTGCCGCAGGTACCTACACCGCTGTCCAGGGCCATGTCATTGCCGATCAGGCTGACACGCTTCAAGCAGTCTGGCCCGCTGCCAACCAGCGTCGCACCTTTGACAGGATACAAAATTTTTCCGTTTTCCACCCAGTAGGCTTCGCTGGCCGAGAACACAAATTTGCCCGAGGTAATGTCTACCTGTCCGCCACCGAAATTGACCGCGTACAGTCCTTTTTTAATGCTGCGCACGATCTCTTCGGGCGCTTTGTCGCCGCCCAGCATATAGGTGTTGGTCATGCGCGGCATGGGCACATGGGCATAGCTTTCACGCCGCCCGTTGCCAGTGGGCGCCACGCCCATCAGGCGCGCATTCATGGCGTCCTGGATATAGCCTTTGAGGATGCCGTCCTCGATCAGGACGTTACGCGCGCTGGTGTTGCCTTCG
This sequence comes from Comamonadaceae bacterium, assembly GCA_947447975.1. GTDB lineage: Bacteria > Pseudomonadota > Gammaproteobacteria > Burkholderiales > Burkholderiaceae_C > Allorhodoferax. The sequence continues at coordinate 72,921 of CANFLU010000004.1, read as the reverse complement.
TCATCAACATTGAGCGAACCACGCCGGTCGGCCATGGTGCCGTCGTCCAAGACCGTGACGCCTTTGGCCGCCACGCGCTGGCCTACGCGGCCGCTAAATGCGCTGGAGCCCTTGCGGTTGAAGTCGCCTTCCAAGCCGTGTCCAATGGCTTCGTGCAACAAAATGCCCGGCCAACCCGAGCCCAGCACCACCGTCATTTCACCGGCCGGTGCGGGGCGCGCCTCCAAATTAGTGAGCGCCGCATGCACCGCCTGGTCCACGTACTTGCTGATTTGCGCGTCGTCAAAATAGGCCAGACCAAAACGTCCGCCTCCGCCAGAGGAGCCTACCTCGCGCCGGCCTTTTTGCTCCGCAATCACGGTCACCGATAAGCGCACCAAGGGCCGCACATCGGCCGCTAGCACACCGTCGGCACGCGCCACCAGCACCACGTCGTATTCCATGGCCAGGCCGGCCATTACTTGCAAGACCCGTGGGTCTTTGGCGCGGGCCAGTTTTTCCACCCGCCCGAGCAAAGCCACTTTGGCGGCGCTGTCCATGGTGGCGATCGGGTCCTGGTCGGGGTAGAGCGAGCGACTGCGCGCAATCTTGGGTTTGCTCACGCCGATACGGCGCTGGCTGGCCGCTTGCGAAATACTGCGCACCGTGCGCGCGGCATCGAGCAGCGCAGCTTCGGAAATATCGTCGGAATAGGCAAAAGCGGTTTTCTCGCCGCTGACGGCGCGTACGCCCACGCCCTGGTCAATGCTGAATGAGCCGGTTTTGACAATGCCTTCCTCCAAGCTCCAACCCTCAGAGCGGGTGTATTGAAAATACAGGTCCGCTTCGTCCACTTTATGCGCTTTGATTTCCGCCAATGCGCGGCTCAGGTGCCCTTCGTCCAGGCCGAAAGGCGTAAGCAACAGGGATTTGGCCGTGGCCAAGCGTTCGAGGGTGGGTTCGCGAGAGATCATCGCAGCATTCTAGGCGGCGTGGCATGGCCTTGCCATGTCCGGGGCAAGGCCGGCGACGCGCGCTCTATCCCGCTACTTCAGGACTGCACTAAGCGCCGCGCGTTGGAGATGGACATCAGGATGCCGCAGGCAAAACCCAAGGTCACCATGGCGGTGCCACCGTAGCTGATAAAGGGCAGGGGCACACCCACTACTGGCAGGATGCCGCTGACCATGGCCATGTTGACAAACGCGTAGGTGAAAAAAATCATGGCTACGCTGCCCGCTAGCAGGCGCGAAAACAGGGTCGGCGCCTCCAGCGCAATCGCCAGGCCGCGCAAGATCAGTGCAATAAAGCCGGCCACGAGAAACAGATTGCCAAACAGACCGAACTCTTCAGAAAATGCGGCAAAGATGAAGTCGGTGGTGCGTTCGGGGATAAATTCCAGATGCGTTTGCGTGCCCTGCATAAAGCCGGTGCCCCAAAAGCCACCGGCTCCGATTCCAATCATGCCCTGGATGATGTGAAAACCCTTGCCTAGGGGGTCGCGGGTCGGGTCTAGCAGGGTGCAGATGCGTTGTTGTTGGTAGTCGTGCAAGACGGGCCAGCGCATACCGTCGGCGCAGAGCACCGGTTCAAACCCAATCAGCAACACCACACCCACCAGCCCCAACACCACGGGTGGCGCAATCCATTTCCACCCCACGCCCGCGAAAAAAATCACCGACAAGCCTGCCACCAATACCAGCATGGCCGTTCCCAGATCCGGCTGACGGATGATCAAGCCCACAGGCACGACCAGCAGTACCCCGGCCACCGCAAAGTCCAAGGAGCGCAATTGGCCCTCGCGCTTTTGGAACCACCAGGCCAACATCAAGGGCATGGCAATTTTCAAAATCTCACTGGGCTGAATTACCACGCCGATATTGAGCCAACGGCGTGCGCCTTTTTTGGTGACACCAAAAATTGCTACGGCGAGCAAGAGTGCCACACCCAAGGTGTACAGCGGCACGGCTAGTGTCATCAAGCGTTGCGGTGGAATTTGTGCTGCCACAAACATCACCGTGGCGGCAATCAGCATATTGCGTACATGGTCGGAAAAACGGCTGCCAAAGTCGTAGCCTGAGGAATACATCACCAGCATACCGGCGCATGCGAGGCAAAAAACAATAAAAGCCAGTGGCCCGTCCAGGCCCGCCCACAAAGGCATCAAGCGATTGCGCAGCGGTACTTTGCCAAAGGAAGTGGACATGGCTCGATTATCGCGCCGCCCTTGCGGGGCGCCATGGGACAATCTGACCATGTACCTGATGTTTGATGAAGCTGGAAAATTCATGGCCGCAAGGCTCCTGTCCGAAAGCGAAGCCTCGGCGCAAGTGGAGCTTGACAGCGGCAAACGCCTCAAGGTCAAAGCCGCCAATGTGATGCTGCGTTTTGACAAACCCGCGCCCGCGCAATTTATGGAGCAGGCCCTTGCCCTCAGCCAATCGGTGGAATTGGAGTTGGCCTGGGAGTTTGCTCCCGAAGGCGATTTTGGTTTTGCAGCGCTGGCGCGCGACTATTTCAGCGACAAAGCTAGCGTACTCGAGCAGGCGGGCATGCTGATGCGTTTGTTTGAGGCGCCGCATTATTTCCGTCGTGCGGGTAAAGGTATGTTCCGTAAAGCGCCCGCTGACATCGTGGCCCAAGCCTTGGCGGCAATTGAAAAGAAACGTCTGCAAGCCGAGTTGATCGCGCAATGGGCGCGCGAGCTAGCCGAAGGTCAATGCCCCCCGCCGGTGCGCGCGCAGCTTTACAAGATTTTGTTTAAGCCCGATAAAAATGCGCCCGAATACAAAGCCGTGGTGCAGGCCTCGCGCGATAGCCACACGGCGCCGCTGGATTTGCTGCTGGCCAGCGGCGCGATTGATTCACCTTACCAGTTCCATTGGAAGCGCTTTTTACTGGAAAACTTTCCGCAGGGAACGGCTTTTCCTGCCATCGCCGCAGTCCCTGCTGCGGACGATTTACCGCTGGCACCAGTGGCCGCCTTTTCTATTGATGATTCGGCCACCACGGAAATCGACGACGCATTGTCGGTGCAGGGTTTGGGTAGTGGCGCGGTCACTATCGGTGTGCATATTGCGGCCCCCGGCCTGGCCATTGCGCCCGATAGCGATATCGACCGCCTGGGCCGTCACCGCTTGTCGACAGTGTATATGCCGGGCTACAAGCTCACCATGCTGCCCGATGCGCTGGTACAGGTCTACACCTTGCAGCAAGGGCGCAACTGCCCGGCGCTCTCGCTTTATGTCACCATCGATGAGCAGAGCCTTGAAATACACCATACCGAAACCCGCATCGAAAGCGTGCCCATCAGCCACAACCTGCGCCACGACCAGCTCGACAGCCTGGTCACTGAGGATTGGTTGCAAGCGGCGCAAGCCCCCTTCCATGAAAGTGCTGATAGCCAGCGGGTAGCCGCCACGGCTTTGCATGCACAGCTGGCCTTTTTGCACCGCTTTGCCTGTGCGCATAAAGCCAGACGCGAAGTCGTGCGCGGCAAGCCCGAAAGTTTCAACCGACCCGACTACAACTTCCGCTTGCCCGACTTACAGGCCGCAGAGCCCGTGGGCGATGAGACTGTGCAGATCAGCGTACGCCTGCGCGGCGCGCCGCTGGACCTGATCGTGGCCGAGGCCATGATTTTGGCCAATAGCACCTGGGGCCAATGGCTGGCCAGCTTGGGCGTGCCGGCGATTTACCGCAGCCAGGCGTCGATGGCGCCGGGCGTCAAGGTGCGCATGGGCACCAAGGCCTTGCCGCATGCCGGCATTGGCGTCCCCAGCTACGCCTGGAGCACCTCGCCGCTGCGCCGCTACACCGATTTGGTGAACCAATGGCAAATCATTGCCTGTGTGCGCCATGGCAGCACGGCGGCGCTGGCGGCGCCCTTTAAGCCCAAAGACGCACAACTGTTTTCCATTATTTCCGCCTTCGAGGCCACCTACGCCGCTTACAACAGCTACCAGGCAGCGATGGAGCGCTTTTGGACTTTGCAATACCTACTTCAAAATGCCACGACCGAGCTGCTTGCCACGGTGATCAAAGATGGTCTGGCGCGTGCCAATGACTTGCCGCTGGTGCTGGCCATCGCCGCTGGCCCGGGGCTGCCGCGCGGCGCGCAGGTGCGTGTGCGCCTGGGTGCGGTGGACCTGATGACCCTGGATGTGCCAGCTACCGTGCTCGAACGCCTGGATAGCCCGCAGGAGGCAGGTGACCCAGGCGATGCTGCAGCGCTTGCGCCGGGCGCGCAGGGCGAGGACGAAGACGACTTGGTCGGCCCGATTACCATTGCTGTCGATGTACTGGATACCCCGGACCCCGCCTAAGACCTTGCATGCGCAAGTGGCGGCGTGCTTTTCGTTCACCCGCCGTGGCGGCTTACGCGCCCAGGCCTTGGGGCTTGCCTGATGGCTTTGTTGCGATTATTCGGTTTGCTGTGCCTGGCGGTTCTGGGTTTGCAACTGTATTTCGCGTTGCGCATTGCGGCGATGGTTTGGATCGATCCGCAGTCCACCAGCTTTGAACGCTCGCAAGTCTGGCGGCAATTACAAGAGCAAGACAATGTGCACTGGAGCCAGCGCTGGCAGGATGATGCGCGACTGGGACAGTCGCTCAAACGCGCGGTGATTGCTTCTGAGGACGACAGCTTTGCCAGCCACGATGGCATTGACTGGGTGGCATTGGAGAAAGCCTGGTCCAAAAATACCAAGGCCGAAGAGCGCGCCGCGCAGCGTGCGGCCAAAGCCAAAAATGGCCGCGAAGCCCCTCCGGTGAAAGTGGTCGGCGGCTCGACCATCAGCCAGCAGTTGGCCAAAAATTTGTTTTTGTCTGGCGAACGCAGCTTGGTGCGCAAAGCCCAGGAAATGGTCATCACCCTGCTGATGGAAAAGTTGCTCAGTAAGCAACGTATTTTGGAGATCTACCTCAATAGCGTGGAATGGGGCGATGGCGTGTTTGGCGCGGAAGCGGCTGCGCGCCACTATTTCCGCAAATCGGCCGCGCAACTGAGTCCCTGGGAGGCGGCGCGCTTGGCCGTCATGTTGCCCAGGCCGCGCCATTTTGAAAAACTGCCCAATTCCGAATACCTGAACGCACGTGCCAACGTGATCGTCGCCCGCATGCCCGATGCCCGTCTGCCGGGTGCCCCCTCGCCATGAGAATTCTGGGTGTCGATCCCGGCTTGCGCACTACCGGTTTTGGCGTGCTGGACCAGCAAGGCAGCAGCCTGCGTTATGTGGCCAGCGGCACCATCAGCACCCAAGGTCTGGCCAGCCAGGCTTTGCCGGATCGCATCCGGGCCTTGTTTGACGGTTTAGCCGAAGTGGTGCAACGTTACCAGCCCGATTGCGCAGCGGTGGAAATCGTGTTTGTGAATGTCAACCCGCAGTCCACGTTGCTGCTAGGCCAGGCGCGCGGGGCCTTGATCAGTGCCTTGGTCCATGCCCAATTGCCGGTGGCCGAATACACGGCTTTGCAAATGAAGCAAGCGGTGGCCGCATATGGTCGTGCCGACAAAATGCAAATCCGCGAGATGGTGCGCCGCTTGTTAGACCTGCCGGGACTGCCCGGCCCCGATGCCGCCGACGCTTTGGGTTTGGCCATTACCCATGCCCATGCCGGTGCGGCTATGGCACGTATTGCCAAAGCGCAGGGCATTGGAGCGGGAGCGGGTTACAAATCGGGCCGCAGCCACTGAGACTTCGGCTGCACATGAAGGGCGATTTACCAAGCGGGCGCTAATTGCGCAAAACCCTTGGGCGCGCTGCGCGCATCGTCAAAAGTCACCACTTCCCAGTCCTGCGGCTGCGCTTGCAGCTGTCGCAGCAACTGGTTGTTCAGCGCGTGGCCGCTGCGGTGGGCACGGTAATGGGCGAGCAGGGGCAACCCTAACAAATACAGGTCACCCATAGCGTCCAAAATTTTGTGTTTCACGAATTCATCGTCATAGCGCAGGCCATCGGAATTGAGCACTTTATAGTCGTCCATCACGATGGCATTGTCCAGGCCGCCACCCAAAGCCAGGCCGTTTTGGCGCATCATTTCCACATCTTTGGTAAAGCCAAAGGTGCGTGCCCGCGCAATATCGCGTGCATAAGAGCCCTGGCTTAAGTCAAAGTCCACACTTTGCCCAGTGGAGTCCACAGCCGGGTGCGCAAAGTCGATGGCAAAGCTGAGCTTAAAGCCATGGTAGGGCTCTAAAGTCGCCCATTTGAGATCGGCGCCTTGGCCGTGTTGTACCGAGATGGGCGCTTTGACGCGGATAAAGCGGCGCGCCACATTTTGCATTTCGATGCCTGCGCTTTGCAGCAGAAAAACAAAAGATGCTGCCGAGCCGTCCAGGATGGGAACTTCTTCGGCATTGATATCGACGTACATATTGTCCACACCCAAACCGGCGCAGGCCGACATCAGGTGCTCGACGGTATGCACTTTGGCGTCACCGTTAGACAAGGTGGAAGCCAGTCGGGTATCGGTGACCGCCTGCGGCGATACCGCGATATCGACGGGGTGGGGTAAGTCCACGCGCCGAAACACAATGCCCGTATCTGGCGCCGCCGGACGCAAGGTGATTTCCACGCGCTGGCCACTGTGCAGGCCCACGCCAACGGCGCGGGTAAGTGACGTCAGGGTTCTTTGTTGTAACACGGGGAGATTGTAAAAGCGGGTCGACATAAAGCTGGCCGGTAGGGCTATACGCCCGGGCCGGCCCGCTTTACATTACCTAGGCGGATGGTCGCGCGAAATATCAATCCGCCTGCTTGCGCAGGAAGGCCGGGATTTCGTAGTCATCCATGCCGCCGCTCGACAGGGCATCGACTTTTTGTGCAGCCGTCGTGCGGCTGCCGCGCCAGACTGCCGGTGTGCTGAGCGTGCCGTAGTCGGTGGAGGAGCCCGCTTGTGCTGGAGCGCTGATACCGGCGCTACCACCCATGCCAGATGCTGACGCCATGGTAGTGTTGCCCATACTGCGTTGCATGGTGCCCGCCGACATAGCCGCATGGGTGTTGGCCATGGGCGCGGGCGCCGCATCGTAAGTGCCGGTGCGCAGCACTTGCAGCGGAGGGGCGGTGCGACGTGGACGGCTCAGGCCGGTGGCCACCACAGTGACGCGCACGTCTTCGCCCAGCGAATCATCGTAAGCGGTACCGTAAATGACATGCGCTTCGGGCGAGGCGTAGGCGCGGATGGTGTTCATCGCCAGCTTGGACTCGCTCAATTTCAGCGAGCCTTTGGCCGCAGTGATCAGCACCAACACGCCTTTGGCGCCAGAGAGGTCTATGCCTTCGAGCAGCGGGCAGGCCACGGCTTGTTCAGCAGCAATGCGTGCGCGGTCCGGGCCTTTGGCCAGGGCGGTGCCCATCATGGCTTTGCCAGGCTCGCCCATCACGGTGCGTACGTCTTCAAAGTCGACGTTCACATGGCCGGGCACATTGATGATCTCGGCAATACCGCCGACGGCGTTTTTCAACACATCGTTGGCATAGGCAAAAGCTTCGTCCTGGCTGATATCGTCGCCCAGCACTTCCAGCAGTTTTTCGTTGAGCACCACGATCAGCGAATCGACATTGGCTTCCAATTCGGCCAGGCCTTCGTCGGCGTTTTTCATGCGCGGGCCACCTTCAAACTCAAATGGCTTGGTCACCACGCCTACCGTGAGGATGCCCATTTCTTTGGCCACCCGCGCGATGATGGGGGCCGCACCGGTGCCGGTGCCGCCGCCCATGCCGGCGGTGATAAACAGCATATTGGCGCCTTCGATGGCGTTGCGAATATCTGCTTCTGCCAACTCTGCCGCAGCGCGTCCTTTGTGCGGGCGGCTGCCCGCACCCAGGCCGGTTTCGCCGAGCTGAATCGTGCGGTGCGCGGTGCTGCGGTTCAGTGCCTGCGCATCGGTGTTGGCGCAAATGAATTCCACGCCGGTCACATGGGACTGGATCATGTACTCGACCGCGTTGCCGCCGCCGCCGCCCACGCCAATGACTTTGATAAGGGTTCCCTGGTTGAAGATTTCTTCTTCGATGAGTTCAATAGTCATGTGCGGCTCCTAATGTAGATGTGGCGAAACGAAAAAAAGAGAAAGGGACAGGGAAACAAACAGGGTCGGGCGGCGGCCCGGCGCGCGCCATCCACAGGTAGAGCGAAGCGCTGTGGTACCAACGACGGCGGCGCGCGAGTGGGGAGGTCTTCATTTAGAAAGTTCCTGCAAAAAAATCACGAATCTGGGCAAATGCGCTCTTCACGCTGCCGCCTTTTTGGGCTACTTTGATACCGCGCATGCGCGCGATGCGGGCCTCTTCTAAAAAGCCCATCACGGTCGCGGCGCGGGGCTGCGCCACCATGTCGGACAGGGCGTTGGCGTACTGGGGAATGCCCCGGCGCACCGGCTTGAGGAAAATGTCTTCGCCTAGCTCCACCATGCCTGGCATTAGGCAACTGCCACCGGTGAGCACAATGCCCGAGGACAGCACTTCTTCGTAGCCGGACTCGCGCATGACTTGGTTGACCAGCGTAAATATTTCTTCGATGCGCGGCTCGATCACGCCGGCCAAGGCCTGGCGGCTGAGCATGCGCGGGCCACGGTCGCCTAAGCCGGGTACTTCTACCTGCACCTCCGGATCCACCAGCACTTGCTTGGCGTGACCGCTTTCAACCTTGATGTCTTCGGCGTCTTTGGTCGGAGTGCGCAGCGCCATGGCGATGTCGCTGGTAATTAGATCGCCTGCAATCGGGATCACCGCCGTGTGGCGGATAGCACCATTGGTGAAGATGGCAATGTCGGTGGTGCCAGCGCCGATATCTACCAAGGCCACACCGAGTTCGCGCTCATCTTCGGTCAACACGGAAAGGCTTGAGGCCAGGGGGTTGAGCATGAGTTGCTCGACCTCTAGCCCGCAGCGGCGTACGCATTTGATGATGTTTTCTGCGGCACTTTGCGCACCGGTCACGATATGCACCTTGGCTTCGAGGCGCATGCCGCTCATGCCAATCGGTTCCTTCACATCCTGGCCGTCGATCACAAACTCCTGCGGTTCGACCAGCAGCAAGCGTTGGTCGCTGGAGATGTGGATAGCCTTGGCCGTTTCCACCACGCGCGTGACATCGGCCTGGCTCACTTCCCGGTCTTTGATCGCAACCATGCCGCTGGAATTGAGGCCACGTATGTGGCTGCCGGTGATGCCCGTGTAGACCCGGGTAATTTTGCAATCGGCCATCAATTCGGCTTCTTTGAGCGCTTGCTGAATGCTGTGGACCGTGGCATCAATATTGACCACCACACCACGTTTGAGGCCGCTGCTGGGGGCAGAGCCAAACCCTGCCAAGCGCAAGCTGCCATCGGGTAGCACCTCGGCCACGACCGCCATCACTTTGGCGGTTCCGATGTCCAGTCCAACGACTAAGTCTTTGTATTCTCGGGCCATAGCTAGTTACCTGTTGTGTTGTTCATCATGGGGTGGGGGCGTTCGCCGCCGCCAGCGTGCTGACGCCACGCAAGCGGATGGCATAGCCGTTTTCATGTCGCAAATCGGCCGTTTCGAGCGCGCCCAGCGGCCGGCTGTAGCGGGCTACTACCCGCGAGAGCGTTTTCAAAAACGCTTGGGTCCGATGGGCCAGTGCTTCGCCGTCTCCGCGACCGGCTTCGATGAGGGCGCCACCAACCAGCGCAATGCGCCAGCTGCCTTGCACGCTCAGCTCCAGGGTTTCGATCGTCAGGTTCAGCGCCGAAAACTGGGGCTCAATCAGGCGGTAAGCGGCCAGCACCCCTGCGCTCTGGCTTGGTGGGCCATTGAGCCGCGGTAGGTTGTATTGCTCCACTTCACCGGCATTGGCATCAAAAACTTCGCCGTAACTATTGAGCAGGCGCTGCTCACTATCGTCGCCCCAATAGGCCACTACTTGATGCTCTTGCAACTTGACGCGTAAGTGGTTGGGAAAGTCGCGGTGCACCACCGCTTTACGAACCCAGGGAATCGCTTCAAAGGCGTCGCGGGTACTGCCTAAGTCCATGCTGAAGAACGTGCCCTTCACGCGCGAGACGACATGCGCGCGCACGGTGGCGGTATTGCAGTGGCTGACATCACCAATCACGGTGATGCCTTGAAATGCAAACACTTTGTTGGATGCGATCCAGCGCGTGAGCGCCAGCGCGCAAGCCAGCACAAAGACGACAAACAACACCACAGCCGCCGCGTTCATCAGGCGTACATCCAACCCAGAGGGTGTTTCGCTGCGCTTCATGCTGCCCGCCCTTTCGTACAGTCAGCGTCCAGCGCAGCATCGGCCAGCAATTGCAGGCACAGGTCTTCATACGAAATACCGGCTGCGCGTGCGGACATAGGCACCAGTGAATGGCTAGTCATGCCCGGCGAGGTGTTCATTTCTAGTAAATAAGCCTGGTCGCTTTGGGCGCTAAGCATTAAATCGGCGCGCCCCCAGCCTCGGCACCCCAGCGCGCGGTAGGCAGCCAACACCATGGTCTGGATGCTTTGTTCCTGCGCTGGCGGCAGACCGCTGGGGCAGTGGTAGCGCACCACGTCAGTGAAGTATTTGTTCTGGTAATCGTAAGCGCCCTCTGGCGCCTCGATTCGCACGATGGGCAGTGCTCGGGCATCCGCGCCACTGCCAATCACCGGGCAGGTCAATTCCTGGCCGTCGATAAATGCTTCGCATAAGACATCGCGGTCAAAGCGCGCCGCAAGGCTTACGGCATCCTGGGTTTGTACCGCATCACTCACCTTGGTCACGCCGATGGAAGAGCCCTCGTGGGGAGGCTTGACGATGAAGGGTAGTCCCAGTTCGCCAGCCAGCGCCTGCAGCGCTTGCGCATCGTTTTGTGCTTGCGGGCCGAGCACCTGGTAAGCGGGTGTGGCCAGACCTTGTGCCAACCAAATGCGCTTGGTCATAACCTTGTCCACTGCGATGCTCGATGCCATTACACCCGAGCCGGTATAGGGAATACCCATCAACTCCAGCGCGCCTTGCACCGTACCGTCCTCGCCATGGCGGCCATGCAGGGCGATGAAGCAGCGGCTAAATCCCTGGTCCTTAAGCTCCCACAGCGAACGCTGCTGCGGGTCAAACGCATGGGCGTTGACGCCGCGTGATAGCAAGGCCGCCAGTACGCCTTGGCCCGATAGCAAAGAGATGTCCCGCTCTGCCGAGCTGCCGCCCATCAATACAGCGACTTTGCCCATCGCACTTGACTGCAAGGAACGCGTCGTGCTCATGCGCTGGCCTCCTGCGTGTGCTTGCGCTGCAACAGTGCCACGATCTGTCCGGGTACCGCGCTGATAGAGCCCGCACCCATGCACAACAGCACATCGCCGTCTTGCGCGTTGCGCAGTGCGGCAGCGGCCATATCGCCGATGGCGTCGATAAACACCGGGTCGGTATTACCGCGTACGCGCATGGCGCGCGCCAGAGCGCGGCTGTCGGCGGCCACGATCGGCGCTTCGCCTGCGGAATACACCTCGGCTAGTAAGACCACATCGGCCAAGCCCATGACTTTGACAAAGTCTTCAAAACAGTCGCGGGTGCGGGTAAAGCGGTGTGGTTGGAAGGCCAGCACCAAACGCCGACCGGGGAATGCGCCACGCGCTGCTTCTAGCGTTGCGGCCATTTCTACTGGATGGTGGCCGTAATCGTCTACCACCGTCACACTGCCGCCGACGGGCAGGGCGTGGTCGCCATAGCGCTGAAAGCGCCGGCCCACGCCTTTGAATTCGCGCAGCGCTTTTTGCACCGCCGCGTCGGGGATGTTGAGTTCTACCGCGATGGCGATAGCCGAGAGCGCATTGAGCACGTTGTGGTGGCCTGGCAGGTTCAGCACAATGTCGAGATCCGGCAAGGTGACACCGTTGCGCCTTTGCACTCGGAATTGCATTTGCCCATTCGCTGCTCGGATGTCGGTTGCGCGCACTTGCGCATCGGGGTTGGTGCCATAACTGGTAACCGGGCAAGTCACCTGCTCCACGATGGCGCGCACTGCGGCATCATCGGTGCACAGAACGGCCGTGCCATAAAAGGGCATGCGGTGCAGGAAGTCGACAAAGGCTTGCTGCAAGCGACCAAAGTCGTGCCCATAGGTTTCCATGTGGTCGGCGTCGATATTCGTGACCACGGCCATCACCGGCAGCAAGTTGAGGAATGACGCGTCGGACTCGTCGGCCTCGACCACGATGTAATCGCCCTGGCCCAGGCGCGCATTGGCACCGGCGCTGTTGAGGCGTCCGCCGATGACAAAAGTCGGGTCCAGCCCGGCTTCGGCCAGCACGCTGGCTACCAGGCTGGTGGTGGTAGTTTTGCCGTGGGTACCGGCTATCGCGATGCCTTGCTTGAGGCGCATCAGCTCGGCCAACATCAGCGCCCGTGGTACCACCGGGATATGCATGGCGCGCGCTTGCAGCACTTCGGGGTTGGTCGCTTGCACGGCGGTGGAGGTCACCACCGCGTCGGCACCTGCCACATGGTCGGTATGGTGGCCGACAAAAGTGCGAATACCCAAAGAGTTCAGGCGTTGCAGCGCAGCGCTGTCGCTCAGGTCTGAGCCACTGATGCGATAGCCCAAGTTGTGCAAAATTTCGGCAATGCCCGACATGCCCGAGCCGCCGATGCCGACAAAGTGAATATGGCGTACCGCGTGCTTCATACCAGGACCTCCTCGCAGGCCTGCACCATGGCCGTGGTGGCTGCCAGGTTTTGCAGGGCTTTCGCGGCTTGCGCAGTGCGCAGCAAAGTGGCCCGGTCGCAGGCTTGCAGCCACTGGGCCAGGCCTTCGGGCGTCAAGCTGTTTTGGGACATCAAGAAGGCTGCGCCTTGGTCTGCCAGAAAGCGCGCGTTGTGTGTTTGGTGGTCATCCACCGCTGCGGGGAAGGGAATGAACAAGGCCGCTGCGCCCACCGCCGCAATTTCAGTGACGGTGCTGGCGCCGGCGCGGCAAATGACCAGATCGGCCCGCGCCATGGCGCTGGCGGTATCGTCGATAAAGGGCACCAGCGTGGCTTGCACACCGGCTTGCGCATAGTGGGTGCGCAGCGCATCGATATGCTGCTCGCCACTTTGGTGAATGAGGTCGGGGCGCGCGCCATCAGGCAATAAAGCCAGCGCTTGCGGCACGATGCGATTGAGCGCGCTGGCCCCCAAGCTTCCGCCCAGCACCAAAATCTGCATAGGCCCGCTGCGCCCCGCGAAGCGTTGCACTGGTGGGTCTTGCACCAGAAACTCGGCGCGCAAAGGGTTGCCCACATGCTGCGCTGTACGCAGCGCATGGGGAAAGGCACTGAATGCGCGGCGTGCCACGCGCGCCAATACGTTGTTGGCAGCCCCGGCTACCGAGTTTTGCTCATGCACTATCAGGGGTATGCGTTTGATCGCGCTCATCAAACCGCCAGGCAGGCTGATGTAACCGCCAAAGCCCAAAACCACATCGGGCTGTACCCGGCCCAGTACTGCCAGGCTTTGCCAGCAAGCACGCAGCAGGCGCAGCGGTAGCCACAGAAGACTGGCCAGGCCTTTGCCCCGTACACCGGAAAACGCAATGGTTTCCAAGGCAAAGCCGCGTGGAGGCACCAGGCGACTTTCCATGCTGCCTGGTGCGCCCAGCCAATGCACGCGCCAGCCTTTGTCGCGCAAGGCTTGCGCTATGGCCAGACCCGGGAAAATGTGCCCGCCCGTGCCTCCGGCCATCACGAGGGCGCAAGGCGCCCGCTTAGCAGATGCGGCCATCATGCCGGTACTCCTTGCATCAGCTTGCGGTTTTCGTAATCAATACGCAGCACCAATGACAGCGCGACCAAGTTGACGAGAATTGCCGAACCGCCGTAGCTCATCAGTGGCAGCGTCAGTCCCTTGGTGGGCAACGCGCCCAGGTTCACCCCCATGTTGATAAAGCCCTGAAAGCCCATCCAGATACCGACCCCCTGCGCTACCAGGCCGGCAAACACCCGCTCCAGCGCTACGGCCTGGCGGCCGATATGAATGATGCGCCGCGTCATCCACAAGAACAAAACGATCAGCGCCAGCACGCCAATTAGGCCAAACTCTTCGCCGATTACGGCCACCAGAAAATCGGTATGCGCTTCAGGCAGCCAATGTAATTTCTCCACACTGCCGCCTAAACCTACGCCAAAAATTTCGCCTCGCCCCAGCGCAATGAGTGAATGCGTCAATTGGTAGCCCTTGGCCAGCGCGTTATGTTCACTCCACGGATCTAAATAGGCAAATATGCGTGCGCGGCGGTAATCGTTAAATGCAATCATCAGCGCAAAGGCACCGACCAACACGCCCGAAATCAAGAAAAACATGCGTGCATTGACTCCACCTAAAAACAAAATTCCCATGGCGATGATGGCAATCACGAGGAAGGCGCCCATATCGGGTTCGGCCAGTAACAAAATACCCATGACACCCACCGCCGCGGCCATGGGCCAGACCGCGCGTAAAAAGTCTTCCTTAACTTCCATTTTGCGCACCATGTAGCCCGAGGCATAGACCACCGCAGAGAACTTAGCAAGCTCTGAGGGTTGGAAATTGGTAACCCCAAGCGAGATCCAGCGCCGCGCGCCGTTGACGCCTTTGCCGATGTGCGGAATTAACACCGCCACGAGCAATACCAGCGACGCCATAAATAACATGGGTGCCATCTTTTCCCAGGTCTGCACAGGCACTTGGAAGGCGATCAAGCAGGCCACTAAGCCCATGGCAATAGAGGCTAGATGGCGAATCAAAAAGTAGTTATGCGTGTAGCCTACAAACTTCGGGTTGTCAGGCATGGCGATGGTGGCTGAATACACCATGATGGCGCCCCAGACCAATAGCGTGGACACCACGGCGACCAAGGCGTGGTCCAGGCTGCTCACCCGGCTGCTGCTTTGCGTGCTGGCGTAGTTGGCCCGACGGCCCAGGCGCACCGGTAGCGCGGCGTTCTCTGGGTCTGATTTGCCCAGACCCCAACGGCTCCACAGATCCGCTGCGATGTTCATGGTGCCAGCTCCAGCATCTGCCCGTGCGTCAGCGCCACTGCCTGCACAGCTTGCGCGAACATCGCAGCGCGATGGGCATAGTCTTTGAACATGTCAAAGCTGGCGCAGGCCGGTGACAACAAAACTGCATCGCCCTCTTGCGCCAAATCGGCCGCCTGCTGTACGGCATCGTCCATGGAGGCCGCATCGTGTAGCGCTACCCCCGTGTCCTGCAAAGCCTGGCGTATCAGCCCAGCGTCGCGGCCTAGGAGTAGCACGGCGCGCACATGGGCGCGCACCGGCGCAGCCAGGGGCGAAAAGTCCTGCCCCTTGCCTTCGCCACCCAAAATCAAAACCAGTGCACGGTCCTGCCCTAAGCCCTGCAAGGCGGCGACAGTGGCACCGACGTTGGTACCTTTGCTGTCGTCAAAGTATTCGACCCCATTGACCACGCCCAGTGATTGCACCCGGTGCGGCTCCCCGCCGTATTCCCGCAGACCGAACAACATCGGACCCAGCGCACAGCCTACGGCACTGGCCAGCGCTAGGGCAGCCAAGGCATTGCATGCGTTATGCCGACCCCGTATGCGCAGCGCATCGGCGGGCATGAGCCGTTGCAAGAACAAGTCCTCTGCGGGCGCATTGCGCCCACGCTTGAGGGTTTCATCGCTGGGCGCTGCCCGCACCAACCAGACCACACCATTGACTTCTTCCAGACCGTAGTCGCCAGCGTGTGCGGGCGTTTGTGCGCTAAAGCACAGGTGGGCGCGTTGCACCGGTTTTTGTAATTTCGCCCGCTGCGGTTCGGGCAGCATGGCCATCACTTGCGCATCGTCGCGGTTGAGCAGCATGATGCCCTTGCTACCAAAGATGCCTGCCTTGGCGCGCGCATAGTCCGCTAAGTCGGTGTGCCAATCCAGATGGTCTTGACTGAGGTTGAGCACTGTCGCCACGGTGGGTTCAAAGTCCTGTGCATAGTGCAGCTGAAAGCTGGACAACTCCAGTACCCAGACCTGCGGCAAGGTGTCCGCTTTCATTGCGTGTGCCAGCGTGTCGAGCAAAGTCGGGCCAATATTGCCAGCTACGGCTACGGTTTTACCGGCGCGTGCGACCAGTTGGCCTGTCAGTGCAGTGACCGTGGTCTTGCCGTTGGTGCCGGTAATCGCAATGACTTGGGGCTGGTAAGCCTGCGTTTCTTGCAGCCCGCGCAAGGCTTGCGCAAACAAGCCCAGTTCGCTGCCCACCCACAGGCCTTGTGCACGGGCGGCATCGACCAGCGCACGGACGCGTGCCGGTGCTAAGCCGGGGCTGATGCAAATGCGCTGAAAGGGGCCATGCTCCAAGGCCTGCGCATCCAGGGCACCATGCACCAGGCGCGCATGGGGAAGGTCTTGCGCTAGGGTGGCGGCTTGGGGCGGCGCAGCGCGGTCATCAAGCACCGTAAGCTGCGCGCCGGCTTGCGCGCACCAGCGTGCCATCGCCAGGCCGGATGCTCCCAGACCCACGACCAACACCTGTTGCCCTTGCATGTGCATGTGCTTACCTCAGCTTCAGGGTAGACAGGCCAAGCAGGCACAGCAGCATGGTGATGATCCAGAAGCGCACCACGACTTGCGTTTCCTTCCAACCCTGCTTTTCAAAATGGTGGTGTAAGGGCGCCATACGGAACAGGCGGCGTCCTTCGCCGTATTTGTTGCGGGTGTACTTAAAGTACATCACTTGCAGCATCACCGACAAGGCCTCGGCCACAAATACGCCGCCCATCATCGCCAACACGATTTCTTGGCGCACGATGACGGCGATGGTGCCCAGCGCCCCGCCTAAGGCCAGTGCGCCCACATCGCCCATAAAGACTTGTGCCGGATGCGTGTTAAACCATAAAAACGCCAGGCCGGCACCGGCAATCGCGGCGCAAAAAATCAAAAGCTCGCCCGCACCGGGAATGTGCGGCAAAAACAGGTATTTGGAATAAATCACGCTACCGGTGACATAGGCAAACACGCCTAGCGCTGAGCCGACCATCACCACCGGCATGATGGCCAGGCCGTCCAGGCCATCGGTCAAATTGACTGCGTTGCTAGAGCCCACGATGACCAAATAGGTCAACACCACAAAACCCAACACGCCCAGCGGGTAGCTCACTTGCTTAAAGAAGGGCAGCAGCAGGCCCGCTTTGGGCGGCAGGCTGACATCAAAGCCGGAACTGACCCAGTTGACAAACAATTCCAGTACCCGGCCATTGGAGTTTTCCGAAATACTGAACACCAGGCACAAGGCGGCCAACAATCCGATCACCGATTGCCATAAATATTTTTCGCGCGAACGCATACCTTCGGGGTCTTTGTTCACCACTTTGCGCCAGTCGTCAACCCAGCCGATCGCGCCAAAACCCAGAGTGACGATCAGGCAGATCCAGACGAAGCGGTTGGACAGATCCACCCACAACACAGTGGAGCTGGCAATAGCAATCAATATCAGCACACCGCCCATGGTGGGAGTGCCGCTTTTGCTTAAGTGCGATTCCATGCCGTAGCCCCGGATGGGTTGGCCGATCTTGAGTGACTGTAAGCGCCGTATCACCGCCGGACCTGCCGCTAAGCCAATGACTAAGGCGGTGGCAGCGGCCATGACGGCGCGCAATGTCAGGTACTGAAACACCCGCAAAAACCCCCACTCGGGGTAAATACCTTGTAGCCACTGCGTCAGGCTTAGCAGCATGTCGTGGCCTCTTTCAAGTGCTCAGGCTGCATGTGCAGACTCCCCTTTCGTGTGTTGTGCGTTGGCCTGTTGCTGCAAGGCTTCGATAATTTTTTCCATACGCATAAAGCGCGAGCCTTTAACCAGTACGCTGGCGCTGTGCGGTAATGCCTGTACTACGGCTTGGGTCAAAGCGGTGAGGTCGGCGCAGTGCTGTGCGGGGCTACCGGCATGCGTGAATGCTGCAACGGTTGAACGGCTCAAGTTGCCGGTGGCCAGCAAGTGTTCAATGCCTTGGCTGTGCGCATAGCGACCGGCTTGCGCGTGCAATTGGGGGCCCTGGTCGCCCACCTCACCCATATCGCCCAACACCAAAAGCCGCGGTGCGGGCAGCTCGCGCAACACGTCAATTGCGGCTTGCACCGAGTCGGGATTGGCGTTGTAGGTGTCATCGACCAGACTGATGTGGCGTCCGCCCCAGCTAAGCGCCATTGCGCGTGAGCGACCTTTCACGGGCTCAAAGGCTTGCAAACCACGCGCGATAGCCTCCGGACTGACGCCAGCGGCCAGCGCGCAGGCTGCGGCAGCCCAGGAGTTGCGCACATTGTGCTTACCGGCAATCGCCAGGCGGTACTGCAAGGCACCGGAGGCGACGCCCTGGCGCCAGCGTGCCTGCACGGACCAGCCGCCGTCGTGCCACAGCGCTTGTTCGCCAAAGACGCCGTCGCCCTCTGGCACCGGTGTGGCTGCAAAGCCCAGCATGCGCTGTGCCTTGTTTTGCCCTATCCAGTGGTCGGTATAGGTATCGTCCAGTCCGAACACGGCGCAGCCACTAGCCGGTAGCGCTTCCAGCACGGCGCCGTTTTCTGCGGCTACCGCGTCGACGGTGTGCATAAATTCCAAATGTTCACGCTGCGCGTTGTTTACCAGTGCCACGGTGGCTTGTGCCATGGTGGCCAGTTGCGCGATTTCGCCCGGATGGTTCATGCCCAGTTCCAGCACCGCGATACGGTGCGTGGCGCGCAGGCGCAGCAACGTCAATGGCACGCCGATGGCATTGTTCAAATTACCTTGCGTGGCCAGCGCTGCGCCATCGGGCGCGTGCTGCTGCAAAATGGCTGCCAGCATTTGCGTGACCGTGGTCTTGCCATTGCTGCCGGTCACCGCGATCAGGGGTAGCGTAAACCGCGCGCGCCAGGCTCGTGCCAGTTGGCCAAGCGCCTGCGTACTGTCTGCCACCTCGATGCGCGGCAGGCCTTGCGGGTACTGGTTGGCGGGCAAACCGCCGTGGCACAGCAGGGCGCTGGCGCCACGCTCCTGGGCTTGGTGCAAAAATTCATTGGCGTCGTAGTTGTCGCCGAGCAGGGCGACAAACAAATCACCGGGCTCCAGGCTGCGGCTGTCGGTATGTACGCGCAAAATGCCGGTAGTAGGCGCGCCATGCAGCGCGATCGGCAGGCCGCCGCTTGCGTCTTGCAGCCATTGCTGCACCTGGGCCAGAGTCATCAGCGGTGCGCTCATGCCACTACCTTTTGCGCCCGCAGGGCCAGCGCGATATCCGCATGGTCCACATCCGAAAAAATGAATTTTTGTCCGGCCACTTCCTGTGCCGCTTCATGGCCTTTGCCCGCGATCAGCACCACATCCTTGGCGTGCGCGTGTGTTAGCGACTCGGAGATCGCCAGGGCGCGGTCCGCTTGCACTTGGACATGCGGTTGACCACCCATACCCGCCAGGATGTGGGTGATGATATTGCTCGGATTTTCCGTGCGCGGGTTGTCGCTGGTCAGCACGATATGGTCCGCTTTGCTGGCGGCAATAGCTCCCATGAGTGGGCGCTTGGCGCTATCGCGGTCGCCGCCGCAACCAAACACGCACCACAGTGCACCGCCGCGCTGCTGCGCCACAGGACGTAGCGCATCCAAGGTTTTTTGCAACGCGTCCGGCGTGTGGGCATAGTCGACGACCGCCAGTGGTGCATCCTGCCCGCCCAGGCATTGCAGTCGGCCGGGCACGGGCGGCAACTTGCTACAGGCCTGCACTGCGCTGCTCAGGTCTATGCCCAGCGCGCGCATACTGGCGATCACGCCCAGCAAATTGGACACGTTATAGCCGCCGATGATGCGTGTGCGCAGTAGACAAAGCTGGGTACCCTCCAAGACCTCAAATTGCAAGCCCTGTGCGCCTTGTTCGATATGGCGTGCCTGCAACCGGGCCGCAAGGTGCGAAGACACCGTCCATAAATCAATTTCCGGCGCTTGCATGGCTAAGGCATTGGCCAAAACTGCACCCTGGTCATCATCGATATTGACCACGGCCGCTTGCAGCCCAGGCCAGTCGAAAAGGCGTTGTTTGGCAGCCCAATAGGCTTGCATGGAGCCGTGGTAATCCAGATGGTCTTGGGTGAAATTGGTAAACACGGCAAGGCGTATGCGCGTGCTGTCCAAGCGGCCTTCCTCGATACCGATGGAAGACGCTTCCAGGGCGCAGTAGTCCAAGCCTTGGTCTACAAAGCTGCGCAAGCTGCTTTGCAGCAGCACGCCGTCTGGCGTAGTCATTCCGCTGGGACTTAGGCCGCTAAGACCGATTTCGCCTGCCTGTGCAATACCGATTCCTAGCGTGCCAATGAGCGCGCACGCCGGCTGGGAGCCCAAGGCGTTGAGCGCTTGTGATAACCACCAGACACTAGAGGTCTTGCCGTTGGTGCCAGTGACAGCCAGTACCTGCATTTTGCGCGAAGGATGGCCGTAAAACGCGGCGGCAATTTGGGCGCTGTCGTGTTTTAGACCAGCATAAGGTACAGCCCGTGGATCATCCAAGTTCCAATGGTCCGCACCCTGCGCATCGAACAGGCAGGCGGCAGCGCCATCTTGCAGTGCCTGCGGTACAAATTGCCGTCCATCCACGGACAGGCCGGGCATAGCGATAAAGCCATCGCCCGCGTGCAGCTTGCGGTGGTCGGTTTGTAATTGGCCTGTCACCCGTTCACGCAGCCATGCGGCCGCTTGTTGGGGGGTGTGCAAATGCGGCTGCATCAAAAACTTTCCTCTACCGCTTTGGCCACGATTTGCGGACGGATATTGATGTCAGGCTGTACGCCCATCACGCGCAAGGTTTGCTGTACCGTCTCGCTGAACACCGGTGCAGCCACTTCGCCGCCGAAATACTTACCCGCGCTGGGCTCATCGAGCATGACGCCCACAATAATGCGCGGCTTGTCGACAGGCGCCATGCCGACAAACCAGCTGCGGTATTTGCGATTGCCCTCACTGCCATAGCCTTTGCCAATTTGTTTGTAGGCCGTGCCTGATTTGCCACCGACCGAATACCCGGCGGTTTGCGCCTTCGGACCGGTGCCGCCCGGGCCCGCGGCCATTTGCAGCATCTTGCGTACTTTGGCGGCAGTGTCGCCTGAGAACACGGGGATGCCCACCGCTGGCTCATCGTTTTTGAGCAAAGTAGCGCGGATGATTTGCCCCTCATGCGAGAACACGGTGTAAGAGCGCACCATTTGAAACAAAGAGGCCGACAGGCCATAGCCATAGGATGCAGTTGCTTGCTCTATCGGGCGCCAGGTTTTATAGGGCCGCAGCTTGCCCGATACCGCGCCGGGGAATTCGATTTGCGGCTTTTGGCCAAAGCCTGCGCCGGAGAAGGTTTCCCACATTTCGCTGGCGGGCATTTGCATGGCGATTTTCGTGGTGCCCACGTTGCTGGACACTTGAATGACTTGCTCCACCGTCAATGCGCCATGGGGATGGGCATCGCGGATGGTGGCGCCGGTGATGGTGACTGAGCCCGGTGCGGTGTCGATGATGGTGGAGGTTTTGACGCGACCGCTTTCCAGGGCCAGACCGATGGTGAAAGGCTTCATCACCGAGCCGGGCTCAAAGGTGTCCGTCAGCGCGCGATTGCGCAGCTGTGAGCCAGTTAAATTGAGTCGTCTTTCCGGGTTGTAGCTGGGGTAATTGGCCAGTGCAAGCACCTCACCGGTGTTGGCATCTAGGACCACAATGCTGCCCGCTTGCGCCCGGTTGTTGACCACCGCATCGCGCAATTTTTGGTAGGCAAAAAACTGCACTTTTGTATCAATGCTCAGCTGAACATCCTTGCCAGCGACCGGGGGTACGCTTTCACCCACTTGCTCAACCGATTGGCCCAAGCGGTCTTTGATGACATGGCGCGAACCGGCGCGGCCCAACAATGTGTTGTTGTAGAGCAGTTCAATGCCCTCTTGTCCGTTATCTTCCACATTGGTAAAGCCCACCACATGCGCGGCGGCTTCGCCTTCGGGGTATTGGCGTTTGAACTCAGTGCGCTGGTAAATGCCTTTGAAACCGGCTTGGGCGATTTGCTTGGCTTTTTCTGGATCCACATGGCGCTTGAGCCAGACAAAGCTTTTGTCTTCATCGGCTAACTTTTTGTTGAGTTCAGCCAGTGGCAGTTCGAGCAGCTTAGAAAGGTTGGCGCGCTGGGCTTCATCCAATTCCACATCTTCTGGGATCGCCCAGATACTGGGTGAGGGTACGCTCGACGCCAATATCAGGCCGTTACGGTCTAGGATGCGGCCCCGGTTGGCGGGTAATTCCAATGTGCGGCTGTAGCGCACCTCGCCCTGGCGCTGGAAGAAGTCGTTGTTAAACACCTGGATGTAGGCTGCGCGCGCACCCAGGCCTACAAAGCCAAGCGCCAGTGCCGATACCACCAGCTTGCTGCGCCATACCGGTGTGCGACTGGTCAGCAAGGGGCTGGCCGTGTAACGGATGCTGCGGCTCAAGGATGCGCTCCCTGGTTTTGGGCCTGGCCCATGTACACCGTGATGCCTGGTGTGACCTGGTGCATTTGCAGTTTTTCGCGCGCCACCCGCTCCACGCGGGCGGGTGTAGCCTGGCTGCGTTTCTCCACTTCCAGACGTTCAAATTCGGTTTCTAAGCGGCGCCCCTCGCGCTGGGCGCGTTCGAGTTCGGTAAACAGGCGGCGCGATTCATATTGCACGCTTACCAGGTACATGGCGCTGCCCAGGGCGGCCACAATCAGCAACAGGCTGATGCGCGTCATGCGGCCACTGCCTGTGCTGTGGCCTTGCGCACGGCAACGCGCATGATGGCGCTACGTGCCCGCGGGTTAAGCGCCACTTCGGCTGCACTGGGGCGGGTGCGGCCCATGGCATGCAGGCGCATTGCGCGCGGCGCTGCAAATGGGCGGCGCCGGTCGTATTCATCTTTGGAATGGCGCGCGATAAATTGTTTGACGATGCGGTCTTCCAAAGAATGAAAGCTGATCACCACCAGGCGCCCGCCTGGAGCGAGCACCTTCAGCGCGGCCTCTAGGGCTTGTTCGAGTTCTTCCAGCTCGGCGTTAATGAAAATCCGAAAAGCCTGGAAGGTGCGCGTTGCAGGGTTCTGACCCGGCTCGCGGGTCTTGACTGTGTCAGCCACGAGTTGGGCAAGCTCGGTGGTGGTTTCAATCGGTCCGTGTTCCTGCCGGCGCGCGACAATTGCCTTTGCAATCGGGCCAGCAAACCGCTCCTCGCCATAGTCACGTATCACCTCCGTTATTTTTTCGACGCTGGCATCCTTGAGCCATTGCGCTACGCTTTGCCCGCATGTGGTGTCCATGCGCATATCCAAAGGACCCTCAAAGCGGAAACTAAACCCACGTGCGGGCGTATCAATTTGGGGCGAGCTCACACCCAGGTCCATCAAAATGCCTGTGGCACTGGCCTCTTGCAGTTCGGCAAGGTGGGAAAAACTTTGCTGGCGGATGGAAAAACGCGCGTCACTGAGGTGGGCCGCTTCTGCCACGGCTTGCGGGTCGCGGTCATAGGCCACGACGCGCCCGCGTGGCGACAAGCGGGTCAGTAACAAGCGGGTATGACCGCCGCGGCCAAAGGTGGCATCCACGTATAGGCCGTCCGGCGCGGTGCTGTCTGACCTGTCTGCTGGCGTCAAAAGCGCGTCAACCGCTTCTGTGAGCAAGACAGTGGTGTGTTGCGCAACCGCGTGCATGGGCGCGCTCAGAAGGAAAAGTCTTTGAATACGTCAGGCATTTGCTCTTGCATTGCCTTGGCTTCCTGCGTTTCGTAGGCCACTTTGTCCCAGAGTTCGAAGTGGTTGCCCATGCCCAGCAAGATGGTGTCTTTGGCGATGCCGGCACTCTGGCGCAGTTCGGGTGAAATCAGGATGCGGCCGGTGCTGTCGAGCTCCACGTCCATGGCATTGCCCAGAAAAATGCGTTTCCACCACTGTGCTGACATGGGTAGCGCGGATATCCGGTCACGGAACAAATCCCACTCCGGGCGCGGAAATACCATCAGGCAACCGTGCGGGTGTTTGGTGATGGTGAGCAGGCCCTGGGCGGTCGCGCTCAATACGTCGCGATGCCGCGTCGGCATGGACAGACGTCCTTTGCCGTCGAGCGTGAGCGAGGAAGCACCTTGAAACACTACGAAAACCTCTTATTCCAACTGAACGAGTGAAAGGCCATATTTTTGGCACTTTCCTCCACTTATTTGCACTTATTTGCACTTTACCAGCAAATTCATGTTTGGAGCAAGGTTTTTATAAGTTTTTTCCAATGAAATCAAAGACTTAGAACCCGAATTGCGTCTAAATACCGCATAAAAGATGTTCTAAATTAAGTACTTAGCAATTGCATTGCAAGTAACGGGTGAATAGTTTGCCGCGTTTGGCTTTTTTGTGTGTTTGCGGGGGGATCTAGTTGCGCGGGCATGTGCTGCGCTGGTACTTGCCGCGTTTGGCTTGCCGAACTGGCGACAATACAGGCGCGTGCGCTGCGCGATGGCTTGGATTGGCGGGGTGTCGTGCACTCAGGTCTGGCGCGCTTGCCATACCGCCCGCCTAGGCATGGGGGGCTCGCTGGGCGTCCTGGCCACGGTCCCCTTTGGGCGAACTTAATCGCCAAACATTTTTTGTTTTAGCTCGCGGCGCTGTTGCGCTTCCAGTGACAGGGTGGCGGTGGGACGGGCCAGAAGGCGCCCAATGCCGATGGCTTCGCCGGTTTCATCACAATAGCCGTAATCTCCCGCATCGATACGCGAAATCGATTGTTCAATTTTTTTGAGCAATTTGCGTTCGCGGTCCCGGGTGCGCAACTCCAGCGCATGTTCTTCTTCGATCGTGGCACGGTCGGTGGGGTCGGGCACTACCGAAGTGTCTTCCCGTAAATGCTCGGTGGTTTCACCGGCATTGCTCAGAATGTCACGCTTGAGGGCCACCAGTTTCAGCCGAAAGGCTGCCATTTGCACATCGTTCATGTACTCGGAATCGGGCATAGCCTGCAATTCGGCATCGCTCAATTGATCCACCGGTTTGTTTTTCCAGTTGTTGGCCAATCGGCTGTCTTTTTTTACAGCGGCGGGAACGACTGGTGCCACAGGTTCCGCTTCATAGGCGTGACCGAAGCTGGCTTTGGCGGCCGTGGAGGCCACGGACTGGGCCATAGACGGTACTGTCAATTGGGCCAGGCGCGACGATGGTCTACCCGATTTCACTGGCACCGCTGATGGATCAGGGCTAACGGTGGCTACTACCTTGGGCGTCAGCGGCGCAGCAGCGATTGCGGCCACCGCAGGCGCCTTGGTTGCAACCGGCACTTTGGCGGCCGTTTTGACCGCGCTCACGGGAGATTGGGGGCTAGCACGCGATTTGGATGTATTTGCGGGGGCGGCAGAGGTTTTCTTTGCCACCGGCGCTGGGCCTTGGACACCGGGGTCGCGACGGTTTTTTTAGCGCCGGTCGCGGCGGTTTGTTTTGGGGCTGTCGCACTGGCTTTGGCTGGCGACGCGGGCGCCTTGACCGCCTTGGCGCTGCTGGCTTTGGCCGAAGCCACGGGCTTCACGGTTTTGCTAGGCTTGGCATTCTTGGTGCTGGTGGCGTTCAATTCGTGTCTCCTAATAGAAACCCAAGGGCCCCGGTAGTGGGGCCTTTAGGTAGCGGGCCGCACTCCCAGGCTGCCCCCTTGTTCGGCGCGCGAGTGTACAGGCAGTTCAAGGCAGGCAGTCTTACACTGCACCAGCCGCTACAAGAGGGCTCATACCAAGGATTGCTCCATGCCTTGCAACAAGATGTCTTTGGGCAAATCTATACCGATAAACACCAGTTTGCTGGATTTAACTTCGTTTTCAGCCCAGCGCGGCCCCAGATCGCTGCCCATGAGCTGGTGCACTCCCTGGAAAATCACTTTACGCTCGCTGCCTTGCATATACAAGACCCCTTTGTAGCGCAACATGCGCGGACCGTAAATATTGACGATAGCGCCCAAAAAGTCTTCCAGCTTGCCCGGGTCAAAAGGCCGCTCGGACTTAAACACAAAGCTTTTCACATCGTCATCTACATGATGATGGTGGCCATGGTGGGCCTCCTGCGCGTGGGAAGGGTGCCCGCAATCGGGGCCGTGCACGTGTCCATGGTCGTGCGCGTTGGCACCCAGGAAATCGGGGTCAATGTCTAGCGTGGCATTGAGGTTAAAGCCGTGGAGGTCCAGCACGTTTTTTATGTCCATCTCGCCAAAGTGCGCAATATGGCGTGGGGCACGTGGGTTCATGTGTTGCAGGCGGTGGCTTAGTGCATGCAAGGCGTCGGCGCTGACCAGGTCGGATTTGCTGATGAAGATCTGGTCTGCAAAGCCCACCTGGCGCCGCGCTTCCTGGCGTTCATTGAGCTGCTCCGGTGCGTGTTTGGCGTCCACCAGCGTCAAGATGGCGTCCAATAAGTAGGACTCGGCAACTTCGTCGTCCATGAAAAAGGTTTGCGCCACCGGGCCAGGGTCGGCCAGGCCGGTGGTTTCTATGACCACTCGGTCAAAGTCTAGTTCGCCTTTGCGCTTCTTTTCGGCCAGGTCTTGCAAGGTTGTACGCAAATCTTCGCGGATGGTGCAGCAAACGCAGCCATTGCTCATCTGGATGATTTGTTCCTGGGTGTCGCTGACCAGAATATCGCTATCGATATTTTCTTCACCGAATTCGTTTTCGATGACCGCAATTTTTTGCCCGTGTGCCTCGGTCAGTATGCGTTTGAGCAAAGTGGTTTTGCCCGAACCTAAAAAGCCTGTAAGTATGGTGGCGGGAATCAGTGACATGGCGTATCCAAGCGTTTCGGGTAAGGGGCGCATTTTGCAGCAAGCGCAGCGCTGCCGCCCTAGCGCTCTTCGATGCGCCCGTCGGCGTGCAGGGCAAAGCGTCCTTTATCGCGCGGGTGCACCGGGTCGCTGCGGCCCCAGGGCCAGCCGCCAAATTCGGTGCGCCGGTAATCGGCAAAGGCCTGGTGGATTTCGGCCTGGGTATTCATCACGAAAGGGCCGTATTGCGCTATGGGTTCGCCAATAGGGCGACCCTGCAAGACCAGCAACTGCGCTTCGTCGCTGCCGCCCTGCAGTTGTAGGGCATCTTGCGCTTGTACTTCCACCACCGAGTGAGGGGGAATGGTCTGGCCGTTGATAGTCAGTCCGTTTCCCCGGAAATAGTACAGGCGGCGGCGCGTTTGCGAATGGATGGCCCCCGGCATGTGCCACTGCGCATTTGCCTGCATACGGATGGTCCAAATCGCCACGTCGCAGTCCGGCTCTGAGGCCCAAGAATCGGGTGGCGGTGGCGCTCCCTTAGCCTGCTCCAGGGTGCCCGCGACCACTTGCACCGTGGTGCTGCGCCCCTGCGCATCTCGCGATTCAACAAGGGGTACGTGGTCGGCCCAGAGCATGGTGAAGTGGGGTTGGGCCATTTTTTTACGGGCCGGCAGGTTCAGCCAGATTTGGAATAACTCGGCTGGATTGGCGGCCTTGGTTTGGCGCAAAGGAAACATTTCGCAATGCACGATGCCTTTGCCAGCGGTCAGCCATTGCACATCGCCTGGCCCAAAGCGCGCGGTGGCGCCGAGCGAGTCGGAGTGGTCGATAAAGCCCTGGCGCACGATAGTCACGGTTTCAAAACCCCGGTGCGGATGTGCCGGAAAGCCCGGTACCGTCGTGCCGTGGTACATGCGCCAGCCGTCTTTGCCTTCAAAGTCCTGGCCCCTATTGCGCCCGCCAAGATCGGCGTCCGGACCCATATCCGCATTACCTCTCGGGTAGGCGTCATCATGGTGAACACAGAACAAAAACGGGTCTATGGTTTGCCAGGGAAACCCAAGTGCTGCGATAGCAAGAATACTGTGGTTGGACATGGAGGTAGCGTCCTGCGCGCGCGGACTGCGTAATGGGCCAAAGCGTCGCAGTGTAGTAGCTGCGCCGCGGTGTGTGGCGCGTTTGCCCTGACGAGCCCTTAGCGTTCTTTTTCTATGGCCTGGCCGCAAGATGGGTGTGGCTGCAAGCCCGACCGCTAAGATGTCGCAATGCGTTTTTTCCCTCGCTTGTCGCGCGCTGCTGTGGCGCTGACCATCGCCGCTTCCTTGTGCTTGGTGGATGCTTCGCGGCGTGTGCAGCTGGTACCCCCAACAGCGCATCCGGGCACGCGCGCGCCAGGTGCGGTTTCCGTGCAAATGCCGGGCGACGCCGCGCCTGCTGGCGGGCAATGGCAGCCGGTGGGGCACGGACACATCCCGATGCCCGCGGGCGTGCCGGCCGCGCACGCCAGTGCACTCGTCGCCTTACCCGCTACGCATCCCTCGGCCTTGCTGGCTTTTTGGTTTGCAGGTGACCGCGAGAGTGCGCCCAACGTCCAGATCGCCATGTCGGCTTTGGACCGTGCCAGCGGTCGTTGGTCCCCCGCCCGTATGGTGGTAGACCGCTGGGAAGTGGGGTCGCAGCTCGGTTTTGGGATCCGGCGCTTGGGCAACCCGGTGGCCTGGCTCGATGGCCAGGGGCAGGTCCATTTGTTTGTCGTCGCGACCGGTTTAGGCGGCTGGGCGGCTGGGCGGGTAGTCCATTTGCAGCAAGTGGCGCCAACACCTGCTGCGCCATGGGCTTGGAAAGCCGTGTCGGTGCTGCCGTTGTCATGGCTGTGGAATACCAGCTACCTGGTGCGCACTGCGCCTTTGCCCCTGTCTGATGGGGGCATGGTGTTGCCCGCTTACTTTGAATTGGCACGGAAATACCCTGTTGCGCTGCGTCTAGACGCCCAGGGTACATTGCTCGGTATCGCGCCGATTTCAACGCAGGGCCAGATGTTGCAACCGGCCTTGCTCGCGATGGGGGGGCGCGATTGGCTTGCATTTATGCGCGATAGCGGGCCAGCCGGTCGCATCCGTTTGGCCCGCACGCGCGACGGCGGTGATCGGTGGTCGGATGCCGGAGATTTACCGCTGGACAACCCGGACGCCAGCGTCGCCACGCTGACGGCACTGGGGCAGCACTTACTGGTCTATAACCCACAAAAAAGCGGTCGTAACCGCTTACGTATGGCGTCTTCGATGGACGGCCATGCCTGGAATACCTTGGTGGACTTGGAAAATGGACCGCCCGGTCACGAATACTCGTATCCGGCCATGGCCATGGTCGATGGCCAGCTTTGGGTGAGCTACACCGACCAGCGCCAGTCGATCGCATGGCAGCGGTTCTCCTGGGTCGAAACCGCAGCTGCCGTGCCGGGCAAAGGAAGTCCATGAACTTGCTTGACGACCCTGCCTTGCTGCATTGGGTCCTGAACACTGCGCCGTTGTTGCCCCAGGACACGTATTTGCCGTGGATCAGGCAGGCTGGATGGGCATTGGTGCTGGCTGCGTTGTTCAGCGCTGCATCGCGGCGCAGCGCAGTGCCGCAGTTGCGCGCAGGCTACCGTTTGCTGGCCTGGCCACTGGCGCTGTGGGCTTGCATTCCCGGCCCCTGGGGTTTGAGCTATTGGTTGGGGCTGGCCTTTCAGACGCCCAGTTTGATGGCAATCGCCCTATCGCTGCAAACCCTGTGGCAGTCATTAGCGCAAGGTAGATGGGCGCTTATGAGGCAAGTATCGGGCTTTGCCGATTCTGGACAGCGCGGCCCACGCCGGCAGTACCCTTACCTTGTTCTTGGTTTGGTACTGGGCTGGCTGCTGCTGCTGGACGGCTTTGCGTACCTACCGGTGTCCTTGTACGGCTGGGGGTTTTCGCCGCCGGCCTTTGCGCTGATGCTCCTGTTGGCTTTATGGCCCTGGGTGCAGGGCGTGCGGTTTTCGCTCATGGCGCAATCACCCGCCCCGGCCTTGCTCGCGGCACTGGTCGTATTTGCCTTGACGCGCTGGCCAACGGGCAATGTCTGGGACGCGGTCTTGGACCCCTGGTTGTTTATCGCTTTACACCTGTACGCGATTGCCGGCTACCGGGCACGCCTTAGTGATTGAATGAATGAGCCATCGGCTCAGGGCGTGCTGATGATTAAAAGCTCCTTCCCGAACAGCCACTCCTGGGGCTGCCACAAGTTGGAGAGGGTCACCTCCCCGGCACGGTGGCGGCTTTTCACATGCCAGCGCTGCGCCAGTACTTCGCAGCGAGGCAGACAAGACAATGCCTCGCTGGCGCTGTCATTGTCCAACCACACCACAGCATCAAAACGTTCCAGCAAATAGGCCAGGCGCTCTGCGGGCGGCAAATCCGGGCGCAGGTTTGCGGTGTTGCGATTTTCGGCATCGTAGGGCACCAGGGTACTGCCCGCCAGCAAAAAGGCAAAGCGCTCGTATTGCCCGTTAAAGCCGTTGGGCACGGCAATGCGCAGTTGATGCATGCGCGCCTGAACAGCCTGGCTGTAGCCCGCTTGTACCCCGGAAAGCGGTACCGTCATGGCGCTAAAACAGGCATACAGCGCCAGCGTCGCCGCTAGTGCACTATTGCGCGCCCAAGCGGCATAAAGCAATCCTCCTACGCAGGCGGTCAGACCGAGGGCGGCCAAGCTCAGCGTTAGGTATAAATCTGCGCCCGAACCTATCGCCATGCCATGCATCACCCAGGCAATGCGCGCCAGCAACGTCAAGGCCACGGCGCTAATGGATAACACGGCGACAAACCAGCCACGCGCCAAGCGTTCCCAGTACAGCGCCATCAGGATCGCAAAGGCCGGCATCGCCGGAATGACATAGCGCGCCGAGCGTTGGCTTGGGATGCAAAAGACCAGCAGCCACACGAGCAGCCAGATCAAGAGCGTGGCTTGCGGCTTTGCTGCCCATGCGCGCCAATGGCCTTTCCAAGCGGCCTGCAGCCCGTACCAGCATAGTCCCAGCCCCACCGGCAGCAAAAGCCCCGCGTTTTCAGGGTAGGCGAGGGCTTGTTGCCACAGAGGGTAGTCCCCGCTCCATGCCGCCTGCAAATATCCACCCGCCTGTAACTTGCCCGCGTTTTCGCCGATCACAAATTCTTGCCATACCGCTTGCGGGTCAGGGTCGAGCGCAAACCACAGGGCAAACACGCCCAAGGCGATGCTGGCGCATACGCTCACCCTCCAAGCGATGGGCAAGAAGGTATTCCACTGTGGACGCCCTTGGCTGAGCCACAGGGCGCAGCCCAGCGTGGCAGCGGCCGGTACGATCAATACGAAGGACTTGTACAAAAGCCCGATACCCATCGCCAGGCCAGCCAACAGATAAACGGCGACTGACCATCGGCCCGGCGGGCCTGGCAAGGTGGCTGTGGCAAGCCCGTTTTCGGGGCGCGCACTTTGTTGCCATAACAAATACCAAAGGGGCAATGCCAACCAAAAGGTTTCAGGCGCGCTGGTCAGATACACCCGGCTGTAGCGATAGGTAGAGAAAAAGGCTAAAAAAATAAGCGCTGCCAGCAAGGCGGTCCGCCATTGCCGGCTGATACGCAGCGTCATCCAAGCGAGCGCTGACGTGCTGAGCAAGGTATAGACGACGCTGGGCCAACGCAAAGAAAACAAGCTGCCCTGAGCGCTCCAGTCGCCAGTGGCCATGGCTTGCCAAAACAGGAGTGGCGGCTTGGTATTGCGCATCTGCTCGAGGTCCGACACCAGTGGCAGCCAGTGCCCCGAAGCGGCAGTCAGGCGGGCAATATGGATGTAAACCATTTCATCGCCATTGGTCGGCGCATAAGGACTGCCTAGCCCAAAAAAATACAGCCCAATCGCGCAAAAAAACAAGGCCCACCAGGGCCAAAGTGCGGGTGTGTTAGGGCTTGTAGGGGACGGTGAGGAGGGCGCCATGCGTGACACTTTAGCGCTTGCGAAAGGTCCAGCGGTCGTTGGCTAAAAAATTGCTGAGGCTGGCAATGATGATGGCGATCACATTGGCGAGCATGTAGTGCATGCTGTGGGCCAGCCACAGGGTGATCACGTATTGCAAGCCGATGCCGAACCAGGACGCCAGTGCGTACTTGGCCAATTGCGCCGACAGCTTGGAGGGCGGTGGGGCTTCAGTGTCCGTTTCCTGAGGTGCGCGCGCCACGCGATCGGCCCAGGTCCAGAGCCGGTTCCAGGTGAAATTGTTGACGGTGGCCACGGCAATTGCCAGTGCCAGAGAGGCATAAGGTTTGCCCTCGGCCCCCTCCAGACTTTGAAAAACATACTCGTGGCCCAGATAAAGCACCAGGATATTGACCACCGTGCCGCTGGCCCCGACCAGGCCGAATTTGACGTAGCGGATTGCCAGTAACCAGCGCAGCAGCGCCAGCAGGCGTTCTCGCCAGCGCGGTGCGGCCATCATAATTGCTGCGCCGGCACCTGTGCGCTGGGATGCGCTTGCAAAAAGGCAAGGGCCTGGTCTAGCACCGGGTCCGGCGCAATGCGCTTGAGGCACTGGTTGTCCCCATCGCAAAACGTCAGACGGTGGTTGTAAGCGCTCAGGCAAGGCGAGCAGGCTATGCCTGATTCGAGCACGATATTGCGCTTACCCAGCGGCCCATACAACTTGCCCGTTTCCGGCCCGAAAAATACCATGATTTGAATCGGCGTTAAGGTGGCGAAATGGCCTGGCCCGCCATCGTTGGTGATGAGCAAGTCGGCTGCATAAAACAGCATCAATAACTCGCGAATGCTGCGGGTGTAGCCGGTCAGGTCAACGCATAAATCGCTGCCGACCAGACTTTTCACATGCTGCGCCAAATCGGCATCGTCTCTGAGCCCTATCAGTCCAACGGCGTAGCCGCGTTGGCACAGACCTTGCGCCACCCGCGCATAGTGCGCTTGCGGCCAAGCGCGCTCGGGCAGGATGCCGCCACCGGCATACAAAAGTACCAGGCGTTTGGATTGCGTACTTGGATGGTCTTGGCCTAATTGCTTCTGGTACGCCGAAAGTTCTGCCGCGGTGAACGATACGGACAAGGCGCTATCTTGCGGTACCGGGCGAATGCCCCCTGCTTTGTTGCGCGGCGTGCTGTCTGACTGCAAGGCGTCGACCAGCGACAAAAATTGCAAACTAATGTGCTGGTAGGGGTTGTAGGGGATCGCATGGCTTATGAAGCTGCCGCGGTACAAACCTTCTTGCGTGTGCGGCGTAAAGCCCGTTCGCACGGGCGCCCCGCAGGTGAAGGACAGCAGCGCGCTGACGCGGGAAAATAATTCGCAATCAATAACGGCGTCCATGCCGATGGCGCGCAGTGTTGCGCTTACGCGCAGGATGTCGCCCACCAGTGCCAAGCCGCTGCTATCGTCAATCGAATGCATATGCGCCGCTTCTGTCAGCGACAGCAAGCGGGTAACTTCTTGGTTTTTTTTCAGTTGCAATAGGTGAATTGCAGCCTTGGGGTAGCGTTGGCGCAGTGTGGCAAACATCGGCCCGGCTAGGACAATGCTCCCCATCTCCGACAGCAAAATGACCAGAACATGGCGCGCATCCTGCGGCATCGCCGCCGGTTGGCGCCAACTACTAGCCAGTCGCACCCAGCCCGACACCACGCCACAAAGGAGCTGGCCCAGCCAGCGGTCGATGAGGCGTTGTGTCTGCAGCTTCATGCCTGAGGCTTTTACAGACCCGCCGCCGCACGCAGCGCGGCAGCTTTGTCTGTGCGCTCCCAGGTGAATTCGGGTTCTTCGCGGCCGAAATGGCCATAAGACGCGGTTTTTTCGTAAATCGGGCGCAGCAGGTCCAGCATCTGGATGATGCCTTTGGGGCGCAGGTCGAAGTGTTCGCTGACCAAGGCAGCGATTTTCTCGTCAGAGATCACGCCGGTGCCTTCGGTATAAACCGTAACGTTCATAGGCTTGGCCACACCGATGGCGTAAGCCACCTGGATTTGGCATTGCGTGGCCAGACCGGCCGCGACAATGTTTTTGGCTACATAGCGCGCTGCATAGGCTGCCGAGCGGTCCACTTTGGTGGGATCTTTGCCGGAGAAAGCGCCACCGCCGTGCGGGCAGGCGCCGCCGTAGGTGTCCACAATGATTTTGCGCCCGGTCAGCCCGCAGTCACCCTGGGGCCCGCCGACCACGAAGCGACCCGTGGGGTTGACTAAGTAACGCGTGTCTTGGAGCCACTCCTTGGGCAACACGGGTTTGATGATTTCTTCGATCACTGCGTCGATGAACTCCTGCTTCATCGTCGCGCCATTGCTCATCTCCGGGCTGTGCTGGCTGGAAAGCACCACGGTGTCAATGCTGTGCGGCTTGCCATTGACATAGCGCATGGTGACCTGACTTTTTGCGTCGGGACGCAAAAAGGGCAGGCGCCCGTCTTTGCGCAGCTGCGCCTGGCGTTCCACCAGGCGGTGGGCGTAGTAGATGGGCGCGGGCATGAGTTCGGGCGTTTCATTGCAGGCGTAGCCAAACATGAGACCCTGGTCACCGGCGCCGGTGTTGAGGTGGTCGTCACTGGCATGGTCCACGCCTTGGGCGATGTCGTTCGATTGTTTGTCATAGGCAACCAGTACCGCACAGCCCTTGTAATCAATGCCGTAATCGGTGTTGTCGTAGCCAATGCGCTTGATGGTGTCGCGTGCCACCTGGATGTAGTCCACATGGGCGTTGGTGGTGATCTCACCGGCTAGCACCACCAAACCGGTATTGCAAAGGGTTTCTGCAGCCACGCGGGACTTGGGGTCTTGCTTGAAAATCGCATCCAGAATCGCATCCGAAATCTGGTCGGACACCTTGTCGGGATGCCCTTCGGACACGGACTCGGAAGTAAAAAGAAAATCGTTCGCCATCGTTGCTCTCCTAAAAAATATGAGGTTGACATGCGTTGCCAATCCCGGGAGCTGGCGAACGCTTTAGCAGATTTGCCCCGAAGGACAAGGCACAATTGGCCGGCGAGGCCGGTCGATCATGTCGTCGCCCTGCAAGTTGCTCGTTTAACTCGGCGACCCTTCCATTCTAGCAAAGCCCTATGCCATTTTTGATCCGTCTGCTCTCGCGCTGCCCTCTGTGGCTCTTGCATAGCGCCGGTTGGCTGCTGGGCTATGTCATCTATGGTCTATCGCGAGATTACCGCCGGCGTTTTCGAACCCAGTTACACCAGGCCGGCTACGGCTGGCGCGAGGCGCTGGGAGCCATCGGGCAGGCCGGTTGCAGCGTCTTGGAGTCGCCCCGTGTGTGGTTTGGTGCCCCGGTTCGGGTGCAGTGGGATGGCAAGGACGTTTTTCAGGCGGCCTATGCGAGCGCGCGCGGTGTGATTTTTTTGACTCCGCACTTGGGCTGTTTTGAAGTCACCGCGCCGACGGTAGCAGCGTTTTTTGGTGCGCGCTATGGCCCTATGACGGTGCTGTATCGCCCGGCGCGCCAGGCATGGTTGGCCTCGATGTTGCAAGCGTCGCGCAGCCGCGAGGGCATGGTGACCGTGCCCACCAATTTGCAGGGCGTACGCAAATTGCTGAAGGCTTTGCGCAAGGGAGAGGCCATTGGACTCTTGCCAGATCAGGTGCCGCCCATGGGTATGGGTATGTGGTCGCCCGTCTGGGGCCGACCAGCCTACACCATGACATTGGCTGCCAAACTCGTTTTGCAAACTGGCGCCGACGTGGTTGTCGTCTGGGGCGAACGCTTAGCCTGGGGTCGCGGTTATTGCATCCATGGGCGACGGCTTACCGTGGATATGCAGATCGATCTGGACGCCATGGTGGCACACATCAATGGCGCCATGGAAGGCTTGGTGCGCCAACGCCCCTCCCAATATTTGTGGGGCTACGAGCGCTACAAACAGCCGCGCCAGGAGCCGCTTGCGTGAACCCACTGATACTTTTCATGCGATTGCTGGCTTATGTACCGCTGCCGCTATTGCGCGCCTTGGGTAATGGTTTGGGTATGGTCTTGTATGCGTTGGCCAGGCGTCGGCGCGGGATTGTGCAGGCCAACCTGGCCGCTTGCTTTACGCACTTGGACGCGGCGCAGCGAAATACGATTGCGCGCAGGCACTTCCGGCTTTTTGCGCAGTCTTTACTCGATCGCTCTTGGCTATGGCACGCACCGGTGGCGCTGCTGCGTAAGCGCATTCGCTTCGAAGGTGCCTTGGTCGAACTGGACAATCCGCAACCCCTGATATTTTTGGCGCCCCATATGGTGGGCCTTGATGTCGGCGGGGTCGTACTGACCGAGTTGCAGCAAATTACAACGGCCTGTATTTACGTACCGCTTTCCAACGTATGGGCCGAGCAATGGATGGTACAAGGTCGCAACCGCTCGGGCCATGTGTACTCGATCGCCCGCAAAGATGGCCCTCAGCCCGTGCTGCGCGGACTGCGCAAAGGCATTCGACTGCATTTGTCGCCGGACATGGATTTCGGGGCAGATGGTGCGCTATGGGTACCTTTTTTCGGCGTGCCGGCAGCTACCGTGCCGGCCTTGGCACGTTTTGCCAAGCTCGGGCGTGCGCGCGTTTGCACTTTGGTCAGCCGCCTGGTTCCTGGTGGCTATGAGGTGCGATTGAGTGCTGCCTGGGACGATTTCCCCAGCGAGGACTTGCACGCCGATACCTTGCGCATGAACCAAAGCATAGAACACTGGATTGATCAGGACCCCGCCCAGTACTACTGGGTACACAAGCGATTTAAGACCC
This sequence comes from Comamonadaceae bacterium, assembly GCA_947447975.1. Lineage (GTDB taxonomy): Bacteria > Pseudomonadota > Gammaproteobacteria > Burkholderiales > Burkholderiaceae_C > Allorhodoferax. Next base: position 36,429 of record CANFLU010000004.1, on the reverse strand, counting down.
GTCCTTCCGGTGCGGCTAGCATTTACCGCTAGGGCGAGGCCTCAGTTTGCAAAGGGGCTGCAAGGGTAGCGCCGCTTGCATCTGGGGGGTGCGCCCTTGGTTTGAAGCTGCGTTTGCACCGCAAGTGCCTGGTGCATGGATGAACTGGCGCCACGCGCTACGTTTCGCTTGCTGGCTCTGCCGCGACCGGTGCTGCACCCGCAGGGTGGGCCCAGTCCCACAAAAGGGTGGCCACGTCTTCCAAACCGGTGCGCTTGGTTGCGGAAAACAGTCGCACTTCGCCGCCGCCCGCTTGCAGTTTCGTAATCGATAGGACTTTAGCGCCCTCGCTACGGGTCAGTTTGTCGGCCTTGGTCAGCACGACAAGAAACTTCAGACCTTCCTCGACGCGAGGACGAATGACGTCTAGCAAAATTTCGTCCAATTCGGTCATGCCGTGGCGCGGGTCGCACATCAGCACGATGGCTTGCAGGTTTTTGCGGCTCACCAAGTAATTGGCCATGACCTGCTGCCAGCGGATCTTGTCCTGCTTGGGTACGGCGGCATACCCGTATCCGGGCAAATCGGTCAGAACAGCGTCCATCAGGCCTTGTTTGCCCAGGGCAAAGAGGTTGATGTGCTGGGTGCGCCCGGGGCGTTTGGAGGCAAAAGCCAGCTGTTTTTGCTGCGTTAAGGTATTGATACAGGTGGATTTGCCTGCATTGGAGCGGCCTACAAAGGCAATCTCCGGTACGTCCAACTCCGGCAAAAAATGCAATTGTGGTGCGGTGGTTAAAAAGCGCGCCGTGTGCAGCCAGCCCAGCGCCTGGAGGGCGGCGCTCTTTGGGGCAGCCGATGGGCTGCTTGGCTGAGCGGGGCTTGACAGGCGTGGGGTGGTCATGGGCTTATGGTTGTTATGACGGGTAGGCCCCGTGCCGCATTGTAGAATGGTGGTGTTTTTGCCCTACATAAGAGCCCTCGCATCATGAAGTCGTTTGCCCCCTTGTTTCTCGCCGCAGCCATGCTCGCTAGCGCATTTTCCGCCTTGGCCAACAGCGCTGAGCCTGCTAAAGCCGCCCAACCCGATCTGGCAAAAGGCGAGGCCAGCTATGGCGCCGTCTGCGCAGCCTGCCACGGTGCAGACGGCAACTCAGGCACGCCCACTTTCCCCAAACTGGCGCAACAGCACCCTCAGTACCTGGTCAAACAACTGCAAGAATTCAAAGCGGGCAAACGTGCAAACCCGGTCATGCTCGGGTTTGCCAGTGCCTTGTCGGAAGACGACATGCGTAATATTGCTTACTGGGTGGGCAGCAAAGCGGCCAAGACTGGGTTTGCCAAGGACAAAGAGTCGGTGGCCTTGGGTGAACGTATTTACCGTGGCGGTATTGCCGACCGTCAGGTGCCCGCTTGTGCCGGTTGCCATAGCCCCAATGGCGCGGGCATCCCCGCGCAATATCCCCGCATCGGTGGCCAGCATGCCGAATATGCCGCTGCCCAATTGACAGCGTTTCGTGATGGCGTGCGTAAAAACAGCTTGCAAATGAGCCAAGTTGCAGCCAAGCTCAATGACCGTGAGATCAAAGCGCTTGCGGATTACGTAGCCGGTCTGCGCTGAGGGCGCGTCGCTGGCGTGCACGGCGCTTGAGTCGCTTTTGGGGAGCATCGATTTTTGCCTGGAGCGCTCGTGCAAATCCCAAGTTCTGATATCACCTCGCGCGATCGGGTGCTCGGCCGCCGCGCTGCACTGCGCCGCTTGCTCTCTGGCACCGGTGTCTTTGCTGCGGGCAATCTGCCTGCTTTAGTTTGCGCACAAACACTCGCCCCTACGCAAAGGCCTGGCAAATTAGCCGCCCTAGCGGCCAAGCCCAGCGCCGTCGCCGGTGCGCTGACTATGGACAAGGCGACCCTTTACAAAGATGCGTCTGGCTATAACAATTTTTACGAGTTCGGCACCGACAAGGCCGACCCGGCGGCCAATGCCCACACCTTGAAGACGACGCCCTGGACGGTGGATATAGAAGGCTTGGTGAAAAAACCCGGGCGTTGGGCCTTGGAGGATTTGCTGGCCTTGAGCCCCATGGAAGAGCGCATTTACCGCCTGCGCTGTGTCGAAGGCTGGTCTATGGTGATCCCTTGGCTGGGCTATTCCCTGGCGGAATTGATCAAACGTGTCGAGCCTTTGGGCAGCGCCAAGTATGTGGAGTTTGTCACCCTGGCAGACCCCAAAACCATGCCTTTTGTGGGCAGCCGCATGTTGGACTGGCCTTATGCCGAAGGCTTGCGCATGGACGAAGCCTTGCATCCGCTGACCTTGCTGGCTTTTGGTATGTACGGAGAAATTCTGCCCAACCAGAACGGTGCGCCACTTCGCTTGGTGGTCCCTTGGAAATACGGGTTCAAGAGCGCCAAGAGCATCGTCAAAATACGCTTTAGTGAGCGCCAACCGGCCACGGCCTGGAACAAGGCTGCGCCGCAGGAATATGGGTTTTATTCCAACGTCAATCCCGAAGTGGACCACCCGCGTTGGAGCCAAGCGACCGAGCGGCGGCTGGGCGAAGATGGCATTTTTGGCAAAAAGCGCAAGACTTTGATGTTCAACGGCTACGAGGCGCAGGTAGGCCAGTTGTATGCCGGTATGGATTTGAAAAAATTCTACTGAACGAAGGTGGTGGCCGCCCTGATGCAGCGCGCCTTGGCCGCGCGTTTTGCTAAACCCGGTGTATTTTTGCTGGCCTTAGCGCCCCTGGCCTATTTGCTATTTGCCTTGTTGCGCGATGCGCTGGGAGCCAATCCCGCCGAAGCCCTGTTGCGCGGAACCGGGCTGTGGACGCTGCGCATGCTTTGCGTGCTGTTATGGCTGAGTCCTTTGCGCGAGGGTACCGGCTGGGCGGGGCTGGCGCGTTTGCGCCGCATGTTGGGCCTGTTTGTATTTTTTTATGCGCTGGTGCATTTTGCGGCCTACGTCTGGCTCGACCAAAGCGGCCAATGGGACGATATCTTGCAAGACATCGCCAAGCGTCCGTTTATTCTCGTGGGTCTGCTGGCTTTGCTGCTGTTGCTGCCCCTGGCTTTGACTTCATTCAATGCGGCGATCCGCTGGCTGGGCGCGGCGCAATGGCGCCGCTTGCATCGGGCGGTATATGGGATCGCTTTGTTGGCGGTATTGCATTTTTTCTGGATGCGTGCAGGTAAGCGCAACTTTGACCAAGTCGCACTTTATGCCGCCATCATCGGCCTGTCACTGGCTTGGCGTTTGCGCCGGCTATTTACGCGGACAGGTGCTCGCCCCGGAACAAATCCGTAATCGATTCCCGTTGGCGGATAACGGTGGCCTGGTGACCGTCCACCAAGACCTCGGCGGCGCGGGTACGGGTGTTGTAATTGCTGGCCATGCTCATGCAATAAGCTCCGGCGGACATGACTGCCAGCCGCTCGCCGGGCTGCACCGCAAGCGCGCGGTCCCGGCCAATCCAATCGCCGCTTTCGCACACCGGGCCCACGACGTCATACACCCTAGCCTGCGCCGTGGTTGTCTTTTCTTCCAGCGGAACAATGGCATGGTAGGCCTGGTACATGGCCGGTCGCGGTAAGTCGTTCATCGCTGCATCGACAATGCAAAAGTTTTTCTGCTCGCCGGGCTTGAGGTACAGCACCTCAGTAAGACACACCCCGGCGTTACCCACTAGCGAGCGTCCCGGCTCAATCATCAAAGTGTGGTCACCCAGACCGCGCGCATCGATTTTTTGGAGCAGTTTGGCCCACAGCGCATCCGCAGTCGGGGGCACCTCGTCGTGGTATTGGATACCCAAACCGCCGCCGAAATCAATATGCGCCAAGGAAATACCCGCCGCTTCTATCGCTTGCACCAGGTCGAGCATGCGGTCCAGCGCGTCCAAGTAGGGCGCTTCTTCGGTGATTTGTGAGCCAATATGGCAGTCTATCCCCACGATGTGCAAGCCCCGCAGCGTCGCCGCGTACTGGTAGGTTGCCAGGGTCCGCTCGTGGGCAATCCCGAATTTATTGCCTTTGAGGCCGGTAGAAATATAGGGATGGGTTTTGGGGTCTACATTGGGATTGACGCGAATGCTAATCGGTGCGCGCAAGCCCATAGCAAGGGCCACTTCGTTCAAGACCTCGATTTCGGCTTCGCTTTCCACATTAAAGCAGCCAATGCCCGCCGCCAGCGCCTCGCCCATTTCATAGCGGGTTTTACCGACCCCGGAAAAAATCACTTTGGCCGGGTCGCCACCGGCAGCGCGTACCCGCGCCAATTCACCTATCGACACAATGTCGAACCCGCAACCGGCGCGTGCAAACACTTGCAGAACACCGAGCGAGGAATTGGCCTTCATGGCGTAACAAATCTGCGCTTTACGACCTGCAAAACCGGCCTGGTAGGCGGCTAGTGCACCAAGCATCGCCGCCTTGGAATACACATATAAAGGCGTGCCATGTTTTTCGGCCAGTGCGCTAAGGGCCAAGCCTTCCGCCATAAGGCCGCTCTCGCCGTAGTGAAAATAAGGTGTTCCGGGCAAGGTATTGTTCATGCTGCGTGGCAGCTGCGCTGCCAATCCGTTATGGTGCGGCTTGCGCACGTGTGGCAAGGGCTGGTCAGAAACGCCGATTTAGCTGGCAAAACCAGTGGCCCTTTTTGTCCGCAAGCGCTCAGTTGCAGGGCGACTGCCAGACCCAGGCAGACCCTGGCTGCGATTTTTTTTGTTTTTGACATGGTGAAATTGTAATGACCGACCCCGAGTTCATGGATCTGGCCGAATCACTCTTGCGCAGCGTCGAACGCGTATGCGATTCCATCAATGACGCGGGTAGTGCGGATATTGATAATCAGCGCGTGGGTGCGATGGTCACTTTGGTTTTCGCCAACCGCAGCCAGATCATCATTAATTTGCAAAAACCCTTGCACGAAGTTTGGATGGCCACCCGTTCGGGCGGCTACCATTTCTGCTGGCGTGACGGCACTTGGCAGGATACCAAAGGCCAGGGCGATTTTTTTGTGCTGTTGGGGCAAGACGCCAGCGCACAGGCGGGTATGCCCTTGCAGTTTGCGCCTTGATCAATTTCTAAACAAATCCAGGATGCTGCGTTGCTCTTCTGAAGGTGTCATAGGCCGGGAAGCGCCGCTGGCTGGGGTTGATGATGGGGCTTTGTCCCCTGCGCCTACGGCGCCAATGCCGGTGCCCTTGGAAAATTCTTCGTAATACCACTCGTTATTGACACGCACGATGCCTTCGGGGGCATCGGGTTCCATGATGGGGACGTTTTTCAGTGCGGATTCCATAAAGCTGATCCAAACCGGCAGGCTCAGGCCACCACCTGTTTCTTTGTCCCCTAATTTACGTGGCGTGTCGTAGCCTATCCAGGTCACTGCGGTGAGTGTGGGCTGGTAACCCGCAAACCAAGCGTCCATGGAATCGTTGGTCGTGCCTGTTTTCCCGTAAATATCCGGCCGCTTCAGCGTGGCCTGCGCCTTGGCGGCGGTACCCGAGCGCGTTACTTCTTGCAGCAAACTAGTCATCAAAAAGGCATTGCGCGGCTCGATAGCGACATTGGCCTCCCCCAAAACTGGTTTGGCCGTTTCCAGCAGTGTTTTCCCGCGCTGCTCACTGACCTTCGAAATCAACCAAGGATTGACACGGAAGCCGCCGTTGGCGAATACAGAGTAGCCGGTCGCAAGTTGCATAGGCGTCACTGAACCGGCACCCAGAGCCATCGTGAGGTAGGGCGGGTGTTTGTCGGCATCAAAACCGAAACGGCTAATCCATTCCTGTGCATAGTGCGTGCCAATGGACTGCAAAATTTGGATCGAGATCATGTTCTTGGACTTCGCCAGCGCTTTGCGCAAGGGCATAGGACCCTCAAACGTGCCGTCGTAGTTTTTGGGCTCCCAAGGCTGACCGCCGGTTGTCCCAGCGTCAAAAAACAGGGGCATGTCGTTGATCACCGTGCTCGGTGTAAACCCCTTTTCCAAGGCCGCCGAATAGATAAAGGGCTTGAAACTTGAACCCGGTTGGCGCCACGCCTGGGTAACGTGGTTGAACTTGTTTTTCCCATAATCAAATCCGCCCACCAGCGCCTTGATAGCCCCATCCCTGGGATCCATGGCAAAAAAAGCGCCCTCTACTTCGGGCAATTGGGTGATTTCCCAGGTTCCTTTGGGCGTTTTGGAGACGCGGATGATCGCACCCGGACGTATTTTGACGTTGGGAGCGGCCTTGTCGGACAAGCCCGACTGCGCTGGCTTCAAGCCCTCACCGGTAATTTCCACCACCTCGCCAGCTTGTCGTTGAGCCAACACCCGCTTGGCATCGGCTTGCAGAACTACCGCCGCCAGCACATCGCCATTGTCAGGATGCTCATCCAATGCTTCGTCAATGGCATCCTCCAGCTCCTGCGCGTCGCCGGGCAAGCTGATGAACTTTTCAGGACCTCGATAGACCTGGCGTCGCTCAAAGTCCATGATGCCGCGGCGCAGCGCTTTATACGCCGCCTCCTGTTGCGCGCTGACCACGGTCGTCACCACGTCTAGGCCACGCGTGTACGTTGCATCACCATACTGGTCGTACATCAACTGGCGCACCATCTCCGCCAGGTATTCCGCATGTACTTGCGGACGGGTAGCGGCAGTTTGCACATGCAGAACCTCGGCCTTCGCGCTATTAGCCTCTTGGGCCGTAATAAAACCGTTATCCAACATGCGCTCAATAATGTATTGCTGGCGGATGCGCGCGCGGCGCGGGTTCTTGATTGGGTTGTAAGCGGAAGGGGCCTTGGGCAAGCCTGCCAGCATGGCAGCCTCTGCAATGCTGATGTTCTTGAGGGGTTTTCCGAAATAGGTCTCGCAAGCCGCAGCAAAGCCATAGGCCCGATTCCCCAGGTAAATCTGGTTCATGTAGATTTCGAGAATCTGGTCCTTGCTCAGGTTGTGCTCGAGCTTGAAGGTCAGCAAGATCTCATAAATTTTTCGGGTGAAGGTTTTTTCCGACGACAAATACACATTGCGCGCGACCTGCATGGTGATAGTCGAGGCCCCCTGGCTCTTGGAGCGCCCCACATTGGCCGCTGCCGCGCGCACCATGCCAACGTAATCGATGCCGCCGTGCTGAAAAAAGCGCGCGTCCTCAATGGCCAGAATGGCATTTTTCATGACCAGCGGAATCTCATCAATCGGAGTCAGGGTCCGGTGCTCTTCGCCAAACTCTCCAATTAAGTCGCCCTCAGAGGAAAACACCCGCAATGGCAACTTCGGATGGTAATCCTCCAAATCTGAAATATCGGGCAAATTCGGGTAGGCCAGTGCCATCACGATGGCTACCAGAAAAACAACAGAAGCCAGGCCTGCCATTCCGAGTCCGAATAGTGCCAGCATGACGTATGCCATCCAACCCCATATCGTGCGCGCTTTGGCCGACGTGGACGCGACGGGCTTGACGGGTGCGGAAGAAGGCAGTTCGGCCATGAAAAAAGGTCTAGAAATTCAAAGAAGGTGTGTCAACAATTAGCTCACTACCCGGATCAAAGCGAAAAACTCTTGCTCTGCCCGGCTAAGCGCGGCATCTAACTGAGCAAAAGCCTAATGGTAGCGCAGGAGCGTATGCGCAAAGTGGGCAACTATTTGCACATGATTATGGTAATCAATGTATTATTAAAAATAATAAAAATAAAATCATTCAAACCCTGGCAAAAAAGGAGGTGAAAATGAATCTGAAGTCATTCTTTGGACGAGGGCAGGAAAAAGTTTTGGGCCTGGACATCAGCTCCTGGGGCATCAAACTGGTTGGACTTAGCGGAACCTTGGGGCGGCCCGTTTTGGAGTTGCTGGCCAGTACCCGCTTGCCAAGCGGCTACATTGTCGGCGGTCATGTCGTCAAATTGGACCATGTCGCCGAAGCGATTCGCTTCACGCTGCATGAACACCGGGTAAGTGCCCGAAAAGTAGCCATGGCTCTGCCATCGTCCGCCGTCATCATCAAGAAAACCATGGTGGACGCGGATTTGAGTCCCCGCGATAGGCAAGCGCAAGTTGAAGAAGAAGCGCGGCAATTCATCCCCTTCCCATTGGAAGAGCTTAGCTTAGATTACTGCATCGTAGGCAAAAACCAGCATCGCACCGACATGGTCGACGTGCTTATCGCCGCGGCGCGCCGGGATCGCGTTCAAGAATTGCAAGACCTTGCCGAAATGGCTGAGTTGGACGCGAGCGTGGTGGAGGTGCAGTCGCATGCACTGTGGATGGCGACTAAGCGTTTGGCCGAAAGATATGTTCCAGATCAGGCTAACCCGGTCGTGCTTTTGCTCAAAGTGGGCGCAGCGCGAACGCTGATGCAGATAACGGTCGGCGATACCATGGTGTATGACCGCGAACAGGCTGTAGGCGGAGATCAGCTGACCCAGCGCATCGCCGAGCAGTACGGCATCCCGATGGATACGGCTGAGATAAAAAAAGTCACGAGTGTCATGGCAGATGACTTGGCCCCATCCCTTTTGGACCCCTATATTTCCTCAACCGTCCACGTGCTGGAACGCGGCATGCAATTTGTAAGCAGCAGCACGCCCATTAACAAAATTGATCACATATTCTTGTCCGGCGGCGGCGCCCTGGTTCCTGGTTTGACTGACGCCTTAGGAAAGGCGCTGCAGAGACCCTGTACCTTGATGAATCCTTTCGAAGCGATGGGGCTGGCACCCCGAATGCGAAATGAGCGCTCGCTCCACGCAGCGCCACTCTTCGTCGGCGCATGCGGTTTGGCTCTGCGGGGGTTGGTTTAGTGCTTCACTTCAATCTTTTGCCGCACCGCGAGTCCCTTCGCAAATTTAAGCAGGACCAATTTCATGCATCAATTCTTGTGACGCTTTTGCTCGCAGTACTCACGTCATTCGCGATTTATCTTTATTTAATCACGGCTGCTGATGGACAAAATAATAATATTGCGGTCCTTGAAAAGGAAATTAAACGTCTTGAATTGCAAATCATTGAAGTCAAAGAACTGAACACCCACATCGATTCCCTGCTCACGCGCCAAAAAGCATTGGAGGCTATTCAGGCAGACCGCAATGGGCCCGTTCGTTTGCTCTCCGAGGTGGCAAACACACTGCCACAAGGTGTGGTGTTGACCAAATTAGCGCAGAAAGAGCAGGAGCTCACGCTAGAGGGTATTGGACAAACCAATGAAAACCTGTCGAAGTTTCTAGATAACTTGGGTACGACGGGCGCTTGGTTTTCCAAACCTGAACTCTTGTTCAGTGAAGCTCAAAATTTAAATAGCACCGGAAAATTGCCCTTACAAGCCTTCAAGTTTTCGGTAAAAGTACTCCTATTACCTGCCCAGGAACCGTCCGGCTCTAGCACCCGTACAAGCCAAACCGTTGCGCCCTCCATGGTTATTAAGGCATTACCGAGCCAGGCGGTTTCTAACGCGCAACCCTAAAGCATCTCAAGGATCCAAGGACCAGGTATTGCAAAAGGAATGTTGAAATGAACCATCACACTTTTGACCAATGGGGCGCAGCGATTGGCGCACAGTTACAGGGGATCGATGAGCTCAACCCCGCGTCATGGCCGCTGCTACCGCGTGTGCTGTTGTTACTTGGCCTGTATTGCGCTACGGTCGGCACTATCTGGTTTTACCCATTGAGTGCTTACGCTGGAAAGTTGAACCAAACGGTCCTGACAGAGGACCAGCTACGCGCTGACTTCACGCACAAACTGGGTAAAGCAGCCAAGCGCGATGCTTTGAAACAGAAGCACGACGCAATTGCACTGGCTATTGAAAGGTTGGAAAAACAGTTACCTCATAGTACGGAAATGTCTAGCTTGCTTTTTAGCATCAGCCAGGTGGGGCAAAGTCATAATTTACAGCCGGAGCTGTTTAAGCCTGGCGCGCCCATATACAGGCCACACTACGCCGTCGTTCCTGTCACCTTGCGAGCCAACGGCCGATACCATGACATCGCCCGCTTTGCTGCCGATGTGGCGCATCTGCCGCATATCGTCAACCTAGGCAATATGACCATAACCCCCAATGCAGAGGGAACGCTAAGTTTGGAGGTCACAGTGCGAACCTACCGTTACCTGGATCCAGCGGAAGTGGCAATGCAGGCTAGTGGGGCCAGGGAGGGTAGATGATGCGCATTTACAGCGCAGTCATAAGCCTGGCCAGCGTTTTGCTAAATGCCTGCCAACCTTCTCAGCAAGACGCTTTGCGTGAATGGATGCAGCATCAGCGAAATGGCATCGCGCAAACGGCAGAGGCGGTTCCGGAGCCCCAATCATTTCAGCATTTACCTTATGAGCAAGGCGCGCGCAAAGATCCGTTTGCAAGCCAGTCCTTGATGGAGCGGGTCAATGCGCAAGCACAGGGGGCCATCCCAGGTTGGCGCATGGCTCCACCATCCGGCGTACGCGATCCATTGGAAAACATCGCTTTAGAGGCAATGCATTTTGTCGGTATGTTAGAGAAGAACGGTCATGGCATTGGCCTGATACTCGCCAACGGCGTCGTACATCCGGTAAGCGCAGGCCAGTACATCGGCACCAATTTCGCAAAGGTTGTGCGTGTAGATGAATCAGGCATTGCGTTGCGCGAACCCGTGCGAGACGCCGGTGGAAAATGGTTTACGCGAGACCTATACCTTCGGTTGCAAGGGAGCGGGAAATGACTATTGGCCGTGCCTTGGCAAGGGCTGCATGTGCCACCGTTCTGACAAGCCACTTGCTTGGGGTGAATGCAACGCAGGCTGAAAACACGATTGTGGCTATCACCGGTCAGCGCACCCCTAACGCCGAACTAGTTCGTATCGACTTTGCACAAGAATTGACATCTTTGCCCAAGGCATTTGCTACATACAACCCTGCGCGTATTGCCTTAGATTTTCCAAATATTGGAAGCGCATTGGGTAGAGACCCCATTACGATTGCGCAATCGTTGGTGGACTCGGCTAGCGTAGTTGGTGCAGATCAACGAAGTCGTGTCGTGATCAAGCTGCGTCAATCCGCCAACTACCGTCTGGAAATCGCTGGAAAAACCCTGATCGTAGCCTTGGACCCGCTTGGCGGACCGGTACCGGCGCACACGCCCGTTGTGGGTGCCAAAGCGCCCAGCTTTACGCCAAGCAATATGGTTGCTGAGTCCGGGTCCATTGAGGTCGCTAGCGTCCCGCCATCTTTGGGCCTTTCACCCATTGGCGATATCCAGTTTCGCCGTGGCAGCGACGGAGCGGGGCGTGTGCTCGTTACATTGCCGGGTAAACAGGCCAGCGTCGATGTCCGCCAGCTTGGCAGCCAATTGGTCGTGGACTTCAACAACGTCAGCCTGCCAGAACGTCTGCGCAGCAGGCTCGATGTGACGGACTTTGGAACGCCAATCCAAACCATCACTACCAACCAGCGCGGAGGAAATGTGCAAATGCATATCGCACCCCAAGGGGCATGGGAACATATCGCGTACCAGTCCGACACCGAATTGGTCCTGGAAGTACGCCCGTCCAGCCCCGATTCCAAATCGACCGCCCAAAAAGACATTTTTACCGGCGAGAAGTTATCGCTGAATTTCCAGAGCATTGACGTGCGTCAGGTGCTGCAAGTATTGGCAGATTTCACTAACTTCAATGTGGTGGCCTCCGATTCGGTGAGCGGCACAGTGACCTTGCGGGTTCATAACGTGCCATGGGATCAGATCCTGGACATAATCATGCGCAGTAAGGGCCTGGGTATGCGCAAAAGCGGCAACGTCCTGTGGATCGCACCCAAAGAGGAGATAGCTGCCAAAGAGAAGCTGGATTTCGAGTCACAAATTTCCCATGAAAAAATCGAACCCTTGCGCACCCAATCGTTTCAACTGAACTACGCCAAGGCTACCGAGCTCGCGCCGCATTTGATGACTGGCGCCCTGGCCACCCAAGCCGCGTCCGGGCGGCTGTTAAGCGTGCGCGGCAGTGTTATTGCCGAGCCACGCACCAATCAGCTCTTTGTGACTGACGTCGCTGCCAAACTCGACCAAGTGGCCCAATTGATTGCTAAAGTGGACGTTCCTGTGCGGCAGGTGCTGATCGAAGCGCGGATTGTGGAAGCGGGCAGTGATTTTGCTAAAACATTGGGTGTCAAATTGGGTGCGATGGACTTAAGTGCGTCACGGGGCGGCCTTGGCGGCACGCCTATCGTGGGTGAAAACCGGTTGGCTTTTGGTACCAGCTATTCCAATGCCCTTAGCTCATCGGGTGCGCTTACGACCTTGGACGCTAGTAGCAACTTTGTAAATCTACCCGCCGGCGGCATAGGTGGTTTTGGCGCGGCAACCTTGGCGGTGACTTTGTTTAGCGCGGCATCTAACCGCGTGCTCGCGCTCGAACTGTCTGCCCTCGAATCCGATGGTCGCGGCAAGGTTGTTTCAAGCCCGCGCGTGATCGCTTATGACAAAACCAAAGCCATCATTGAGCAAGGCACCGAGATTCCCTACCAGATGGCCACCAGCAGCGGCGCCACGGCCGTCAGTTTTCGAAAAGCGGTACTCAAGTTGGACGTCGTACCGCAGATTACCCCGGATGGCAATATCAGCCTGGACCTGGACGTCGCTAAGGACAGTGTGGGCACCCTCACCGCCTGGGGGCCATTGATTGATACCAAACATATAAAAACACAGGTCCTGGTAGAAAACGGTGGCACGGTCGTTATCGGCGGTATTTACACCGAAGAGCAGCAGGACGCCGACACCAAGGTGCCGTTTTTTGGGGATTTGCCCGGCCTGGGAATGCTGTTTCAAAACAAGGCTAAGCGGACAAAGAAGAGCGAAACACTGGTGTTCATTACGCCCAAATTGATTAGTGAATTGGCGGGTTCGCGGTGAAGCCCCAACACCGGGTATGCCTTTGGTCTAGGCGATACCGCCTTGGCGCACCCAGGTCGCGTAAAACCTATATTTGGGTACATCTCTGGCGGACTGGGTCACGGCATTGCGTGCCAGCACCCGGGTAAAGGCAGCGCTAGATCCCCTTCGAACCAAGGACATCGGTCCTCACAGGCGTCATTCGGGGTGCATTTCCGCCAATGCAAGATGCCTTTGACTGCCATGGGCAAGCTAAGGTTCCCAAATCCTAGGCGATTGGGGTAGGGTAGTGGCAATCGTAAAATTGTCTGAACCCGCTTTAAGAAGCGCTGGCCACTGTTATTTCATTCCACCATTTACGTCGTCCTCTCTATTTTGATCATCCTTATTGGCCTTCCGGGGTCTGGAAAATCCACCGTTGGCCGGCACTTGGCCCGGCGTTTACAACTGTCTTTTTCGGATTCTGACCAGGCCATCGAATTGCGTTTGGGCTGTTCTATCCGGGAGTTTTTTGAGCGCGAGGGGGAAACGCGCTTTCGAGACATTGAGCAAGAGGTGATTGCGCAGCTGTGTGCCCAGGCACCAGGCGTGCTGGCAACGGGGGGCGGGGCGGTGCTGCGCCTTGCCAATCGGGAGGCTTTGCGTGCTGCCGGTACCGTGGTGTATCTGCAATCGCAACCCGAAGACCTCATGCGTCGCTTGCGCCATGACCAAAAGCGCCCCATGCTGCAAGTGGCTGACCCGACAGCCCGTTTACGCGATTTGTTTGCGCAGCGCGACCCGCTGTACCGCGAGACAGCGCACTACACAGTAGAGACCGGGCGCCCATCGGTGTCCAGTTTGGTGCATTCCATTCTGAACCAGCTGCAGATCACACCGCCCAAGCGCCTAAACTAGCGGGCTATGACCTCCCCGCTTTTGCACTCCCTCACCATCGCGCTGGGTGAACGCAGCTATCCCATTCAGATTGGCTGCGGCTTGCTTGCCGATGCCGCAAGTTTTGTCGATCTGCCGTCAGCGTCCGCAGCGCTGATCGTTAGCAACAGCACGGTAGCTCCGCTCTACGCCCAAGCCTTGCGAGTGGCCTTGCAGCAACATTACGCGCAGGTGCATTCAGTGGTTCTGCCAGATGGTGAGGCGTATAAAGACTGGCAAACGCTCAACCTTATTTTCGACGCGCTGTTGCAAAATAGTTGTGACCGTAAAACCGTTTTGTTTGCCCTGGGTGGCGGCGTAGTAGGGGACATGACTGGTTTTGCCGCTGCCAGCTATATGCGTGGCGTGCCTTTTGTACAGGTTCCCACGACCCTACTTGCACAGGTGGACTCCTCGGTGGGCGGCAAGACCGGCATCAACCACCCTTTGGGCAAAAACATGGTGGGCGCGTTTTACCAACCGCAGCGGGTGATTTGTGATTTGGACACCCTTAAAACCCTGCCCGCGCGCGAGGTTAGTGCCGGGTTGGCCGAGGTCATCAAATACGGCCCTATCGCTGACATGGCATTTTTTGATTGGATTGAAAGCCACATAGCCGAGCTGGTGGCGTGCGATGTCCAGGTCTTGGCCCACGCAGTGCGGCGCAGTTGCGAGATCAAGGCACAAGTGGTGTCTCAGGACGAGCGAGAAGGCGGTTTGCGCGCCATCCTCAATTTCGGCCACACCTTCGGACACGCCATCGAGGCGGGACTGGGCTATGGCGACTGGCTGCATGGCGAAGCGGTGGGCTGTGGCATGGTGATGGCAGTGCATCTTTCGCAGGCGCTTGGCTTGGTGGACGAGGCGTTTGTACAGCGCTTGACGCGCTTGATCGCCGCGGCCGGCTTGCCGGTGCGTGGCCCGGTGCTGGACGCCACCGACAACGCCGGTCGGTACTTGGCCCTGATGGGTGTGGATAAAAAAGCCGAAGCCGGCGCCATCCGGTTTGTATTGATCGATGGGCCGGGCCACGCCTGCATGCGCGGGGCTGACGACGCATTGGTGCGCGCGGTGATCGACCGCTGCTGCGCTGCCTGATGCGCGCGCCCTATGCCTGCGACCCGGCGCACAGCCGCGGGCGGCGCCACCCGCAAAGCCCTGCACCCACCCGCACGGAATTTCAGCGCGACCGCGACCGGATCGTGCATTCCACGGCTTTTCGACGCCTGGTGTATAAAACCCAGGTATTTCTGAACCACGAAGGCGATTTGTTCCGCACCCGGCTGACGCATTCGCTTGAAGTAGCGCAGCTAGGCCGTTCCATGGCCCGCACCCTGGGTCTGGATGAGGATTTGGTGGAGGCTATCGCGCTAGCCCACGACCTAGGCCATACCCCCTTTGGCCATGCCGGGCAGGATGCGCTCGATGCCTGCATGGCCGGGCACGGCGGGTTTGAACATAATCTGCAAAGCTTGCGCGTGGTAGACCATTTGGAAGAACGCTATCCCGAATTCGATGGCCTGAACCTTTGCTTCGAAACCCGCGAAGGCATTTTGAAGCATTGCTCCCGCCACAACGCTGGGTTGATCGAAATGCAAGAGCCAGCCTATGCAGATGGACTGGGCGGTGTAGGAGCACGTTTTCTGCAACGCAGACAGCCTGGTCTGGAGGCACAGTTGTGCAACCTCGCCGATGAGATTGCGTATAACGCGCACGACATTGACGACGGCGTACGCTCGGGCTTGATAGAGCTTGCGCAGGTACAGCAAGTGCCCTTGTTTGCCCGCTTTAGCGAGCAGGCGGTTCGAGCCCACCCAGATCTTCTACACAAGCCTCGTCGCTGGCTGTATGAGACGGTGCGCCTGATGCTCAGTAGCCAGATTTACGACCTGATGGAAAGCACCCAGCATGCCATCGCACAGGCCGCGCCTATGGATGTGCAAGCCGTGCGCAACTGCTCGCCGTTGGTGCAATTTAGTCCTGCGATGCAGCAAGATACCGCGCAGCTCAAAGCCTTCTTGTTCGCCTCCCTGTACCGCCATCCACGGGTGCAAGAGACCATGGACAGGGCGCGCCAGGTGGTCAGTGATTTATTCGAGGTGTATGTGAACGACCCCGCATCCATGCAAATAGGCGCCGATGCCATTGCGCCGCATGCGCAGATTTACCGGCGTGTGGCGGACTATATTGCGGGTATGACAGACCGCTTTGCATCACGTGAGCACCAGCGCCTGACCGGCCGCGTGCTATTGGCATGAAAACGCACGCAGCGCGCGCGCGCGATGTGCTTCAGACCACTGAACGCTGGCTGGAGCGCGCGGTCATCGGGCTGAACCTGTGCCCTTTTGCCAAAGCGGTACATGCCAAGGGGCAAATTCACTATGTGCTGACTTGGTCGCAGGATCCGGCCGATGTGCTCGATGATCTGGCTGCAGCCATGCGCGACTTGTTAGCCCACGATTCGGCGCAGCGTGATACCACTTTGTTGATTGCGCCCCATGCTTTCCCTGATTTTTGGGACTTCCACGGCCTGGTGCACAGAGCCGAAAAATTGCTGCGATCGCTGGGTCTAGATGACGTATTACAAATTGCCAGTTTTCACCCGCTGTACGAATTTGCCGATGCACAGGGTGGCGATATGTCGCACTACACCAACCGCGCGCCTTATCCAATCTTGCACCTTCTGCGAGAGGAGAGCATGGACCGCGCGGTGGCGGCCTATCCCGATGCGGCGATGATTTACGAGCGCAACATCGCGCGCCTGCGCGAACTGGGGCCCAAGGGCTGGCATGCATTGGACGTGGCCGCGCCTGCAAAGCCAGTGGATCGCAGGCCATGAAGCCAAATACCAGTGTTGAGGGTAAAACAGTGCGCACGCGCAAAGTGGCGCAAGCCCTAGGGTCTGGCCGGCGCGAGGCTGCGCGCGAGCAGCAACTCGCCGAACTACTGCGCCCCGGCCAGTCCATCGCCCTGTTGCAGCAATTGCACATACTTACCCGCGATGGCCAACTCAACCAAGATTCGCGGCGCAAGCTCAAGCAGGTCTATCACCTGTACCAATTCATAGAAGGATTGTTGAGTGAACTGGCACAACAAGCGACTGAAGCAGGCGCGCGCACTGGGTCGGACCTATCGGTAGCAGACCACGGCGCGGGCAAGTCCTATTTGGGCTTTATTCTTTATGACTTGTTTTTCAAGGGTCTGGACAGTGGCCATGTCTATGGCATCGAAAGCCGCAGCGAATTGGTCGAAAAGTCGCGAGCTTTGGCTGCCCATCTCGGGTTTGCGCGCATGCAGTTTTTGGATTTGACCGTGGCCGCGTCAGCGCAATCGGCCTTGTTGCCATCGCACATTGATTTGGTCACTGCTTTGCACGCCTGCGATAGCGCGACCGACGATGCGATTGCGTTTGGCTTGACCAAACAGGCGCGCGCCTTTGCGCTGGTGCCTTGCTGCCAGGCGGAAGCGGCACGGCACTTGGGCAGCAACAAAGCGCTGATGTTGGCGCGCACGCCCCTGGCAGAGTTGTGGCGCCACCCCTTGCATACGCGTGAAATGGGCAGCCAGATTACCAATGTGCTGCGCTGCCTCTATTTGGAGGCCAATGGCTACCAGGTCACGGTCACCGAACTGGTGGGCTGGGAACACAGTATGAAGAATGAACTCATTCTGGCCCGCTACACCGGCCATAAAAAGCGCTCGGCCGAGCTGCGTATCCAGGAAATCGGCGAGCAATTTGGTCTCAAGGCCCTCATTGACAAGCGGTTTACATGGCGGGCAGACAATTCGTAGGACAACGCAAGCCGGGGCTGGCGCGTTAGAACAGCAGGGCGACTCAGCGGCGAGCGGCACGGGCGTGCAAGCGGTCTGGTTTGAGCATCAAAATTTAGTATCACTCAAGGTATTTGTATGAAAAAAACGTTTCAACGCATGTGCGTCCTGGTCTGTGTTGGCGCGCTGGGAGCTTGCGCCACCAGCAGCCCGGACGTCATCAGCCGTCAGGATGCACAAGTGGCTGCGCAGGTGCAGGACGGGGTGATCATCACCATCCGCCCAGTTACTGTGGACGGTAGCCAGACCGGTATGGGTGCCGCAGCAGGTGGTGTGGTCGGCGCCATGGTTGGTAGCGGTGGCAGCAGCATTCAGCGTGAAAAAACCAGCCTGGGGATTTTGGCCGGTGTGGCCGGTGCAGTGGCCGGCAATGCCATCGAACGCATGACGACCAAGGAAGAGGCCTTTGAAATCATCGTCCAATTGCGCAACGGAGATCGCCGCGCCATTGTGCAGGCCAAAGGTAGTGAAACCCTGTTGGCCGGTGACGCCGTCATCATTGTGACTTCTGGAAACAAGGTGCGCGTGACCCGTGCGCCCCGTTAAAGCGGGACGCTGGTCCGATTCAAAATAGGGGACAGGTTGGGGCTATGATGGAGCAAATTTACCGCTTCGTCTATGGCTCGCCTTCCCCGTCTCAGCCTCGCCGGCTATCCCCATCACATCATCCAGCGGGGCAATAACCGCCAGCCTATATTTTCCAGCGCTGCAGATTACCGGCAGTTGCTGGCATTGCTGCGTAACCATGCCCTAGAAAACCAGGTGGCAGTTCACTCCTATATACTGATGAGCAATCATTTTCATGTGTTGCTTACCCCTCAACAGTCTGAGGGGCTACCGCGCATGATGCAAGCGGTGGGCCGCAGTTATGTGCAGTATTTCAACCGCAGGGAGCAACGCACTGGCACCTTGTGGGAAGGGCGTTACCGCTCTACCGTCTTGCAGACGGAGCGCTATTTATTGCAGTGCATGGCCTATATTGACCTTAATCCGGTGCGTGCGGGCATGGTGGGGGGCCCGCAAGACTATCCCTGGTCCTCCTATGCCCACTACACTGGGCAGCGCACCGACCCTTTGATCAGCCCACACCCTCTTTACTGGGAAATGGGCAATACGCCCTTCGCCCGTGAGGCTGCTTACCAGTCCTGGGTGCAGGCGGGGGTGGATGGCGCATCACAGCAAGCGCTGACCGACGCCACGCTGCAGGGCTGGGCGCTGGGTGAGGCGGAATTTGTTGCAGATTTGCAAAAACGCACGCTTCGCAGAATCAGCAAGTCCAAGCCCGGCAGACCGCTACTGGTGCCGCCCGCATTGCCCAAATAGCTACAAAATCCGAAAAAATGATCTGTCCCTAATTATGTTTATATTTTTTTAACAAGTAATTAATTGGGATCTGACCCTAATTAATTTTCGCAAATTAATGCTGCGTTGCAGTATGCTCCCACTCCTTTGTAATTTTTGCAGGAGCGGGTTATGACCACGGCGGCCGAGAAAGAGCATCTACAGCAATTTGGCTTGTATGCGGGGGATCAGGAGCATGACGCTTGTGGCGTGGGCTTTGTGGCACACATCCGGGGCGAGAAAAGCCACAGCATTGTCAGCAACGCGCTCAAAATTTTGGAAAACCTGGACCACCGCGGCGCGGTGGGCGCTGACAAGCTCATGGGCGATGGCGCCGGCATACTGATTCAATTGCCCGATGCGCTGTACCGCGCAGAAATGGCGGCCCAAGGTGTGCAGCTGCCTGCGGCGGGTGAATACGGCGTCGGAATGATTTTCCTGCCCAAAGAGCACGCCTCGCGGCTAGCCTGCGAGCAGGAGATGGAACGCGCTATCAAGGCCGAAGGTCAGATCCTTTTAGGCTGGCGCGATGTCCCGGTCAACGCCGACATGCCCATGTCTCCCACGGTGCGCGAAAAAGAGCCGGTCATTCGCCAGGTGTTTATCGGGCGCGGCAACGACGTGATCGTTCAGGACGCGCTCGAGCGCAAGCTCTATGTCATCCGCAAAACGGCCAGCGCAGCGATCCAGCATCTCAACCTCAAGCACAGCAAGGAATACTACGTACCAAGCATGTCCAGCCGCACCGTGATCTACAAAGGTTTGCTGCTGGCCGATCAGGTGGGTACTTATTTCAAAGACTTGCAGGACGCGCGTTGCGTCTCTGCATTGGGCCTGGTGCACCAGCGTTTTTCCACTAACACCTTCCCCGAGTGGCCGCTGGCCCATCCCTACCGCTACGTGGCGCACAACGGCGAGATCAATACCGTCAAAGGTAATTACAACTGGATGAAAGCCCGCGAAGGCGTCATGTCCTCCCCGGTGCTCGCTGCCGACTTGAAAAAGCTTTATCCCATCAGCTTTGCCGGCCAGTCCGACACGGCCACCTTTGACAACTGCCTAGAACTACTGACGATGGCGGGTTACCCCATCAGCCAGGCGATGATGATGATGATTCCCGAGCCTTGGGAAAACCATAGCACTATGGACGAGCGCCGCCGCGCTTTTTACGAATACCATGCCGCCATGCTCGAGCCCTGGGACGGCCCGGCGTCTATCGTGTTTACCGATGGCCGCCAGATCGGCGCTACGCTGGACCGCAATGGTCTGCGTCCATCGCGCTACTGCATTACCGACGATGATTTGGTCATCATGGGTTCGGAGTCCGGCGTACTGCCGGTGCCGGAAAACAAAATCGTGCGCAAATGGCGCTTGCAGCCCGGCAAGATGTTCTTGATCGACCTCGAACAGGGCCGCATGATCGACGACGAAGAGCTCAAATCAGGCCTTGCCAACAGTCGCCCCTACAAGCAGTGGATTGAAAACCTGCGCATCAAGATCGACCATGTAGCGACCGGCGAAAGTGCCACGCCAACGATGCCGATGAGCGCAGATTTACTGGACCGCCAACAAGCCTTCGGCTACACCCAAGAAGACCTGAAGTTCCTGATCGCCCCCATGGCCAGCCTGGGCGAAGAGGCACTCGGCTCCATGGGCAATGACAGCCCGCTGGCCGTGCTCAGCGACAAAAACAAACCGCTGTACAGCTACTTCAAACAACTGTTTGCCCAGGTCACCAACCCCCCCATCGACCCGATCCGCGAAGCAATCGTGATGTCGCTGGTGTCTTTCGTGGGACCCAAGCCCAATTTGTTGGATATCAACCAGGTGAACCCACCGATGCGCCTGGAAGTGTCGCAACCCGTGCTGGACTTCACTGACATGGCCAAGCTGCGCGAGATCGAGCGCCACACCCAAGGCAAATTCCGTAGTCATACCTTAGACATCACCTACCCGCTGGTCTGGGGCCACGAGGGCGTGGAGGCCAAACTGGCATCCCTGTGCGCCGAAGCGGTCGATGCCATCAAGAGTGGCAAAAATATTTTGATCGTGAGCGACCGTGCCATGGGCGCCACGCAGGTTGCCATACCGGCCTTGCTAGCCTTGTCAGCTATTCACCAGCATCTGGTCCTCGAGGGCTTGCGCACGACGGCCGGCCTGGTCGTGGAGACCGGTAGCGCGCGTGAGGTACACCACTTTGCGGTGCTCGCCGGTTACGGCGCCGAAGCCGTGCATCCCTACCTGGCGATGCAAACCCTGGTGCAAATGAGCGCGGGCCTGCCCGGTGCGCTCAGCGCCGAGAAGGCGATTTACAACTACGTCAAAGCCGTCGGCAAAGGCCTGTCCAAAATTATGTCCAAGATGGGTGTTAGCACCTACATGAGTTACTGCGGTGCGCAGTTGTTCGAGGCGATCGGCCTGTCCAGCGACACCGTTACCAAATACTTCACCGGCACGCCCAGCCGCGTGGAAGGTATAGGCGTATTTGAAATCGCCGAAGAAGCCATACGTACCCACAAACTGGCTTTTGGCAAAGACCCGGTCTTGGCCAATGCCCTGGATGCCGGTGGTGAATACGCCTGGCGCGTGCGCGGCGAAGAGCATATGTGGACGCCCGATGCGATCGCCAAGTTGCAACACAGCACACGGGCCAATAACTGGAGCACCTATAAAGAGTACGCCCAAATCATCAACGACCAGACGCGCCGCCAGCTCACGCTGCGCGGCTTGTTTGAATTTCGCATCGATCCGTCCAAAGCCATCTCCATCGACGAGGTCGAGCCAGCGGCCGAAATCGTCAAACGCTTTGCTACCGGCGCGATGTCGCTGGGCTCTATTTCTACCGAAGCGCACAGCACCCTGGCCGTGGCGATGAACCGCATCGGCGGCAAGAGCAATACTGGCGAGGGCGGCGAAGATCCGCTGCGTTACCGCAATGAACTCAAAGGCATTCCGATCAAGCAGGGCCAGACTATGTCGGACCTGCTGGGCAAGGAAATTTTCGAGGTCGATTACGCCCTGCAAGCCGGCGACTCGATGCGCTCCAAAATCAAGCAAGTGGCCTCGGGCCGCTTTGGCGTGACAGCCGAATACTTGGTGAGCGCGGACCAAATCCAGATCAAGATGGCCCAAGGCGCCAAGCCGGGCGAAGGCGGGCAGTTGCCCGGAAGCAAAGTGTCCGAGTACATCGGCAAACTGCGCTACTCGGTGCCCGGTGTCGGCCTGATCTCGCCGCCCCCACACCACGATATTTATTCCATCGAAGACCTGGCGCAATTGATTCACGATCTGAAAAACGTCGCACCCCATTCCGATATCAGTGTCAAACTGGTGTCTGAAATTGGCGTGGGCACGATTGCCGCAGGCGTTGCCAAGTGCAAGGCCGACCATGTGGTGATCGCCGGGCATGATGGTGGCACCGGCGCGTCGCCCTGGTCCTCCATCAAACACGCCGGCAGTCCCTGGGAAATCGGCCTGGCCGAGACGCAGCAAACCCTGGTGCTCAACCGCTTGCGTAGCCGTATCCGGGTGCAGGTGGATGGCCAGATGAAAACCGGCCGCGATGTGGCAATCGGCGCATTGCTAGGCGCAGACGAGTTTGGCTTTGCCACCGCGCCGCTGGTGGTCGAAGGCTGCATCATGATGCGCAAATGCCACCTCAACACCTGCCCGGTCGGCGTGGCGACGCAAGACCCGGTGCTGCGTAAAAAGTTCTCTGGCAAGCCCGAGCATGTCGTCAATTACTTCTTTTTTGTGGCCGAAGAGGTGCGCCATATCATGGCGCAACTGGGCATTCGTAAGTTTGACGACCTGATTGGCCGGGCCGATTTGCTGGACATGCGCAGGGGCATAGACCACTGGAAGTCCAGTGGCCTGGATTTCAGCCGCCTGTTTGCGCAGCCGCAAGTGCCTGCCAGCGTGTCCCGCTTTCACAACGAAACCCAGGCGCATGGTTTGGAAAAAGCGTTGGACGTACGCCTGATCGAGAAAAGCCGTGCCGCTATCGACAAGGGTGAGAAAGTGCAGTTCATGGAAGTGGCGCGCAATGTCAATCGCTCGGTGGGTGCCATGCTCTCAGGGGCGATTACCAAGGTGCACCCTGAGGGACTGCCCGATGACAGCGTCCGTATCCAGCTCGAAGGCACAGGCGGCCAGTCCTTCGGCGCCTTTTTGTGCAATGGTGTGACCTTGTATTTGATTGGCGACGCCAACGACTACACCGGCAAAGGATTGTCCGGCGGTCGTGTGGTGGTTCGCCCCAGCATTGATTTCCGGGGCGACGCGATCCGTAACACCATAGTGGGCAATACCGTGATGTACGGCGCCACCAGCGGTGAAGCTTTCTTCAGCGGCGTGGCCGGTGAGCGCTTTGCAGTTCGCCTGTCGGGCGCCACTGCGGTCGTCGAAGGCACGGGTGACCATGGCTGCGAATACATGACTGGCGGCACCGTGCTGGTCTTAGGGAAAACCGGACGCAACTTTGCCGCTGGTATGAGCGGCGGCATCGCCTACGTGTATGACGAAGATGGGCAGTTCGCGAGCCGCTGCAATACGGCCATGGTCAGCATGGAGCCCGTGCTCAATAGCAAAGAGCAAGAGGCGCAGATCGACAAAGCGGTGTGGCACCGTGGCCAATCCGATGAAGCGCAATTGCGCAAATTGCTAGAGGACCACAACCGTTGGACCGGCAGCAAACGCGCTCGCGAATTGCTAGACCAATGGGACAGCGCACGCAGCAAATTTATCAAGGTATTCCCGCTGGAATACAAGCGCGCTTTGGGCGAGATCTATGCCAAAAAATCCGCAAGCGCAAGCGCTCCTTCAGCCACCAAAGCCAAGCGCAGCGCAGCGGTGTAAACGCGCATTATCGACTACACAGGACTAGCATCATGGGAAAAGTTACCGGATTCATGGAATTTGCGCGCGTCGAAGAGGGCTATGCGCCTGTCCCCGAGCGCGTAAAGAATTACAAAGAGTTTGTGATCGGTCTGGATGACCAGCAGGCCAAGACCCAAAGTGCGCGCTGCATGGACTGCGGTACACCGTTTTGTAACAGTGGCTGCCCTGTCAATAACATCATCCCGGACTTCAATGATCTGGTGTTTCACGAAGACTGGAAGGCGGCTATCGAGGTCTTGCACAGCACCAATAATTTCCCGGAGTTCACGGGCCGTATTTGTCCTGCGCCCTGCGAAGCGGCTTGTACTTTGAACGTGAATGACGATGCCGTAGGCATCAAGTCCATAGAGCATGCCATCATCGACCGTGCCTGGACCGAAGGCTGGGTGAAGGCCCAGCCACCTGCGCAGCAAACGAGTAAAAAAGTGGCCGTGATTGGCTCTGGTCCGGCCGGTCTGGCAGCGGCGCAGCAATTGGCGCGCGTTGGGCATGCCGTCACCGTGTTTGAAAAAAATGACCGTGTCGGCGGCCTGCTGCGCTACGGCATTCCGGACTTCAAGATGGACAAGGGCCACATCGACCGGCGCATGGCGCAATTGCAAGCCGAAGGCGTAATCGTGCGTACCGGTGTGCTGGTGGGCAATTGGCCCAAGGACTCCAAAGTGACCAATTGGGCCAAGGAAACCGTGTCGGCAGCCCAATTGCAAAAAGACTTTGATGCGGTACTGCTTGCCGGTGGGTCCGAGCAGTCGCGCGACTTGCCGGTGCCAGGCCGCGACTTAGACGGTATCCATTTCGCCATGGAATTCTTGCCCCAACAAAACAAGGTCAATGCTGGTGACAAGTTCCCGAGCCAATTGCGCGCTGACGGCAAACATGTGATCGTTATCGGCGGGGGCGATACCGGCTCGGACTGCGTAGGTACGAGCAACCGCCATGGCGCTGCCAGCGTCACCCAGTTTGAAGTGATGCCGCAGCCGCCCGAAGTGGAAGATCGGCCCCTTACCTGGCCTTACTGGCCGCTGAAATTGCGCACCAGCTCTAGTCACGAAGAAGGATGCGTGCGCGAGTTCGCGGTGTCTACCAAGTCCTTTGCCGGCGATAAAGGAAAGGTCAAAAGCCTGACCACCGTGCAAGTAGAAGTAAAGGGCGGAAAGTTGGTGGAAGTGGCGGGTTCGGAAAAAACCTATCAAGCTGACCTGGTACTGTTAGCCATGGGTTTTGTACATCCAGTGGCCAGCGTATTGGACGCCTTTGGCGTGGCCAAAGACGCGCGCGCCAATGCCAAAGCAGCTACAGAAGGTGCAGGCGCTTATGGCACCAGCGTGCCCAAGGTATTTGCAGCCGGCGATATGCGCCGCGGCCAGTCCTTGGTAGTTTGGGCGATTCGTGAGGGTCGTCAGGCCGCACGCGCCATCGATGAATTTCTGATGGGCGCCAGCGATCTGCCGCGCTAGCGTCAGGGACACTTGCGTAAATCTTGGTAAATGTGCGCCGCCAGGTGCCACAAGATTCCCTGTTAGGCATGTGCTGGCAGACCTAGCCCTTATGATGCGAAGCTATTTCATTGCACCATGCCTGCCGCTTCCGACTCCCTCGTACGCATAGACAATCTGAGCTTCGCTTATCACGAGCGTCTCATATTGGATGGCGCAAGCTTTAGCGTGCCCCGCGGCAAAGTCACCGCACTCATGGGCGCGAGCGGTGGAGGTAAAACCACCTTGCTGCGCCTCATTGGTGGACAGATTCAGGCCCAAAGCGGGCAGGTGCTCTTCGATGGTCAAGATATCGGCGCTATGGACCAGAGCGCTCTGTACGCAGCGCGTCGTCGTATGGGTATGTTGTTCCAGTTTGGCGCTTTATTTGCGGATCTCTCCGTATATGACAACGTGGCTTTTCCCTTGCGCGAACATACCGCGCTGCCCGAAGCCCTGATCCGCGACATCGTGTTAATGAAGTTACAAGCGGTAGGCTTGCGCGGCGCACGCGACCTGATGCCCAGTGAAGTCTCCGGTGGCATGGCCAGACGCATCGCTTTGGCGCGCGCCATTGCGCTGGACCCGGAGCTGGTGATGTATGACGAACCGTTTTCCGGTCTGGACCCGATTTCTCTGGGCACCTCGGCCCACCTGATACGCCAGCTCAACGACACCATGGGACTGACCAGTATTTTTGTGTCGCACGAACTGGAGCAAACTTTTGGCATTGCCGACCATGTGGTGATTCTGGCCAATGGACGGGTCGCCACCGAAGGGACGCCCCAGCATGTGCGCGAAAGCACCGACCCACTGGTATACCAGTATGTACACGCGCAGGCCGATGGCCCGGTGCGCTTTCATTACCCGGCGCCCGACATGGCGCAGGACTTTGGTACGGAGGCTGCACCATGATGGCCCAAGCCGTGCGCGATCTAGGCTTTGCGGTGCGCGAGAAGTTGGCGCATATCGGCTACGGCGCGCGCTTGTTTGTGCGCCTGTTGTTGACCCTGAAGTCCAGTTTGCAACGCTTTGGACTGATCCGCGACCAGATCCATTTTTTGGGCAACTACTCGCTGGTCATCATTGCGTTTTCCGGCTTGTTTGTGGGCTTTGTGTTTGGCTTACAGGGCTACTACACCTTGCAGCGCTATGGCTCCTCCGAGGCCCTAGGTCTGTTGGTGGCGCTCAGCCTGGTGCGTGAACTGGGCCCGGTCGTAACCGCTTTGCTGTTTGCCGGACGCGCCGGTACCTCACTGACCGCCGAAATCGGTTTGATGAAAGCCGGCGAACAAATCAGCGTCATGGAAATGATGGCGGTGGACCCGGTGCTGCGCGTGCTAGCGCCGCGTTTTTGGGGCGGCGTGATTGCCATGCCTTTGCTGGCCGCGGTGTTCAGCGCCATGGGTATTGTGGGCGGCTGGGTGGTCGGCGTAGTGATGATAGGGGTAGATTCCGGCTCCTTCTGGAGCCAAATTCAAGGCGGTGTGGACGTTTGGCGTGATGTGGGTAATGGCATCATCAAGAGCATCATCTTTGGCTTTACCGTCACCTACGTCGCGCTCTTACAAGGCTATGTTGCGCAGGCCACGCCCGAAGGCGTTGCCGCCGCCACCACCCGCACCGTGGTGATGGCCTCTTTGTCAGTGTTGGTCATGGACTTTGTCCTCACCGCCATGATGTTTACGATTTAGCGACCGCTTATCCTGAAAGAATTCGCATGCAACGTTCAAAAAATGATCTGTGGGTTGGCCTGTTTGTGCTCATTGGCGCAGTCGCCATTTTGTTTCTGGCCTTGCAGTCTGCCAATTTGCTCAGCCTCAATTTCCAGTCCACCTATAAAGTGACGGCCAAGTTCGATAACGTGGGCGGCCTCAAAGCAAAAGCGGCGGTGCGCAGTGCGGGTGTGGTGGTGGGGCGCGTGGAAAAAATAGTGTTTGACGACAAAAGCTTCCAAGCGCAGGTGCATATTTCGATGGAAAGTCGCTACCGATTTCCCAAAGACAGCTCGCTCAAAATCCTGACCAGCGGCTTGCTCGGCGAGCAGTACCTGGGTATAGAGGCTGGTGCCGACGAAGCGGTGCTTGCCGGCGGCGACATGATCACCACCACCCAATCTGCGGTCGTATTGGAGAGCTTGATCAGTCAGTTCTTGTATAGCAAAGCTGCAAGCAGCGCCGGGCCCAAAGAAGCAGACTAATGCGTAGTGTTTATTTCCTTGGCCGCTTGCGGTGCTGGGCCTGTATCGGGGCCATCGCCTGTGCTTCATCAGGCGCCTGGGCGCAAACGGCCAAGCCGGCCAATCTGGTAGATCCTTTTGAAGGCATCAATCGCAGCATCTACGCTTTCAATGAAGTGCTCGATCATGCGGTGATGCGCCCTGTAGCCATCGCTTACACCGGCTTGCTCCCGCGCTGGATGCGCAATAGTGTCAGCCATTTTTTTGGCAATCTGGCCGATGTCTGGTCGATACCAAACAATGCACTGTCATTGCGGCCCAAGGCCACGTTGGACAGCATCAAGCGCGTCGCAGTCAATAGCACTGTGGGCTTGCTGGGCTTGGTCGACGTGGCCAGCTCGCTGGACATCGACAAGCACCCGGCCGATTTCGGCCTGATGCTCAACCGCTGGGGCGTGCCCTCCGGGCCTTTTGTCATGGTGCCCTTGCTCGGCCCGCGTACTTTGATCGAGGTCGTGGTCTATCCCCTGGACTGGAAGGGCAACCTGGCCAACCAGGTGGACGATGTGGTGCTGCGAGACCTGATGATGGCTATTAGTTTTACCGATTTGCGGGCGAGCTACCTGCAGGCTGACGATGTCGTCAATGCAGTAGCCCTGGATCAATATTCCTTTAAGCGGGATTCCTATTTGCAGCGTAGGGTCTATCTGCAAAATGACGGGGAAAGCGCAAGCAGCATGGATGATCGACCGTAGAATCCGCCTAAATGTGGGATAAGCGAGGGTTAACCCGAGTTCCACCACTCGAAGGGAGAAAAATAGTGAGTTTTCGAATTTTCAAGCAGCTAGGGGTAGTACTAATGCTCCTCGCGGGCGCGCTGTCGGCTGGAAGTGCATGGGCCCAAGACGAGGCCGCCGATGTGTTTATCAAACGCATGTCCACCGAGGTGCTGGACGTCATCAAAGCCGACAAATCCATGCGCGGCGGCGACATTGCTAAAGTCGTCACGCTGGTAGACACGCGCATCATGCCGCATGTGGATTTTCAACGTATGACTGCCTCTGCCATTGGCCCGGGATGGCGACAGGCCACGCCCGAGCAGCAAAAGCGCTTGCAGGAAGAGTTCAAAATCCTACTGGTTCGCACCTATTCCGGGGCTTTGTCTCAAATCAGCGACCAAGTGATTGCGATGAAACCCTTGCGTGCTTCGCCCGAGGACAAGGAAGTGGTGGTACGCAGCGAGGTGCGCGGCAGTGGCGACCCGATTCAGCTCGATTACCGCCTGGAAAAAACACCGGGGCAGGGCACCGGTTGGCGAATATTTAACATCAATGTCATGGGCGTCTGGTTGGTCGAAACCTACAAAAGCCAATTTGCCCAGGAAATCAATGCCAAAGGTGTGGATGGCCTGATCGAATCCCTGGCAGCGCGCAACAAATCCAACAGCAAAAAGAACTGACGTGCTTGCCTTGCCCGCCGTTTTGACCCACGCCCAGGCCGGCCCCTGCCTGGCTCAACTGTCTGCGGCAATGGCAACAGCCCCACAGCAAGTCGTGGTGCAAGCGCAGGCACTCCAGGATTTCGACTCGTCGGCGCTGGCCGTTTTGCTGGAGCTGCGCCGCGTTGGCTTGCGTTTGGGTAAGCCATTGCGCATCGAAGCGGCGCCTGCGCGCCTGATGCATTTGGCCGCACTCTACGGCGTGCGGGCTTTGCTCGAAAACGGCGATCCAACAAGCGCGACAAGCTTGGAAGCTGCGCGGGATTAGGCCTTTGCCCTGGCGACAGCGTGTGGCCGGACTTGCGGGCGTAAAATCCGGTGTTTATGCCTGCCATTTCCTTCCAGTCGATTTCCAAGGCGTATGCCTCCCCCAAAGGCCCGCCAGGCAGCAAATTCCTCGCCGTTGATCAGGTGAGTCTGGATATTGAGCAAGGCGAGTTTTTCGGCTTGCTGGGCCCCAACGGTGCGGGCAAAACCACCATGATCAGCATGCTCGCGGGCCTGACGCGCCCCAGCGCCGGTAGCGTCAGCGTATTGGGCAGTGATGTGCAGCGCGACTACGCACAGGCACGGCGCAAACTTGGCGTGGTGCCACAAGAACTGGTGTTCGACCCATTTTTCAATATCCGCGAAGCCTTGCGCATCCAGTCCGGCTACTTCGGCGTGCGCAACAACGACGCCTGGATCGATGAATTGCTGGAATGCCTGGGCCTAGCCGATAAAGCCCAGGCCAATATGCGCCAGTTGTCTGGCGGCATGAAGCGGCGCTTTTTGGTCGCGCAAGCCCTGGTGCACAAGCCGCCGGTGATCGTGCTCGACGAGCCGACCGCCGGGGTGGATGTGGAGTTACGCCAAACCTTGTGGCAGTTCATTGCCAAACTCAATAAGCAAGGGCATACCGTCTTACTCACTACCCATTACCTAGAAGAAGCCGAGGCTTTGTGCGGCCGTGTGGCAATGCTCAAGACCGGGCGCATCGTGGCCTTGGACAATACCTGTGACCTGCTCCAAGCGGCGTCGAGCAACGTGCTGCGTTTCAAGGTCGAAGGCACGCTGCCCGAGGCCTTGCGCACCCAAGCGCGCGTCACGGGCCGCATCGTGCAGTTCCCGGCGCATGACGCCCTGGAGATCGAACGTTATTTGGCCGCCGTGCGCGAAGCCGGTCTCCATGCAGAGGACGTAGAAATCCGCAAAGCCGATTTGGAAGACGTGTTTTTGGATGTGATGCAAAAGCATTCCGGAAAAGCGGTCCAGCCGGTGAGCGTCACCGCAGGAGCACCAGCATGAACGGCTGGCAAACCCTGCTCTACAAAGAAATTTTGCGCTTTTGGAAAGTCGCTTTCCAAACCATCGCTGGTCCCGTGCTGACCGCTATGTTGTATCTGCTGATCTTCGGTCACGCACTGGAAGACCATGTGAAAGTGTATGACCAGGTCAGCTACACCGCGTTTTTGGTGCCCGGCTTGGCCATGATGAGCCTCTTGCAAAACGCGTTTGCCAATAGCTCGTCCTCGCTCATCATGAGCAAGGTCATGGGTAACCTGGTGTTTATCCTGCTGACGCCTTTGTCCTACTGGCATTGGTTTTTGGCCTACGTGGGTGCTGCCGTGGTGCGCGGCCTGGTCGTAGGCTTTGGGGTTTACCTCGTTGCCGCCTTTTTTACCCCGATCGGCTTTGCCCAGCCGTTGTTTATTTTTCTGTTTGCCTTCATGGGTGCGGCCATGATGGGCACCCTGGGATTGATCGCCGGTCTGTGGGCGGAAAAGTTTGACCAGCTGGCCGCGTTTCAAAACTTCGTGATCATGCCCATGACTTTTTTAAGTGGCGTGTTTTATTCCATTCACTCGTTGCCACCGTTCTGGCAAATTGTCAGCCATTGCAACCCCTTTTTCTACATGATCGACGGGCTGCGCTACGGTTTTTTTGGCGTCAGCGATGTATCGCCCTGGTTAAGCCTGACAGTGGTGGGTGGCACCATGCTGCTGGTTTTTGCCATTGCCCTGCATTTGCTGCGCACCGGTTACAAAGTTCGCAGCTAAACCTTTATTTGTGCCATGACCGCAGAACAACTCCAAGCCCTGATTACCGCCGGCCTGCCTTGCACACATATTGCGCTTGAAGGTGACGGACGCCATTGGTATGCCACGATCGTCTCGGACGCCTTCGAAGGCAAACGCCTGATCGCGCGCCACCAGCAGGTCTATGCCACCTTGGGCGGGCGCATGCAAACCGACGAGGTACATGCCTTGTCCATGAAAACCTTTACCCCTGCCGAGTGGGCAGCCCAGAATTCTTAAGGCCTAGGCGATGGACAAGCTATTGATTCGCGGTGGCCGCAAGCTGCTCGGCGAAGTACAAATTTCCGGCGCTAAAAACGCCACCCTGCCCGAGCTGTGTGCTGCCTTGCTTACGGCAGAGCCAGTGCGCTTGCGCAACGTTCCGAGCTTGCAGGACGTCTCCACCATGCGCAAGCTCTTGCTCAATATGGGCGTGCAGGTAAGCGAGCAAGAAGGCGGCGATTTGTTAATCAACGCCGGCACCTTGCACACGCCCGAAGCCCCTTATGAGTTAGTGAAAACCATGCGCGCCTCGGTGCTGGCCCTGGGGCCTTTGCTGGCGCGTTTTGGCCATGCCAAGGTCTCGCTGCCCGGTGGCTGTGCAATTGGTTCGCGTCCGGTGGACCAACATCTCAAAGGCCTGACGGCCATGGGCGCAGAGATTTCCGTGGAGCACGGCTATATGCTCGCGCGCATTGGCGGCGGGCGCAAACGCCTCCAAGGCGCGCGTATCACCACCGACATGGTCACGGTGACCGGCACTGAAAACTTTTTGATGGCCGCTGCGCTTGCCGAAGGTGAAACCATTTTGGAAAACGCCGCCCAAGAGCCCGAAATCCCGGACTTGGCCGAAATGCTGATCGCCATGGGCGCGCGCATTGAAGGCCATGGCAGCAGCCGTATCCGTATCCAAGGGGTAGAGGCTTTGCATGGCTGCACCCACCAAGTGGTGGCCGACCGAATCGAAGCGGGCACGTTTTTATGCGCCGTTGCCGCTGCTGGTGGCGAGGTGTTTTTGAAAGATGGGCGCGCCGACCATTTAGATGCAGTGATAGAAAAGCTGCAAGCTGCTGGTGTGCACGTGCAGGCGGTGGAGGGTGGCATTCGCGTCCACGCCCAGGGCCGCTTGCAAGCGCAAAGCTTTCGCACTACCGAGTACCCCGGCTTCCCCACTGATATGCAAGCCCAGTTCATGGCTTTGAACTGCATTTCCGAAGGCGCATCGCGCACTACCGAGACTATTTTTGAAAACCGCTTTATGCACGTCAACGAGTTGTCGCGCTTAGGCGCCAACATCCAAATTGAAGGCAAGGTGGCGGTGGTGCAGGGTGTGCAACGCTTGTCTGGCGCCACCGTTATGGCGACGGACCTGCGCGCCTCGGCCAGTTTGGTTATTGCGGGTCTGGTGGCCGAGGGGGAGACCGTGGTCGATCGGATTTACCATCTGGACCGTGGCTACGACCGCATGGAAAGCAAGTTGCGTGGCCTGGGCGCAGACATTGAGCGCATCCGTTAATTTGTTTGGCACACCCAAAGACCTGTAAACATGATCACCATTGCCTTGTCCAAAGGCCGCATTTTTGAAGAGACCGTGCCCTTGTTGGCGGCGGCAGGCATACGCGTGCTGGACGACCCTGAGAGCTCGCGTAAACTGATTCTCGATACCAACCAGGCCGACGTGCGCGTGCTGGTCGTGCGGGCTACCGACGTGCCCACCTATGTTCAATTTGGCGGCGCCGATATGGGTATCACCGGCAAAGATACTTTGCTCGAACATGGCGGCGATTGGGGCGGCGGTAGCGCCGGTTTGTTTCAACCGCTGGACCTGCAAATTGCTAAGTGCCGCATCAGCGTAGCCGTTCGCGCCGATTTTGATTACGCCTATGCGGTGCGCCAAGGGGCGCGCCTGCGTGTGGCTACCAAATATGTAGCGATTGCACGGGAGTTCTTCGCCAGCAAAGGCGTGCATGTGGACTTGATCAAGCTGTACGGCAGTATGGAGCTAGCGCCCCTGGTGGGCCTGTCCGATGCCATCGTTGATTTGGTGTCCACCGGTAACACCTTGCGTGCCAATAATTTGATCGAGGTCGAGCGCATCATGGACATCAGTTCGCGCCTGATCGTGAACCAGGCGGCTTTAAAGCTCAAGCGCGAACCTATTCGGCGCATCATCGACGCCTTTGCTGCGGTAGTGGGCGCAAGCGGACCTGGCGTCTCATAAACCGAACGGTGCCCCCAACATGAACGCCCGCCCCCTGCGCCTGTCCACTGCCCAGGCTGATTTCGAAACCCTTTTTCAACAGCGCCTGCATTGGTCGGCCGATACCGATGCGGCCATCGAGCAGCGCGTGGCCGACATCCTGGCTGATGTGAAAGCGCGCGGAGACGCCGCGGTGCTGGACTACACCGCACGTTTTGACGGCTTGCAGGCCGCGTCCATGGCGGATGTGGAGCTGCACCAAGCCGATTTCAAAGCGGCTTTCGATGGCCTACCCGAAGCACAAAAGCGCGCTTTGCAAGACGCCGCTGCCCGCATACGCAGCTACCACGAAGCACAAAAGAAAGCCTGCGGCGAAAGCTGGCAGTACCGCGACGCCGATGGCAGTTTGCTGGGGCAAAAAGTCACGCCCCTGGACCGCGCGGGTATTTACGTGCCCGGCGGTAAAGCCGCCTATCCGTCGAGCTTGCTCATGAACGCCATCCCCGCACATGTGGCCGGTGTGGGCGAGATCATCATGGTGGTGCCCACCCCGGTGCGCGGCAGCGTAGCCACCGGCGGCGCGGCGGGCAGCGGTCATACCGCTGCGCGCGGCGAGCGCAATGAGTTGGTGTTGGCGGCTGCCTATGTGGCCGGCGTCAGCCGCGCCTTCACCATCGGCGGCGCGCAAGCGGTAGCCGCACTGGCCTACGGCACGGCCACGGTGCCGCGCGTGGACAAAATCACCGGTCCGGGCAACGCCTATGTGGCAGCGGCTAAGCGGCGCGTATTTGGCACGGTCGGCATCGACATGATCGCCGGCCCATCGGAAATATTGGTGCTGGCCGATGGCAGCACGCCGCCCGACTGGGTGGCCATGGATTTGTTCAGCCAGGCCGAGCATGACGAACTGGCGCAAAGCATATTGCTCTGCCCCGATGGCGCCTACATCGACGCGGTGCAAGCGGCTATCGACACACTATTGCCGCAGATGCCAAGGCGCGACATCATCGCTGCCTCACTCAACGGGCGCGGTGCCTTGATACACACCCGCAGCATGCAAGAGGCCTGCGCCATCAGCAACCGCATCGCGCCCGAGCACTTGGAGGTGAGCAGCCGCGAAGCACACCAGTGGGAACCCTTGCTGATTCATGCCGGGGCGATTTTTCTGGGCGCCTACACCAGCGAAAGCCTGGGCGACTATTGCGCAGGCCCCAACCATGTATTGCCCACCTCCGGCACCGCGCGTTTTTCTTCGCCGCTGGGTGTGTACGATTTTCAAAAGCGCAGCAGCTTGATTGAAGTGTCTGAAGCGGGGGCGCAAATACTGGGCCAGACGGCTTCGGTATTGGCGCACGGCGAAGGCTTGCAAGCCCATGCGCGCGCGGCAGAAATGCGCTTGCACGGGATCAAGGCATGAGCAGTTCAACACCTAATTTGCGCTTTATCCGCGATGACGTGCAGGCCATGCAGGCCTATGCGGTGCAAGATGCCGCGGGCATGGTCAAGCTCGACGCCATGGAAAACCCCTACGCCTTGCCTCTGGACCTGCAAGCGCAACTGGGTGAGCGATTAGGCCGCGTGGCCCTCAACCGCTACCCGGGCGCGCGCATCCAAGATTTGCACGCCGCCTTGGCAGCGTATGTGGACCTGCCCGCAGGCTATGCGCTGACCTTGGGCAATGGCTCGGACGAGCTGATATCCATGCTGGCCATGGCCTGCGCCCGACCCGGCGCCTGCACTCTTGCGCCCGAGCCCGGTTTTGTGATGTACGCCATGTCTGCGCAATTACAAGGCCTGGGCTTTGTAGGTGTGCCTTTGCAGGCGGATTTTTCGCTGGACGAAGCCGCTATGGCCGCCGCCATCGCAGAGCACCGACCGGCCATCGTGTACCTGGCCTACCCCAACAACCCCACCGCTAATTTGTGGGACGCGCAGGCGCTGCGCCGCCTGATTGCCCAAGCCAGCGCCTATGGCGCGCTGGTGGTGTTGGACGAGGCCTACCAGCCCTTTGCAGCCAGCACCTGGCTGGACGAAATCCGCCGCGACCCAGTTGCCAACGCCCAGGTCGTGCTCCTGCGCACCCTGTCTAAATTTGGCCTGGCCGGTGTCCGTCTCGGCTATGCGCTGGCCCCGGCGGCGCTGCTGTCGCAGATCGACAAAGTGCGGCCGCCCTATAACGTCAGCGTGCTCAATGCCGAATGCGCGCTTTTCGCCCTGGAGCACGCGACGGTGTTTGCCGCACAGGCGGCGCGCATCTGTAGCGAACGCGAACGCCTGTTGGCCTCCCTGGCGGCGCTGCCCGGCCTGCAGCCTTTTCCCAGCCAGGCGAATATGATTCTGCTGCGCGTGTCGGGCGAGCCCGGCGTGGCGGCGCGTCTGCATGAGGCGCTAAAAAAGCGTCAGATTTTGGTGAAGAACGTTTCTACAATGCATCCGCTGCTGGCCAACTGTCTGCGACTGACGGTGGGCACAGCCCCTGAAAACACGCTGCTACTCGCAGCGCTTGAGGCCTCTTTATGACTGACACAGCTTCCAGCCTGGTAAGCGTGCTGGCCCCGCCTACGGGCGAGGGCAGCGCCCGCAGCGCCGAAGTGATTCGCAACACCGCCGAAACCCGTATCCGCGTGGCTCTGAATTTGGACGGCAGCGGCCAGGCCCAGTTGTCCACCGGCATCGGCTTTTTCGACCACATGCTCGACCAGATCGCCCGCCACGGCCTGATCGACCTGGACATCCAAGCCCAGGGCGATTTGCATATCGACGGCCACCACACCGTGGAAGACGTGGGCATTACCCTCGGCCAGGCTTTTGCCAAGGCGCTGGGCGACAAAAAAGGCATACGCCGTTACGGCCACGCCTATGTGCCGCTGGACGAAGCCCTTTCGCGCGTGGTGATCGACCTTTCAGGCCGCCCCGGTTTGGAAATGGATGTGCCTTTCAAGAGCGGCATGATCGGCGGCTTTGACAGCCAGTTGGCCCATGAATTCTTCCAAGGCTTTGTCAACCATGCCGGTGCCACCTTGCATATTGACAACCTCAAAGGCGAGAACGCGCACCACCAGTGCGAAACCGTGTTCAAAGCCTTTGCCCGCGCCTTGCGTATGGCGGTGGAGCGTGACCCGCGCGCCGCAGGCACCATCCCGTCCACCAAAGGCTCGCTCTGACGTGACACCCCGCCCGGAGGCTTGCGCCACCCCGCCATGAAATCCGTTGCTA
>CANFLU010000003.1 GCA_947447975.1 Comamonadaceae bacterium | reverse complement strand
TCATCATTACCTTCGCGGAAATAGAAAACGCGCGAATGCTCTAAAAATCGCCCGATGATCGAGCGCACCCGGATGTTGTCGGTCAGCCCCTTCACCTGGGCGGGCAACATGCAGGCGCCCCGAACAATCACATCGATCGATACCCCGTTTTGGCCTGCCCGAATGAGCGCGTAAATCAAATCAATGTCGGTAAGAGAATTCATTTTCGCTACAATGCGCGTCGAGACACCTTTGGCTGCAGCTTGGCCTAATGCGTCGATTTTGGCGATCAAGTTTTCATGCAACTGAAACGGCGCCATCCACATTTTTTTCAGACGCGGCAGCCGACTCTGACTGGCCAAATGCACAAACACATTTTCCATGTCGCGGGTCAAATCGTTATCCGCGCTGATATGGCTGATGTCGGTATAGAGGCGCGCGGTGCGCGGGTTGTAGTTACCGGTAGACAAATGCCCGTAGCGCTTAAGGGTTTTGCCTTCGCGCCGGGTGACCAAGAGCATCTTGGCGTGCGTTTTCAAACCGACGATGCCATAAACCACTTGTGCGCCTATGGACTCCAGCATCTCCGCCCAATTGATATTGGCCTCTTCGTCAAAACGCGCCTTGAGCTCTACCACTACCGTCACTTCCTTGCCTTTGCGCACCGCCTCGCGCAGCAAATCCATGATGGTGGAATCCGCACCCGCCCGGTATATGGTTTGCTTGATTGCCAGCACATTAGGGTCATTCACTGCAGCGCGTAAAAATAACAAAACGCCTTCAAAACTCTCAAAAGGTTGGTGAAAAATCACATCGCCGCGCTTGAGTTGCTCGAATACATTGGCACCCAAATCCAATTGCACCGGCGGCGCCGCTTTGTAGGCAGGAAAACATAATTCGGGGCGGTCCAGCAAATCAATCATCTGGTTCAGGCGCACCAGATTTACCGGGCCGGAGACCCGGTACAAAGCCATGGCTGGCAAATCAAACTGCTTTAAGAGGAAATGCGACAAATGCTCCGAGCAACCGGAGGACACTTCCAAACGCACAGATTCCCCGTAATGGCGATGCACCAAGCCCTGGCGCAAGGCCATGCGCAAGTTTTGCACATCCTCTTCATCGACTGCCAAGTCCGAGTGGCGTGTCACCCGAAATTGGGAAAACTGATCCACCGTCCGCCCTGCAAACAATTCAGATAAGTGCGCCCGAATCACACTAGTAAGCGCCACAAAAACCACTTTATTTCCAGACACCCTTTCGGGCAAGCGGATGATGCGCGGTAACACACGCGGTACTTTGACAATGGCGATTTCATTGCTACGACCAAAGGCATCATTGCCACCCAAACGCACAATAAAGTTCAATGCCTTGTTGGCCACTTGGGGGAAGGGGTGCGCAGGGTCTAAACCGACAGGAATGAGGAGTGGACGCACCTCGCGTTCGAAATATTGTTTGACCCATAGGCGCTGCTCGGCATTG
The DNA here is from genome assembly GCA_947447975.1 of Comamonadaceae bacterium. Classification (GTDB taxonomy): domain Bacteria; phylum Pseudomonadota; class Gammaproteobacteria; order Burkholderiales; family Burkholderiaceae_C; genus Allorhodoferax. The sequence continues at coordinate 116,420 of CANFLU010000003.1, read as the reverse complement.
CGCTCACCATGCGACGCGATTTTTATTCCGCGATGCGCCAGCGCCGGTAGGATGGCATCGTTGTACAGACCATACTGCCTGTCCACCAACGCATGCAAGGACTCTGACAAACGATCAAATGACTTTTCGGTGTAGCTGCCCTGCTTGTCTCCGCTGCGCTTGGCCGTGAGATGCGGTTCAGAGCGAACTTCAAAAAATTCATCCAAATTGGACGAGACAATGCACAAATAACGCAGGCGCTCCAACACCGGAACATCCTCCCGCGCAGCCCAGCTCAAGACCCGCTCATTGAAAGCTACCAAGCTGTGGTCGCGGTCGAGCAAATCCGGGTGCGCGGCGTCATGAAATGCTTTGCTCGTGTATTCCAACGGGACATTCTCCTGGGAATCGGTGGTATCTGACAGTCGGGGCCTGCGCATCGGCATGGCGGTAACCGAAGCAGTGTGCATTTTCGCGGCACCGGACGGCTTCGCAGTATGCACCAGTGAGAAGGTCGCCCCCTGTTACCGCAGCAGTTTGCGGCAATCAGGTTACAAAATTGTGACAGAAAAGGGCGCCGGCGTTTTGACAGCGCCAGGCCCGGCCGCGGCGGTGACCATCGGCCACCGCGGCTTAGCCTCGGGGCTTATTTGACGATAACCGGATGTACGCTAAACACGTTCGCGCTGACCGGATCCACTACCACGCGGACCCAATGCAGGCTGGGGCTGCCAAAGGTCTGCAAGCGGGTGAAGTTAGGCAGCAGCTTCGTGGGGCTGTACAGGGGTTTGTCTAGTTTGAAGAAATGGGTATCGCCATGAACAAACAGTACTTGGCCGGCGTATTGCTCAGTTTGCTCTACCAACTTAGACATGAAGTGGCGAAAGCCGCTAAAGGCCGGATCGGTGCTCTCGTCGACCTCTTCGGTTTCGGGCCAATCAAAACCGGGGTCGCCCTGCGTGACGACCACGATGCCAACCGCGTTTTGGGCCTTAGCCGCAGCGAAGGACGCTTGCATCCAAGCCACATTGGCGCTATCGCGCTCCAAATACTCGGCGTTGGAGGCATCGCATTGCGCGTTATCACGGGCGCTTTTGTTTTTGCACTCCTTCTCGGTCATGATCAGGTTGTTGTTGCTGCCAGGCTGGTTAATGCCGACAAACACCACGCCGCCGTGGGCAAAGCGGGTGTTCTCTACAAATTTCTCACCCAATTTGCCTTGGTGCTCTAAAGCCATGGTGGTTTGGCCCAGGCTGTTGCTGGTGGGGAACATGACTTTGCGGATATAGCTTAGGCGCTCCAGGCCGTCATAGCCGCCGTTATTGGTGCGGTGGCAATCGGTCCACTCGTTGTCACCTGGCACATAGACCACCGGCTTGACCATGGTGCCGAACATTTTCAGCGCATCGGCGTACACATCATCGGTGCACTTGGAGCTACCGTCCTTGATGTCACCGTCATACATAGAAAACGCGATATCGGAACGGTTGATGCTTTGCAGGACGGCGGGCAGCTTGGCATCATCGCCCGCTTTTTTGTAAGGCATATCGCCCCACAAGCCAAAGCTAAAGGGTTTGGCTGGGCTTTGCGCCCAGCTTACAGTGACTTGTGCGGCCAAGATGGCAGCTACGCAAACAGCTTTAGTGAACATAAATACTCCGAATAAAAATTACCACTCCAGCCTAAGCGCGTTACATGACGTTGGCATGACGAAATAAATGTCAAAAAAAATGTTGTAAAAGCGATACAGGCAATTGGTAATTACCCTAATTCACTCAATTGACATATGAAAAAACCACACTCGCGCCGTCAATTCAAGCATTTTTGAATTTTGGCATTAGTTCAAACCCTAACTGAAAGAGTACTTTATGACTATGACTGCCCAGAAAACCGCCATGGCACTGGCCACCGGCTTGATGCTCGCTACCTCTGCTTTCGCACAAACAGCACCCTCCGTAACTCTGTACGGTCGCTTAGAACTCGGTATTGAGAGCGCCAATGACGGCGCCTTGACAAGAACCATGTTGCAAAATTTTGCATCACGCTTCGGCATCAAAGGTGAGCGCGGTATCAGCAGCGATTTGACCGGCATGTTCCAAGTTGAGTCCGGATTCTCACCAGAGGACAACAAGTTCATCAATACTACCCAAACAGCAGGCAAGGCCCCGCTCAATGGCCAATTGGCTAGCCGTAACTCCTACGTAGGTCTCAAAAGCAACTCCTTTGGCACGGTTTTGGCGGGCTACTACGATTCACCCTTGAAAAGCCTGGATGCCGGCGGATTTGCTGGAACGTTGTATGGCGAGGGTGAGGCCATGGAGGTGATCATTCATGGTAAGGGCACAAAGACCGCCGGATCAAACTTTGACAACGTGCACACACGCCGCGAAAATAACCTGGTGTATATCAGCCCCAAGTTTGCTGACATGGTGGTGAAGGTTGCCTACTCTCCCGACGAAGCCCAAACTACCACGACCAATCAGCCCATGTATGCAGCCTCTTTGGAATGGAATAACGGCACCTATAACGCCGGTATCGCCACCCAAAATAAAGCGGCTTCTGACCAAGCTTTCGCCATGTCCGCTACCAAATTCACTTTGGGCGCAAAGATGGACAACCTGAGCGGCGCAATCGTTGTTAGCACACTGGACAACCAGGCACCCCTCGCAGTGAACGCACGTAAAACCACCAACACCTTGTTTGTAGTGAACTATGTAGACGGCGCAATGACCTACAAGTTCAACTACGGCATGTCCGGCGAGTCCGCTACCAATGCGGCAGACGATCTGACCATGTTGGCCCTGGAAGCAGCTTATGCCTTGGATAAAAATACCATCCTGTTTGGTAGCTATGCGCAGATCACCAACAATTCAAAAGGCAAAGGCACCTTCACCAACGCGGATAACTTCCCCGCGACCGGCGTAGCTGGTAACGACCCGAGCGCCATTACCCTGGGCATGCGCTACGTGTTCTAAGCACGCCTAGCGTCGGGTTTTTGATGCGGTGATTCGTTGAAAAATAGCGATTTGCAGGTACATTGAAAATCAGACCTAGTGCTGCGGAATGAAAATGGCCACCTTAGGGTGGCCATTTTTTTGCCCGCCTAGCCGCTGCCGACGCAGCCACCTATCCCATTAGGAAGTCCGAGGCTCCAACCACTTTTGTAAAAACTGCGCGCTCCCAGCTTGCGGGTCGAGTTGGTAGGCATCGAAGCCTATCTTGGCGTAGGCGCGCAAGGCCTGTTGGTTGCCGGAGAGCACTTCCAAGGTCAGCTTGCAAGCACCGCGATCCAGGGCGATCTGCATCACGGTCTCCAGCATCGCGCCAGCCACGCCATGCCCGCGCCACGCGGGCAACACGATCACATCATGGATATTGACCAAGGGCCTGGCTGCGAAAGTGGAAAAACCTTCTATGCAATTGACCAGGCCCACCGGCGTCTGAGCCGCATCCGGCACAAACGCCAGCACGCTAAATGCGTGGGCGCGTGCAGCCAAGCCAGCTACCACATGCGTTTTCGCGTAGTCGCTTAAACCCGCGCCACCACCCATAGGGTCATGGGCATAGGCATCGAGCAAGGCCACCAGGGCGCGTGCGTGCACCGGGTCCGCATAGTCCACGCGGCAGATACGAATTGGGTCGGTAGGTGCCGTCATTGCAGTGTCTGCGCAATACGCTCGGCGCTGGCCTTGGCAAGCAGTGCATCGCGCGCCTCCACCATGACGCGAACCACCGGTTCGGTGCCGCTGGCGCGTATCAGCACGCGTCCCTGGTCCGCCAAGTCGGACTCCACCTGGCTAATGGTTTGCTGCATAGCTAGGTTGGACTTCCAATCCGTACCCGGCGCAAGGCGTACATTGATCAATGTTTGTGGGAACAGCACCACCCCCTCTAACAACTGTGCCATGGTTTTGCCCGCCCGCACACAAGCTTGCAACACCTGCAAAGCAGACACCAAGCCGTCGCCCGTCGTGTGTTTGTCCAGGGCCAGCAAATGGCCCGAACCCTCGCCACCCAAGATCCAAGCGCGCGCCTGCAAGTCTTCCAAAACATAGCGGTCGCCCACCCGCGCCCGTACCAGCTCCAAGCCACGCCCCTTCAGGGCCAGCTCCACGGCCATATTCGTCATCAAGGTACCCACGACACCGCCTAACGATTCACCGCGCGCCAGGCGCTCATCGGCCATCAAATACAGCAGCTCATCGCCGTTGTACAAACGCCCTTGTGCATCCACGATTTGCAGGCGATCGGCATCCCCATCGAGTGCGATACCAATATGTGCACTGTGCTGGCGTACCGCGGCCACCAAGGCCTGAGGATGGGTTGCACCTACCTCTTTATTGATATTCAAACCATCAGGCGCGCAGCCAATGGCGATGACTTCGGCACCCAATTCATGAAAGACTTTGGGCGCGATTTGGTAGGCCGCGCCGTGGGCTGCATCAACCACGATTTTTAGACCCTTGAGCGTGAGGTCAGAAGCAAAAGTGCTCTTGCAAAACTCTATGTAGCGACCTGCCGCATCGTCCAGCCGTTTGGCCTTACCCAAATGGCTTGAGGTCTCCCACACCGGGGCTTGGGCTAAGGCCTCTTCCACGGATTGCTCCCAGGCATCGGGCAGCTTGCTGCCTTTGGCGCTGAAAAATTTGATGCCATTGTCCTCAAAAGGATTGTGGCTGGCGCTGATGACCACGCCCAGCGACGCACGTTGTGCACGCGTTAAATACGCGACGCCCGGGGTAGGCAAAGGGCCTAGGAGCACCACATCCACACCAGCGGAGTTGAACCCGCTTTCCAGGGCGCTTTCGAGCATATAGCCCGAGATGCGGGTGTCTTTGCCAATCAATACCGTGGGGCGGGTTTCGCTGCGCTTGAGTACGCGTCCTACGGCGTGCGCCAAGCGCAACATGAAGTCCGGGGTGATGGGTGGCTGCCCCACCGTGCCGCGAATGCCATCGGTTCCAAAATATTGACGTGTCATGGATTACTTCTTATTCATGAAAATTCGCAATTGCTTTCACACCTAGTCCACTGCAGCCGCTTGTGTTGCCGCTAGCACTTTTAAGGCCTGTGCTGTTGCCAGCACGTCATGCACGCGCACAATGCGGGCGCCATGGTGCACTGCCAGCAACGCGGCAGCGGCACTGGCTACTTGCCTTTGACCCGCAGCAGCGCCGGTGACTGCACCTAAGGAGGACTTGCGCGACCAGCCTGCCAGAACTGGAAACCCCAAATTGAGCAATTCTGACTGACGGGCTAAGAGGCTGAAGTTTTGCGGCACGCTTTTTCCAAAACCGATACCCGGGTCAACACAAATACGCGCAGGCTGCACCCCATGCGCCAGCAGTACACCGGTTCGTTGCCCTAAAAATTCCATTACCGGAGCCAGCACCTCCGCTTGCATGGGGGAAAGCTGCATGGTCTGCGGATCGCCATGCATGTGCATGAGGCAAACACCACAACGGGCATGCTCGGCCACAACGTCCACGCCGGTACGTCCGGAGCCCGGAGCCATCCAACGCAATGCCCATACATCGTTAATGATGTCTACACCCAGGTCCAAAACCGCTTGCATGACCGCCGGCTTGTAGGTGTCCACGGACACGGGCACGCCCAGCGTCAAGGCATGCCGCACGACCGGAAGGATGCGGGCCAGCTCATCGGCCTGCGACACGGGCTGCGCACCCGGACGGGTGGATTCGCCACCTATATCCAGCATGTCAGCACCCTCTGCCAGCAATTGCTCGCAATGGCGCAGCGCGGCTGCGGTACTCCCATGCAAACCGCCATCAGAGAACGAGTCGGGCGTGACATTCACAATACCCATGATGCGGGCTTGCGAAAGGTCGATATCAAAACGGCTGGTTTGCCAAATTTGCATGCGAAAAGATTCTCCTGTGGGCCTGGTCGACCGTTTTCCATGTGCAAACGGGGCATAAAGCCCCGTTCACCGCATAGCGCATTGCAGCTGCGCTCAGGCCACCGTAGGCGCCGGATCCGGCGCTGTGGCAGGCGCTGCGTTTCCGCCGCCATCGCTCGGGCCGGGGGTGGTGCTTGGAGGTGTCCAATCCTTGGGCGGACGCGGGTCTTTGCCGGCAATGATGTCGTCGAGTTGGTCGCTGTCGATGGTTTCCCATTCGAGCAAGGCCTTGGCCATGGCGTGCATCTTGTCTTGGTTGTCTTCGATCAGCTTGCGGGCCAATTGGTATTGCTGGTCGATGATACGGCGCACCTCGGCGTCCACCTTTTGCATGGTCTGCTCGCTCATATTGGTGGTCTTGGTCACCGAGCGGCCCAGAAATACCTCGCCTTCGTTTTCCGCATACACCATGGGGCCGAGTGCGTCGGTCATGCCATAGCGCATCACCATATCGCGGGCAATCGATGTGGCACGCTCAAAATCGTTGCTGGCGCCGGTGGTCATTTGGTTCATGAACACTTCTTCGGCGATGCGTCCGCCAAACAGCATGCTGATTTGGTTGAGCATGTATTCGCTGTCATAGGAGTAGCGGTCCTGCGCCGGCAGGCTCATGGTCACGCCCAAAGCGCGTCCACGCGGGATGATGGTAACTTTGTGGACCGGATCGCATTTGGGCAAGAGCTTGCCAATCAGCGCATGGCCGGACTCATGGTAGGCGGTATTTTTACGCTCGCCTTCAGGCATGACCATGCTCTTGCGCTCCGGGCCCATCAGGATTTTGTCCTTGGCCTTTTCGAAGTCTTCCATGTCCACCAACCGGGCATTGCGGCGGGCGGCCATCAAGGCGGCCTCATTGCACAAATTCGCCAAATCCGCGCCCGACATGCCAGGCGTGCCCCGGGCGATGATGCCGGCGTTCACATCCTGACCCAGCGGAACTTTGCGCATGTGCACGTTGAGGATTTGCTCACGTCCGCGGATATCTGGCAGCGTGACATACACCTGCCGGTCAAAACGGCCCGGGCGCAATAATGCAGCGTCCAAAATGTCAGGGCGGTTGGTAGCTGCTACCACGATCACGCCGACGTTGGTCTCAAAACCATCCATCTCGACCAACATCTGGTTGAGCGTCTGCTCGCGTTCATCATTACCGCCACCCAGACCGGCGCCACGCTGACGGCCAACGGCGTCAATCTCGTCGATAAAAATAATGCAGGGTGCGTTTTTCTTGGCGTTGTCAAACATGTCGCGTACGCGAGAAGCACCGACGCCTACAAACATTTCCACAAAGTCTGAGCCCGAGATGCTAAAAAACGGCACCTTCGCTTCGCCGGCGATCGACTTGGCCAGCAGGGTTTTACCGGTGCCCGGAGGGCCGACCAGCAGCAAACCGCGCGGAATACGGCCACCGAGTTTTTGGAATTTGCTGGGGTCTTTGAGGAAGTCCACGACCTCTTTGACTTCCTCTTTGGCTTCGTCGCAACCGGCCACGTCGGCAAAGGTCACGGTGTTGGTGTTTTCATCGAGCAAGCGCGCTTTGCTCTTGCCAAAACTAAACGCGCCGCCCTTACCACCGCCTTGCATTTGGCGCATAAAGTAAATCCAGACACCGATCAGCAGCAACATGGGGCCCCAGCTAACGAGCAGAGTCATAAGCAAAGAGCCCTCTTCGCGCGGCTTGACATCAAACTTAACGCCGTTGTTAATGAGGTCGCCCACCAGGCCACGGTCCAGATAAGTAGCCGTCGTTCGGACACGGCGCTCATCGGCAGTGACGGCCACAATCTCGGTCGTACCGCCCTGGCCTTCTTGGATCACCGCACTCTTGATGTGCTTGTTGCGCACTTCTTCCAAGAAATCGGAATAGCCAAGCGTCACCGCGCCGCCGGCGTTGTGCGAGTCAAATTGCTTGAAGACGGTAAAAAGTACCAGGCCGATGACGAGCCAGACTGCAATTTTGGAAAACCACTGATTGTTCAAGCGAAGCTCCAGTTAAAGCGTGAGCCGGGGGATACCCACTTCACATGCGATGCATTTTAGGCTTTTCAAGCGGGATTTCGGCGGTATTTGCGTGTAGTGGCCGTAAATCGCACAAGGCCATCGCGCTGCAGGCGCCAAGCTAGCCCTGCGGGCGCAAACCGATGCCCACCAAAAACGTCTCGGACGAACGGTCCCTGGAGGCCTTGGGCTTGTAAGGCTTGACGATTTCAAAGGCCTCGCGAAAGCGCGCCACCACCGCGTTGTAGCTGCCGCCGTGGAAGACCTTGGCCACCAATGCCCCCTGCGGTTTCATGTGATTTTGGGCAAACTCGATGGCCAGCTCTACCAGGTATTCGATCCGGGCCGCATCGGCCGAGGAGATGCCCGAGAGGTTGGGCGCCATGTCCGATACCACCACATCCGCCTGCGCACCTGCCAGGGCCAGCTCTAGCGCGTGCAAGGTATCTGCCTCGCGAAAATCACCTTGGATAAAGGTGACGCCCTCGATAGCCTCCATGGCAAGTAGATCCAAGCTGATAATTTTCCCGTCTAAGGCGCCCGCTGCGGCGCCCTGGGGTGCCAGTTTGCGGCGCAAATACTGGCTCCAAGCGCCGGGCGTACAACCCAGGTCGACCAGCACCTGGCCCGGTTTGACCAAGCCAAATACTTCGTCGATTTCCTTGAGTTTGTAAGCCGCACGCGCGCGGTACCCTTCGCGCGAAGCCAGTTTGACGTATGGGTCGTTGATATGGTCATGCAGCCAGGCCTTGTTGACCTTGCCGCCGCGCGCCGCTTTGGCCGCAGGCGCCTGCGCAGGCGTCGAGACAGATGGCTTTTTCATTGCGCCGATAATAGCCCCATGCCCTTCATTCAACTAAGTCCTACAGAGCGCAAAGCGCAGCGAGCCCTGGCCCACCACCTAGACCCGGTGGTCATGGTCGGCGGCGACGGCCTGACGCCTAACGTCAAAAAAGAAACCGATGCGGCCCTGAATGCCCATGGTTTGATCAAAGTGCGGGTGTTTTCAGACGACCGCGCAGCCCGTGAAACCATGTTCCAGACCCTGGCCGAGGAGCTAAATGCCGCGCCGATTCAGCACATCGGCAAACTGCTGGTGCTGTGGCGGCCCCTGCCGGAGAAAGAAAAAGTAGTCGATGACGACCGCAAAGCCGGGCCACGCGATTTCAAGGTACTCAAATACAGTAAACGCGCCGGCCAACGTCCCGAAGTCAAAACGCTGCGGGTGTTGGGTAATCAAAGGCTGACGCCTGGCGGCAACGTGAAAAGGGCCAAGCCTAAGCCCAAAACCAGTCTAAAAAAGCGCAGCCAAGGCTCCTAGCGGCATCCGGGGCCTCCGCCCGTCAGGTACCTGCGCAGGTTCAGTGAACAGCCGCTTCGCAGGGCTTAGACGTAGCGCACCGCCACGATTTCGTAGGCTTTTTGGCCGCCCGGGGCCATGACAATGGCAGTGTCGCCTTCTTCCTTGCCGATGAGCGCGCGGGCAATCGGGGAGCTGATATTGACTAAGCCGAGTTTGAGGTCGGCCTCGTCTTCACCCACGATTTGGTACGTGACTCGGTCGCCCGTCTCTTCTTCCTCTAAATCGACGGTGGTACCAAAAACCACCCGGCCACCCGCGTCCAGGGAAGCAGGGTCTATCACCTGGGCCACTGACAATTTACCTTCGACTTCTTGAATCCGACCCTCGATAAAGCCCTGGCGGTCTTTGGCCGCATCGTATTCAGCGTTCTCACTGAGGTCACCCTGGGCACGGGCTTCAGAAATCGCGCTGATTACGGCAGGCCGGTCCACAGTCTTGAGCCGGTGTAATTCGGCTTTCAGGATTTCGGCGCCGCGTTTGGTAATTGGAATAGTGGCCATCAGAAAACTCGTACAACGGGATTTATAAATGACGATGGACAGCAGCGCTCCAAAGCGCGCTGCTGTCCATCGGGTCAGGCGGCGATTATGCCAAGAGTTGAGCGTGCATCTCCTGAACTGAAATTACGCCTAGCTGATCGAGGTATTTCATGCCTTCGACCGCCGCCTCGGCTGCGGCGATGGTGGTAAAGGTGGTGACCCGGCCCAGCAAGGCAGAGGTGCGTATGTAGCGCGAATCGGCAATGGCGTTGCGCCGCTCCTCTACGGAGTTGATGACCAAAGCCACTTCCTCGTTTTTGATCATGTCCACGATATTGGGGCGGCCCTCGGCCACTTTGTTCACGGCCCGGCACTCCAGCCCTGCCGCTTTGATCGCCGCAGCCGTACCCTTGGTGGCCAATAGCGAAAAGCCCATGGCCGCCAAACTGCGGGCCACCTCGACGGCACGCGGCTTGTCGCTTTGCTTGACGGAGATGAATGCCCGCCCGCCGCGCGGTAAGCGGGTGCCCGCGCCCAGCTGCGACTTTACGAATGCCTCGCCAAAGGTTTTTCCAACACCCATCACTTCGCCGGTGGACTTCATCTCCGGGCCCAGGATGGTGTCCACCCCAGGGAACTTGACGAAGGGAAACACCGCCTCTTTCACACTGAAATACGGCGGCGAGACCTCTTTGGTAATACCTTGTGAAGCCAGGCTCTGGCCTACCATGCAACGGGCTGCCACTTTGGCTAACTGAATGCCAGTGGCTTTGCTGACAAAGGGAACGGTGCGCGAGGCGCGCGGGTTCACTTCCAGTACATAAATCACGTCCTTGCCATCCACCGACTGGATGGCAAACTGCACATTCATCAGGCCAACCACTTGCAAGGCAGCGGCCATGGCCGTTGTTTGGCGTTTGATTTCCGCCACGGTGGTTGCACTCAAACTATAGGGCGGCAAGGAGCAGGCGGAGTCACCGCTGTGCACGCCGGCTTGCTCGATATGCTCCATCACCCCACCGATCAATGTGGCGCCGGTGGAATCACGGATGCAATCGACATCGCACTCAATGGCGTCGTTGAGGAATCGATCCAACAATACCGGCGAGTCGTGGCTGACCTTGACGGCCTCGCGCATATAGCGTTCTAGGTCGCGCTGCTCATGGACGATTTCCATCGCACGCCCGCCCAGCACATAGCTGGGCCGTACCACCAGCGGATAGCCCAGCGCGCTGGCTTTTTCCAGCGCCTCGGTCTCGGTGCGCGCAGTGGCGTTAGGCGGTTGGCGCAGATCCAAGGCATGCAGTAATTTTTGGAAACGCTCCCGGTCTTCGGCCGCGTCGATCATGTCTGGGCTGGTGCCAATAATGGGAACACCGTGGGCTTCGAGCCCAAGCGCCAGCTTCAATGGCGTCTGCCCACCATATTGCACGATCACCCCTAGCGGTTTTTCCTTGTCCACGATTTCAAGCACATCTTCCAAAGTCAAAGGCTCGAAATAGAGCCGGTCACTGGTGTCGTAGTCGGTAGATACCGTTTCGGGGTTGCAGTTGACCATGATGGTTTCATAGCCATCTTGGCGCATGGCCAGCGCGGCATGCACACAGCAGTAGTCAAACTCAATGCCCTGGCCAATGCGGTTGGGTCCACCGCCCAGCACCATTATTTTTTTGCGATCCGTAGGTTGCGACTCACACGCAGCGCCCTGGGCTTCGTAGGTGGAATACATATAGGCCGTGTTCGTGCTGAACTCGGCGGCGCAGGTATCCACCCGCTTATAGACCGGGCGCACGCCCAGCTCGTGGCGGCGCTTGCGCACTTGCGCATCACTGGCGCGTAATTGGCGCGCCAGGCGTCGGTCCGAAAACCCTTTTTGCTTGAGCGCGCGCAAAGTCTGCGCGTCCAAACTGTCCAGCACAGTACCGCTTGCCGGTTGGGGCAAGCGCTCCAACTCCAATTCAATCTGCACAATTTGCTCGATTTGCACCAGGAACCAGCGGTCTATGCGTGTCAGGGCAAACACTTCCTCGACCGTCAAACCTTGGGCAAAAGCATCGCCCACGTACCAGATGCGCTCGGGGCCAGGTGCGCCGAGTTCGCGCTCCAGCACTTCGCGGTCCTGGGTTTTTTCGTTCATGCCATCCACGCCTACTTCCAGGCCGCGTAAGGCCTTCTGAAAAGACTCCTGGAAAGTACGCCCCATGGCCATCACCTCGCCCACCGATTTCATTTGGGTCGTTAGGCGGCTGTCCGCCGCAGGGAATTTTTCAAACGCAAAGCGTGGAATTTTGGTGACCACATAGTCAATGCTGGGCTCGAAACTGGCCGGGGTGGCGCCGCCCGTAATGTCGTTGCGCAATTCGTCCAGCGTATAGCCCACGGCCAATTTGGCGGCAACTTTGGCAATCGGAAAACCGGTGGCCTTAGAGGCCAGGGCTGAAGAGCGCGACACGCGCGGGTTCATTTCGATGACCACCATGCGCCCGTCGTCCGGATTGATGGCGAACTGCACGTTGGAGCCACCGGTGTCCACCCCAATTTCACGCAAGACCGCCAAGCTGGCATTGCGCAATATTTGGTATTCCTTGTCCGTCAAGGTCTGGGCGGGCGCCACGGTGATCGAGTCGCCGGTGTGTACACCCATAGGGTCCAGGTTTTCAATCGAGCACACGATGATGCAGTTGTCGGCCTTGTCCCGCACGACCTCCATTTCATACTCTTTCCAGCCCAGCAAGGACTCTTCAATCAGCAACTCTTTGGTGGGCGACGCCTCTAGGCCGCGCTTGCAAATCGTCTCGAACTCTTCGGCGTTATAGGCGATACCGCCGCCGGTGCCGCCTAGTGTGAAGCTAGGGCGGATCACCGTGGGGAAACCCACCGTTTTTTGCACTGCCCAGGCCTCCTCCATGCTGTGCGCAATGCCCGAGCGCGCCGAGCCCAAACCGATTTTGGTCATGGCGTCTTTGAACTTGAGCCGGTCTTCGGCTTTGTCAATCGCCTCGGGGGTAGCGCCTATCAGTTCCACCGCGTATTTTTTCAACACACCCTGGCGCCACAGGTCCAGCGCGCAATTGAGTGCGGTTTGCCCGCCCATGGTCGGCAATATTGCATCAGGGCGCTCTTTGGCGATAATTTTTTCTACAGTTTCCCAGGTAATGGGCTCGATGTAAGTGACATCGGCCGTATCCGGATCCGTCATGATGGTGGCCGGATTGCTGTTGATCAGGATGACTTTGTAGCCTTCCTCGCGCAAAGCCTTGCAAGCCTGCACGCCAGAGTAATCAAACTCGCAGGCCTGACCGATGATGATAGGACCTGCTCCAATGATCAGGATACTTTTTATGTCGCTACGTTTTGGCATTTTTCTATTACTCAATCAAATTCATTTTTGCACTGGCTTGAAACCGCATACACGGCATCGCATTCCTTGTCAGGCCAAACTGGCCCCGGCCAGCTTCACGCCAAACCACACAAACAAAGCGCCCACGGCGCTGGACAAACCCGCGCCAAGGCGCTGACGGCGGCGGAACACCGCTGCCAGGCGAGCACCGGCAAAGATCAGGCAACTCAAATACAGCGCACTGCAGGTCATCACGATGGCGCTCAATATAAAAAATGGCACCCAGGGTTCGGGGTAGGCCGGGTCGATAAATTGCACGAAAAAGGACAATAAAAACAAAATCGCCTTGGGGTTGAGTACGCTTATCAGCAATGCCCTGCGAAAGGGGCGCGCCAGATGCGTAGGCATCTCGGGTGCGTCCATAGGCGCATCTGCTTGTCCCTTTAACGCCCCTAGGGCGCTGCGCACCAATTGCACACCGACCCAGGCCAAATAGGTAGCACCCGCATATTTCACGACCATAAACAGCTCGGGGTAGCTGCGCATCAAGCCCGCAGCACCCAGCCCCACCATGGCCAGTAACACGATGTCACCCAGAAACACACCGCATGCACCCCGGTAAGCTGGTCGCACACCGCGCGCCGTGGCAACCGATAGGATGAAAAGTGAATTGGGGCCAGGCAGCAAAATAATGCCGATCGCCCCGACCACATAGGTCCACAAGTCGGTCACACCGTAAAAGCTCACGCGCGCGCCTCCATCTCCCGGATGAAACGGTCAAACAGATACGCAATGTCGTGCGGGCCGGGCGAGGCTTCCGGGTGTCCTTGGAAGCAAAAGGCCGGTTGGTCGATCCGCTCGAGCCCCTGGATGGTGTTGTCAAACAAGCTGATATGGGTAACGCGCAAATTGGGCGGTAAAGAATCCGGGTCCACGGCAAAACCATGGTTTTGGCTGGTAATGCTGACGCGCCCGCTGGACAACTCTTTGACCGGGTGATTGGCGCCGTGATGGCCAAACTTCATCTTGAACGTTTTTGCGCCTGAGGCCAGCGCCATGATCTGGTGGCCCAGGCAAATGCCAAAAGTGGGCAGGCCCGATGCAATCAGGGCGGCAGCGGCCGCAATTGCGTAGTCGCAAGGCTGGGGGTCCCCAGGGCCGTTACTCAGAAAAACACCATTCGGCTGCAAAGCATGCACATCTTGGGCGGGGGTGTGTGCCGGCACGACCGTCAGTTTGCAACCCCGGGCGGCCAACATGCGCAAGATATTGCTCTTGACGCCAAAATCGTAGGCCACCACATGGAGGCGGGCCGCGTCAGCATGCGCATACCCCGTACCCAAGACCCATTCGGCTTCAGACCAGGCGTAGGCTTTTTGCGCCGTCACCACTTTGGCCAGGTCCAAACCGGCCATCGACGGGGTGCTGCGGGCGGCTTGGATCGCTTGTGCAAGCAGGTCTGCGTCCGGCGCCGAGCCGGGCTCCAACGCAAGAATGCAGCCGTTTTGGGCACCGTGTTCACGCAAATGGCGCGTCAGCGCGCGGGTGTCGATGTTGGCAATCGCCACGGTGCCGTGGTCACGCAAATAGGTGCTCAGATCGTGTGTGGAGCGGAAATTGGAAGCCACCAAGGGCAGGTCTTTAATGACCAATCCGGCAGCGTGCACCCGGCTGGACTCTACATCTTCGGCGTTCGTGCCGTAATTGCCAACGTGCGGGTAAGTCAGCGTGACGATTTGCTGGCAATAGCTGGGGTCGGTCAGGATTTCCTGGTAACCGGTCATGGAGGTATTAAAGACCACCTCACCCATTGTGGAACCGGCTGCGCCTATAGATTGGCCGGTAAATACGGTGCCATCGGCGAGCGCCAAAATGGCATGAGGGGTATTTCCCTTGAGAGACAAAAGCACGGGCTTCTCCGAATCGTTTACGGGTGCGCCCAAGCGCCCAGAGGAGGCCTCTGGCAGCTAATTTTCGTAGGGGAGTTGCTTTGGAAGCGCTTGGGAGACGCCGGGTTCCGGAAAGCCCTGCATTCTAACCGAGGGCAATTGCTTATTTTCGGGGGATGGCTGACACGGCACTAGCGTGCAGGCAGATGGCAGCCGCTGCGGCGACGTTAAGCGACTCCTCGCCCCCGGGCTGGCCAATGCGTACTTGTAAAGCGGCGCGCGCCATTAAAGCGGGCGATACGCCCTGCCCCTCATGGCCCAGTACCCAGGCGCAGGGGAATGGCAGCTGCGCATCCTGTATCAGGGCGCCCGCATGCGAACTGGTGGCCACCAAGGGCAGGCGCAAGTCCGCAAACGCCTGTTCATCCAGACCTTCAAACAGTGTCAAGCCAAAATGTGCGCCCATGGCGGCACGCAACACCTTGGGCGACCACAGCGCTGCGGTTCCCGGCAAGGCGATCACCTGTTTGAAGCCAAAGGCGGCCGCGCTTCGCAAAATCGATCCGACGTTGCCAGCGTCCTGCACCCGGTCAAGCACCACGCTGGCCGCTGCCGGATCCAGCGCATCTGGCACAGGCACGTCCATGACAAAGCCGATGGCAGCGGGCGATTCGAGTGCGCTGATACCTTTGAACAATGCATCAGGCAGCACCAGCGTGCTTGAGGCCACACCAGCCCAGGGCGAGTGGCCATCGGCCCATAGGCTTTGCGCAACCACCGCCATGGCGGGCCTGACCCCGCGCACCAGAGCGGCGCTGCATAAATGCTCTCCCTCGACCCAGACCCGTCCTGATTTGCGGTAGCCGGTGTTATCGCCCGAGAGTTTGCGCAACGCGCGCAACTGCGGGTTATCACGCGAGCTGATAAGTTGCGGCGCGGTCACGGCAAGAGCGCGGCTACAGGGCCGAAAGATTTGCGGTGCTCAGGACACGGCCCGTGGGTACGCAGGGCCGCCAGATGCAAGGCGGTCGGGTAGCCTTTGTGGGCGTCAAAACCATACTGCGGAAATTCCTGGTGGTAATGGGCACACCAGCGGTCGCGGCTGACCTTGGCCAAAATCGACGCCGCCGAGATCGACGCCACCTTGCTGTCGCCCTTCACAATGGCTTCAGCACGGATATCTAACACCGGCAGACGGTTACCGTCCACCAACACCAACTTGGGCGGCAAACGCAAACCCTGCACCGCACGGCGCATGGCGAGCAAAGTAGCTTGCAGGATATTGAGTTCATCTATTTCCGCCACCGACGCCTGCGCCACCGAAAAGCACAAGGCCTTGGCGCGAATTTCATCAAACAGAAAATCGCGTCGCTTAGCCGTGAGCGTTTTGGAGTCTGCCAGATAAGGGATGGGGTACTTATCGTCCAAAATGACGGCGGCAGCCATCACTGGACCCGCAAGTGGCCCCCGGCCCGCTTCGTCCACACCAGCCACCAAGCCACCGGCCTCCCATTGGAGTGCGGTTTGAATCGGGCCATTCAGTTTAGGCATGGAGCACATTGTCGATGGCTTGGGCCGCTAGCGCACCGGTGTCGCACCGCAGACTGTCGTGCAAGGCATCAAAGCGCATTTCAAGCCGCCGCAAAACGTCTGGATTTGAGGCTTTGCAATCGAGCCATTGCAAAGATGCGTCAGCCAGCGCCTGAGGGGTCGCCTGGTCTTGCAAAAATTCAGGAACCACAAATTCCCCGCTCAAAATATTGGGCAAACCCACCCACGGTTGCAATCGCTTGCGCCGCATCCAATGCCAACTTAATGCGCCCATGCGGTAGGCAATCACCATAGGACGCTTGAACAAGGCGGCCTCTAAAGTGGCGGTACCGCTGGCAATCAAGGTGGCATCGCAGGCAGCCAGCACCGTGTGTGATTGGCCCGAAACCATTTGTACCCTGGCGGCCATGCCACTGACTTGCGCTGCCCGGTTCATCAAAGCTTCCAGCCCCGGCACTACCGGCAGCAGAAATTTAACCTTGGGCCTGGCTTTGGCAATGCGGCTAGCCGCCTGGAAAAAAACGGGGGCCAGGTACTGGATTTCCGAGCGACGACTGCCTGGCAGCAAAGCGAGCACATCGTCGTCTTGCCCCAAGCCCAAGTGCTCGCGCGCCGCTGCGCGGTCCACGTGCATGGGGATCACTTGCGCCAGCGGGTGACCGACATAGGTGGCGGCAATGCCATGCTGCGCCAGCAGCGCCGGCTCAAAGGGAAAAAGGCAGAGCACATGGTCCACACTGCGCCGCAGCGTGAGTAACCGCTCCGCCCGCCATGCCCAGACGGAGGGGCAGACAAAGTGCACGGTCTTCACGCCACGGGCACGCAGATTCGCTTCGAGTTCCAGATTGAAATCGGGCGCATCTACGCCAATAAAAAGCGATGGCGCTTGATCGATCAACCGCTTCAATAACTGCTTACGGATACCCACGATCTCGCGGTAGCGCAGCAGCAGGTCCCAGCCTAGTCCATGCACTGCCAGCTTGTGGTGCGGCCACCAGGCCTCAAAGCCTTGCTCGGCCATACGCGGGCCGCCTATGCCACGTGCAGACACCCCCGTCCAACGCTGATGCACTGCTTGCAAAAGCAAGGCAGCAAGCATGTCGCCTGAGGCCTCTCCGGCGACCATGGCCAAGGAGCTCAGCGCAGCGCCGGGTTGGCTCACGTTCAGCGCACGATGCCGCGCTGGGCATGGGTCTGTTGTAGAAAGTCATTCATCATGCGCACATCGGGCTCGCATTGCGCTTCTGTCTGGCTAATGCTTGCAATGTGCGCCTGCGCCGCCTCCAGGCTCAGGTCCTGTCGGTACAAGGCTTTGTGCATGGCTTTAACACCGGCAATGCGCTCGGGTGAGAAGCCGCGCCGGCGCAAGCCTTCGTAATTCATAGACCGGGCAGCCGCAGGCTGGCCTTGGCACATCACAAAGGGGGGCAGATCGGCAAACAGCAGCGAGCACATGGCCGTCATGCTGTGCGCGCCGATACGGACAAACTGGTGCACAACCGTAAATCCACCCAATATCACCCAATCGCCAACCTGCACATGCCCGGCCAGTTGGGAGTTGTTGGCAAATATGGTGTGGTTGCCGACCTGGCAGTCGTGCGCCAGGTGCACATAGGCCATGATCCAATTGTCATCGCCCACACGGGTAAGGCCGACGTCACCGGGCGAGCCGATGTTAAAGGTGCAAAACTCGCGAATCGTATTGCGATCACCGATCACCAACTCACAGGGCTCGCCCTTGTATTTTTTGTCCTGGGGAATGGCCCCTAGCGAGTTGAACTGAAAGATCCGGTTATCACGCCCTATGGTGGTGTGGCCTTCGATAACGCAATGCGCGCCGACGGTAGTCCCCGCGCCAATGCGCACATGCGGACCAATCACGGTGTACGGGCCCACGGTCACACCTGCATCGAGCTCAGCACCTGCGTCAACCAGCGCAGTGGGATGGATGCCGCTCATATCACTCCCTGGGCGCGATGCTGCGCATGGCGCAGGTCAATTCCGCTTCCACCGCGGTCTCACCAGTCACGCTGGCACGGGTTTTGAACTTGAAAATACCGGCCTTCATGCGCAGTAACTCCACCTCCAAAATCAGCTGATCACCGGGCTCCACCGGGCGCTTAAAACGGGCAGCGTCGATCCCCGCGAAGTAATACACCGACGCATCGTCGGGCGCGGCATCCAGCGCATCAAAAGCCAACAAGGCGGCAGCTTGCGCCAGCGCTTCGAGCATCAACACGCCGGGCATGACCGGACGGTGCGGAAAATGGCCCTCAAAAAATGGCTCGTTCATAGTGACATTTTTCAAGGCCTTGATGGTCTTACCTTTGTCAATTTCCAATACCCGGTCCACCATCAAAAAAGGATAGCGGTGGGGCAGCTGTTTAAGAATCTGGTGGATGTCCATCATTTTTAGGCGTCACTTTCGAGTTTTTTGATACGCTCGCGCAGGCGGTGCAGTTGTTTGAGCGAGGCGGCATTACGCTCCCAGTTGGCATTTTCATCCAGCGGAAAAATACCGGTGTAATGGCCTGGTTTGTTTATCGACTTACTGACCAGTGTTCCGGCAGAAATATGTACTTGGGCGGCGATTTCCAGATGCCCCAGCACAATGGCGCCACCGCCAATAGTGCATTGCGGGCCAATGACCGCACTGCCAGCAATACCGACGCAGCCCGCAATAGCGGTGTTGCGTCCGATGCGTACGTTATGACCTACCTGTATCAGGTTATCCAGCTTGACACCATCTTCGATCACCGTATCTTGTAATGCACCGCGATCAACACAGGTATTGGCGCCGATTTCTACATCGTCGCCGATAGACACTGCACCCAATTGCTCAATTTTTTCCCAGCGATCGCCGTCGGGTGCAAAACCGAAACCGTCCGCGCCAATAACGACGCCCGAATGCAACAGGCAACGTTGGCCAATGGTGCAGTCCTGGCCCAGCGTGACCCTGGAGCGCAATTGCGTATGGGCGCCGACGCGTGCACCTCGCTCGATAACGCACAAAGGCCCTATGGTGGCACTGGGGTGCACCTGGGCCAAAGCATCCACCACCGCACTGGGATGCACGCCACCCTGCGGGTGGGGAAGTGCGCGCTGTGCATCTAGCGCTTTGCGCCACCATTGCGTTAGGCGCGCAAAGTAGAGGTAGGGTGACTCGCAAACGATAAAGGCCCCTCGCGCGCGCGCCGTGTCTTTCAAGTCTGGGGGGACGATAACGCAGGCGGCCTTTGACGTGACCAGGCCTTGGCGGTATTTGGGATGGCTGACAAAACTCAGCGCCCCCGGACCCGCACTTTCCAAGGGGGCCAAAGCATCAATGCGGATATTGCCATCCCCGTGCAGCTCACCCCCGAGTGCTGCAATGATGTCGTGCAGGCAGATGTCAGGCACGCAAGTCGCGGGTTCGAGTTTACTTGGTGCCCGAAGTATTCAATAGCTTGAGCACTTTATCGGTGATGTCATGGCGGCCGTTGCTGTACACGACTTCCTGCACCACCAAATCGTATTTTTCGTCATCTGCAACCTTGCGAACCGCTTTATTGGCTTTCTCCAGCACTTGCTGCAGTTCTTCATTGCGTCGACCGTTCAGGTCCTCTTGGTATTCGCGTTGCTTGCGCTGTAAATCGCGGTTCAGCTCTGCGCCTTCTTTTTGACGGGATACGCGCTGCGATTCGGTCATCGTAGGCGCGTCGCGGTCGAATTTTTCACTAAAGGTTTTTAAGGCCGCCTGCAAATCAGCCATTTCCTTGCCGCGCTTGGAGAACTCTTGCTCCAGCTTGGACTGTGCCGCCTTCGCGATGGCGGACTCCGTAGTGATGCGTTGGGTATTGATATAGGCTATGCGCGATTCCTGCGCAAACGCAGAAGACAGCAGTCCGGTCGCACAAAGCGCAACCACAGCAAGAAGATTAAGCGGTTTCATCAGAAGGTAGTTCCAATTGTGAATTGAAGAGACTGGATTTTATCGTTTTCGAATTGGGTCAGCGGTTTGGCATAGGCCAGGCGCAACGGCCCGACTGGTGAAATCCAACTTATTCCCACGCCCATCGACGATCGCAAATCCCCCAGGGCGATGCCTTCATCGGCGCCGTAGAGCCCTCCGGCATCCAAAAATGCATAAATACGCAGCGTTCGGTCGCTACCGCCACCCGGTAGTGGCGACAAAATTTCGGTGTTGAAGGTCAGCTTTTTCGTTCCGCCCGTGGAGACCGCGCCCTGCGCCCGCTGGGCACCGGTAGTCAGACTGCCAGGCTCAAAGCCCCGCACTGAGCCGATACCGCCTGAATAGTAATTTTTAAACAAGGGATAGGTTTGCCCATTGGTCGCCATGCCCATGGACAGTTCTCCGTTAAATGCCAAAGTGACCCGCTTAGTCAGAGGGAAAAACTGTTGCGCCTGGGTCGTCGCGCGCAGATAGGTCAAATCCCCGGCCACGCTCCATTCTGCATTGGCCTTGACCAAACGACCAGTACTTGGAACTACCCCACTGTCACGGGTGTCGCGCCCCCAGCCAACGGTCAAGGGCACGGCCGCCGCGGTGTAGCCAAAGTTATTGGCGAACTCTTCATACGCTTGTGGCAGCAAGTTGCCCGGCTCAATCGTCGTGACGTCATAGCCTGCGCCAAAATACACCGTATCTGTTTCCGAAAACGGAACGCCAAATCGCAGGCTGGCACCAATATTCTTCAAGGCATAGCTGTTGACATCGGCATAGGGCCGCGTGGTCCGGTAATACAGATCAACGCTGCGGGAAACACCGTCGCGGGTGAAATAGGGGTCCGTAGTGCTAAACACATAGGTGGTGTTGAGCTTGCTGGTATTGACTTCAATACCCATAGAGGTTCCCGAACCGAAGGCATTGTCCTGTTTGAAGCCGAAGTTCAAGCCCAGTCCATCGGCACTGGAATAGCCTGCGCCCAGTGAGAGACTACCCGTGGGCTTTTCAACCACTGTCACCACTAAATCGGCCTGGTCAGGGAAGCCGGGAACCTCAACCGTATCCATACTCACTTCTTTGAAGTAGCCCAAACGGTCCACCCGATTACGGGAGGCGCGGATTTTTTCGCCGTCGTACCAGGCTGACTCCATTTGACGGAACTCACGGCGTACCACTTCGTCGCGGGTGGTGTCATTGCCTGCAATATTGATACGCCGCACGTATACGCGCCGCGAAGGGTCCGCTTTGAGGACGATTTCAACCCGGTTCGTGGTGCGGTCGATATTGGTTTGCGCCTCCACTTGCGCAAAAGCGTAGCCAAAGTTGGCATAAAAATCGGAAAATGCTTTGCTGGTTTGCGTAACTTCATTGACGTTGTAGGGCTCGCCGGGACGAATGGCAACCAGCGCCTGGAACTGCGATTCTTTTTCCAGATAATTTCCAATCAGACTGACTTTGGACACCACAAAGGGTTCGCCCTCGGTAATGTTGATGGTGACGCCGATATCCTGTTTATTTGGCGCGATAGTGACCTGCGTCGAGTCCACCGAAAACTCCAAATAGCCACGCGACATGTAATAAGAACGCAGCGCCTCGATATCTGTATTGAGCTTGGGCCGTGCGTAGCGATCCGACTTGGTGTACCAACTAAGCCAACCGCCGGTATCTGAATCAAACAGACCTAACAAGGTGCTTTCGGGAAATGCCTGGTTACCAACAATTTTGATCGAGCGGATTTTGGCCGTATCACCTTCACTTACGGCAAAACTCAAATTGACGCGGTTGCCCTCGATCGGTGTAACCGTAGTCACTATCTCGGCGGCATACATGCTGCGGTTGATGTACTGGCGCTTGAGCTCCTGCTCGGCTTTGTCCGCCAATGCCTTATCGAATGGTCGGCCATCAGACAAGCCAATGTCTTTTAGTGCCTTGACCAATACATCTTTGTCGAATTCTTTGGTGCCGGTGAATGTCACAGATCCCACAATCGGCCGCTCGGCAACGGTCACCATCAATATGGCTCCGTCGACGCCGATACGCACATCGTTAAACAAGCCCAAACCAAACAAGGCCTTGATGGAAACCGCGGCCATGTCATCAGAATAAGTATCCCCAACGCGCAGTGGCAAGGAGGCGAATACGGTCCCAGCCTCTACCCGCTGCAAGCCCTCGACCCGTATGTCCTTAATAACAAAGGGCGTCAGCGCCATAGCCCACTGGGCGGACAGGAAGCAAACAAGTAGGACTAAAGACCGTAGAGTGTGCACGAATGGGTGTTGCATAGTGAAAGAAAGTCCGGGGCGCCGCGGGAGTCCAAATCGGCCCTCAATGGCAAGTGACAGCAAGCGCCATCATAACGGGCTCAGGAAGCGGCCCGCATCGTAGAAACCAGGGCACCTGCTTGGGCGCGCGCTTCCTGGTCAATGGCTAATAGATCTTGCAGGGAAACCGGGGCGCTTGGAACAAAACGCGCCAGGGTATCCAGGTTCAGTGCATGGATCTGGTCAAACCGGATTTCACCGGCCAGAAAGGCCGCCACCGCCACCTCGTTGGCAGCGTTGAGAACCGCGGTAGTTCCAGGCACCGCCTGGAGCGACTCCCAGGCCAGTTGGAGCCCGGGAAAGCGCTGCTGGTGACCGGGATCCGAAAAGGTTTCAAACGTCAGTGCGGACAAGGTAGAAAAATCTATCGCACTGGCCCCTGATACGTGACGCGAAGGCCAGGCTAGACCGTAGGCGATAGGGCCACGCATATCCGGCGTTCCCAATTGGGCGACAACCGAATGGTCCACAAATTGCACCATGGAATGGATCACGCTTTGCGGATGGATGATGACCTCGATCGTATGCGCCGCCACGCCAAACAAAAACTTGGCTTCTATCACCTCCAAGGCCTTGTTCATCATCGTGGCCGAGTCCACTGAAATCTTACGGCCCATGACCCAATTGGGGTGGGCACAGGCCTGTTGTGGCGTAACCTGGCTCAGGGTGGCGGGGTCGCGCGTACGAAAGGGTCCGCCTGAGGCCGTCAGGATAATTTTGTCGATGACCGATGGCCAGGCCTGCGGATTTTCCGGCAAAGACTGAAAAATGGCGGAGTGCTCGCTGTCAATGGGCAGCAGCGTGGCACCGCCGCGCTGAACGGCGTCCATGAAGAAAGCGCCACCTACCACCAAGGCCTCTTTGTTGGCAAGCAGCAGGCGCTTACCTGCCAAGGCGGCCGAAATACAGGAGGCCAAACCGGCAGCGCCCACAATGGCTGCCATCACCGTCGTAACTTCATCATGCGCAGCCACCCATTCCAAGGCTTGGGGGCCGGACATCACTTCCGTGGGCAAGCCCAGATTGGCCAATGCATGCCTGAGCTCGCGGGCATGGGGCTCACTGACCATCACCGCGTAGCGTGGCCTAAATTGAACACATTGGGCGGTCATGGTGTCGACCCTGCTATGGGCAGTCAGGGCAAAAACACGGTAGCGATCCGACTGGCGGGCAATCACATCTAAGGTATTGACACCGATGGAGCCTGTAGAGCCCAAAATACTCACGGTTTGAATCTCTGCCTCCATGCACAAGCCCCTATTAACGGACACACAACAACATGGCCAGCGGCAGCACCGGTAGCAAGGCATCGATGCGGTCGAGCACACCGCCATGCCCCGGCAACAATTGGCTGCTGTCCTTGACGCCCGCCGAGCGCTTAAACAGCGATTCGAGCAAGTCCCCCGCCACACTCATCGTGGTCAAAAAAGCAATGGACACAAACAAAAACACAGGGCCTTGTTCTCCTAAACGGCCGTATAGACTCATCGCTCCCCAGGGGCTCAGCGGCTCCCATTGGCGCCAAGCGAATGCCAAAGCCATCACCAACACCATGCCCCCGATAGCACCTTCCCAGGTCTTGCCGGGACTGATGGCAGCTGCCAATTTAGGCGCGATCCAGCGACCACCCCAAAGTCGCCCACAAAAATACGCGGCGACATCCGCACCCCAAACCAGCACAAACACCGAAAACAGAAAGTTGATGCCTATTGCACGTGCTTGCACCAGGGCCACCCATGCAGCAAACAAAGCCACCATGCCCGCGGCCCAACGCAAGGGCAACGGCAGGCGCACCCAAGCATCAACGCCGCCACGTAACAGGGCTGCGGCCATCAAAACCCAGGCCGACCCTACGGCCCACCACAGCCAGGGCCAGGCCTGCGTGGTACCCCCCTGGCGCCAGAAATGCAAACATAACAATGCAAACGCCAAGCCGCAGGCGCGTGCCGGCCAAGCCGGCCACGTGCACAAGCGAGCCCACTCCCACCCGGCTGCGCCCATCATCAGCGAGGTCAACAGAACAAAGGCCAGTGGATCATCGGCCCAGACGGCAGGAATCAAAACCGCCAACAGCAGCACTGCGGTGATGATGCGCTGCTTTAGCATGCGTCCTTGTGGGAATAGGGAGTGCTCGACACCCCAGCGCCAAAGGGCTGCGCTACGGAAAATGGCCTTGTGAGCGCGTATTTGGCAATCATCTAGGCGCCTAAACGGCCATGATCTCTTGCTCTTTGGCCGCGACCAATCTATCGACCTCGGCAATGAAACGGTCGGTCAACTTCTGGATATCCGCCTCCGAGCGTTTTTGATCATCCTCGGAGACCACCTTGTCTTTTTCCAACTTCTTGACAGCGTCATTGGCATCTCGGCGTAAATTGCGGATGGCAATTTTGGCGTTTTCACCTTCACTTCGGACGACCTTGGTTAACTCCTTGCGGCGTTCCTCGGTCATCATCGGCATGGGAACGCGAATCAAGTCGCCCATAGAGGCCGGGTTCAAACCCAAGTCACTTTCGCGGATCGCTTTTTCAATCTTTGCACCCATACCCTTTTCCCAAGGCTGGATACCAATCGTGCGCGCGTCAATTAGGTTGAGATTGGCCACCTGGCTGAGGGGCACCATGGAGCCGTAATACTCCACCTGCACCGTGTCGAGCAGGGCTGGGTTGGCGCGCCCGGTACGCACCTTGGTCAGGGTATTTTTGAAATTGGCGATGGACTGGTCCATCTTGCCTTCCATATGGCTCCGGATGTCTGCGATCGTCATAGTCGTCACTCCAAAATTTCAAACATGCACCAAGGTGCCCTCGTCCTCGCCCATCACCACCCGCTTGAGAGCGCCGTGCTTAAAGATAGAAAACACTTTGATCGGCAACTTCTGATCACGGCACAGGGCAAAAGCGGCCGCATCCATGATGCCCAGATTTTGCTGCATCGCGCTATCAAAGCTCAGGCTGGCGTAGCGCTTGGCGGTAGGAACTTTTTTCGGGTCCGCGTCGTATACGCCGTCCACCTTGGTGGCTTTAAGCACAATTTCCGCACCAATTTCGGCGCCCCGCAAGGCGGCTGCGGTATCGGTGGTAAAGAAGGGGTTGCCGGTTCCCGCGGCAAAAATAACCACTTTGCCTTCTTCCAAATATTGCAAGGCTTTGGGCCGTACATAAGGTTCGACTACCTGCTCGATGCCGATGGCAGACATGACACGCGCCGTCAGGCCCGCTTTGTTCATAGTGTCGCCCAAGGCCAAAGCGTTCATCACGGTGGCCAGCATGCCCATGTAGTCCGCGGTTGCACGGTCCATTCCCACCGACCCGCCGGCGACGCCGCGAAAAATATTACCCCCGCCGATGACCACAGCAAGCTGCACGCCCAAGCGGGTGACTTCGGCAATTTCGTCCACCATGCGCACAATGGTGTCACGGTTGATGCCGAACTGGTCATCTCCCATCAGGGCCTCGCCGGACAGTTTCAACAAAATTCGACTGTAGGCGGGCTTGGTCTGGGTCATAGCAGCATCCGGGTGCGACGGGTTAATAAGTATCTTGACGCCGCCATGCGCCCATTTCATGCAGCTCCAACGCGGGCATGGCGGTCTGCCTAAGTTTAGGCGCCTTGTTTAGCGGCGGCAACCTGGGCGGCGACTTCGGCAGCAAAGTCATCCACCCGTTTTTCAATGCCCTCACCCACAACGTACAGCGTAAACCCGCGGACGGTCGTAGCGCAGGCTTTGAGCATTTGCTCCACCGTCTGCTTATCGTTCTTCACAAAGGACTGATTCAACAACGACACCTCTTTGAGGTATTTCTGCACACCGCCCTCGATACGTTTGGCCACAATTTCGGCCGATTGCACCGGCTTGCCAGCTGCAGTTGCCAGGGATGCATCCTCGGCAGCTTTGGCCGCCGCCACGGAGCGCTCGCGCTCCACCAGTTCAGCGGGGACGTCTGCACTGGACAAAGACACGGGTTTCATAGCGGCCACATGCATCGCCACATCCTTGGCTGCAACTGCATCGCCTTCAAACTCCACCACCACACCGATACGCGTGCCATGCAAATAGGAAGCCACTTGGGCGCCAGCGGTAGAACGCTGGAAGCGGCGGAAGGTCATGTTTTCGCCGATTTTTCCGATCAGGCCTTTGCGCACATCTTCCAAAGTCGGGCCAAAACCATCCTGGCTAAATGGCAAGCCCGCTAAGGCGGCCAGGTCTGCCGGATTGTGCTGGGCCACCAAACGGGCCGCCCCGTTAGCCAAGGCTAGGAAGCTGTCGTTCTTGGTGACGAAATCGGTTTCGCAATTGACCTCGATCATCGCGCAGGCGGCGGCCTCACTGGCGATTGCTACCACGCCCTCGGCAGTGACACGGGCAGCCGCTTTACCGGCTTTGCTACCCAATTTCACACGCAATAATTCTTCCGCCTTGACCATGTCACCTTCGGCCTCGGTCAGCGCTTTTTTACATTCCATCATGGGTGCATCGGTTTTGCCGCGTAGTTCGGCGACCATGCTTGCAGTAATTGCTGCCATTTCTTTACTCCGTATACAAAATAATCGGTTTGATTGCTAAAAAAAAGGGGCTAGCAAGCCCCCTTTGAAGGCTTGCGGGTGCGCTTAAGCAGCCTCATCGACCTCTACAAACTCATCTTCACCTTCGGCCACCACAGCCTTGACCAAGTCATCCACCGCATTAGCGCGGCCTTCGAGCACCGCATCGGCAATGCCGCGGGCGTACAAGGTGACGGCCTTGGAGGAATCGTCGTTACCGGGAATCACATAATCAATGCCCTCGGGCGAGTGGTTGGAGTCCACCACACCTATCAGCGGGATACCGAGTTTGCGCGCTTCTGCAATCGCAATTTTGTGGTAACCCACGTCGATCACAAAAATCGCATCGGGCAAAGTAGCCATGTCCTGAATGCCGCCAATGTCTTTTTCCAGCTTGGCCAATTCGCGCGCAAACATCAGCTGCTCTTTTTTGCTCATCGCGTCCAGACCCGCTTCCTGTTCAATCTTCATGTCCTTGAGACGTTTGATAGAAGTCTTCACGGTCTTGAAATTGGTCAACATGCCACCGAGCCAACGCTGGTCCACAAAGGGCATGCCTGCGCGCTTGGCTTCCATCGCCACGGTGTCACGCGCCTGGCGCTTGGTACCGACCATCAAGATGGTGCCGCGCTTGGCCGACAACTGGCGCACAAACTTGCTCGCCTCCTGGAACATCGGCAGCGATTTTTCCAGGTTGATGATGTGGATTTTGTTGCGATGGCCAAAGATAAAGGGCGCCATCTTGGGGTTCCAAAAACGGGTTTGGTGTCCGAAATGGACGCCCGCTTCCAGCATTTCACGCATGGTGACTGACATAAATACTCCAAAGGTTAAGTCTTAAATCCGGTTCGATTTTTCCCAGAAGGCGGCATGCGCCTGCAGGGAACACCTTGATAGAACCGGTTTGTGATTAACTTCGCCGCCGCGCTGGCTTGAAACCAGCGCGAACAGCAAAGCCAGCTGATTTTACATCAGGAAGCCGTTGCCTCTTCTGACTTAGAGCGCCCTTCGCGCTTGGGGAGCGGCTGGATATCCAGCAAGACCTCGGTTTTGGACTCGTCCTTGTCGTCCAGATCCACCGTCAGTCGTCCACCTTCGGTCAATCGGCCAAACAGCAGTTCGTCCGCCAGTGCGCGGCGGATGGTGTCCTGGATCAGGCGCTGCATCGGACGGGCACCCATGAGCGGGTCAAAGCCCTTCTTACCTAAGTGTTTACGCAGCTTGTCAGTAAAGGTCACCTCCACCTTTTTCTCGGCCAACTGGGTTTCCAGCTGTAACAAGAACTTGTCGACGACGCGCAGGATAACGTTCTCGTCCAACGCCTTGAAGCCCACAATCGAATCGAGTCGGTTGCGGAACTCGGGCGTAAACAGGCGCTTGATGTCAACCATCTCATCGCCGGCTTGGCGCGGATTGGTAAAGCCGATCGTGGCCTTGTTCATGGTTTCGGCACCCGCATTGGTAGTCATGATGATGATCACGTTACGGAAGTCCGCCTTGCGTCCGTTGTTATCAGTCAAAGTGCCATGGTCCATGACCTGCAACAGCACATTGAAAATGTCAGGGTGCGCTTTTTCGATTTCATCGAGCAACAGTACGCAATGCGGTTTTTTGGTGACCGCCTCCGTCAGCAAACCGCCTTGGTCAAAGCCCACATAGCCCGGAGGGGCGCCAATCAAGCGGCTGACCGCATGGCGCTCCATGTACTCGCTCATATCAAAGCGCAGCAACTCGATGCCCATGATGTAGGCCAATTGCTTGGCCGCCTCGGTTTTGCCCACGCCCGTGGGGCCACTGAACAGGAAGCAGCCGATCGGCTTATCAGCCCGACCCAAGCCGGAGCGGGCCATCTTGACCGCCGAGGCCAGCACGTCAAGCGCCTTGTCCTGCCCAAAGACCACGCTCTTGAGATCGCGGTCCAGCGTTTTGAGTTTGCCGCGGTCGTCATTGGAGACGTTGGCCGGTGGAATACGGGCAATTTTGGCTACGATTTCCTCAACCTCGGTCTTAGAAATGGTCTTTTTTCGCTTACTCGGAGCCAGGATCTGCTGGGCCGCACCGGCTTCGTCGATCACGTCAATCGCTTTGTCCGGCAAATGCCGGTCGTTGATGTACTTGGCGCTCAGCTCTGCGGCGGCCTGCAAGGCAGCGACTGCGTATTTGACTTTGTGATGCTCCTCAAAGCGCGACTTGAGCCCTTTGAGAATTTCGACCGTCTGCTCCACCGTAGGCTCGACCACGTCCACTTTTTGGAACCGGCGCGAGAGCGCAGCGTCTTTTTCGAAAATACCCCGGTACTCGGTAAATGTGGTGGCACCAATGCACTTGAGCTGCCCCGAGCTCAGGCTGGGCTTGAGCAAATTAGAAGCATCCAGCGTGCCACCCGAAGCCGCTCCAGCACCAATCAGAGTGTGAATTTCGTCGATGAACAGCACTGCATTGGGGCGGTCTTTCAAAGATTTGAGCACGCCCTTGAGGCGCTGCTCAAAATCACCCCGGTATTTGGTACCTGCCAGCAGCGCACCCATATCCAGGGAATAGACCACGGCGTCGGCCAGCACTTCGGGTACGTCTTTTTGGGAAATACGCCAAGCCAGCCCTTCGGCAATCGCGGTCTTTCCGACGCCGGCCTCACCTACCAGCAAGGGATTGTTCTTGCGGCGGCGGCACAAAATTTGGATCACACGCTCGACTTCGTGCTCGCGACCGATCAGGGGGTCGATCTTGCCGTCTTTGGCAAGTTGGTTCAAATTTTGGGTGTACTGCTCTAGCGGGGAGGCTTTTTCATTTTTTTCACTCGAAGCTTCTTCGGCCTCGGGTCCGCTTTCGCTGCCTTTGGCGACTTCTGGCGGATCGCTTTTCTTGATGCCGTGGGCAATGAAGTTGACCACGTCCAAGCGGGTAACGCCCTGCTGGTGCAGGTAGTAAACCGCATGGGAATCTTTTTCACCAAAGATGGCGACCAGAACATTGCTGCCCATCACTTCTTTTTTGCCACTGCCAGTGGATTGCACATGCATGATGGCGCGCTGGATCACCCGCTGAAAACCCAGCGTGGGCTGGGTGTCCACCTCATCAACACCAGCCACTTGCGGCGTGTTGTCCTTGATGAAATGGGTAAGCGACTTGCGCAGTTCATCCACGTTGGCCGAGCAGGCGCGCAAGACTTCTGCGGCGCTGGGATTGTCCAACAGGGCGAGCAAAAGGTGCTCTACCGTAATAAATTCGTGCCGCTGCTGACGGGCCTCTACAAAAGCCATGTGCAGGCTAACTTCTAATTCTTGGGCGATCATGACCGTTCCTTCATCGTATGCAATTGTTCATCGTTGGTGGCCCGCCCCGGCGGCAGCCACCTCTCACCACGTTCTATCGCCTTTTAGCCTACAGGCTCACTCACACACTGCAATGGATGCCCCGCTTTTTGAGCGGCATCCATGACTTGGTCCACTTTGGTGGCCGCCACGTCGCGGGTGTATACACCACACACCCCTCTTCCATCGATATGGATTTTCAGCATGATTTGGGTCGCAGTTGCCAAATCTTTGGAAAAAAATTCTTGAATCACTCCCACTACAAACTCCATGGGGGTGAAATCGTCATTGAGCATCAGAACTTGATGCATCGAGGGCGGCTGAACTTTTTGCGGCAGCCGCTCCAGAACGATAGCGCCACCGCCATCGTCGCGTTTGGGGGTCTGCCGAGGGAGTTCCTTCGGGAGTTTGGGGGGGGTAGTCGCCATCGTGATATTTTATCGGTGCACACATCCTAGCGCAGTGCCAAGGGTAATTGGAGCGCCAAGAGCCGGATTCAAGCCCAGAAAGAAAAAAACGCCTGTAGCGCAGTCGCGCACAGGCGTTGTGGGAAGCACTCCCATGCGGGTCAGGCGCCCGCAAGCGCTTACATATGGTCGATCATGACCTGGCCAAAGCCAGAGCAGCTGACTTGGGTTGCACCGTCCATCAGGCGGGCAAAGTCATAGGTGACCTTTTTGCTGAGAATGGATTTTTTCATGGAACTGATGATCAAATCGGCGGCCTCTTTCCAGCCCATATGCCGGAGCATCATTTCGGCTGACAAAATTTCCGATCCGGGGTTGACATAGTCTTTACCCGCATACTTGGGCGCAGTACCGTGGGTAGCTTCGAACATCGCCACCGTGTCACTGAGATTGGCGCCCGGGGCAATGCCGATTCCGCCAACTTGGGCTGCCAAGGCGTCGGACACGTAGTCGCCGTTCAGGTTGAGGGTCGCGATGACGCTGTACTCTGCCGGGCGCAGCAAGATTTGTTGCAAGAAAGCGTCTGCGATGCTGTCCTTGACGGTAATTTCACGACCGGTCTTGGGATTTTTGAATTTGCACCAAGGGCCGCCATCGACCAATTGGGCACCAAATTCTTTTTGCGCCAGCGCATAGGCCCAGTCGCGAAAGCCCCCTTCGGTGAACTTCATGATATTGCCCTTATGGACAATGGTCACGCTGGGCTTGTCGTTGTCAATGGCGTACTGGATGGCTTTACGCACCAGACGCTCGGTGCCTTCGCGCGAGACCGGCTTGATGCCGATACCCGAGGTGTTGGGGAAGCGGATTTTCTTGACGCCCATTTCCTCGGTCAAGAACTTGATGAGCTTTTTCGCTTTGTCGGACTCGGCTTCAAACTCGATGCCGGCATAAATATCTTCCGAGTTTTCACGGAAGATGACCATGTCGGTCTTCTGTGGCTCTTTCACCGGGCTGGGCACGCCGTCAAAATATTGGATGGGACGCAGGCAAACGTACAAATCGAGCTCCTGGCGCAGCGCCACGTTCAAGGAGCGGATGCCACCGCCAACAGGAGTGGTCAGCGGCCCTTTGATGGAGACCACATAGTCGCGGATCGCATGCAGGGTTTCTTCGGGGAGCCACACGTCCGGACCATAAACATTGGTGGACTTTTCGCCGGCAAACACCTCCATCCAATGTATCTTGCGCTTGCCGCCATAACTTTTGGCCACTGCCGCATCCACGACTTTGAGCATCACCGGCGTAATGTCCAAGCCGGTACCGTCGCCCTCAATGTAGGGAATGATGGGCTCATCGGGAACATTCAGCGAAAAATCAGCGTTAACGGTGATTTTTTGGCCTTGGGCGGGGATTTTGATGTGCTGGTACATGAAATGAGTCTCTTTATGGATTAAACCGGCAGTGCTAACTGCCGGTATGGCCTGTTTACCGGAGGGTTTGCAGGCCTTTTCTGACTTGGAGGGGTAATTTTAGACACAAACCTTTACACGATACTGTCATAGCTCAACCAGCAGGTGCGCCTCATTCCCCCCAACATCGCCTAAAGACCAGACCGGATTTTTTGCAGCGCACCCCGACAAGCTAGGGGACAATCACGCCATGAACTTCCTTTTCCGACTCCTCATCCCCGCCGCTTTGCTAGTGCCACTTGCCCCGCTGCTGGCGCAAGATCAGGCCCAAACTGGCTTGCCGCGCACCACCCTGAGCGCCGGTTTCCATCAAATCGAGGTGCAAGTCGCCAGCACCTCGGCGCAACAAGCTACCGGCCTGATGTACCGCACAGAAATGCCGCAACATGAGGGCATGTTGTTCATTTTCCCTGAGCATCGGCAACAATGTTTCTGGATGAAAAACACCTTGATTCCCCTTACAGCCGCTTTCCTTGCTGACGACGGGACGGTGGTGAACCTCGAAGATATGCAACCGCAGACTACGCAGTCACACTGCTCGGCCAAGCCGGTGCGCTTTGTGCTCGAAGTCAACCAGGGCTGGTTTATGAAAAAAGGCCTCAAAGCGGGGGTGCGGCTGGCCGGCCCGCCCTTCAAGGGCGCGCATTAAGCTTCGCGTCAACGCCCGGCCAACTGCAGCATCAGCTCGATGCGCGCTTTCACGGGGCTCAACGCCAGAATCGGGAACTCTTCCCCGCGCCCGTCTGCGCGGGCTAGCACCCTCCCACGTGCGCAACGCGTGGTTCGGACCACGGCTATGCCCTGACTTTGCGCCTCCCGCAGCGCAGCCTGCAGGCCTCGGTGCACCGTACCATTGCCAGTTCCGGCCAGCACGATACCCCGTACGGGCGCGTCACCTCGCAGCGGCCTCGCACACAGCGCCCGAACAATGGCGCCATCTGCTCCGTTGTGATTGAAAACAATTTCCACCCGGGGAAACGTGGTGACTGCCGCCCTATCGCCTGCCGGCAAGCCCAGCGCGCAAGCTTGCACGGGTGGGGGCCAGCCGCCCAATAATCGAAGTTGGGTTTCCTCCACTACCGCAACCAAGCCGTATTCGCCGGCATCAAACGGATTGAGCTGGTAGGGGTGGTTTTTTTGTACCTGGGCGCCGTCGAGCACCTGGCCTTGACAAACCACCATAAGCCCATGAGCCTGGTGTGTACACGCCAGTACGGCGGCATCGCGCAGATTTTGCGGCCCATCGGGCCAAAGCGATGTAGCAGGTCGCATGGCGCAGGTTATGGCAACCGGCTTGGCAGCCAGCAAGTGCGCGGGCAGCGTTCTGGCCAGAAAGTAAGCGGTTTCTTCCAGGGTATCGGTGCCATGCGTGATGACCACGCCCCGCACCTGCGTGTCGCTCAAAAAATGCGCCACACGGGCTGCGAGCGTCTCCCAATGGCCGGGGTCCAGGTCTTTGCTGTCTTCCTGAAACACTTGCTCAACCACCCTACCGTGCCCGCCCAAACGCTCAGTTAAGCCGGGCAATGCCGTCAGCAAGTCGCCCAATGCCACCTGGCCCGAGGTGTAAGAGAGGTTGTCTTGTGGGCTGGATGCGCTCCCGGCAATGGTGCCGCCGGTGCCCAAAAAGGCGATGGAATCAGCCATGGCAAAAAAATCCTTGCAAAATAATAAAAACTGGATAAAAATACAGTTACTGTGTAAGTTCACAGTCTGTTTGCAAACCCAGCCTGTTCTGACCACCTTCAAGGAGTCCGTATGCTAGAAGCCCCCAAACTCACTGCCCGCCAGCAGCAGATTCTCACACTGATAGAAACCGCGATCGCGCAAACCGGCGCCCCCCCCACCCGCGCCGAAATCGCGACCGAGCTGGGATTTAAATCGGCCAATGCGGCAGAGGAGCATCTGCAGGCGCTGGCCCGCAAGGGCATGATAGAGCTGGTCAGCGGCACCTCACGCGGCATCCGCTTGCGCGGCCAAACACTGCGCGACATCCAAAGCAGCCGCTCCAAACAATTCTCGCTGTCCCTGCCCGGTCTGGCCCAATTGTGCTTGCCCCTCATTGGACGGGTGGCCGCCGGTTCGCCCATATTGGCGCAAGAACATGTGGACCAGACTTACTACGTCGAAAACAGCTTGTTCCAGCGCCAGCCAGATTACCTGCTCAAAGTGCGTGGCATGTCCATGCGCGATGCAGGCATCATGGACGGCGATTTGTTAGCCGTCCAATCCACCAAAGAAGCCAAAAACGGCCAGATCATCGTGGCCCGTATCGGCGAAGAAGTCACCGTCAAGCGATTCCGCCGCAACAAGCACCTGATCGAACTGCACCCCGAAAACCCGGATTTCCAAACCATTGTGGTCGAGCCGGGCGAGCCCTTTGAAATCGAAGGCCTGGCGGTCGGTCTGATCCGCAACACCATCCTGATGTAAACACCGTTTATTCGAAAGCACACCATGCGCACCCTCCTCAACGCTCCCAAAGTCTCTGCCACCCTGTACCGCTTTGCGGACTGGTTGCAAGGCAGGCCAGCCCCGGCAGAGCCGACTCGTCAGGTACGCACTGAGTCCGGCCAGGTCAGGGTCTTGCCGCTGCGTCCTTCGGCCAAATCGCCAGCCGCACCAGCCGCCCTAGAGCGGGCACCGGTAAGCCAACGGCCGCTGCGGGTGCTGCGTGTTGTAGATAGCCAGGGCCGCGCGGCGGGCGGGCGCATGATCATTTCCGGGCGAATGGCCGATGTTTGTGCCGAATTGGATCGACTCGCTGGCAAGGAAGCGGCTGCGGCCTAATGTTTTAGGCTAGTAGGATGCACGCGCCAGGGTCCCTTGGGCCTTGACCATTGCAGGGTTTAGACACGCAGGCGACAAAATCACTGGCTCCTGATCAAGACAGGGGCGACAATGCGGCAATGCACTGTGCCTACCGCTTTCGCTAGTGTCCTAGTATGGACGAGCCCATTCTTACGGTCGAAGAGCGCAACGCCATCAATTCGGGGCGCTGGTTTTCCGCGCTTTCGCCCTCACTCAAACATGACATCCTGCGCTATGCCTATGTGCGTCGTTACCGCGACGGCGAATTGCTGGCAGCCCGGGGTGAACCGCCCGAAGAATGGCTGGCCTGCGCCAAAGGTGCGGTGCGGGTTAGCTCCACCTCGATCTCGGGTAAGCAGATCACACTGACCTATGTCGAGCCTGGCATTTGGTTTGGCGACGTATCGATTTTTGACGGGGACCGCCGTACCCACGACGCCTATGCCCATGGCGATACCACCACCTTGTGCGTCGCCAAGGCAGACTTCAAAAAAATCCTGTCCGCCCATGTCGAGCTCTATGAAGCCTTGCTGCGTCTGCACGCACGGCGAATCCGTCAGCTATACGGTCTGGTGGAGGACCTCAATACCCTGCCCTTACGTGCGCGTTTAGCCAAGCAGTTGTTGCACCTGGTGCGTAGCTATGGCATACCCTCGCTCAGCGATGGTAGTGAGACCCGAATTGGCCTGCAACTAGCCCAAGAAGAACTGGCGCAGCTGCTAGGAGCATCGCGACAGCGCGTTAATCAAGAGCTCAAGTCTATGGAGCGGGATAGCTTCATTCGCATTGAGCCGGGCGGCCTGGTAATCCGTGACCGCGAAGCACTGATGCGGATTGCAGAAGCTGATTTGTGAGCGCGATTTCACAATACCCCTACCAACAATTGAAACCTAAGCATGAATGACTTTGACCACTTCGTAGGCACGCAGCCGGTTGCGGACAAACACAGCTTTGACGTAGCCGCCCTGTCCCTATGGCTGCAAACGCATTTGCCCGGGTTTGAAGGTCCATTGACCGTCGCGTCCTTCAAAGGCGGGCAAAGCAATCCAACCTATAAATTACAAACCCCTAGCCGCAGTTTTGTCATGCGTGCCAAGCCGGGGCCGGTTGCCAAGCTCTTGCCATCGGCCCATGCCATCGAACGCGAGTTCGCCGTCATGCGCGGTCTGGCCGGCACCGAGGTGCCGGTGCCCACCATGTACTGCCTGTGCGAAGACGAATCGGTCATTGGCCGCGCCTTTTACATCATGGACTTTATTGAGGGCCGCATTCTCTGGGATCAAGCTTTGCCAGGCATGGCGCCAATAGAGCGCTCTGCCATATATGCGGAAATGAACCGTGTGATCGCCGCATTGCACCGGGTCGATGTCAACGCACAGGGGCTCGGCAGCTACGGCAAACCAGGCAATTATTTCGAGCGCCAAATCGGCCGCTGGAGCAAGCAATACCAAGCCTCCGTCACACAAACCATCGAGGAAATGGACCAACTGATTGCCTGGCTGCCGCGCCATATTCCAGCGGCCGCCCAAAGCGAATCCTTGGTCAGTGTGGTGCACGGCGATTTCCGCTTGGACAACCTCATTTTCCACCCTACCGAACCGCGCATACTGGCAGTGCTCGACTGGGAATTGTCCACGCTGGGCCATCCCCTGGCCGATTTCAGCTACCACGCCATGGCCTGGAACATTCCGCCTGGTAGCTTTCGCGGCATCGCTGGCTTGGACTTCGCGGCGCTGGGTATACCGGACCAAGACCACTACATCCGCATGTACTGCGCACATATGCCGCATATAGACGCACAAGCCCTTCGCGCGGACTGGAGCTTTTACATGGCATACAACATGTTCCGCATCGCGGCCATTTTGCAAGGCATCGCCAAACGTGTGGAGGCCGGTACCGCCGCTAGCGCGCAAGCGGTCAGCTCAGCCGCTGGCGCTAGACCGCTGGCAAAACTGGCCTGGTCCTTCGCCCAAAAACACCAAGGCATGGACCTGGCCTAGTCGTTCGCGCACCCGCCTCATACCCCTTCAATTTATCTCGCACTGGAGACACCATGGACTTCGAATACTCAGACAAAAC
The DNA here is from genome assembly GCA_947447975.1 of Comamonadaceae bacterium. Classification (GTDB taxonomy): domain Bacteria; phylum Pseudomonadota; class Gammaproteobacteria; order Burkholderiales; family Burkholderiaceae_C; genus Allorhodoferax. The sequence continues at coordinate 79,009 of CANFLU010000003.1, read as the reverse complement.
CAAGGCGCTACAAGCCAAACTCATGGCCTTCATGGATGAGCACATTTACCCTGCTGAAGGGGCTTACCACCAGGAAATTGAGGCCAATACCGCCGCGGGCAAGCGCTGGACGCCATTGCAATTGATTGAATCGCTCAAAGTCAAAGCCCAGGCACAAGGCTTGTGGAACCTGTTTTTGCCGGTGGACAGCGCCGAAGCCTCTGGCTACCACGGCGCGGGCCTGACCAACCAGGAATACGCCCCGCTGGCCGAACTCATGGGGCGGGTCATGTGGTCCAGCGAAGTGTTCAACTGCTCGGCACCGGATACCGGCAATATGGAAACCATCGCACGCTATGGATCTGAAGCCAACCGGGCCCGCTGGCTCAAGCCGCTGCTAGAAGGAAAAATCCGCTCTGCCTTTGCCATGACCGAGCCCGAGGTCGCCTCCAGCGACGCCACCAATATCGCTACCAGCATCGAGCGCGATGGCGACGACTACGTCATCAATGGGCGCAAATGGTGGACCTCCGGCGCCGGTGACCCGCGCTGTGCCATTTATATTGTGATGGGCAAGACCGACCCGCAAGCGCCGCGCCACTCCCAGCAAAGCATGGTGCTGGTTCCTGCAGATACCCAGGGCATCACACGCGTACGACCGTTATCGGTGTTTGGCTATGACGACGCGCCCCACGGCCACATGGAAGTGCTGTTTGAAAACGTGCGGGTACCGGCCAGCAACATCTTGTTGGGCGAAGGACGGGGCTTTGAAATCGCCCAAGGCCGCCTGGGTCCGGGCCGTATCCACCATTGCATGCGGCTGATCGGGCTGGCCGAACGCGCATTGGAATTGATGTGCAAGCGCGCATCTTCGCGCGTCGCCTTTGGTAAAACCGTCGCTTCGCAAACCGTCACCCAAGAGCGTATTGCCGAAGCGCGCTGCCGCATTGACATGGCCCGCTTGCTGACGCTCAAAGCGGCCTGGATGATGGACATGGGCGGCAATAAATTTGCCAAGAACGAAATTGCCATGATCAAGGTGGTAGCGCCCAATATGGCGTGCCAGGTGATCGATTGGGCCATGCAAGTCCATGGCGCCGGCGGTATGTCAGACGACTTTCCACTCGCTTACAGCTACACCAGTGCCCGCACGCTGCGCTTTGCCGATGGCCCCGATGAAGTGCATCGTAATGCCATCGCCAAAATGGAATTGGGCAAGTACGCGTTGGATGCCAAACCGGTTGAGATGCCGATAACCCGGGGCTACTAAACCGCCGGCCACGCCCGCTTGAGCGGGACCGCCGCAGCAAATTAGTGCAAATGACGCGGCTTGCGGCCTCCGCCGTGACCGCTGCCAAAACCGCCACCCGGTCCGCGTGGCGGTTTGCCGATTTCCAGCGAATTGACCAGTGCGTCAAAGCGCTGCGCAAACAATTTATCCACCTCGGCCACCACGCCGCTCAATTGGGCGCCGTCAAAATGGCGCTCCATCATGCTGACCAAATCCTGTACCAACAGATCGCGCTGCACCTGCATGATGGCCGCAGGATTCGGGCCTACGAAAAGCATCACAAAATCGTCGCGTGACTCACCTTCGGGGCTTTGTTCTTCCTCATCGAAATCGGTGTCATAAAAGGTCACCTCAATTGCGGCACCAGCAGCCGCAAGCTCGTTCAGGTTCATACACAGCTCGTCCAAGGACTGGCGGAAATCTTCGTCCCCCGAAACCGTCCAGCACATTTGCAACTGGTGCTCGGCGGCGATGAACTCAATACCGGGCTCATCTTCATAAGCGCTGCGGGCTGCATCGGCTAACGAGCGGGCGCCGGCGTACTTCCAAAGGGGTTTGAGTGCATCTTGCACCTCATTGAGCTGCACTTCGGGGCGCAGCATCACCTGACCATGGACATGGATTTCGAAGGGGTTGTGGTAACGGGACATGTGCGCTGGAATTTCTGGGGGCCTGCATGCAGTGTAGAGCAAGCGCAGCTTGAGGCGTTAAGGAATGCCTAGATGGTGCCCGAGACCGGAATCGAACCGGTACGCCCGTTATTCACGAAGCGGCGGATTTTAAGTCCGATGTGTCTACCTATTTCACCACTCGGGCCCGCGGTCGGCACCGGGCCGACCGTTGGTATGTGCCCGGCCCTCCGGTCCCATGTACTGCGAAAAAGCATTTCGCAGCGCGCATTCTAGCAATCACCTGCCAGCGCGCGCCGGCCCGCGGCCAGGCAAGGACCAGCGTCAGGCGATAGCTTCGGCCACTACCGGTGCTGCGACGGCGACGGTGCTGGCATGGCGGTTGCGCTCAAGCCAACCGTTCACGCGACGCACGGTTTCATCGACAGAATCCGAGCGCAAACCTTTTTGGTCGGCGATCAGTTTGATAAGCAAATCAATGCGCTCGATGTGGGTAGCACCAGCGGCCAGCGCACGCGCCGCCGACGATGGCTTGAGCAAGCCCTTGGCCGCTGCGGCATATTTTTCAAATGGCACCATGTCGTCGGCTGCAGCACCCAGCATTTGGCACAGGTCCGAGACCCAGGCATAAACGGCGCGCGATTGCTCGAGATCGGCATGTACCGCTTGCTCGATGGGCTGCACCGTAGCGGCCAGCACGCAGCGGTAATTGCCCGTCATCAGCATGCTCCACTTGGCCAAAGGCACAAACAGCGAATCATGCAGCTTAAGCTTGACCGGCAAGTCCAAAGACTCACCGTCGACCACCAGGCGGGCGGCGGCAATATCCGCGTCCAACTGGGCCAACATGGCGTTATGGGCTTCGGAAGCAAAACGCGCGACTTTGAAATTCGTTGGCAGGCCGACCTGTAATACATTGGGCGCCTCTTCGGGCGGACGGAAGGCTTGCGGATCCGGACTGCACAGCGTCATTACACCCGGCTCAAACCCGTCCCACACGGCGGGGTCCAGGTAAGAGGGGCGGCAGTTCGCCGTATCAATGCCCTCAATGCGCGCCAAAAAGGGCAATGGCGGCATGTTCATGATGGACATGCAAGGCACCTTCGCCTGTGCGATCGCTTGCATCAGGCGGCGCACATCCGGGTCGCTGTACTGCGGCTCTTGCATGGCAAGGCACACCAAGTCGTAGTCCGATACGGCGACCTGTGACGGTGTCTTTGCATTCAAAGCACCGGGGTAATTACGAGAATCGATTTCCACCATACCGGCACGGCCCTTCACGGCCATACGCACCCGCGTGCCTTGCTCATTGATCAGTTGCGCCGTTTTGCTCCGGCAGACCAGGCTGACGCGATGCCCGGCCATCAATAGTTTGCTGCCCAGCAGCGACCCGTAGGACGCGCCCAAAATCAAAATGTTGTACTGCTTTGCCATAAGAAAACTCCTGCTAATTGAAAATCTGTTGCCCCAAAGTCCCATGCGCTGTGCAGCAAAGGCGGGGCCGTAGGCGAAATTGTAAGGGTCTCCGTGGCATCGCAACTGTCTTATGTCTTATACAAGACAATTTATTTATCTATACAAATCAATGACTTAAATTCTATTTCCTGCAATATGAAATTATGTTTTTCATATTGAGAAATTCAAGCCAGCGCAATCAGTGCATGGGCACACCAGTTGCACCGGGCCGGTGGCCATCGTGCGCATGCTTCGGAAGTTGTGATCGTATGCAGCTTGGCCGCACACCCTCGCTGCGCTGCAGAGCAAGTCCGCTACACTGAAACCGCAGCCAAACAACAAGAGAACGCACCGCATGACTAGCCTCACTCAAACCTGGTTTTGGCAGCAATGGCACTTGGTACTGGTGCTAAGCCTGATAGCCCTCGTAGCCCTGAACTTTATCAGCCGCTTTGTGCTGCCCGCACTCGAATTGAAAAGCCGCTTGGCCGAGGTGCTGGGCAAATTGGAAGCGCTTAAAGCCGGGGCATCCAAGGGCGCGATCGATTTAGATCAGCTGGAAAGCGAAGTCATGACCGAGCCGCGCCTGGCACACCTCTGGGCACAATACGCCCATTGCCTGCACGTGCCCTGGGACGAGGGGCAGGCGGGCTACGGTGCAACGGGCCCGCAACATCGCGTACGCGTGCTCTCCGAATTGTTCTTTAATGCTATGAAAGCCAAATCAGGTGGCGCGGTGGTGGACCTATCGGACATTGAAAGCAAAGTGGCAGGCGACCCCCAGCTCACCAGTCTCTGGGCCGAGTATTCTGACGCGCTAGACAAGCGCAACGAGATGCCAGATCCGGCTAGCAGCAAAGCACGACGCTGGCGTGCATCGGCGCTGGCAGAAACCTTTTTCTCGGACTATGCGCTGGTCGATTCCCCTTTGCGCTCTGACTTTTACAAACATGTGCCGGGGATTCTGACGGGCTTAGGGATTATTGGAACTTTTACCGGCCTGATCAACGGTTTAGTCCATTTCGACGTCTCCGATCCCGCCACCACCCAAATCCAACTCAGCCTCCTGGTACAAACCGTGGGGCAAGCATTTTTTGTGTCGGCGCTGGCTATCGCCTTGGCCATGCTGTTTACCTGGGTAGAAAAAGCACTGCTCAGTGCGCGCTACAGCCAGGTGGAGAACCTACAACATCTGATTGATAGCCTCTTCGATGCTGTCTCGGGACAAGAAAATCTAGAGCGTCTGGTCGTGGCGACCGAAGCCCAAGGAGCCCTTATGCAAGATGTACTGGAGGAATTACGCAAGACCTCGGCTTATCTGGCAGCCACGAAATAGGCGCGTCATGTTTACATTGCAAACGCCACGGCGCAGGCGCGCCAAAGAAGAGGCGGAAAAGCCATTCTGGATATCGTTTTCCGACCTGATGACGGCCCTGATGGTGCTCTTTTTGGTTGCGATGGCGGTCGCCTTAATGGTCGTTACCCAGGGCTTACGCTCCATCGAAGACAAGCGCAAAGACCGCGAAGAATCCATCATGGCCTGCATTGCCGATATGGAAAAAATTGCGCGTCGACCTGAATTTCGCGGCGTCAAAATCAGCGGGCCAACCATCGACTTTGGGCCGCTGGCTGAATTCAAAAAAAATGGCAACCAGCTATCGGAAGATCGCATGGAGTTCTTACGCGCCTTTATCCCAGAGGTGTTGGACGTGGCGCGTACGCCACCATGCCGCAAGTGGTTACGCCGCTATGTCGTCGAAGGCTTCGCCAGCCAGGAAGGCAGTTATTTGCATAACCTGAACCTCAGCTTGGAACGCTCGCAGCGGGTGCTGTGTGTACTACTGGATGCCAGTGCCGCGGACGCGCCCAGTCTGGACGACCGCAAAACCATACGCCAACAGTTTCTGGTAGGCGGGTCGTCCTTTAATTCGGCCATCCTCAATCAGCCTGAAAAAAGCCGTCGCGTGGCATTGCGCCTGGAATTCAAGGAGTTGCGTAAGGAATGTCTGCCAAGCGACACGGCATGCAAAGCCGACGATGCGCCACCCATTCCCTGGGACGATGACTTCAGGTGCCCGGTGCAAAGTCGTTAAAACGCTGCCCATCACGATGGTCCGGACCAAGGGGAACGCGGATGCGGGATATTGTGGAGGCGCGGTCCGGAGTCGAACCGGACTAACCGGATTTGCAATCCGGGGCATAACCGCTTTGCTACCGCGCCTTAACCGGTACCTGCCCGGACATTAATTTCCGGACTAAGAAAAAAGGGAAGCACTGGGCTTCCCTTTCGGAATGTGGAGCGGGAAAAGAGTCTCGAACTCTCGACCTCAACCTTGGCAAGGTTGCGCTCTACCAACTGAGCTATTCCCGCGAAACGTCTTGAATTATAGCGTGCAATTTCTGCCTTTTGCTCAAGGTGCCCACGCTTTCGTCAATTAACTGTGCTTCAGTGCTTTAAGGTCTCTGGCGCTGCCGGGTCTACCACCACCGCGCCCACCGCAGCCGCAACCTCGGCCGGCTCGTCTTCCGCGAGGGGGACGGGTTGCGAAACCAATGCCAGCTCCAGTACCTGATCGATCCATCGCACCGGCACAATTTCCAAACCGCTCTTCACGTTTTCCGGTATCTCTTGCAAGTCTTTGGCATTGGCTTCGGGGATCAGCACCAGCTTAATGCCACCGCGCAAGGCGGCTAGCAGTTTTTCTTTCAGCCCGCCAATTTCGGTGATCTCGCCACGCAAGGTGATCTCGCCGGTCATCGCCACATCACCGCGCACGGCAATGCCCGTCAGCGCGGACACAAAGGCCGTCGCCATGGCCGCACCAGCGCTAGGACCATCCTTGGGCGTGGCACCGTCCGGCACGTGAATATGCAGGTCTTTCTTTTCAAAGGCCTCGTCTTTGATGCCCAAGCGCTTGGCGCGGCTGCGCACCACGGTGCGGGCTGCTTCCACCGATTCCTTCATCACGTCGCCCAGCGAGCCGGTGCGGGTGATCACGCCTTTGCCGGGCACCAAAGCGGCCTCAATAGTGAGCAAATCGCCACCCACTTCGGTATAGGCCAAGCCCGCCACCTGGCCGACCTGGTTTTGGTCCTCGGCCCGCCCATAGGTGTACTTACGCACCCCCAGGTAATCGTTCAGGTTGTCCGAATTGACCAGCACCTGGGGTGTTAGTTTTTTCAGCAGCAAAGCTTTGACCACTTTGCGGCAAATTTTGGACAGCTCACGCTCCAATGAACGCACACCCGCCTCACGGGTGTAGTAGCGGACGATGTCGCGCACGGCATCCTCGGCTATGGCCAGTTCGGTCTCCTTGAGGCCGTTGTTTTTCATTTGCTTGGGCAGCAAATAGGTCATGGCGATACTGGTTTTTTCATCTTCGGTGTAACCCGAAAGGCGAATCACCTCCATGCGGTCCAAAAGTGCCGGCGGAATCTTCATGGAATTGGACGTCGCGACAAACATCACATCGCTCAGGTCATAGTCCACTTCCACATAGTGGTCACCAAACTTGTGGTTTTGCTCCGGGTCTAGCACCTCTAACAAAGCGCTGCTGGGATCACCCCTGAAATCCGTACCCAATTTATCGATCTCGTCCAATAAGAACAAAGGGTTGCGTGTGCCGACCTTGGTCAGGCTTTGCAAGACCTTGCCCGGCATGGCACCGATATAGGTGCGGCGGTGACCGCGGATTTCCGCCTCGTCGCGCATGCCCCCCAGCGCCATGCGCACATATTTGCGCCCGGTGGCCTTGGCAATGGATTGCCCTAGGGAGGTCTTACCCACCCCGGGTGGTCCGACCAAGCAGAGAATCGGGGCTTTGACCTTATCCACGCGCTGCTGCACCGCGAGGTATTCGAGGATACGGTCCTTGACTTTGTCTAGGCCGTAGTGGTCTTCGTTGAGCACCTTCTCAGCATTGCTCAGATCGTGCTTAATCTTGGTCTTGCTCGTCCAGGGCAAACCCACCAGCACATCGATGTAATTGCGCACCACCGTCGCCTCGGCGGACATAGGCGACATCAGACGTAGCTTCTTGAGTTCACTTTCGGCCTTTTTCAATGCGTCCTTGGGCATGCGGGCAGCCTTGATTTTTTTCTCTATTTCTTCAATATCGGCACCGTCTTCGCCGTCACCCAGCTCTTTTTGAATCGCCTTGACCTGTTCGTTCAAATAGAAATCACGTTGGTTTTTCTCCATTTGCCGCTTGACGCGCCCACGGATTTTTTTGTCCACATTCAAGATGTCAACTTCGCGCTCAATTTGCTCGTACAAATTCTCCAAGCGCGCCTTCACCAACGGCAGCGCCAACACCGTTTGTTTGTTTTCCAACTTCAAGGGCATGTGCGCCGCAATGGTGTCGGCCAGGCGACCCGGATCATCAATGCTGGCGATGGATGTGAGAATTTCGGGCGGTATTTTTTTGTTCAGCTTGACGTACTGGTCAAACTGCTGCATGACCGCCCGGCGCAATGCCTCTATTTCGCTAGCCTGCGCTTCGCCTTCTACCCCGGAGGTACTTTGAGCGTCCAAGGGCAGCACATTAGCGGTGAAATGGGTTTCGCTGTCCTCAATGTGGTTCACCTTCGCACGCTGGTGGCCTTCTACCAGCACCTTGACGGTGCCATCAGGCAACTTTAGCATCTGCAAAATCGTCGAGACGCAACCCATGTCAAACATATCGGAGACCAAAGGCTCATCTTTGGCCGCGGCTTTTTGCGCCACCAGCATGATGCGGCGCTCCGCTTCCATCGCTGCTTCCAAAGCCTTGATGCTTTTGGGCCGGCCGACAAACAACGGAATCACCATGTGGGGGAAGACCACCACGTCACGCAGCGGCAACATGGGCAGGTCAACAGGGAGCGCTTCTAAGGGGGTGTAACCGGACATAAAAATCCTTTTCTATCAGCTGGATATGGTCTGGTTTTCTGAAATTTCAAGCGTCACCGGGGATAAATGCACCTTGTCCGCCCAGGGGCCCGCCAAAGCCGGGCATCTGCTGATCAAGGCGCGCACTGCGGTCACGCTTTTTTGGCGACCTCGCGGTAGACCAACAAGGGAGGATGATTTTCCTCAATAGTCGACGCATCGACCACGACTTTTTCCACCTCATTGGAGTCGGGCAAATCGTACATGGTGTTGATGAGTGACTGCTCGAGTATCGATCGCAGGCCCCGCGCGCCCGTTTTGCGGGCCAGCGCGCGCTTGGCGATCGCCCGCAAGGCTTCGGGCCGGATCTCCAATTCTGCGCCTTCCATGGCGATCAATTTGGCATATTGCTTGACCAGTGCGTTCTTGGGCTCCGTCAGAATTTGCACCATGGCGTCTTCCGTCAGCTCGGCCAGGGTAGCAACCACGGGCATGCGCCCAACCAGCTCGGGAATCAGCCCGAATTTGATCAAATCTTCAGGCTCTACATCCTTGAACACCTCGGTGAGGCTGCGCTGCGCCTTGCTCATCACCGTGGCACTAAACCCAATGCCAGACGATTGGGTGCGGTTTTCGATCACTTTTTCTAGGCCCGCAAAGGCGCCGCCACAAATGAACAAGATATTGGTAGTGTCGATTTGCACAAAATCTTGGTTAGGGTGCTTGCGCCCGCCCTGCGGTGGCACGCTGGCCATCGTGCCTTCGATCAGTTTGAGCAAGGCCTGTTGCACGCCCTCGCCCGACACATCACGCGTAATCGACGGGTTGTCGGATTTGCGAGAAATTTTGTCGATTTCGTCGATATACACAATGCCGCGTTGGGCGCGCTCGACGTCGTAATTGCAGCTTTGCAGCAGTTTTAGAACAATGTTCTCCACGTCCTCGCCCACATACCCGGCTTCGGTCAGGGTGGTGGCATCGGCCATCACAAAGGGGACGTCGAGCATGCGCGCCAATGTTTGCGCCAACAGTGTCTTACCAGAGCCGGTGGGGCCGATCAGCAAAATATTACTTTTGCTTAACTCGACTTCGTCTTTCTTCGACTGTTCCTGATGGCGCAAGCGCTTGTAATGGTTGTACACCGCCACCGCCAAAGTGCGCTTGGCCGGCTCTTGACCAATCACATAGTTATCCAGATTGGTTTTAATTTCTGAGGGTGTCGGCAGGCCGCTGCGGCCAGTGGACACGCTGGCGACCGCCGGCAACTCATCCCGGATGATCTCGTTGCACAGGTCGATGCACTCGTCACACACAAAAACCGAGGGGCCTGCGATCAGCTTTTTCACCTCATGCTGGCTTTTACCGCAAAAGGAGCAGTACAGATTCTTCTCGCTGGAGTTGCCTTTTTTTTCGGCCATGTAAATTTTCTACCTATAACTGGTGAGTCTCAATGATAACCAAATAAAAACGGCGCCCTCCAGACGGAAAGGCGCCGTTTTGCCCCCCGAGAGGCAACGACCTCAAGGCCGCTTGGCAATCACATCGTCCACCAGGCCATAGTCTTTGGCCTCATCGGCAGACAGGTAGTAGTCGCGCTCGGTGTCGCGTGCAATTTTCTCTAGAGGCTGGCCGGTGCGCTCTGCCAGGATTTTGTTCAACTGTTCACGCGTCTTCAAAATCTCACGCGCATGGATTTCGATTTCCGTCGCTTGTCCTTGGGTGCCACCCAAAGGCTGGTGAATCATGACTTTGGAGTTAGGCAAGGAAAAGCGCTTTCCCTTGGCGCCCGCTGCCAGCAAAAACGCGCCCATGCTGGCGGCCATGCCGATGCAAAGTGTGGACACATCGGGCTTGATGAAATTCATGGTGTCAAAAATCGCCATGCCCGCACTCACCGAGCCGCCAGGCGAGTTGATGTAAAAGGAAATATCCTTGTCCGGGTTTTCACTTTCCAGGAACAGCAATTGGGCGACCACCAGGTTGGCGGTCTGGTCATTCACCGAGCCGACCAGAAATATGACCCGCTCCTTGAGCAAACGGGAATAAATATCATAGGAACGCTCGCCGCGCCCCGACTGCTCAATCACCATGGGTACCATGCCCAGAGCTCGGGTTGAATGGCTGCCCGGCAATTCGAAATTCATAACACTTCCCTTCAATATGTGAAATCCGCTGCCGCCGACGGCGGCGCGAACCGTTCGGTCAATTCTGCCCCATTAACTCGTCAAAGGAGATGGCCTTCTCGGTAACCTTGACCTTGGAGAGGACAAACTCCGTCACATTGTTCTCGATCACCACCGATTCAACCTCACTCATGCGGTTCTGGTCGCCGTAGTACCAACGCACCACCTCAGCGGGGTTCTCGTAGCTGGCGGCCAGTTCTTCCACATGCTGCTTGATCTGCGCAGGCGTTGCCTGCAACTGGTTGGCACGCACGAGTTCGCCCACGACCAGGCCCAGGCGCACGCGGCGCTCGGCCTGCGCGGTAAATAGTTCCTCGGGAATCGGGGCGTTATCGGCGTCCTTGATACCACGCTGCTTCAGGTTGGCGCGTGCATCAGCGACCAAGCGCTCCACCTCGGACTGCACGCTGGCCTTAGGCAGGTCCAGCTCGGATTTAGAAATCAGCGCTTCCATCACGCCTTGCTTGTTGCGCGAGAGCAGGCGCGCTTTGACTTCGCGTTGCAGGTTTTTGCTGATGTCTTCGCGCAATGCCGCAACTGTTGCGTCGGCAATGCCCAAGCTGCGGGCCAGCGCGTCGTCCACCTCGGGCAAATGGGCCGCCTCTAGTTTCTTGACAGTGACCATGAAATCGGCTGTTTTTCCCGCGACATCTTTTCCATGGTAATCCTCGGGAAAGGCCAAGGGGAATGTCTTGCTCTCACCGAGCTTCATGCCACGGGTGGCTTCTTCGAATTCTTTGAGCATTTGGCCATCGCCCAAAATGAACTGGAAGTCCTCGGCCTTGCCGCCTTCAAACATTTCGCCGTCGATCTTGCCTTCAAAGTCCACGGTAGCGCGGTCGCCATCCTGGGCGGCAGAGTCTTGGGAGCGCTGGGCAAAAGTGCGGCGTTGCTTGCGCAGGATATCGATGGTTTTGTCGATGGCCGCATCCGTCACCTGGGCGTCGAATTTCTCTACTTCAGCGCCAGACAGGTCGCCGATTTTCACTTCTGGGAAAACTTCAAACACCGCATCAAACGCCATCGCGCCTTCCACGGCCTCAGCGGCTTCGCTAATGCGGGGCTGGCCTGCGACGCGCAGCTTGGCTTCGCTGGCGGCCTGCGCAAAAGCCTGGCCAACTTTGTCATTCATCACTTCGTAGTGCACCGAATATCCGTAGCGCTGGGTGACCACATTCATGGGCACCTTACCGGGACGAAAGCCATCCATCTTTACCGTACGGGCCAACTTGCGCAGACGGACTTGCACCTCGTTTTGAACTGCGTCCACGGGAAGCTTGAGGGTGATCTTGCGTTCCAACTTTTCCAAAGTTTCAACTACTACCGTCATGACAGGTGCTCCAAATAAAAATCTAAGGCCTGGCCGTGCCGCCGCGTGCGGTCACAGGACTGGCCGCACAGGGGACTCTCAGTACCTTATGGGTGGTGCGCGGGGGGGGACTCGAACCCCCACACCATTGCTGGCGTCAGGACCTAAACCTGGTGCGTCTACCAATTTCGCCACCCGCGCAAAAAAATTCAGCCATCCGCCGCGTCCGCGCATCACCTTCATTGTGCTGACGGGCCCGGCCGATCGCTGGAAATCGGTTAGCCAGACATTTTAGCCTGCGCGCCTTGGGGCTCGCGCCTTACCTTGAACCATGCGGCATACATGGCGGGCAAAGCTAGTAAAGTCAAGGCCGTCGCCACAATGAGGCCGCCCATGATGGCTACGGCCATGGGGCCCCAGAAAACCGAGCGCGACAAGGGAATCATGGCCAGCACCGCGGCGGCGGCCGTCAGGACAATAGGCCGCAAGCGACGCACTGCAGACTCCACGATGGCGTCCCAGGCGGGCACGCCATTGGCCCGGTCCTGCTCGATTTGGTCAATCAAAATAACCGAGTTGCGTTGAATCATGCCCATAAGGGCAATAACGCCCAGCAAAGCCACAAAGCCAAAGGGGCGCCCAAAACTCAGCAAGGCCCCAGCGACACCGGCAATCCCCAAAGGCCCGGTCAAAAACACCAGCAGTGCGCGGCTGAAGCTGTGCAGTTGCAGCATCAAAAGCGTAAACGTGATGAACAGCATGATGGGAATTCCGGCCGCAATCGAGCTCGAGCCCTTGCTGCTTTCCTCCACCGCGCCGGCCACCTGAATGCGGTAAGCGCCCTGCCCTTTGGCGGCCCAACTGGACTCCAGTTTGCGCAGATCCGGCGCCAGCTGCCCGGTCACGGTGGCGCCTTGCAGGCCTTCAGCTATATCGCCCTGCACGGTAATGGCGTAATCACGTCCCTCGCGCCACAGCACACCCGGCTCCCACACGAACGTCGGCTTGGCAATTTGCGTCAGCGGAATGGACTTGCCGCTGGCGGTGGGCACGTAGGCGTTGCCAATATCGGAAATCGCATTGCGTTCGGACAGGGGCTGGCGCAGCACGATGTCGATCAACTTATCGCCCTCACGGAATTGCCCTACGGTGCTGCCCGAAAGCAGGGTACGGGCCGATTGGGCGATGGACTGGCTGCTCACCCCCAAGGCCCGGGCCTTGGCCTGGTCTACGTCCAGGCGAATCACCTTGACCGGTTCGTTCCAGTTGTCGTTGACGCCACGCATATTGGGGTTGGCGCGCATCTGGGCTTTCACTTCGTTGGCACGCAAGCGTAGCTGGTCAGCATCGGGCCCGATCACGCGGAACTGCACCGGATAGGCCACCGGCGGGCCGTTGGGCACTATCTTTACACGCGCGCGTACCTCGGGAAACTCCTGGGCCATCAATGCAGGAAGTTGGATGCGCAGACTTTCCCGCCGCTTCAAATCCACCGGCAGCACAATGAACTGCGACACATTGGATTGCTGGAAAATAGCATCCAAGGGCAAATAAAAGCGCGGCACGCCCGAGCCGATCCACGTCGCCACATTGACCACGCCGCTTTCCTGCATCAGACGCGCCTCGATGCGCCGGCTGACTTCTTCATTGGCGGCAATCGAGGTCCCCTCGGCAAACCACACATCCATCATTACTTCGGGCCGGCTCGAATCTGGAAAAAACTGCTGCTGTACCCGGCCCATGCCCACAATACCCAAGGCGAAGGTCAGCAGCATTACCCCAATCGTTGTCCAGCGATGCGCCACGCACCAATTCACCATGCGCCTGAACGCGTTGTAAAACGGGGTGTCGAACACCTCATGGTGTTGCGCCTCGGGCGCGCTGCTTTTGGCTTTGAGTAAAACCGTGCCCAGGTAAGGGACAAAGTAAACAGAAACCACCCAGCTCACCAGCAAGGCCAGCACCGTCACGCCGAAAATGGCAAAGGTGTACTCACCCACTGTCGAGCGCGCTATGCCGATGGGTAAGAACCCCACAGCAGTGATTAAGGTGCCGGTCAACATCGGCATCGCAGTAATTTCGTAGGCAAAGGTGGCGGCGCGCACCTTGTCATACCCTTCCTCGATTTTTCGTACCATCATTTCCACTGCGATGATGGCATCGTCGACCAGCAGCCCCAGCGCGATGATGAGCGAGCCCAAGGAGATTTTGTGCAGCCCTATGCCCCAGTAATACATGCCCAAAAATGTGACCGCTAGCACCAAGGGAATCGTGATCGCCACCACCAGACCGGGGCGCACGTCGACGTAATAGCTGCGGTACCAGGCCTGTGGGCCAGGACGCTTGTGCAAACCCAGCGCCACAAAGCTGACCAGCAACACAATCACAATCGCCTCGATCAGCACGCCGATAAATTCGTTCACTGATTTAGCCACCGCCGTCGGTTGGTCCTGCACTTCCACCAGGCTGATGCCTACGGGCAAAGCCGCTCCAATGCGTGCGGTTGCGGCCTTTAAGGCCTTACCCAAGGCAATAATGTCGCCGCCTTTGGTCATGGAGACGCCCAGCGTGATCACCTGTTGGCCCTGGAAGCGGACTTTGACGCCGGCAGGGTCGATATAGCCACGCTTGATCTCCGCGATGTCCCCCAGCCGCAATTGGTTGCCCGAGCTACCGCGTATCGGCATGGCGCGCAATTGCTCCTCGGCCTGGAATGCACCGCTGACGCGAACCTGCAGGACGTCCAGTGGGGTTTGCATGGTGCCGGCGCCTTCCATGGCGTTTTGCTGCGCCAGTTGGGCCAGCACCTGGTTCATATCCAAGCCTAGTTGCGATAAGCGGCGCTGGGAGATTTCGATATACAGCTTTTCGTCCTGCACGCCAAACAAATCCACTTTATTGACGTCGGGCACGCGCAGCAATTGCTGGCGTACCGAATCGGCCTGCTCTTTGACTTCGGCGGGCGAAAAACCTTCGCCCTGCAGCGCGTAAATGACACCAAAGACATCGCCAAACTCATCGTTGAAAACGGGACCATTCACGCCAGCGGGCAAGGTATAGCGCATATCGCCCACCTTTTTGCGCACTGCATACCAAAGGTCAGGCACCTCGCCGGGACGGGTGGAATCTTTGAGCTGGAAAAAAATCGTGGTTTCGCCGGGCTTGGAAAAGCTCCGGATCTTGTCGGCGCCAGGCACCTCTTGCAAAGTACGTTCGATCTTGTCGGTCACCTGCTCGGCCATTTGCGCCGCGGTGGCTCCCGGCCAAAAAGCGCGGATCACCATCACCCGAAAGGTGAAGGGCGGGTCTTCATCCTGGCCTAACTGGAAGTAGGCGGCTGCGCCCAACAGCATCAGGACCAGCATCAAATACCGCGTCAGCGCCGCATGGTCCAGGGCCCATCGGGACAGGTTGAAACCGGGCTTGGGAGTGTCCTGTTGCATACCGCCGCTCACTTTGCTGCCACTGGAGCCGGCGCTGCCATCGTGGTGGCTTGCTTGGGCTGGTAAATCGTCACTTTTTGCCCCGGATTGAGTACATGTGCCCCTACGCTGACCACCTGCATGCCCGACGCCAAGCCCTGGGCCACCACCACCTCATTGCCATCTGCGGTGGCGATGACAATGGGCTGTAGGCGCACGGTCATGGTCTCTTTTTCGAGTACCCACACCGCCGCTTTTTCTCCATCATGCTGTAGCGCACTGCTGGGCAGCTTGATCACCGGCGGCCCTGATCGGTCCAATGCCTTGGGGACCACGGTGACAGTCGAGCCCAGTGCCCAGGTGTCCGGTCCACTTAAGGCCACTTTGACTGCAAAAGTACGGGTCACCGGATCGGCGCTGGCAGCAACTTCCCGCACCGTGGCGGTCGCGCTCGCCGGGGCCGCCCAGGCCTGTACCTGCACTTGCGAGCCTACTTTGAGCTTGGCCACCTTATCCTCCGGCACGGAAAACACCGCATCACGCCCGCCGTCCTGCGCAATGCGCAAAACCGGCGTACCTGCCGCCAACACTTGGCCCGGCTCGGCATCTACGGAGGTGACGACCCCCGCCATATCTGCCACCAAATTGGCGTAGCCGGTCTGGTTGCCCAATCCAGCAAGCTGCGCCTGCGCTTGGTCTACCTGCGCTTGGGCCGCTTTCAGGGCCGTGTCGCGCCGCTCCAATTCGGCGGCGCTAATGAAGTTTTGCTCCCGCAAGTCTTTATAGCGCTTGTAATCGGCCAAGGCCAAATCCCGGTTAGTGGCGGCAGCGGCCAGTTGCGCTCGTGCGCCATCGGCTGCGAGCTTGAAGTCCTGGGGGTCTAACTGCGCCAACAGTTCCCCGACCCGCACATGCTGGCCTAGCTCCACCTGTCGGCGCAGTAACTTGCCACTGACCCGAAAGCCCAGGCGTGACTCCACCCGCGCGCGCACTTCCCCGGCATATTCCGCGCCGGACTGCATCGCGTCCAGGCCCACCGTGATCACTTTCACCGCCCGCACAGGCTCATCGGCGGGAGTGGGTTTTGAGCAGGCTTGCAGCAAGAGGCAAGCCAATAAGACAAGCCGGGTGGGCCAGGAGAGAGGGAAATTCATGGTGATGGTGGATGCAAAGAAAGGGGGAAAACCCACCGCAGGCGATTCGCCTAGAACAAAGCGAGCGCCATGGGTTTTTACTGACTGACTGGTTATTAATTATACCGATATGCCCTGCGGCAAGGTCATGAACCGGTTTTGCAGTGGCTCTTGAGGCGAGGCCATCGGGCCAGCGCCCCACGTGCCTTGCCTGGTTGGCGGCCGCCCAAGGCACAATTAGAGGCTATGCCCCGAACCGCCGGCCCCGACCCCGCGCTGATTGCGCACTACGAGAACTTCCCAGTCGCCTCTTGGCTCTGCCCACCGCAGTTACGCGCGCCGATTGCTGCGATCTACCACTTCGCCCGCACTGCAGACGATTTGGCAGATGAAGGCCATGCCAGCCCCGAGCAACGCCTAGCAGCGCTTGATGCCTACCGCCAAGCGCTGCACCAGGCCTGTAACGCTGCCAAGGGCAGCCCCTTGCCGGTGAGCCAGGCGTGGCCCGAGGTGTTTGGCCCCTTGGCGCTTGCGATCGCCAACTTCGACCTGCCAGCCGCCTTATTGCATGCGCTGCTCGACGCTTTTGACCAGGATGTGCAGATGACACGCGATCAGGCGGACTACCCGGATATGGCCGCCTTGCTCGCCTACTGCGCGAACTCGGCAAACCCGGTGGGACGACTGTTGCTGCATTTATACGGCGTGCAGGACGCGCAGTCACTAGAACGTAGCGATGCCATTTGCTCGGCTCTGCAGTTGATCAACTTCTGGCAGGACCCGAGCCGCGATTTACCGATGGGGCGCAATTATTTTCCGCGAGATGGCTGCGAACAAACAGGCTTTGATCCTCGCGCTTGGATGCCGCAAACCACGCGCGCCCATGCGATACCTCCTGCTTTACCGTCCACGGGAGCGCAGGCCATAGTGCGCCTGTGTGCCCGCGACGCCAAAGCGCGCATGGCACACGGCCAAGCCCTGGTGCACCGCATACCGGGCCGGGCCGGCTGGGAACTTCGCCTGGTGGTGCAAGGGGGCTTGCGGGTGCTGGACAAGATTGAAGCCTTGGGCAGCGCAGTCCTGCACACGCGCCCGCGACTGCATTGGTGGGACGCACCACGCATCGTCTGGCGCGCGCTTCGCATGTGAGAACGACCGCGCACAGCATGCAGGGTACGCACCCGGTTGGCACGCCACGCCCGGTACCAGGCGGCACTGCGCCGTCCAATCTGGCAAGTACGTTAGCGCGCCGCGCAAGCGACAATAGGGCATGACTCCCGCCCAGTATGTTCAGGAAAAGGCGGCCGCCTCGGGCAGCAGCTTTTATTACGCCTTTTTGTTTTTGCCGCCACCACGGCGTGCGGCCATCACTGCGTTTTATGCGTTTTGCCGCGAAGTCGATGATGTGGTTGATGATGCAGTGGATGCGGGCGTCGCCGCCACCAAACTGGCGTGGTGGCTGAGCGAAGTGTCCAAGTCCTACGGCGGCCAGCCTTCCCACCCGGTGATGAAAGCGCTGATGCCACTGGCACCCACGTATGGCATCACCCAAGAGCACTTGCACAGCGTGATCCGAGGTTGCCAAATGGATCTGGAGCAGACCCGCTACCTGGACTTCCCCAATTTGCAACGCTACTGCCATTTGGTGGCTGGCGTCGTGGGTGAAGTGGCAGCGCGGATATTTGGCCAAAGCGATGCCCAAACTACCGTCTATGCCCACACGCTGGGGCAGGCGCTGCAACTGACGAACATCATCCGGGATGTGGGCGAAGACGCCCAACGAGGAAGAATATATATACCGGTCAATGAGTTACAGAAGTTTGATGTGAAAGCACACGAAGTATTAAAGCGCATCCCCTCGGACCGATTCAGCGCCCTGATGGCCTTTCAGGCCGAACGCGCCCACGGCTTGTACGAGCAAGCGCTGGGCCTGCTGCCGCAGGCAGACAGGGGCAGCCAAAAACCCGGCCTGATGATGGCCAGCATTTACCAGCGCCTGCTGCGAGAAATCGAACGCGAGGGCTTTCCCGTGCTGGAGCGCCGGGTTCGCCTCACCCCTATCCACAAATTCTGGCTCGCCTGGAAAGTCCAGGCGCTGGGCCGTTTATGAAGCGCCACCGGGTCTGCGTGGTGGGTGCCGGTTGGAGCGGCCTGGCGGCCGCCATCCACGCGGTGCAGGCGGGACACCAGGTTACCGTGCTGGAAGCCAGTCGATCGCTCGGGGGCCGGGCCCGCACACTGCCAACCAGTGCCGACGGACTGCTTCCCGATGGCAGTGCCGCCACGCTGGACAACGGCCAACATATCTTGCTCGGCGCCTACCGTGAAACCCTGGATCTGATGCGCACCGTGGGCGTGGATCCGGCGCAAACCTTGCTGCGCCTGCCGCTGGGCCTGCGCTTTGCCGATGGCGACGGCTTGCAGTTACCCGATTGGCCGCAGCCCTGGAATTTGATGGCCGGCTTGATGCTGGCACGCGGGTGGAATTTGGGCGACAAAAGGTCTTTGGTGCGGGCACTACGTCTTTGGCGAAAGAACCGCTTTGAGTGCAGTGCCCATACCAGCGTCGCCGAGCTGTGCCAGGGCATTCACAGCGCCGTCGTGGAGGACCTGATAGCCCCCTTGTGTGTTTCGGCTCTCAACACACCGCCGCAATTGGCCAACGGCCAGGTTTTTTTGACCGTGCTGCACGACAGCCTGTTTGCCAAACCGCGCAAAAAAAAGCCAACACCTCGTCCCGCCAGCGAAACCCTGGGCCTGATCGACCCGCCGTCCGAGGAAACAGCACACAAGACCCCCTGGCGCGCTGCCGCTTCGGACTTGCTACTGCCTACCGTAGATTTGGGCGCGGTGTTTCCCCATGCGGCGGCCGCTTGGCTCAAGGAGCACGGCGCCAGCGTCCATCTAGGGCGCCGCGCCGCCTGTCCCCAATGGAGCGGTGGGCAATGGCAGATCGACGGCGAAAGCTTTGACCGTGTCATCTGGGCCACCGCCCCGCAACATGCGGTGCAGGCCTTTAGCGAGTACCTGCCGCTGGCGCCCAAAAACCTGGGCCTGCATTTGCAGCGTTGGTTGCGCCCGGCCAAGGCCATGCGGTACCAGTCCATTGCCACCGTGTATGCACATGCGCCCGGGCTGGAATTGCCCCGCCCTATGGTGGCCCTGCGCAGCAGCCCGCTGGCACCGGCACAATTTGCCTTCGACCGCGGCCAGCTCGGCGGCCCGCCCGGGCTGATTGCACTCGTCGTCAGCGCCCCCCAGGGCGAGTTCGAGCAATTAGAGTCCATGGTGCTGGCGCAGGCAGAGGAACAGCTAGAGAACTGGTTGGATGGACAGCGTTTAAGCGCCATCCGCACCGTGGTGGAAAAACAAGCCACTTTCTCATGCGCGGCGCGCTTGGTGCGTCCGCCCCAGCAGGTGGCCCCGGGCCTGATGGCCTGCGGAGATTACCTCTACAAGCCCTACCCCGCCACGCTAGAAGGCGCAGTACGCAGTGGCATCATGGCCTCCCTGGCCTTGGTCGAGACCGAAGGTTTTGTCTGGAAAGATTAGGGCTGCGCGTCGCACCTAGGCGATAGCCACCCGTGGGCATGCCAGTCTGCTGAGCCGGTAGTGGCGGCCTCCTCATACCCCCAGCGCATGGCACAAAACATCCAGATTGGGCACCGCTAAATGGGGCGTGCGTTCATGCTCCCAGTTGGCGCCCTGGCGGTTGACCCACACGCTTTGCATACCCGCGTCTAAGGCCGCTAGCACATCCAAGCGCGCATCGTCGCCCACATGCAGCACTTGTTCGTGGCTGCATTGCAGCGCACTGGCGGCCGCATCAAAAATAGCTTTGTGCGGCTTGGGCAGGCCCACGGTATGCGCGCCCACACTGCCCACAAACCAATGCCCAATGCCCACCAAATGGACATCGGCATTGCCGTTGGTCAGGGCCAGCAAGGGGAAGCGCCCCGCGAGGCGTTGCAGTGCCTGGGCGCTATCGGCATACAAATCTACCTGCTGGCGCGCGGCGTAAAACACCGCAAAGGCCTGGTGCGCCAAGGCAGTGGGCTCGCCACAGCGCTGCAAGGCCATGTCAATCATGCCTAGGCGCAGCGCGCTCATATCGTGGGCACTGGCCGCTTGCGCTGTGACTACCGCGTCGCGCAATTGGGCCCTTTGCAGGGGGTCGGCCATCATGGCGGCTGTGACCGGCGCCAGCGGGCGCAAAAAGTCTTGCATCTGGATTTCAGCCCGGGCGATGGTGGGCCAAACCGGCCACAAAGTGTCATCGAGGTCCAGGGAGATAGCGCGGATTTTGGAGGCGTCAAGCATAGGTGGGCGAGAATACTGCATGCCTTTTCAAAAAGAACCCCCTTTTTCCCACGGGCAAGCCGCACATACCGCGGTGCTGTATTGCAATTTGGGAACCCCTGACGCCCCTACCGCGTCCGCCGTGCGCCGCTATCTTGCCGAGTTTCTGAGCGACCACCGCGTGGTTGAAATCCCCCGCCTCATCTGGCTGCTGATATTGCACGGCATTATTTTGCGCTTTCGACCGGCCAAGTCAGCGGCCAAATACGCCAGCATTTGGACGCCTGAGGGCTCGCCGCTGAAAATCTGGACGGAAAAACAAGCCACCTTGCTGGAGCAGCGCTTGCAAGCGCTGGGCTTGCATGTGCGGGTGCGCTGGGCCATGCGCTACGGCAGCCAGTCCATCCCTTCGCAGCTCGATGCGCTCAAGGCCGAAGGCGTGACCCGCGTGCTGCTGCTGCCGGCCTACCCCCAGTATTCAGCGACGACTACTGCCAGCCTGTTTGATGCGGTCTACCTGTGGGCCGCCGCTACGCGCGCCATTCCCGAACTGCGCTTTATCAACCACTACCACGACCATCCGGCCTACATCGCGGCCTTGCAAGCGGGGGTTGAGGCCTATTGGCAGCAGCATGGCCGCCCGGATGTCTTGGTCATGAGTTTTCATGGTGTACCGGAGCGGACCCTGCACCTAGGTGACCATTACCATTGCGAGTGTTTCAAAACCGCGCGCCTTGTGGCCGAGCGCCTGGGCCTGGCCAAAGACCAGTACAAAGTAACTTTTCAGAGTCGCTTGGGCCGTGCCAAATGGCTGGAGCCCTATACCGAACCGACACTGATCGCTATGGGTCAGTCCGGCGTTGGTCGCGTCGATGTCATCTGCCCCGGCTTTACCAGCGACTGCCTGGAAACGCTGGAAGAAATCAATATGGAAGCACGCCATGCTTTTTTAGAGGCGGGTGGCAAAGCCTTTCACTACATCCCCTGCCTGAACGATGGCGCCTCTGGCATAGACGCGCTGGCTGCGGTCGCGCGCCAGCACCTGGGTGGCTGGCCGGTCGACATGCCCCCAGATGCCCCAGCCCTCGAACAATCGCGCCAGGCCGCATTGGCTTTGGGCGCGCCCACCTAAGGGCGCCTGGGCGCGATGGCCATCATCCTGGCCCCGATGGAGGGCTTGCTCGACTTTGTATTGCGCGATGTGCTCACCCGCGTCGGTGGCATAGACCGCTGCGTGTCGGAGTTCATCCGGGTGACGGACACCTTGCTACCCGAGCGCGTTTTTATCCGCGTCGTGCCCGAGTTGCTTCGCGGCGGCTGCACAGCGGCTGGCGTGCCGGTGCGCCCGCAGCTGCTAGGCTCAGACCCAGCCTGCCTGGCCGATAACGCAGCACGGGTGGCGGGCATGGGCGCGGATGGTGTGGATCTCAATTTCGGTTGCCCGGCCAAAGTGGTGAACCGTCACGGGGGTGGCGCCGCGCTGTTGCAAGACCCAGAGCTTTTGTTTGCGATTGTCAAAGCCGTGCGTGCTGCGGTACCCAAGCAGCAAATGGTGTCGGCCAAAATGCGCCTGGGCTTCGCGGACGACAGTCGCGCCGAAGAATGCGCGCTGGCTTTGCAGGAAGGCGGCGCCGGTGAAATCGTGGTGCATGCCCGTACCCGCGCCGACGGTTACCGCCCCCCGGCCTATTGGCACCGCATAGCCGACATCCGAAGCCAGGTGCGCGTGCCGCTTATTGCCAATGGCGAAATATGGAACGCGCAGGACGCGCAGCAATGCCGATTGGAATCGGGCTGTGACACGCTGATGCTAGGGCGCGGCATGGTCAGCAACCCCGGCCTGGCGCTGGAAATTTGCGCGGCCTCAGCGCCCATCGCACCCATCGCGCGCGTGTTCAACGGTCCGCCAATGCCGGGGCTGGCTTGGTCAGAGGTGCAAGTGCACATAAGCCATTTCTGGCACCTGGTGCGCTCGCACCTGGAGGCACGGCAACAAGCCGGCCGGCTCAAGCAGTGGCTTAATTTTTTGCGCCGCCATTACCCCCCGGCGCAGCAGGCCTACGAAGGCCTAAAAACCGAAATAGATGTGCGGGTCTTCGATGCCTGGGTAAGCGCGCAGCCGCTCAATGCGGGGCAGGTTTAGCCCTATTTTTAACCAGCCTTCAACCAAGATTCAAGCATGGACAGTGTGCGCATCGACAAATGGCTGTGGGCGGCGCGTTTTTTCAAAACCCGCTCCATCGCCACCGACGAAGTCAACAAAGGCCATGTGCAAATGGCCAAGCAAAACATCAAGCCCTCGCGCGAGGTGCGGGTGGGCGACCTGCTCACGGTGTGGCAGGCCCGCATCCCGCGCACCATCACCGTTAAAGGTCTGAGCGCAGTACGCGGCCCGGCGCCGGTAGCGCAGGCCTTGTACGAAGAAAGTGCGGAAAGCATCAGCACACGCCTCGCGCTGCAAGAACACCGGCGCTTGCATGCCGAGCCTGCCGAAGCCCTGAGCCATGGCCGCCCCACCAAGCGCGACCGGCGCGACATGCAAAAAGGGCTGGATGCACGCTGGAGCGCGTCCATCGACGACTGATCTTTGTGCTGACTCAACGCCCCGGGTGAGGGCAGGTCGTCGGCAAGCCAATGGGGCAGCCAGCGGTGCCACGCAATGCTGCTGCCAAGCCGTGGCGAAACGGTCCAAAACCAGGAAGACCCCTAAGCCAGCGCTTGCGGCGATAATCTGCGCTCGCCTCACAGCGCCGCCGCCACCAAGGCCCGCACACGCTGGACCATCCGAAAGCTACCCGATGACCGCCTCCCGCCCCTCCCCTGTTTCTATTTCACCGGTGCAAGACATTGTGGCCGACATGCGCGCCGGGAAAATCGTCATCCTGATCGATGAAGAAGACCGCGAAAACGAAGGCGATCTGGTGCTGGCCGCGGACCATGTGAGCGCTGAGGCGATTAACTTCATGGCGCGCTTTGGGCGCGGCCTGATATGCCTGACCCTGACACGGGCCCATTGCGAACGCCTGCAATTGCCGCCCATGGCGGTACGCAATGGCACCAAACACTCCACTGCGTTTACCGTGTCGATTGAGGCCGCCCAAGGGGTGAGCACCGGCATCTCTGCCGCCGATCGCGCCTGCACGGTACGCGCCGCGGTGGCCAAAAATGCCGTACCGCAAGACCTGGTACAGCCAGGGCATATATTTCCGCTGCAGGCGGTCGATGGCGGCGTGCTGATGCGCGCGGGGCACACCGAAGCGGGTTGCGATTTAGCGGCCATGGCCGGTTGCACACCGGCAGCGGTGATTTGCGAAATTATGAAAGACGACGGCACCATGGCACGCTTGCCAGACCTGCAGTTGTTTGCGGCAGAGCATGGTCTGAAAATCGGCACCATCGCCGACCTCATTGCCCACCGCAGCCGTGTCGAGTCACTGGTCGAGCGCAAATCCAGCCGCGAATTGCAAACCGCCTTTGGCAGTTTCCAAGCCCATGCCTTTCAAGACTCCACCGGACAGGGCGTGCATTTGGCGCTGGTGCAAGGCCAATGGGATGCCTCCGAGGCGGTTGCGTGCCGGGTGCACGAGCCACTGTCGGTGCTCGATGCGCTGGAAGTCGGACGCACCTTGCATTCTTGGAGTCTGGATGCCAGCTTGGCGTTTTTGGCCCGCGAGGGCAAGGGCGTTTTGGTGCTGCTCAATTGCGGCGAAACCGGCGAGCAGTTACTGGCCCAGTTTGAAGGTACGGCGCGGCCCGCGCAAGCGCCCGAGCGCGGTCGCATGGATCTGCGTACCTATGGCATCGGTGCGCAGATTTTGCGTTTGTGCGGCGTGCAAAAAATGCGCCTCATGGGCAGTCCGCGCCGCATGCCCAGCATGGCCGGGTATGGCCTTGAAACCGTGGGCTACCTAAGTGCCCCGACCCTCTGATTATTTTTGAACCGGAAAGAAACCCATGTTTGGTGCTGACAAAGGCAATTTAGACAACGAAGACCAGCGCTTAGAAGGCAAAGGCTTGTGCATCGGTATTGTGCAAGCGCGGTTTAACCATGAGGTGACCGATGCGTTGAACAAGGCTTGCAAACAGGAGTTGTTGACCCTGGGCGTGGCCGAGCGCGATATCCACCATGTGAGCGTACCGGGCGCTTTAGAAGTGCCGGTGGCTTTGCAGGCGCTAGCGGAAAAGTCCAGATTCGACGCACTGATCGCCATCGGCTGCATCATCCGGGGCGAGACCTACCACTTCGAGTTGGTGGCCAATGAATCGAGCGCCGGTGTGACGCGTATTTCCCTGGATTTCCAAATCCCGATTGCCAACGCCATACTCACCACCGAAAACCTGAGCCAGGCGATTGCGCGCCAAACCGTCAAAGGCAGCGATGCAGCGCGCGTGGCCGTTGAAATGGCTAACTTATTGGAACAAATTTAATGGCCGATTCCCACGCCTTGGAACCGTCCCCGGACCAGCACCCCAAGCTCCGCAGCACCGGCGCGCGCAAAACCGCTACCAAAAACAAGCGCAGCCGTGCGCGCGAGTTTGCGGTGCAAGGTCTGTACCAAAGCCTGGTTGGCAAGAACCCTGCGGCTGACATCGATGTATTTACCCGCGATCTGTCGGGCTTTTCCAAAGCCGACGCAGTGCATTTCGATGCCTTGTTGCATGGCTGCATCGCCCAAGCCGACAAGGCCGACCAGCTGATTGGTACCCGCCTTGACCGGCCACTGAGTGAAATTTCGCCGATTGAGCGCGTGGTGCTATGGATTGGCGTCTACGAAATGCAGCATTGCCCGGACGTACCTTGGCGTGTAGTGCTCAACGAATGCGTGGAATTGGCCAAAGAATTTGGCGGTACCGACGGCCATAAATACGTCAATGCCGTGCTCAACGGCTTGGCACCGGACCTGCGCGCACTCGAGGTGCAGGCGGACCGTGCGGCGCGCCCTAGCGCCTAAACCGATACGGGCCATGCAGATTTCTCGCCGCGCCCAGGCCATCGAACCTTTTTATGTGATGGAAGTGGCCAAGGCCGCCTCTGCACTCGAGCAACAGGTGCAGGACAGCGCGCGCCCTATGGTGTTTCTCAACATCGGTGAGCCCGACTTCACCGCGCCCCCCTTGGTGCAAGAGGCTGCGCAGCGCGCCATCCGTGCCGGGCTCAGCCAGTACACCCAAGCCACCGGATTGCCCGCGCTGCGCGAGCGCATCAGCCACTGGTACCGTCAGCGCTTTGGCTTGGCCATTGCGGCTGACCGCATCGTCATTACGGCCGGCGCTTCGGCCGCGCTGCAATTGGCCTGCCTGGCGCTGCTCGACGCCGGCGATGAAGTGTTGATGCCCGATCCCAGCTACCCTTGCAACCGGCATTTCGTCAGCGCTGCCGATGCGCGTGCGGTCTTGCTACCGACCACCGCAGAACACCGCTTTCAACTCAGCGCAGCCCAAGTGCAAGCGGCCTGGGGTCCGAAAACCCGCGGCGTATTGCTGGCCTCGCCCTCCAATCCCACCGGCAGTTCTATTGACCCGGCTGAAATGGCGCGGATCCATGCAGTGGTGCAATCGCACGGCGGTGTTACCTTAGTCGATGAGATCTACCTTCCGCTTAGCTATGACGCCCATTTCGGGGTCAGCGCGCTGGCATTGGATGACGCGGTTATCAGTATTAACAGTTTTAGCAAATACTTCAATATGACAGGCTGGCGCCTGGGCTGGATGGTGCTGCCCCCTTCGCTGGTGCCGGTGATTGAACGCCTGGCGCAAAACCTGTTTATTTGTCCCAGCGCCATTGCCCAGCATGCAGCACTGGCCTGCTTTGAAGACGAAAGCATCGCGCTGTATGAAAGCCGCCGGCAGGCTTTTGCAACACGGCGGGACTACTTTGTACCTGCGCTCGATGGGCTGGGGCTCACCGTACCAGTTATGCCGGATGGCGCGTTTTACGCCTGGGCCGATTGCACCGAGGCATGTGCGCGTTTAGGCATCCAAGACAGTTGGGATTTTTCTTTTGCCGTGATGGAGCGCGCCCATGTCGCGATCACACCAGGGCGCGATTTTGGCCCCACCCACGGCGCGCAATTTGTACGCTTTTCCACCGCCAGTTCCATGGAACAATTGCATATCGCCATTGAGCGCTTGCGTGCCATGCTAGCCGGATAATAGGGCCTTCGTCGCCTGCATTTTTCACCCACAAGGCCTCTTTATGAATCAGGACCTCGACATTCTTCAACTCGTAATGCACGCCAGTTTGGTCGTGCAACTGGTGATGCTCCTCTTGATGTTGGTCTCCATTGCCAGTTGGTCGGCCATCTTCCGTAAAATTTTTGCCTTGCAGCGCGTCAAATCGCTCAATGAAGTCTTTGAGCGAGAGTTCTGGTCGGGCTCTAGCCTCAATGAGCTTTACACCACAGCGGCGAGCAAAGGCGTCAACTCCGGGCCTATGGAGCGCATCTTTGCCAGTGGCATGCGCGAATTCCAAAAACTGCGTGAACGCCGTGTCTCCGACGTCGCCACTTTGATGGACGGCGCACGCCGCGCCATGCGCGCTAGTTTCCAGCGCGAGATGGACGAGGTGGAAAGCAATTTATCTTTCTTAGCCTCGGTGGGTTCGGTATCGCCTTACGTCGGTCTATTCGGTACGGTGTGGGGCATCATGCACGCCTTTACGGGCCTGGCGGCTTTGCAGCAGGTGACACTGGCGACCGTGGCGCCGGGTATTGCGGAGGCGCTGGTAGCCACGGCCATCGGCCTGTTTGCCGCCATTCCTGCGGTGATCGCCTATAACCGCTTTGCACGCGACCTCGACCGCATTGCCATCAGCCATGAAACCTTTATTGAAGAGTTTTCCAATATCCTGCAACGCAATGTCAGCGCGCAGGCCAACACCAACGCACCCCGCTAAAGCCATGATGCGGCCATTGCACGCAGGACAGGAGTAGCCCATGCCCGCAGTCAGTTCAAGGGGTCGCGGCAGACGCACCATCAGCGAGCCCAATATGGTGCCCTTCATCGATGTGATGTTGGTGCTGCTCATTATCTTTATGGTGACCGCGCCACTGATTACGCCCAGCGTAGTGGACTTGCCCAGCGTGGGCAGTGCTGCCAAGCAGCCCGATGTTGTGATTCAGATCATCGTGGGCAAAGACAATACCCTTGAAATCAAAGGCCAAGGCCCTGCCAGTGAAGTGAAGTTGGAGAACCTGGCTAACGCGGTGCGCAAAGCCCAAGCTGTCCATCCGTCCAATACCAGCGCCGTGGTGATCAGCGCAGACAAAAGCGTGCAATATGAGCGCGTGGTCAAGGTCATGGACACCTTGCAACGTGCCGGTATTGCACGTATCGGCCTATCGGTGCAACTCGCACCCTGAACCCCATGGCCACGGCCCAGGCGCACAGCGATTTTTTACCACCGCCCTCGCCCGGGTCGGGTCGGGCATTGGCGCTTGCGCTGATCGTGCACGGCCTGCTGGTGCTGGCGCTGGCCTATGCGGTGCCCTGGCATTTGCAAACCCCCAGCACCACCTTTAGCGCCGAATTGTGGGCGCCGCTGCCCCAAGAG
This sequence comes from Comamonadaceae bacterium, assembly GCA_947447975.1. Classification (GTDB taxonomy): domain Bacteria; phylum Pseudomonadota; class Gammaproteobacteria; order Burkholderiales; family Burkholderiaceae_C; genus Allorhodoferax. The sequence goes on along the minus strand of CANFLU010000003.1, from coordinate 50,887 downwards.
GCTGCCCCGCCCTTACCGCCGGTTGAGCCCCCGGCACCCGAAACGCAGAGCGTGGCCGTACCGCCGGCTCCCGCACCCGAGCCGGTCCAGACCACGCCACCTAGACCTACCCTGGAAGCGGACATCGCCACCGCCGAGCGCAAAGCCCAAGAAAAAAAGCAAGACGAACGCGAAAAAGCAAGGCAGGAAAAAAAGAAGCAGGAAGCATTAAAAGCAGAAATAGAAAAAGCCCAGGCGCTGGCGCAGGACGCAAAGAAGGCGGAAAAGTCCAAACTAAGCAAAGCCGACGAGGCTAAGCGCCGCAAAGAACTTGAAGCTGCCAAGGCCACAGAGAAAAAGCGCCAACAAGATATTGAAGCGGCCAAAGCCGCGGAAGAAAAACGCCTGAAAGACCTGGAAATTGCCAAGCAGCAGGAGGCCGAGCGCCTGCGCGAAGAGCAGGCACAAAGCGAGAAGCTGCGCAAAGACGCGCGCGAGCGCGCGCTCAAACTCGCCGGGTCTGCCGGAAGTGGCAACACCAATGCAAGCGGCAACGCGGCGCAAAGCGCAGGGCCCAGTGCAAACTACGGCGCCAAAGTGGTCGCTGCGATCCGACCCAATATTTCCTCTATCAAAGAGTTGAGTGCCAGTCTCACGGCAGAATATGATGTGTACACCGACGCCAGCGGCAGAGTCATCAGCGCTAAATTGCGCAAACGCAGCGGTGATGCGTATTGGGATGAAGCAGCACTCAATGCGATTTTGAAAACGGAGCGGCTGCCTTTTGACGAAAACGGGCGTGTGCCCTCGCCTATGACTATCAGCCTGCGCCCGCGCGACTGATAGCGCAGCACTGCCCGCGCAATAACGGGCTAGGGGCCGCGTCGGGGCATGAAAACAATTTTTTCTTCTTTTGGCGGCGAAGCGCTGGAAGCACCCTTGCGGGTGTTATTCGCGCGGGCACAGCCATTGCAACCACTGCTTGCTGCCATTTCTGCTTGATGTGCCAGCGCAGCCGCTGCAAGCCTGGGCAGTGGCCAAAGCGCCATGGCGTACAGTATCCGCACACGCCATGTAGCAGGCAATAATGCCTGCGCCGTATAAACAAAACTGGTGCCCACCAACACGGCAACGGCAAGTGATTGAGCGTCCATGGCCAATCTTAGCCTCAAGCCGTCAGCGCGGTGGTGACGCGAAATGTCAGCCAGGCCGCTATATAGGCCAGGCCGAACAAATAGCCTGCCATCAGCAATGGGTAGCGCCAGGAGTTGGTCTCGCGCCGCACCACGGCAAGTGTGGACAGGCATTGGGGGGCGAACACAAACCAAGCAAGCAGGGAATAAGCCGTGGCCAGCGACCAACTCTGGGTCAAGATCGGCGAGAGTGCATCGGCCACACCACTGCCCGCCGCGGAGAGCGCGTAGACGGTGCCCAACGCACCCACAGCCACTTCGCGCGCTGCCATACCGGGCACCAAGGCAATCGAAATTTGCCAATTAAATCCAATCGGAGCAAACACATATTGCAGCACGTGTCCCAACATACCGGCGACGCTATAGCCAATCGCCGGGCCCTGGCTGGCATCCCAACCGGCAGGTGGCGCGGGGTAGCTAGACAGAAACCACAAAATTACCATCAGTGAAAAAATTATGCCGCCCACGCGCTGCATAAAAATCCGCGCGCGTTCCCACAAACCCTGGGCCAGGTTGCGCATACTGGGCACGCGGTAAGGCGGCAACTCCAACATCAAGGGTTGGTAGGTCGACTTCATCCACACCCGCTTGAATGCCCAAGCCACCGCCATCGCCGATACCACGCCAGCCAGATACAGGCCAAACAAAGTGAGCCCGCGCACGCTTAAGCCCCACACCATGCGCTCGGGCACGAAGGCGCCAATCAGCAAGGCATACACCGGCAGCCGCGCCGAGCAGGTCATCAAGGGGGCCACCATGATGGTAGCCAGACGGTCGCGCCAGTTGGCAATGGTGCGGGTGGCCATGATGCCGGGTATGGCGCAGGCGAAGCTACTGAGCAAGGGAATAAATGCGCGACCGGACAAGCCGACTTTGCCCATCACGTTGTCCAACAAAAACGCGGCGCGCGGCAAGTAACCCGAATCTTCCAGCAGCAAAATAAAGAAAAACAAAATCAGAATTTGCGGCAGGAACACCAAGACGCCGCCGACCCCGGCAATGACCCCATCGACTAACAAGCTGCGCAGCGGCCCCTCAGGCATGGAGGCCAGCGTCCAGTCGCCCACGGTGGCCATGGCCTGCTTGATTAAATCCATAGGAACGGCCGCCCAGGAAAAAACCGCCTGGAAAATCAGAAACAAAACAGCAGCCAGTACCAGCACACCGGCCACCGGGTGCATCAGCACGGCATCGAGGCGATGCTGAAAGCGGGCGCGCTGGGGGGCAAGCGGCGCAACCAGCGCAAGAATGTGCCGCACCTCGCGCTGCAGATCGGCCATGGTGGGCGAGTCCTTAGGTGAAGGCGCAATCGCAGCAGCTGCTGCCACTACCGGCAGGCTTTGCAGCACGTTTTGTAATTGCAGCACCAAAGCCGCATGGCCCTGGGCACGTACCGCTACGGTCTCGACCACCGGGCATCCCAGTTCGGCTTGTAAGCGCGCCACGTCAATCGCTAGTCCATTGGCACGTGCCACATCTGCCATGTTCAGCGCCACCACCAACGGCCGACCCAGCGTTTTGAGTTCCAGCACCAAACGCAAATTCATGCGCAAATTGGTGGCATCCACCACCGCCACCAGCACATCGGGCGGCGCCTCGTCCGCGCGCGCGCCCATCAGCACATCGCGCATCACCTGCTCGTCGGGCGTTGCCGGTGTCAGGCTGTAGGCGCCGGGCAAGTCCATCACGACCAGCTGAGTCCCGTCGGCTAAGCGGGCCCGGCCTTCTTTGCGCTCGACGGTAACACCGGCATAGTTGGCGACTTTTTGGCGCGCCCCGGTCAGTAGATTAAAAAGCGCTGTTTTGCCGCAATTGGGGTTGCCAACCAGGGCTACCATCCAGGGCGTGCTGCGCGAATAGGGATGGGGCGCCAAAGAAGTGTGCATCTCGTGGACTAAAGCGGGGTCACTTCGATACAGCAAGCCTCGAGCAGGCGCAGGGCAAATTGGGTATCGCCTACCTGCACGGCCAAAGGCTCACGCCCGCCGGGACCGCGGCGCAGTAGCTGAACCGGCTCGCCTGGGATAAAGCCCAACTCGCCCAGCCTGCGCACCGTCTGCGCCTGCTGGGCATCGTCTGCACCGCACAAGCGGGCCACCACGGCATGCGCGCCGCTGGGCAATTCGGACAAGAAACAGGAGGCGCTGGAGGCAGGCATAGGATACGCACTGGGGATCAGTCAATCTAAATGAGAGTGTATCTCATTTAGATTAACATGAGCCCTACCCTAGGGCCAGCGAGGCCCTTGCGCAAAAGGCACCGGGCCTCGCATGCGAATCGGGTACCGGACGCGTGGGCGTGAACCCGCTGCCGCCGGGATGCTGCGCTTACTCGTAGGCCACCACGGCCCGGCCTTGATCGGCGTGGGCCCTCCAGCGGGCCAATGCGGCATCGCTGGGATAAAAGCGAGCACCATCGCCCAATTGCACTTCAGCGCACGCGCCTTCGGCGGGCAGGTCGCTAGGGCCGCGGTCTGAGGGGCATTCCAGGACAAAGCGCACTGGCAAGCCACGCACTAGTTCGCCCTGCTCGCCCATTTCGCGCTTGGCTGGAAACTCGCGCAAAAGCTGAGCCACCTCGGGCGCCCGTCCATCCGCCTTGACGGCTACACGCAAATAGCGCCCAAAACGGCAACGCGCTTGCTCCAGGTCCCACATCTGGGTAATCGTAAATTGCATACCACCGGAAAAGCGATCGGCCTGCACTTTGCCCATGGCGATGACGAGCGCATCTTCTTTAAACCAGTGCTTGTGCGCGTTGATCAGGGATTCTTCGGCACGCGCTTCGATGGCGCCGGACTTGTCGTCCAGTTTGAACAGCGCCAGTTTGCCGCGCTGGCCATTGATGATGCGCATATCGGTCACGATGCCTGCCAGCAACTGCGGCTCGCGGGTTTCTAGCAATTCCTCAATCGGTCGCTTAGCAAAACGACGCACTTCCTGCGCCACTTCATCAAACAAATGGCCGGAAAGATAAAAACCGATGGCGGTTTTTTCTTGGGTGAGCCGCTCCTTCACACCCCAGGGCAAGGCCGCCACCAGTTCGGGTTCCTGGGTGCTGGAGCCGTGGCCATCACCGTCATCCATATCAAACAGCCCGACCTGGTGCACATTGGCGCTGGCCGCCGCTGAAAATTCAAAAGCCCGGTCCACCGAGGCCAGCAGGCAGGCGCGGTTGAGTTCCAAGGTGTCAAAGGCACCGGCTTTGATCAAGGCCTCGATACAGCGCTTGTTGATACGACTGCGCTCGACACGGCGGCAAAAATCGAACAGGCTGGTAAATGGGCCAGGCTCAGCCGTGGGTCCGCGCCCTTCGCGCGCCGCCACAATGGCTTCTATCGCTTGCTGACCTGTGCCTTTGATGGCCCCCAGGCCATAGCGGATTTCGCGGTTAGAGATCGGCTCAAAGCGGTGCACGCCCCGGTTGATATTGGGGGGCTCAAACTGGATGCCCAGGCGCTCGGCGTCTTCAAACAAGAGTTTGAGCTTGTCGGTGTTGTCCATCTCCACCGTCATGTTGGCGCAGAAAAACTCGGCCGTGTAATGCACCTTGATCCAGGCCGTGTGGTAGGCCAGCAGAGAATAGGCGGCGGCGTGCGACTTATTAAAGCCATATCCGGCAAAGCGCTCCATCAAGTCAAAAATTTCGTCCGCTTTGACCTCAGTGATCTGGTTTTTGGCCGCGCCAGCACGGAAGATGGCCCGGTGCTCCGCCATTTCCTTGGCTTTTTTCTTACCCATGGCGCGGCGCAACATGTCAGCGCCGCCCAGGGAATAGCCACCCAGAATTTGCGCGGTCTGCATTACCTGTTCCTGGTACACCATGATGCCGTAGGTCTCCGACAGCATGTCAGCGACCAAGGGATGCGGGTACTGCACTTCCTCGCGCCCATGTTTGCGGGCGACAAAGCTGGGTATCAAGTCCATGGGGCCAGGACGGTACAGGGCGTTGAGCGCAATCAGGTCTTCCAACCGTGTGGGTTTGGCGTCGCGCAGCATGCCCTGCATGCCGCGGCTTTCAAACTGGAACACCGCTTCGGTCTGCCCGGCGGAAAACAGGCGGTACACCGCCGCGTCATCGAGCGGCAAGTCTTCGTAATTGAAATGCTCCTGGCCCCGGTGGCGGGCACGGATCAGGTCGCGCGCAATCTCCAAAATCGTCAGCGTTGCCAGACCCAAAAAGTCAAACTTCACCAGGCCAATGGCCTCGACATCGTCTTTGTCAAACTGGCTGACCGCCGACTCACTACCTGGTTGTTGATACAGCGGACAAAAATCGGTCAGCTTGCCCGGCGCAATCAACACACCCCCGGCATGCATGCCCACGTTGCGTGTCAATCCTTCGAGCTTGCGCGCCAACTCCAGCAAGGTCTTGACGTCCTCTTCTTGCTCTTCGCGCTGCGCGAGCAGGGGCTCGGCTTCGCTGGCATATACCGTTTTGTCGTCTTTCTTACGATCCGCCGCGGGCGGTGGCAATTGCAATGTGACCGAAGTCCCGGGTTTGTTGGGTATGAGTTTGCTGATGCCATCGCAAAAGTTGTAGCCCAGGTCTAGCACACGCCCGACGTCGCGGATCGCAGCGCGCGCGGCCATGGTGCCAAAGGTCACGATTTGGCTGACCGCCGCTTTGCCGTATTTTTCTTTCACGTAATCGATCACCCGGTCCCGATTGGTCTGGCAAAAGTCAATGTCAAAGTCGGGCATGGATACCCGCTCGGGGTTGAGGAAGCGTTCGAACAGCAGGTTGTAGCGCAGCGGATCCAGATCGGTAATATTGAGCGAATAGGCCACCAAGGAGCCCGCGCCCGAGCCGCGCCCCGGCCCCACAGGGCAGCCATTGTTTTTGGCCCAGTTGATGAAATCGCCCACAATTAAAAAGTAGCCGGGGAAACCCATTTTGATAATGGTTTCTAGCTCAAACTCCAGTCGCACTTGGTAGCGCGGCATCTCCTGGGCACGCTGGTCCTCGTCCGGATACAGATGCACCATGCGCGCTTGCAAACCAGCTTGCGACGTATGACGAAAGTATTCTTCGGGGCTCATGCGCACGCCGTCTACCAGGGGTGTGGGGAAATCGGGCAGTTGCGGCTTACCAAGCACCAGACTTAAGTTGCAGCGCTTGGCGATTTCCAGGGTATTGGCCAATGCCGAAGGAATATCCGCGAACAATTCCTGCATCTGCGCAGTGGACTTGAAATACTGTTCGCGCGTAAATCGGCGCACGCGGCGTGGGTTACTCAGTAACTCCCCATCGGAAATACAGACACGGGCCTCGTGCGCTTCAAAATCATCCGCATGCGCGAATTGCACCGGGTGCGTGGCCACCACCGGCAAATGCATGCGCGCGGCCAATTGCACTGCGGCCCGCACATGGGCTTCGTCCTCTGCGCGACCGGCGCGCTGCAATTCCAAATAAAAACGGTGCGGAAATAGGCTGGATAACTGCAAAGCGCAGTCATGCGCGCGCGCCTGGTCGCCTTGTATCAGTGCCTGGCCTACCGGGCCGACCTGGGCGCCAGACAGGCAAAGCAAACCCGCATTGAGCTCGTGCAACCACTCTTTACGCAGCAGCACCTGGGCTTTGCCCGTATTCTGGGTGTGAGCACGCGCCAGCAATTCCGACAGATTCAGATAACCCTGTGCGTTTTGCACTAGCAACAGCATGCGCGAGCTCACCGCCCTATCGGCCGCAAAACCTTCTACCAACACTTCCGCCCCGATCAGCGGTTTCACGCCCTCAGCGCGGCAGGCGCGGTAAAACTTGACAGTGGCAAATAGGTTATTGAGGTCCGCAATAGCTAGGGCTGGTTGGCCGTCAGCAGCGGCCAATTGCGCCACCTCATCGACCCGGGTGGTACCGTCAACGACGGAAAATTCAGTGTGCAGGCGCAGGTGAACAAACATGCATCCATTGTAGGTAGCACCGCTCCCCGGCACAGCAGCCCCGCAGGCTTGAAAATGCCGCCTGTTTGCTGGTGCGCAGGCCTGCTTTTGCGCCTGGCTATAATGGTGGGCTTTGCTACTAACGCTGCCCTCGGCAAGCACTCGGTAGTAACGGGTTACCGCCACCCGGATTTTGGCGAGGTGAGGTTTGGTTGCGCTGACTTGTCAGGCACAGCCAGGCCGTTTCAAAGTATCGGAGTGTCCTTATGGCACGCGTATGTGAAGTCACGGGCAAAGGCCCCATGGTCGGAAACAATGTTTCCCACGCCAACAACAAAACCAAGCGCCGTTTTCTGCCCAATCTGCAGTACCGCCGTTTCTGGGTTGAATCTGAAAACCGCTGGGTGCGTCTGCGTATATCGAACGCCGGCCTGCGCCTGATCGACAAAAACGGCATTGACGCTGTGCTCGCAGACCTGCGCGCCCGCGGCCAGGCATAAGGAGTAGCACCATGGCAAGCAAAGGCGGACGCGAAAAAATCAAGCTCGAATCGACAGCGGGCACCGGTCACTTCTATACGACCAGCAAAAACAAGAAAACCATGCCCGAGAAAATGCTGATCAAGAAATTTGATCCCAAAGCGCGCAAGCATGTGGACTACAAAGAAACCAAGTTGAAGTAATACTTCAAACCGGTACCCAAGAAAAAGCCCGCGTAAGCGGGCTTTTTCTTGGGCGCGAAGGCGAACTATGAAATCAGCCTAGCCAGGCGCCCCAAGGGCGCCCGACGGTCCGATCAGGCTAGCTGCGTAGAACGCAACTTGAACGAAAACTCGCGCAGGGTGGCAATACCACTGTCCTCGGCACGGTGGCACCAGAGCGCCAAATCGGAGGTCAGTTGCTCGCGGGACACGGCAGTGTTGAGCCACAGCTGACGCAATTCCTCGCGCATGGTGACCATTTTGTCTAGCACTGGCGAGGCCGCACGGGCCAGGGCCAACTGCGGGATCGCCGCCGCCGGGATTTTCTCGGCATCGCGGTGGGCCCACAACTTAGCCGCTTTGATGGCAGCCGTATCAGCGCTACGCGCTTTCATGGCCGCGAGTTCCTGGCGCACGGTCGCCTGCATTTGCTTGGCAAAACCGGCCATGATTTCATAGCGGTTGGCAATGAGCGCTTCTAGGGTCTTTTCATCGGCCACCGGGCGCACATCCCCGTAGGCGGCTTTGGGCAGCATTTTCTTCACATGCGCAAGGCCTGCGAACTGCAACATCGAGATGTACATCCAACCAATATCAAACTCATAGGGTTTGACCGATAGCTTGGCCGAGGTGGGGTAGGTGTGGTGGTTGTTATGGAGCTCTTCGCCCGCAATGATGATGCCCCAAGGAGAGATGTTGGTGCTGGCGTCGGGGGACTCAAAGTTGCGATAGCCCCAAAAGTGCGCAGCCCCATTGATGATGCCCGCGGCGGTGATCGGCGTCCAGGCCATTTGCACTGCCCACACCGTCAGGCCCAGGGCGCCAAACAGGGAAAGGTTAATGACCAACATCAAGCCCACCCCCTGCCAAGAGAAACGGGTGTAGAGATTGCGTTCAATCCAGTCGTCCGGTGTGCCGTGTCCGTAACGCGCCATGGTTTCTTTGTTCTTGGACTCGGCCCGGTACAACTCGGCGCCTTGGAACAGGACTTTACGAATGCCGTAAATCTGCGGGCTGTGCGGATCATCGGCCTGCTCGCACTTGGCGTGGTGCTTGCGGTGTATCGCCGCCCATTCCTTGGTGACCTGGCCGGTCGTCAGCCACAACCACAAGCGGAAAAAATGGGCCACCGCAGGGTGCAGGTCTAAGGCGCGGTGCGCCTGATGGCGATGCAAAAACACGGTCACGCTGATCATGGTGACGTGGGTCAGTGCCAAGGTGAACAAAACGATTTGCCACCAGGCCAGATGCCAGGAGCCATGGCCTAGCCACTCAAGAATGGCGTTGAACATTGCCGAATCGGTCAAAAACATGGATATGCATCTTTCATTAAGTGAGGCCTTGGCGCATGGTGCACGGCCATATCAGCCCCCTAGGCGACCACGATATTGTAAAAAGGTGACAGGGCTTTGTCGCTGCAAAAGGGGCCAAGCGCCGTAAATATGGCAAATTAATCATTTAAATCCGTAGAAAAGCCTATTTTTTCTGCCATACAGCTGCAAAAAAGCCATCGGTCGTATGCCTTTGGGGCCATAAGCGCAGGTATTGACCGCCTTCAGCGCCCCCCGCGCACAAGGTTGCGGCATCGGCCACCTTAAGCCCAGTCAAGATGGCGGCCACGTCCAAAGGCTCAAAACCCGGGTTGGCAGCGCTAAAGGCTTGGGCAATCTCTTCGTTTTCCTGGGGCAATAGGCTGCAAGTGGCGTACACCAGACGCCCGCCCACTTTCAACAGTCGCGAGGCGCTTTGCAAAATCGCAGCCTGCAAAACCGCCATTTCTTGCACCGATTGCGGGCTTTGGCGCCATTTCAAGTCCGGGTTGCGGCGCAAGGTGCCTAGGCCGGAGCAAGGGGCGTCTACGAGCACACGGTCGATCTTGCCGGACAAGCGCTTGACACGGTCGTCGCGCTCATGGGCAATGGCCGCCGGATGCACATTGGATAAGCCACTACGCGCCATGCGTGGCTTGAAGGAGTCCAAACGGTGCGCCGAGGTGTCAAAAGCGTACAAGCGGCCAGTGCTGCGCATGGATGCGCCAATGGCCAGGGTCTTGCCGCCCGCCCCTGCGCAAAAATCCACCACCATCTCACCGCGCTTGGCATCGAGCAGCAGGGCCAAAATTTGCGAGCCTTCATCCTGCACCTCAAAGTCCCCGCGCACAAAGGCCTCGTGTTTGTTGAGCGCGGGTTTGCCTGCAATGCGCAAACCCCAGGGCGAATACGGCGTAGGCAGGGCTTTGATGCCTGAAGCGGCCAGGGCTTTTTGCACATCGGCCCGCTTGGCTTTGAAGTCGTTCACCCGCAAATCCAAGCCCGCGCCTTGGTTCATTTGTTCCACCAAAGACCAAAACTCCTCGCCCAATTGGTCTTTCAGGGGCTGCACCAGCCATTCGGGCAGGTTGTGCCGGTGGCGCTCCATCAAATCGTCTGGCTTGACTTTCTCGCAAGCGTCCAGCCAATTTTTTTCCTGGTCCGTTAATGCGCTGCGTAAAAAGTCGCCCGGCCCGTAAAAGCCCAGTATCGCAAGGCGCCGCTCTTTGGGCCCGCTACCCGAGGGTGCCAAGTGGTCAAACAAGAGCTTTTTGCGCAGTACGGTGTATACGGTTTCGGCCATCGTGGCGCGCTCGCGCGGCCCCAGGCCTTTGTGGTCTCTGAAAAACCGCGACACTGTGGCGTCGGCGGGATGTTCAAATCGCAGGGTCAGGCGCACCAATTCGGCGCAGGCCTCTAATAAAGCTTTTGGATGCATAAGCAGCGCATTGTCCCATGCAAGATGAAGACCTTCCCCCTTTGATCCAGACGCCACCTGGCCTGTACCGCCATTACAAAGGCGGCATGTACGCGGTCTTGGGGACCACGCGCCACAGCGAAAGCCTGGAGCCCATGACCTTGTACCGCGCGCTTTATGGCGCCCACGGCCTGTGGGTGCGCCCGGCCGCCATGTTTGACGAGATGGTGCTGTGGGAGGGTGCGCAGCAACGCCGCTTTAGCCGCATCGGCGATTTGCCCCCGGGCGCATCGGACCTGGCTAGTTAAGGCCCGCCTTCAATAGCCTGCGCACAGCGCGCGGGTAAATTAGGTGTTCCGTCGCCAGCACACGCGCCGCCAGGCTTTGCGCATCGTCATCGGGCAGCACCGGCACCACCGACTGCTCCAAAATGGCGCCCTCATCCAGCACCTCCGTTACGCGGTGTACTGTGGCACCTGCAAATCTGCAACCGGCGGCAATCGCCCGTTCATGGGTGTGCAAACCGGTAAAGGCGGGCAGCAGCGACGGGTGGACGTTGATCAGCCGCCCGGCATGTGTTTGCACAAAGCCTGGCGTCAAGATGCGCATAAAGCCGGCTAGCAGGACCAGAGGCGGCTCAGCACCACCGGCGCAGGATGCGACAGCCTGCGCCAATGCGCTGTCAAATTGCGCGCGGTCCGGAAAGTCTTTGTGCGCAATAGTTTGGGTGGCAATTCCTTGTTCCTGCGCCCAGCGCAAGCCCGCGGCGTCGGCGCGGTTGCTGATGACTGCGGCAATAGCCGCGCCATAACGGCTGGCCCAATCCTCTTGCTGCGCGGCGCGGACCAGCGCCGCCATATTGGAGCCGCCGCCGGAGATCAGAATCACAATCGATTTCATAAGTTGGCGATTATGCGATGCCACTTTCGCGCGCTAAAAACCTGCAAGTGGCAAGCCCATGTCGCAACACTGACAGAAAAAAACGAACGACCGTGCTAAAACGCAAAAAGGGCACAATGCCCTTACCCATAGACCACCTGGAGACGCCTTTATGGATTTGGCATTTACCCCCGAAGAGTTGGGATTTCGCGAAGAGATACGCGCCTGGGTGCACACCCAACTGCCACAGGACATCGCACACAAGGTATACAACGCCCTGCAACTGACCCGGGAAGACATGCAGCGCTGGGGCAAGATTTTGGGCAAAAAGGGCTGGCTAGGTCACGCATGGCCCAAGGAATTCGGCGGGCCGGGTTGGAACGCCATCCAAAAACATTTATTCGAGGAAGAATGCGCTTTGGCCGGTGCCCCGCGTGTGGTGCCCTTTGGGCCGGTGATGGTCGCGCCGGTCATCATGGCTTTTGGCAATGCCGAGCAGCAGCAGCGGTTTTTACCGGGCATCGCCAGCGGCGAGGTGTGGTGGAGCCAGGGCTATAGCGAACCGGGATCGGGTTCGGACCTGGCCTCGCTCAAAACCCGCGCCGAACGGGTGGGTGATAAGTACATTGTCAACGGCCAAAAAACCTGGACCACCCTGGGCCAGTACGGCGAATGGATTTTCTGTTTGGTGCGTACCGCCACCGAAGGCAAGCCACAAAACGGCATCAGTTTTTTGCTGATCGACATGAAGTCGCCTGGTGTTACGGTGCGACCCATCATCTTGTTGGACGGATCTGCAGAAGTGAACGAGGTGTTTTTTGACAACGTCGAAGTCCCGGCGGAAAACCTCATCGGCGAAGAAAACAAAGGCTGGAACTACGCCAAATACCTGCTAGCCCACGAGCGCACGAATATTGCGGATGTGAACCGTGCCAAACGCGAACTCGAGCGCCTCAAACGCATCGCCAAAACCGAAGGCGTGTACGAAGACATGCGCTTTCGGGACGAAATCGCTAAGCTCGAAGTGGATGTCGTGGCACTGGAGATGATGGTGCTGCGCGTACTCTCCGCGGAAAAATCAGGCAAACAGTCCCTGGATATTGCGGGCTTGCTGAAAATCCGCGGCAGCGAAATTCAGCAGCGCTACAGCGAACTGATGATGCTGGCCGCCGGGCCCTTCGCCCTGCCCTTGATCCGTGAAGCCATGGAAGCGGGCTGGCAGGGTGACCATGTGGGGCACGCGCATTGCGCACCGTTGGCATCGACTTATTTCAATATGCGCAAGACCACGATTTACGGCGGCAGCAACGAAGTGCAGCGCAATATCGTCTCGCAATTTGTACTGGGCTAACAGGCCGCAGACCCTGAAGGAAAAACACCATGGATTTCGATTTCTCCGACGATCAAGAACAACTGCGCGACGCGGTGCGCAAATGGGTGGACAAGGCTTATAGCTTTGAGCGGCGCCGTAGCATTGAAACTGCCGGTGGCTTTGACCGTAGCGCCTGGAACGAGCTGGCAGAGCTTGGCCTGTGTGGCCTGTACGTCAACGAAGAGGACGGCGGCATGGGCATGGGCCCGGTCGAGGGCATGGTGGTGATGGAAGAGTTGGGGCGTGGCATCGTGCTCGAACCCTTGGTGCAAGCCCTCAGCTGCGGCGCGCTCCTATCGGGCTATGCCGACGAGCAAACCAAAGCGCAGTGGCTACCCAAGCTGTGCAGCGGCGAAGCCGTGGTCGTGCTGGCCCACCAGGAGCATGGCAAGCGCTATCGGCTGGACGCGTCTGACTGCACCGTGACCGCTACGGGTGGCGCGTACCAAATCAGCGGCTCAAAAAGCCTGGTACCCGCGGGAGATAAGGCCGATGCGTTTTTGATTCCGGCCATGGCAGAGGGCCAGTTGGCCTTGTTTTTGGTGGAGAGGCAGGCCAGCGGCGTGCAAACACGTGGTTATGGCACGCAAGATGGCGGTCGCGCCGCCGAGCTGCACCTGCACCATGCGCCAGCCACGCTGGTCTCACGCCAGGGCCTCACCGCCTTGGAACACGCGGTAGACATTGGCATCGCCGCCTTGTGTGCCCAAGCAGTGGGTGCCATGGACAAGACCTTGGCCATGACGGCGGAATACATGAACACCCGCAAACAGTTTGGCGCCACCTTGTCTAGCTTCCAGGCCCTGCGCCACCGGGCAGCGGATATGAAGATGCAAGTGGAATTAGGCCGCTCCATGAGTTATTACGCCAGCCTCAAGCTCAATGCACCGGCGCCAGAGCGCCGTGCCGCCATGGCACGTGCCAAGTACCAAATTGGCCAGTCCATGCGCTACGTGGGCCAGCAGGCCGTGCAATTGCACGGCGGCATCGGTGTGACCAATGAGTACATGGTGAGCCATTACTTCAAAGCCATGACCCAAATGGAAATGTGCTTGGGCGATAGCATGTACCAGCTCGGCGAAGTCTCGGCCCGTATGCAGGACACGGCCGGCGTTTTTGCCTAAGGGCGCTGGGCACTTCGCCAGGCCAGCGGCGAGCCGCATTCAGGTTGCCCTCACTTTTCGGCACCCAGGCACAGACTTATTGCAGTGCAGCATTGCGCCTGGCCTGCGCTAGGCAGCGCATGTGCCAGCGCTTGCCGCACACATCGCCCAAGCGGCCCGCCAGCCCAAGGCCCTGCCCCAGCGCCTACGGGCGTTTCCACAGGGGGCAGACATCGTCGAGACATGCATTGCAGATAAGATGACAGCGCTGCGAATGGCCGCTTGGCGCCTTACTTGGCTGTAACAATCCAGTAGCTTCGACAAACTTTGCCCCCATTTAAAAATGAAAAAAACGCGTTCAAATTCGTTGCGAAACGCCGGCCTGTGTTTTGGCCTGTCGGTCATGTTGCTAGCGGCGTGCGGCAACAAAGACTCGGCGCCTGCCGGTGCGGCCACCCCTTCCCCTGGCAACAGCGTAAGCACAACGCCTGCTAGTGCAGGTGCACCGGCGCCTGCCGCACCCGCCAGCGGCGCATCCGCTTCGGCCGCGCCGATGCCACCGGTGACCGTCAGCACCGTAGCCGTCGAACAAAAGGATTTGGCCGTGCGCTTACGGGCCACCGGCATGGTCTCGCCCATCAACAGCGTGGACATCAAAGCGCAAACGAATTCCATCATCGCCAAAGTGCATGTACGCGACGGCCAGTTTGTCAAAAATGGTGATTTGTTGTTTACCCTAGACGCGCGCACCGAAGAGGCCAACATTGTCAAAGCCCAGGCCCAGTTGGACAAAGACGCCGCTTCGCTAGCCGATGCACAGCGCCAGCTTAAGCGCACGCAAGAATTGGCCGCGCAAAACTTTATCGCCCAAGGCCAGGTCGATACGGCCATGGCCAATACCCAAGTATGGACGGCGACCGTCAACGCGGACAAAGCGGCGATCGACGCGGCCCGGGTGGCCCAATCTTATGCACGGATTCTGGCCCCCCAGTCGGGTCGCATTGGCACCGTGAACGTGTCCAATGGCGCCACCGTACAGGCCAACGTAAGCAACCTGCTAACCATCACCCAGGTCAACCCCATTGCCGTCACCTTCACCCTGCCCCAGCGCAATATCTCTGACGCGCTGGCCGCGCTCAAGGCCGGAGGCGCGCCCGTGACCGCCACACTCGCGGATAACGGCGGCATATTCAAAGGCAAACTGCAATTTGTAGATAGCCAGATTGATGTTGCGTCCGGCTCGGTCAAAGCGAAAGCGTATTTCAAAAACGACGAGGAAAAACTCTGGCCCGGCGCGTTTGTCGAGGTGCAGCAGACCTTGCGTGAAATTAAGGACGCCTTGGTGATTCCGCAAGGCGCCGTTATTTACAGCGCGCGAGGGCCGTTCGCCTACGCGGTCGAAAACGGCAAAGCAGTGGCACGCCCCCTGAAAATTGTGCAGGCGCAAGGGGCCGAAGTTGCGGTAACCGGCGTCACCCTGGGCGAGCCGATTATTGTGGAAGGAAAACAAAACGTGCGCCCCGGCGCACCCGTGGTAGAGCGCAGCAAAGATGCGGCTAAAGACCCCAAGGCAGCGGCCAGCAGCCCTGAAGCCCCCGCGTCCAAAGCGAGCGCGCCATGAATTTTTCTGAGATTTTTATCCGCCGTCCAGTGATGACGGTGCTCTTGAATCTGAGCATTTTCATGGCGGGGGTGATCGGTTTGCGCAGTATTCCGGTAGCTGCACTGCCCAGCTATGACACGCCGGTGATTAATGTGACGGCCTCACTGCCCGGCGCCAACCCGGACACCATGGCAACATCCGTCGCGCTGCCCTTGGAAAAGCAGTTTCAAACCGTGCCTGGCCTCAAAACCATCAGTTCCACCAGCACGCTGGGCCAAACCTCACTGACCCTGGAATTTGAAGAAGGCCGCAATATCGATGCTGCTGCGGTCGATGTGCAGGCCGCCTTGCTGCGCGCCCAGCGCAACTTGCCGCCGGACATGAGCAATCCGCCGTCCTATCGCAAGGTCAACCCTGCGGACTCCCCTATTCTGTTCCTGACCCTGACCTCGCCCTCGCTCTCGCCGCAAGAGTTGCAGGACTATGCCGAACACCTGATCTCGCCCACCATGTCCACCATCGAGGGCGTAGCGCAAGTCACGATCTATGGCGCCAAAAGGTTTGCGGTGCGGGTACGGGTCAGGCCAGAGGCACTGGCGAGCATGGGCATCGCCCTCGACGATTTGAGCGCTGCCTTGCGTGCCGCCAATGTCAATACACCCGTTGGCACCTTGGATGGACCTACGCAAACGCTGGTTTTGCAAGCGAACAAACAACTCAGCACCGCGCGCGAATTTGGCAACCTGATTATCAGCAGTAAAGGCGGCAACCCGGTGCGCCTGCGCGATGTGGCCAAAGTCGAAGACAGCGTGGAAAACCTGCGTGCCTGGGCCACCTTCAATGGCGAAAACGCGATCACGATTGCCGTCCAACGTCAACCCGGCGCTAACACCGTCAAAGTAGTGGACACCATCCGCGCTACCCTACCCAATTTGCAATCGCAAATGCCGGGCTCGGTAGTCCTGACACCCATCAACGACCGCTCCATCTCGGTGCGCGACGCCCTGCATGACGTATCGCTCACGATGGCCGGTACGGTGGCCTTGGTGGTGCTGGTGATCTTTTTGTTTCTGCGCCGCTTTGTGGCCACCGCCATTCCCACGCTGTCTCTACCTATTTCACTGATGGGTGCCATTGCTCTGCTCTGGGGCATGAGTTACAGCCTAGACAATATTTCCCTGCTGGGTATGACATTGGCCGTGGGCCTGGTGGTGGACGATGCCATCGTGGTGCTGGAGAACATCATCCGCCATGTAGAAAACGGCGAGGCGCCGTTCGGTGCCGCTGTGCTGGGTTCGCGGGAAGTAGGCTTCACGATTGTGTCGATATCTACTTCTTTGATAGCAGTCTTCATTCCCATATTTTTTATGCCGGGCGTCATCGGTTTGCTGTTCCACGAATTCGCGGTCGTGGTCAGCCTGGCGATTGTGGTGTCCGCCTTTGTCTCCCTTTCACTCGTACCCATGCTGGCCAGCCGCTTTTTGAAAGCGGAGTCGCACCAAGCCAAACCAGGCGCGATCGTGCGTTTGTTTGAACGCGGCTTTAACGCCATGCTCGCGGGCTACACCCGCTTGCTCAACCTGTCATTGCGCTGGCGCAAAACTATTTTGCTGATTGCCTTTGCGACATTCTTTGGCACGGTGTACCTGGTCAATATCATCCCCAAAGGGTTTTTCCCAGAGGAAGATATCGGACAAATCACGGTCAGCACCGAGGCCAACGAAGACATTTCCTTCGCCGCGATGATCAAGCTCCAAGAGCGCGCTGCCAACATCATCCGTAATGATGAAAACGTGGACGCGGTGAACTCTTTCATTGGCGGCAACAACGGCCAGAACGCGGGCCGTATGTTTGTCTCGCTCAAACCTGCAGCGACGCGTTTGCCAGCCAAAAAAGTGATCGAGAATTTGCGCAAAAAATTGCGCTCCATCGCAGGCTTGAACGTCTTTATGCGTCCGGTTCAAAACTTGCAATTGGGGGGGCGACCCAGCAAAGCGCAATTCCAGTACGTGCTGCAAAGCGTGCGTGCCGATGAGCTCAATACCTGGGCCGGCAAGTTACAGGAAAAACTGCGTGGCGATCCGCTGTTTCGCGACGTGACCAGCGACGCCCAGTTCCGCGCGCTGCAAGCCCAGCTCAAAATCGACCGCGATAGGGCCAACAGCCTAGGGGTCAGCATGGAAGCGGTTCGCTCCGCCCTGTTCAGCGCTTTTGGCGAACGCCAGGTGTCGACGATCTACCTGCCCACCGACAGCTACCAGGTCATCATGGAAGTCGCGCCAGAAGCCAAACAAGATGAGCAGGCCCTGGCGGGCATTTATGTGCGCGCCAACACCGGCGCACTGATACCGATTAGTAACTTCACGACGGTCGAGCGCATGATGGGGGCCACTGCCATCAACCATGTCGGCCAATTGCAAGCCGTCACCATTTCCTTCAATCTGGCACCCGGCGCCGCACTGGGCGATGCGACCACCAAAATCGACCAAGCCCGTGAGGCGATCCAGCTGCCTTCATCCATCATCACGTCCTATGGTGGCGATGCAGCCGTGTTTAAAAGCTCCCAGGGTGGGCAGGTGGTACTGATCGTGGCGGCGCTGCTGGTGATTTATGTGCTGCTAGGCGTGCTCTATGAGAGCTACATCCACCCGCTGACGATTCTGGCGGGGCTCCCCTCCGCAGCCATGGGGGCTCTGGCGACTTTGATGTTATTCGGACAAGACCTGACGCTGATCGCCACCATTGGGGTCATGATGCTGATCGGCATTGTCAAAAAGAACGCCATCATGATGATTGACTTCGCCTTGCAAGCGCAGCGCGAGCAGGGCATGACACCGGAGGAAGCGATCCATGCCGCCTGCCTGATGCGCTTTCGCCCGATCATGATGACCTCGCTAGCTGCCATGTTTGGCGCTTTGCCAATTGCCCTGGGTGTGGGTGCGGGCGCCGAATTGCGCCAACCTCTGGGCCTGGCCGTGGTCGGCGGCCTGGTATTTTCGCAAGCGATAACGCTATTTATTACGCCGGTTATCTACCTGGCCATGAACCGTTTTAGCGGTACCGGCCCGATTACCGACCCGACACTCGATGTGTCCTGACATGGATTAGCCCGGTGTTTTTAAGCGCCTTGTACTTGCACTAGGCCTTTTCCTGAAAACGAATATCTACCGAATTTAGCGCCAAAAATGGCGGTCGTGGCCCCACGGTATGACCACGGTCGGCGTGAACAGGGGGCGGAAACTGGCAACCGGGTAATAGACGCTGGGCGCAGGCACGCTGAGGTAGGTAACGCTAGGCTGGGTATACACCGGATTGGATGAGGAAATCAGCGTCGTTTGTGCGGGAGCTTGCGCCATCAGGCCATTGGCAGGCGCCACTTGCAAAGCGATGCTAGGACCAGGGTCCTGGGCCATTTGCACGCTGTATTGTTTGCCTCCAAACTCATACACCACCTGGTAGCCGCTGGTGCGGTTTTCCATGAAATTTTGCACCGAGCAGCGCTCTACGTTTTGCACCCTGTCGCCGCCGGGGCCTTCCACCCGGTCGCCAATGACAGCGCCGCCCACCATGCCGATAGCCGTGGCGGCAGCGCGCTCCGCGCCACGCCCGCCCACCGAGTTACCAATAGCCGCTCCAGCAAGGGCTCCGAGAATGGCACCGGCGCCACTACTGGGCTGCTGGTAACTGATTTGTTCGGTGCTGCATACACGGTGAGGCACCGCCACCTGCTGGATGATGGGTGTGGAGGATAAAACCCGGCCCACGTCTTGGGCCCAGCCCACGCTCGCCGCGCAGAGGACCCATGTGCCGACAAGGTAAGTTTTCATCTTTATCTCCTAGCTGCCACGTGGGCGGTTTGCATTAAGCGGCGGGTACAGTGTTCCCCCATTGCGCTTAACGGGCTATGGGGGCGGCTGGTTGACAGGCTTTACCATCCGATACAGTGTCGCTCTGTGCCATGCGCTTTCAAGGGCAAACGATAATCGCTAGGGGCAGCCCACGGGGATGCCAAACCTTGGCAATTATGGCCCTAACCCACTTGTAAAAACCGTTGAATTCCGACTACCCCTCCTCCGCAACCCAAAATGCCGCATAGCGCTTGCCCGCTGTTCTGGCGGGTCGTGCTCGGCCTGACAACCCTGGCTATGGTGCCCACCCTTTGGCCCGAGCTGGATCTCCAAGTGGCAACCTGGTTTGCCGGACCGGGTAGTGCGCACCACATCATTCAATGGTGGTGGGTGGAGCTGATCAATCTCTATGTGCCCGGCCTGTTTCGTGGCATGGTCTTGCTGGCACTTGTCGCTTGGATCGTGGCCAGCCTGCGTCCGGCCTACCACCGATGGCGTATACCCTTGGCTTTCGTTGTACTGTCTGGCGCGCTCGGGCCCGGTTTACTGGTCAACAGTGGCTTCAAAGAACACTGGCAGCGCTCTCGACCCTACGAAGTGCAACCCTTTGGCGGCACCCAGCTATTTACCCGCGCCGGACTGATCACCGACCAATGCAATAACAACTGCGCATTTGTTAGCGGCCATGTGGCCTGCGGCTTTTTCTTCGCATCGCTGATGTTGGTATCGCCACGCAAACGCCGGTGGTGGGCCAGTACCGGCCTGGGCGCTGCATCCTTGATTGGCTTTGCCCGGATGGCCGATATGGCGCATTGGCTGAGCGATGTGCTGTGGGCCGGGCCAATTACGCTGGTCTGCAGCTGGGCGATTTGGCTGGCGCTATTGCGGCTCTATAAGCCAGTGCCAAGTGCAATGGAGTCCCAAAGCCCGTAGGCGCGTGCCCAGCAAGGTCCAGAACGGGCGGGCGCGACCTAGGCGGACGGTGCAAGCCTCGGTACGCTTGCCGCCAGCCCGTCGAGCACACCGGGATAGCGCAACACCACTCGCAACTCGCGCTTCATGCGCCGGTTGTCCATGCGCCGCGACTCTGCCAAAAAACTCATTTGCATTGGCGACAACACCGCAGCCAAAGGGCCACGCGCCATGCGCGGTGGTGCTGGCAAGCCATACAGCTTTGCAGCAGCGTCCATATAGTCACCCATCTTCATCGATGCATCGTCGTTCACGTTATAGACCCCGTGCGCGCGACCGCGCCACAAGGCCAAGACGCAGGCGCGCGCCAAGTCGTCGGCATGGATGTGGTTGGTGTACACATCGTCCTCGCGGCTGAGCACCGGCGTCCCTTTTTGCAATCGCGCCAGCGGCGTGCCACCGTCCCGGTCCGGCGCGTAAATACCGGGAATGCGTAGCACGCGCACCTGCGCACCGGTGGCCCGCCCGAAAAGGCGCACCTGGCTTTCCGCATCCACACGCCGATGCGCGCGCTCGGTGTGGGGCTGCACAGCGCGCACTTCGGATACCCATTGCCCTTGGCAATCGCCATAGACCCCTGTGGTAGAGCCATAGACCAGGGCCAAAGGCCCCAAGCGCAGGCGCAAGGCTTGCAGCGCATGCGCAGTGCGCACATCTCGGCTGCCGGAGGGTGCAGGCGGGGCCAGATGGAGCACGCGCTGACCCAAAGCCGCCAGGCGGCGCAAGCTGCTTGCATCGTCCAAATTGCCCAGCAGGGGCGTGATGCCTGCTGCGCGCAATGGTGCCACCCGCGCCGCTTGCGAAGTGAGCGCCAACACGCGTACGCGGGGAGTGAGTAAGCCTGCGACACGCAAACCCACGTCCCCACAGCCGACGATCAGTACGCGGCTGCGCCGAAAGCGCGCTGGCAGTGCGCCTAAAGGGCTTTGGTTTGAAGGCAAAATCGGGGATTACGCTCGTTGAAAACCCCAAGGATAACCATAACGATGAATGCCAGCGCCACCTCTTTCGCCATCTCGGTTCAGCCCAGCGGCATACAGTTTGACGCCCAAGCCGATGAAAGTCTGCTTGCCGCCGGCATCCGCCAGGGCATTGGCCTGCCTTATGGCTGCAAAGACGGGGCTTGCGGTTCCTGTAAGTGCAAGCTGGTCGCGGGCCAAGTGCAACAGAGCAATTTCCAGCGCAAGGCCTTGAGTGAAGACGAAGAAACCCAAGGGTTTGTGCTCACATGCAGCGCCCGGGCCCTGAGCGATGTCACGCTTGAATCGCGCCAGGTGACGCCCGCTGGTGCACTGCCGGTGAAAAAAATGCCCACGCGGGTGAGCAGCCTGGTACGCAAGACCGACGACGTGATGCTGATGCAACTGCAATTGCCTGCCAACGACACGTTTGTGTACCGTGCGGGACAGTATGTCGAATTCATTTTGCGCGACGGCGCACGGCGCTCTTACTCCATGGCCAATGCGCCAGAGAACGGGCCCGGCGTGGAACTGCACCTACGCCATATGCCCGGCGGCCGGTTTACCGACCTGGTGTTTGGCACGATGAAGGAAAAAGATATTTTGCGCATTGAGGGGCCCATGGGCTCGTTTTTCCTGCGGGAAGACTCTGACAAACCCATGGTATTTCTGGCCTCTGGCACCGGTTTTGCGCCGCTCAAGGCTTTGCTAGAGCACATGCAGCACTGCGGTATCACCCGCCCGGTCACGCTGTACTGGGGGGGGCGCCGCCCGCGCGATCTGTACATGGACGATTGGGTGCAAGCGCAGTGCGCCGCCATGCCAAATTTGCGCTACGTGCCGGTCGTCTCCGATGCCCTGCCCGAAGACGCCTGGCAAGGCCGCACAGGTTTTGTCCACCGCGCCGTGCTGGAAGATTTTTCCGACTTGTCCGGCCACCAGGTCTATGCCTGCGGCGCCCCGATCGTGGTGGACTCTGCCAAGCGCGACTTTGGAGCGCTGGCAGGATTGCCCGCTGAGGAATTTTTTGCCGACGCCTTTACTTCGGAGGCGGATAAGCATTAGGCGGTTCATCGGAGCCGTCCGCTTTCACAGCGCGCGGTCGTTGGCTTAGCACCACCGCAAACACTACCACCAGCGCACCGGCTTGGGCCATCGGTGTCATGATCTCAGCCAGATAGATCCAAGCGAATAAAGCGGCAAATACCGGCTCCATCGCATAAATAATGGCTGCCTGCTCGGCAGAGACATGGGTTTGCGCCAAGGCCTGCAAAAAAAAGGTAGCTGCCGATGCCAGTGCGCCTAAGAACAGCAAACCGAGCAGGACTTCCAGAGGGATTACTGCGCAAAGGCTAAGTACCCGCGTGGGCCCGCTGGCAAACAGCATCCAACCCAAACCCATGGTCGCCATACACCAGACTTGGGCTGTTGCCAAATGCACCGCCTTGTGTCGGCGTGCACGCGCCGACATGCCCATGGTGTAGACCGCGTAGGCCAGTGCCGCAACTAGTGTGGCCGCATCAGCCCACAGGTCGGCCTCGCCATCGTAGGACATCATGCCGATTCCTAAACATGCCAAAGCCGCGGCAACAACTATCAGCCAGCCCGGCCGTCCACCCAGCAATAAGCCCAGCAGGGGAACCATCAATACATTGAGGCTGGTGAGAAACGCGCTGCGGTTCGATGCAATGAACTGCAGCCCATAGGCCTGCGCCGCCATGGAAAAAAGAGCCAGTGCGCCGAGCCAGAAACCATCGCGCCAAGCGGCGGTGCCGATGCCGCGCACAAACGGCAGCAGGCAAAACGCTGCAATGCAAAAACGCAAGGTGGTAATTTCCACACCGCTGAGCACCGCGGTGGCTACTTTCAGCACTGGAAACGTCATACCCCATACCACTGTTACCAGCAGCAAGATCAAGGGGTAGCGGTAATGTATGCGCTCTAGCGCCATGAACGCCTATTCGCCCAGGTAGGCAGCCCGTACCTTCGGGTCATTGAGCATTTGCTTGGCGTCCCCGCTCATGGTGATGATGCCCGACTCCATGACGTAGCCGCGGTTGGCAATGGACAACGCTCGGCTGGCGTTTTGCTCGACCAAGAGCACCGTCACGCCTTGTGCATAGACGTCCTGCACGACTTCAAAAATTTTGTCCACCATCAAGGGAGACAAGCCCATGGAGGGCTCGTCCAGCAGCAGCACCTTGGGACGGCTCATCAAGGCTCGGCCCATGGCGAGCATTTGCTGCTCACCACCGGACATCGTGCCTGCCAATTGCGTGCGACGCTCTTTGAGGCGCGGGAAGATGGCAAACATTTTGTCAATGTCGTCCTCAATGCCTTGCTTGTCGTCGCGGATGTACGCGCCCATGTACAGGTTCTCCATGATGGACATGCGCGTGAACACGCCGCGCCCTTCGGGCACCATGGCAAGGCCTTGCTTGACCAGGTCCCAAGGGCCTTGGCCCCGAATACTTTTTCCCATGTAGGCAATATCACCCCCGGCCAAAGGCAGGGTGCCCGTGATGGCCTTCATGGTGGTGGTTTTACCCGCACCGTTGGAGCCAATCAGGGTCACTAATTCGCCTTCGCGGACTTCGAAATCCACCCCTTTGACAGCCTGGATGCCGCCGTAGGCGACTTGCAGGCCGGTGACTTGGAGCAATGTGTTGCTGGTCATATGCTTTCCTTCTAGGGCGGCACGCGCCACCCCGGTAGATGAAGAGTGTTTAGTGGCCGCTGGTGCCCAGGTAGGCTTCGATCACTTTGCTGTCTTTCTGTACTTCGGCGGGGGTGCCGTCGGCTATCTGCTTGCCATAGTCCAGCACGGTGACGCGGTCGCATAAACCCATCACGAGTTTGACGTCATGCTCGATCAGCAAAATCGTGCGCTGGTCATTACGGATGCGGTCTATGAGTTCGCGCAGCATGATTTTTTCGGTGGCATTCATACCCGCTGCTGGCTCGTCCAGTGCGATGAGTTGCGGATCGGTCGCCAGTGCACGGGCGATTTCTAAGCGCCGCTGGTCGCCATAGCTCAAGGTCCGGGCTTTGTAATCGGCAAACTTGCCAATGCCCACATAGTCCAGCAGTTCATGCGCACGTTGGGCAATCTGCGCTTCCTCGGCCTTAAAGCCGGCGGTACGAAACATCGCCCCTAAGAGGCCCGAATGGGTGCGTACATGGCGGCCCACCATCACGTTTTCCAGCGCCGTCATTTCAGCGAACAAACGGATGTTTTGAAAGGTACGCGCAATGCCGGCTTGGGCCACCGTATGCACCGCAGTCGGTTGGTAGGCCTTGCCGGCCAGGGCAAAGTTGCCACTGTCAGGCGTATACAGACCGGTCAGCACGTTAAAGAAAGTGGTCTTGCCCGCGCCGTTGGGGCCGATCAGTCCATAGACCTGGCCGCGCTCAATGGTGATACCTACATCGCTTAAGGCTTGCAGGCCACCAAAGCGCTTAGAGACGCCAGAGACTTGTAAAACAATGTCTTTGGGAGAGGATGTTGCTGCTGTGCTCATGTGCATCCCCTTTCTTACGCTTTAGGCCCGTTGGCCAAAGATTTGCCATGCTCAGGCGAGGGCCACAGACCGCGCGGGCGCATCAGCATGATGGTCACCATCGCCAGGGCGATGAGTAACTGACGCAAGATGGAGGCATCTAAACGCCCGTCGGTTATGGTTTGCAAAGGGCCGGCCACATAGCGCAAAACCTCGGGCAGCGCCGAGAGCAGCACCGCGCCCAAAATCACACCGGGCAAATGCCCGATGCCGCCGAGCACTACCATGGCCACAATCATCACCGACTCCATGAGGCTAAACGATTCGGGCGAAATAAAGCCTTGAAATGATGCAAACATAGCGCCCGAGACACCGCCAAAAGTCGCGCCCATGCCAAAGGCCGTGAGCTTGAGGTTGCGGGTATTTATGCCCATGGCCTTGGCCGCGATCTCATCTTCGCGAATCGCCATCCAGGCGCGGCCTATGCGCGATTGCTCCAAGCGGTGCGATATCAAGATACTGAACAATACCAGCGCCAAAAACAAGTAGTAGTAGAGCGACACCGAGGCGAACTCGATACCCCCAAGCACCATTTTTTTGCCAATATTGATGCCGAAAAATTGCAGCGAATCAATTTGCCCGATGCCTTTGGGGCCGTTGGTGATATTGACGGGGTTGTCCATGTTGTTGAGAAACACGCGGATGATTTCACCAAAGCCCAGGGTCACGATGGCCAGGTAGTCGCCCCGCAAACGCAGCGTGGGCGCGCCCAGCAGCACACCGAAAATGCCGGCCAAGCCCGCACCCAAAATCAGCACCAGCCATATCGGCGTATGCATACCGGTCGGGTAGGCCGTGGCCAGCCAGGTAAACGTTTCGGTAAGGTGCGGCGAATTGAGCAGGCCATAGCTGTAAGCGCCAATCGCAAAAAAGGCGACATAACCCAAGTCCAGCAGACCGGCATAGCCCACCACGATATTGAGCCCCAGCGCCAGCAGCACGTAGAGCAAAGCCATGTCGGTGATACGCACCCAGGCATTACCGAAGGTTTGCAAGGCCAGCGGCAAGACCAGCAAGAGCGCCGCAATCAGCGCGTAACGAATCAAACTTTTTTGTGTCATGGCTATGTCCCTTTACGCCCGGTCTGCGACACGTTCACCCAGCAGTCCCGAAGGGCGCAGGGTCAAAACGATGATGAGCACGATAAAGGCAAATATGTCGGAGTAATGGCTGCCCAGCACGCCACCCGTCCAGTCACCGATATAGCCTGCGCCAATCGATTCGATCAAGCCCAGCAAGATGGCACCGACCACCGCGCCTGCCAAATTACCGATGCCGCCAAACACCGCAGCGGTGAAGGCTTTGAGGCCGGGCAAAAAGCCCATGGCATGCTGCGCGGTTCCATAGTTGGAGGCATACATCACACCAGCAATTGCGGCTAGTACGGCGCCGATCACAAAGGTGGCGGAAATCACCACGTCGGGCTTGACACCCATGAGGCCAGCCACGCGCGGGTTTTCGGCGGTGGCGCGCATGGCACGCCCGAGCTTGGTGAAATTAACCAGCCAAGTCAGCAGCGCCAGAGACACGGCCGTGAACACCAAGATCATGACCTGCGTCGGTGTGATCACCGCACCCAAAACATTGAAGGGCTCACTGGGCAGCAGCGTGGGGTAAGACTTGAAGTTGGGCTTCCAGATGATCATGGCCAAGGTCTGCAAGAGGATGGACATGCCAATCGCGGTAATCAGCGGGGCCAGTTTGGGGCTATTGCGCAAGGGGCGGTAGGCGATTTTTTCAATAATGAAATTCAGCACGGCAGCCACCACGCAGGCCACCACCAAGGCGATGAGAAGAATCACATAGCCAGGCCAGTCAGGGTGCGCCGGGCGCAGCAAAC
Source organism: Comamonadaceae bacterium (assembly GCA_947447975.1). Lineage (GTDB taxonomy): Bacteria > Pseudomonadota > Gammaproteobacteria > Burkholderiales > Burkholderiaceae_C > Allorhodoferax. Next base: position 24,270 of record CANFLU010000003.1, on the reverse strand, counting down.
CGATCACGGTCCAACTGGTCAGCGCCCCCACCATCATGACTTCGCCGTGGGCGAAGTTAATCAGGTTGATGATGCCGTACACCATGGTGTAGCCCAGGGCGATGAGCGCATACATGCTACCCAGCACCAGGCCATTGATGACCTGCTGTACAAAAATATCCATAGATAACTCCGAAGGTGGATGGCCGGGTCAGGTACGAACCCGGGCGTGCGCTAAGCGTTTGATTGCAATAATCCGGCCCGTTGCCCGCTGGGCCGCCGGACCATTGCCAAGTGGTGGGATTCTAGCCATCTGGACTGCCAAACAGGCGCTGCCAGAGTTCGGGGTTTACCCGGCTCGACAAATGGCGCTAGCACTGTATTTGAGCTTCACGCCCCGTCCTTGGCCGCCGCATTGCGCGACCGCAAATCCCGCAATTTCTCGGCAATGCGAATTTCGAGTCCGCGCTCCACGGGATGGTAGAACTGCATAGCTTCCATGCCCTCGGGCAAATAGCGCTCACCCGCCGCAAAAGCGCCCTCCTCGTCGTGGGCATAGCGGTAGTTCTTGCCGTAGTCCAGGTCCTTCATCAAGGCGGTCGGCGCATTACGCAAATGCAGTGGTACCGGGCGCGTGCCCTCTTTTTTGACCAGCGCTTTGACGGCCTTGAAAGCCTTGTACACCGCATTGGACTTCGGTGCCATCGCCAAATAGACCACGCATTGGGCCAGCGTCAATTCGCCTTCGGGGCTGCCCAGGCGTTCATACACGTCCGCCGCATCGAGTGCCATGCGCAGCGCGCGCGGATCGGCCAGGCCGATGTCTTCGCTGGCCATGCGGATCAATCGTCGCGCCAAATAGCGCGGTTCGGCACCACCATCGAGCATGCGCACGAACCAATACAGTGCAGCATCGGGGTCCGACCCGCGCACCGATTTGTGCAACGCAGATATCGTGTCGTAAAACTGCTCGCCGCCTTTGTCGTAGCGGCGCAGGCGTTCGCCCAGCACTTTGAGTAACCAGGCATCGTCAATGTGTGTGCGTTTTTCTTGGTGCGCGGCGGCGGCCAGCGTTTCCAGTGTGTTGAGCAAGCGGCGCGCGTCGCCATCGGCATAGCCCACCAGGCGCTGCGCGGCTGCGTCGTCCAAGGGCGGTACCGCATCCAAAGCACGCGCTTTGATAATCAATTGGGCAAGCGCGGCTTCGTCCAGCGCTTGCAAGACATACACCGCCGCCCGCGACAACAGCGCCGAGTTCACTTCGAAAGAGGGGTTTTCAGTTGTGGCACCAATAAAGGTAAACAAACCACTTTCGACATGCGGCAAGAACGCATCTTGCTGGCTTTTGTTAAAGCGGTGTACCTCATCGACAAACACCAGGGTGCGCCGCTGGCTCAGGCCCGCTTGCGATTGCTGTGCCCGCTCGACCGCCTCGCGGATCTCCTTAATGCCACCGAGCACTGCGCTGATGCTGATGAAGTCCGCATCAAACGCATCGGCCATCAAACGCGCTATCGTCGTTTTACCGGTACCCGGGGGGCCCCACAAAATACAGCTGTGCGGCGTGCCCGATTCAAAAGCCAAACGCAGCGCCATGCCCTCGCCTAGCACTTGCGACTGACCGATCACCTCGGCCAGCGTGCGCGGACGCAGGCGCTCTGCCAGAGGGATGTGGTTAGCGGGCTTGGTGGACATGCGCTTACTGGCGCAACACGTCCACGCCAGCCGGTGGCTTGAACTGGAACAGCGCGTTATCCAGCGCCGGGTTGGCTTCGAACTGGGTAAATTGCATCACCGAACGCTGGCCGAAACTGTCCAACATTTCCAGCGTCGCCAGGACGGGGCCATTGAAGCCGATGCGCACGGTTTGCAAGCCGCCATCTTTAGATCGCGGGCGCGCCAGCACCCATTCCTGGCCCTCGGATGCGGCTGCATTACTGAGCTCAAACTCCACCTCCATGGCGCGCAAGTCGGTGGCCGATGCAATCAGCGCTGCGGGTGTTGCGCCCAGTGTTTGTGCCTGTTTGCGCGCCGTGGCCTGGGCCAGGTCTACGTCGTACAACCACAGGGTCTGGCCATCGGCCACGATGACTTGCTCCAGCGGTTTTTTGAAAACGAAACGAAACCGGTTGGGCCTTATGAACTCCAAGCTTCCGCTGCTGTTGCGCACCCGCGCAATGTGTCCTTCTTTGGGCGGCGAAGTTACTTGCTGCACAAACTGGGCGCGACCGCTGCGGGTGTTTTTGATAAACGCCTCCAAAGCGTCTAGGCCCGCAGCCTGCGCCGCCGTAGCGCACAGCGTAAGCAATCCGACAATAGCGCGCCGCAGCAATGGGGAGGACATTTTCACCGTCAGCTAAGTAAGCGCTAGGGGCCGTTCAGGACGCTCGCGCAGGCACCAAAATCTCCCGCTGGCCGCTGGAACTCATGGAACTCACCAAACCGGCGTTTTCCATGTCTTCCACCAAGCGCGCGGCGCGGTTGTAGCCGATTTTGAGGTGGCGCTGCACCAGCGAAATGCTGGCCTTGCGGTTCTTCAAGACGACTTCTACCGCCTGGTCGTACAAGGGGTCCTTTTCGCCGCCACCATCGCCAAGCTCACCGTCTTCGCCCTCGACGGTGCCGCCTTCGAGCAAGCCTTCCACATAGTTGGGCTCGCCACCCTGCTCTTTGAGATACTTGACCACACGGTGCACTTCTTCGTCACTAACAAAGGCACCGTGCACGCGAATCGGCAAACCGGTGCCGCTGGGCATATACAGCATGTCGCCCATGCCCAGCAAGGCCTCGGCGCCCATTTGGTCCAAAATTGTGCGGCTGTCAATTTTGCTGCTGACCTGAAAAGCAATGCGGGTGGGGATATTGGCCTTGATCAGGCCGGTAATCACGTCCACGCTCGGACGCTGGGTGGCAAGTATCAAGTGGATACCAGCGGCACGCGCTTTCTGCGCCAGGCGGGCGATCAGCTCTTCAATTTTCTTGCCCACCACCATCATCAAGTCGGCCAGCTCGTCGATCACCACCACGATATGCGGCAGTCGGTCCAGCGGTTCCGGGTCTTCGGGGGTCAAGCTAAAAGGGTTGTACACAAAAGTACCCTGGGCCTTGGCTTCATCGATCTTGGTGTTGAAACCAGCCAAATTGCGCACGCCCATTTTGCTCATCAGTTTGTAACGCTTTTCCATTTCGCCGACGCACCAGTTCAGGCCATGCGCGGCCTGGCGCATATCGGTCACGACCGGCGCTAGCAAATGCGGTATGCCTTCATAGACCGACATTTCCAACATCTTGGGGTCGATCATCAACAAGCGCACATCGCGCGCTTCAGCCTTGTACAAAAGGCTCAAAATCATGGCGTTGATGCCCACCGACTTGCCCGAACCGGTGGTACCGGCCACCAGCACATGCGGCATCTTGGCCAGGTCGGCGACGATGGGGTTGCCCACAATATCTTTGCCCAAGCCCATGGTCAGCAGCGACTTGCCTTCGTTATAGACCTGCGAGCCTAATATTTCCGACAAGCATATCGATTGGCGTTTGGCGTTAGGCAACTCCAGCGCCATGTAGTTTTTGCCCGGGATAGTCTCCACCACGCGGATGGACACCAAACTGAGGCTACGCGCCAAATCTTTGGCTAGGCCCACAATTTGGGAGCCCTTCACGCCCGTGGCCGGTTCGATTTCATAACGCGTGATCACCGGGCCGGGCTGGGCCAACACCACCCGCACCTCCACACCAAAGTCCTTGAGCTTTTTCTCAATCATGCGGCTGGTCATTTCCAGCGTTTCATTGGACACGGTTTCCTGGCGCAGCAAAGCCTCGTCCAGCAAGGCCACTTGCGGCAGTTTGCTATCGGGCATCTCGGCAAACAAAGGTTTTTGCCGCTCTTTGGCCACCCGCGTGCTCTTGGGCACCTCCACCATGCGCTGGGTTTCCACAGGCACCCGCGCTTCCGCAAATACCGTGGGAGCCATCAGCGGGGCAATATCCGGCGCTCCATCCTCGGCAGCGCTTGCGTCCATGGGTGACCCCTCGGTATGCAAGGAAACCTCCCGCTCGCGCAATGCCTGTTGGCCCATTTCCAGGTCCTGCGCCAAGGCGCGCCGCTCATGAAAAGATTCCCAGCGCGCGTCCAACCATGCGCCTATGCCCTCGGCACTGTGTAACCAGGAAAACCGGAAAGCCCAGGCACCACCTAGCAATCCCGCACCAACGGCCAAAAGGCCCGAGCCCACGAACCCGAGCGCACCGACCGCTTGCGTGCCCAGCAAAAAACCCAGTACGCCGCCACTATGACCGGGCAAATGGGCTTCTAGGCGATACAAACGGGTGTATTCCAAGACCGTACTAGACACTAAAAGCAAGCCTAGACCAAGCCACAAGACGACCTGCGGATGGCGCTGCCACAGGGGGCTGCCCGCCTCCAACCTGACATAGGGGGCAGGCCCGTCTTGCCCCTTCAAGCGGCGCATGGCTTGGCGAGCCCAGGCCAGCCCGGCTAAGGCTAGGCACCACCAGACCGAGAAGCCCAGCAAAAAATACCCCAGGTCGGCCAATAAAGCACCCAGACGACCTGCGCGGTTTTGCACTGGGCCGCCCACGCCCGAAGTCGTCCAGGCGGGATCCTGGGGCGCATAAGTGGCAAAGGCGAGCAGCAAAAAAGCAAGCACAAAAAACCCAAGAAACAAGACGATTTCACTGGCAAAACGGGCCCATCCGGAGGGTTCGGGGACTTCTTCGAGGGTGTCGGCGTGGAGCGTATGCAGTGAATATGTCATGGGTTCTGTGAAATAGCCTTTTCCGCAGGGCAGGCGCTGCTAGGCCGAAGCTTAACCCACACGGCTTAGTCGGGCACTGGGACACGCTTCGTAAAATAGCGTCTCGCGCCAATTGTCCCGCGCGCTAATGCAAGTCCATCCGGGCGCCGAACCCGGTCGCTTGCTCCTTTCTTCCTACTTTGACTGCACTGCCTTCCCCTATGACTACAGCAACACACGCCCGCGTCCTGATTTTGGGCTCTGGCCCCGCCGGATATACCGCCGCCGTTTACGCGGCCCGCGCCAACCTCAAACCCATGTTGATCACCGGCATGGCCCAAGGCGGCCAACTCATGACGACCACCGACGTGGACAACTGGCCCGCAGACGCCCAAGGTGTGCAAGGGCCGGAGCTGATGGAACGCTTTTTGGAGCACGCCGAACGCTTTAAAACCGAGGTGATTTTTGACCATATCAGCAGCGTGGACCTGAGCCAGCGCCCCTTCACCCTGCATGGCGATGGCAAAAGCTATACCTGCGACGCACTCATCGTCGCCACCGGGGCCTCGGCCAAGTACCTGGGCTTGTCCTCGGAAACCGCATTCATGGGCCGCGGCGTATCTGGCTGTGCAACTTGTGACGGTTTTTTCTACCGCGACCAGGTGTGCTGCGTCGTTGGCGGTGGCAATACGGCGGTGGAAGAAGCGCTCTACCTTTCCAACATTGCCAGCAAGGTCTATCTGGTACACCGGCGCGATAAATTCAAAGCCGAGCCGATTTTGGTGGATAAGCTGATGGAAAAAGTCGCCGCCGGCAAGATCGAGCTCAAAACCTTCCAGACCCTGGAGGAAGTGCTGGGAGATGCCTCTGGCGTCACTGGCATTCGTTTGCGCAGCACGGTCGATGGCGGCACCCAGGATCTGGCGCTGCAAGGCTGCTTTATTGCCATTGGCCACGCCCCCAATACTGATATTTTCCAAGGCAAGCTGGCCATGGAAAACGGCTACATCGTGACGCAAGGCGGCCTCAAAGGCTTTGCCACCATGACCAGTGTGCCCGGCGTGTTTGCGGCAGGCGACGTGCAAGACCATGTGTACCGCCAGGCGATCACCAGCGCGGGCACAGGCTGCATGGCGGCCCTCGATGCCCAGCGCTTCCTCGAGCAAGAATAAGGCAGGTGGGATAATCCAGCCCCATGACGATTACTTATAAAGACGCCGCCGGCATCGCCGGCATGCGGGTTGCGGGCAGACTCGCCTCGGAAGTGCTGGACTACCTGACGCCTTTTGTGCAAGCCGGCGTCACTACCAATGCGCTGGACAAGTTGGCGCATGATTACATCGTCGATGTGCAAGGCGGCATTCCCGCGCCGCTCAATTACAAAGGCGGTGGCAACACGCCCTACCCCAAGTCCATCTGCACCTCGGTCAACCACCAGGTCTGCCATGGCATCCCTAATGACAAAGTGCTGAAAAAAGGCGATATCGTCAACATCGACGTCACCGTCATCAAAGACGGTTGGCACGGCGATACCAGTCGCATGTTCATGGTGGGTGAGGCCTCTATTGCCGCCAAACGCCTGTGCGCGATCACCTACGACGCGATGTGGCACGGCATCAAAATGGTACGGCCCGGCATCCACTTGGGCGATATCGGCCATGCGATCCAAAAGTTTGCCGAGGGCCAAGGCTTTAGCGTGGTGCGCGAGTTTTGCGGCCATGGCATCGGCCAGGTATTCCATGAAGAGCCGCAAGTGCTGCACTACGGCCGCCCCGGCACGCTGGAAAAACTGGTGGAGGGTATGACCTTCACCATTGAGCCCATGATCAATGCCGGGCGCAAAGACATCAAGGACGGCCCGGAAAAAGACGGATGGACTATCGTGACCCAGGACCGCTCACTGTCGGCACAATGGGAACACACCGTGCTGGTCACCCCCACCGGCTATGAGGTACTGACCCTGTCCGCGGGCAGCCCAGCCACGCCGGCCTTTGTGACTGCTGCGCAGTCGCAGCCCGCTTAAGCGCAGTAGCACGCGGGCAGCGCATGCGATGAGTGACTTGAAAGCCTTGCGCGCCGCCTACCGCAGCGGCAAAGAGGCTTTGCTCGCACCGGTACAAACGCCCGCCTTTGCGCCTCGCAGCGTACACAAAGTACTGCGCCAACTGGCGGCATTGGCAGACGACCTGCTGCTCCAACTCTGGAACCAGGCGGGGCTCGGCGCCCCCTGTGCGCTATTGGCCGTTGGGGGCTATGGCCGGGGTGAGCTATTCCCCTACTCAGACGTGGACGTGCTGGTGCTGCTGCCCGACCAAGCGAGCCAAGGACAGGATGCGGAGCGCGCCATGCGCATCGAAAGCTTTATCGGTAGCTGCTGGGACGCCGGTCTGGAAATTGGCTCCAGCGTGCGCACCCTGTCTGAATGCCTAAGCGAATCGGCCAAAGATGTCACGGTACAAACCGCATTGCTTGAAAGCCGCTGCGTGGCCGGTGATCAATCACTGGCGAGCGCGTTCAAAACCGCTTTTTTGGCGGCGCTGGACCCACGCGCATTTTTTATTGCCAAGACATTGGAACTGCGCCAGCGGCACACCAAGTTCGAGGACACACCTTATGCGCTGGAACCCAATTGCAAAGAGTCTCCCGGCGGAATTCGCGATTTACACGCCATCATGTGGGTGGCGAAAGCAGCACAGCTAGGCGATAACTGGCAAGCGCTCCAAACCAGCGGCCTGGCCACCGCGCTGGAAATCCAGCACCTCGAGCGCAACCAGGCTCTGCTATTTTTAATCCGGGTACGCCTGCATTTGGCCGCGCAGCGGCGCGAAGACCGGCTGGTGTTTGACCTACAAACAGCTGTTGCAAACAGTTTTGGCTATAGCAATATCAGCGGCGAAGGCCGGGCGCTGGTACGCGCCAGCGAGGCGCTTATGAAACGCTACTACTGGGCCGCCAAAGCGGTGACCCAGCTCAATCAAATATTGCTGATGAATATCGAGGAGCGGCTGAGCCCCTCCACCCACAGCCTGCGGCCCATTAATGAGCGCTTTCATGATAAAGCTGGAATGCTGGATGTGGTCAGCGACGATGTGTACCACCGCGACCCGCACGCGATTTTGGAAACTTTTTTGCTGTACCAGCAAACCGTGGGCATCAAAGGCCTGTCCTCGCGCACGCTGCGCGCGCTGTACAACGCGCGTGCTTTGATGGATGGCGCCTTCCGACGGGACCCGGTCAACCGCGACACCTTCCGCCAAATTATGATGCAGCCCCAAGGCATCACCCATGCCATGCGCTTGATGAACCAGACCTCGGTCTTGGGCCGCTACCTCTGGGTATTTAGGCGCATCGTGGGACAAATGCAGCACGACTTGTTCCACGTCTACACCGTGGACCAGCATATCCTGACGGTGCTGCGCAACGTACGGCGTTTCTTTGTCGTCGAGCATGCGCACGAATACCCGCTGTGCTCGCAACTGGCAGCGGGCTGGGACAAACCCTGGGTGTTGTCCATCGCGGCCTTGTTCCACGACATTGCCAAAGGGCGCGGCGGCGACCACTCCGAGCTGGGCTGCGTCGAAGCCCGGCGCTTTTGCAAGTTGCATGGCATAGGCGCACAAGACACCGCACTGGTCGAGTTTTTGGTGGCGCAGCACCTCACGATGAGCCATGTGGCGCAAAAGTCCGACCTCAGCGATGTGGAGGTGATTGCCCAGTTCGCCAAGCGTGTGGGCAATGAGCGCAACCTGACCGCCTTGTATTTGCTGACCGTAGCCGATATTCGTGGCACCTCGCCCAAGGTCTGGAATGCGTGGAAGGGAAAATTACTGGAAGACCTGTACCGCTACACCGCCCGTGCGCTAGGTGGGCGCGCACCGGATGCCCAAGCCGAGGTCGAAAGCCGTAAACGCGACGCTCTGGTCATGCTGGCCTTGCACGCGCTACCTTTTGAGTCGCACAAAGCGCTGTGGGATACCTTGGATGTGAGCTACTTCATGCGCCACGACGCGGCGGACATTGCCTGGCACGCCAAACAACTCTCGCGCCATGTGGATTCCCACAAGCCCATCGTGCGCGCACGCCGCTCCGCCGTAGGCGAAGGCCTGCAGGTGCTGGTCTATACGCCAGACCAGGCCGATTTATTCGCCCGCATTTGCGGCTATTTTGACCAGGCCTCTTTCAGCGTGGTAGATGCCCGCATCCATACCACCCAGCGCGGTTATGCGCTCGACACCTTTGAAGTGGTCACTTCAGCGGGCATGGAGGAACACTACCAGGCACTCACCAACATGGTCGAAGCCGACCTCGCGCACGCCATTGCCCTGGCCGGGGTGCTTCCTGCACCCACCAAAGGCCGGGTATCGCGCCGCGTCAAAAGCTTTCCAATTGCGCCGCGCGTCACCCTGCGTCCGGACGAAAAAGCGCAAAATTGGCTGCTCAACATCTCGGCCAGCGACCGCCTGGGTCTGCTGTACTCCATTGCCCGCGTGCTGGCACAGCACCATATCGTGGTCCAACTGGCCAAAGTGGCCACGCTGGGCGAGCGGGTGGAAGATACTTTTTTAATCCACGGCGCATCCTTGCAGCACAATAAAACACAGATCGCTATCGAAACAGAGTTGCTGGAGGCACTGGCGTCCTGAGCCCGCCAAGGCCGGTAGCGCCTGCGGCGGCTACTGGGCCATGCATGTAGATTTCACAGGAGACACCAGGATGCAAAAACGATTTCCCGTCGCATCAGCGACATGGCGCCGCCGAAGCCTGCTTGCCACGTGCGCAGCGACGGCGCTCAGCCAGGGCCTGCCGGCCATGGCCCAGAGCAAGATCATGCTGCGCATTTCATCGCCCGCGGTGCCTGAGGACTGGCATGCCAAGATGTGGACGGTGTTTAAAGAGCATTTGGACAAAAGCGCACCGGGCGAGTTTGATGTGCAAATCAATCTCAATGCCAGCTTGTTCAAGCAAGGCGCAGAGCCTGCAGCCATGGCACGCGGCAACCTGGAATTGACGACCGTGTCGGCCGCCGATATGGCCAAAATCGTACCTGCGTTTTCCATCTTCACGGCCGGCTATGTGGTGCGTGATCCGGTCCAGCAGCAAAAGATTTTTAACGGTCCTATCGGCACAGACCTGTTTAAAACCGTGTCCGAAAAAATGGACATCAGTGTCTTGTCCACGTGCTACCTAGGCACGCGCCAGCTCAATTTGCGCGATGTGCGCCAAGTGCGCAATCCGGCGGACCTCAAAGGCATCAAACTGCGCATGCCCGGCTCCAAGGACTGGTTGTTTTTAGGCGAAGCCCTGGGCGCGACCGCCACTCCTTTGGCCTTTGGCGAGGTGTATATGGGCCTCAAATCAGGGACGATTGACGCGCAGGACAACCCACTGCCCACCGTCAAAGCGGCCAAATTTTATGAAGTGACCAAACAAATCGTACTGACCAGCCACTTGGTCGATGGCTTGTTTATTGCGATCTCCAACAAAGCCCTGCAAGCGCTCAGCCCGGCGCAACGCAGCAAGGTGCAAGGGGCAGCGCAGGCCGCAGCCGCTTTTAACAATGAAAATCGCCTGAAAGAAGAATCTCAGCTCGTGGAATTTTTCAAGAAAGAAGGCTTGCAGATCAGTACCCCGGACCTGGATGCCTTCCACAAAACCGTGCAAACCGCCTACCAAAACGCCGACTACGGCAAGACCTGGCCCGCGGGCCTGCTAGAGCGTATCCATGCGGTGCGCTAAGGCCTTGGCACCGCAATGAAAGCCTGGCTGCACAAGGCGGCGCAGGCGCTCGGTGGCCTGCTGTTTATCGCTTTGTTTTTGGTCTTCGTGGTGCAAATCACCGCGCGTTTTGTTTTCAATCAACCGCTGGCCTGGAGTGACGAGGCTGCCGTCATTTTGTATGTCTGGATTATTTTGTGGGCGGCGGCCACCATGGTGCCGCAGCGTGAGCATGTGGCCTTTGACCTAGTGTGGAATGGGGCCAATGCGCGCTGGCGTCGTGTACTGCAAGTGCTGGGTAATGCACTTATCGGCGGCCTGGCCCTGGTGGCACTACCGGCCAGTTGGGACTATGTGCACTTCATGGCACGTGAGGGCACGCCCGTGCTGGGCGTACCCCTGATGGCGGTCTATTTACCCTTCATCGTCTTGCTGCTGGCCATGGTGCTGCGCAGCCTGGGCCAGATCGTGCAGGCATTGCGCGGCCCCGGCGAAGACGATAGCCAGGCGCCAGCGCCATGAGCCAGCCCCTGCTCTGCTTGGTGGCCGTCATGCTAGGCGCTATGTTGATGCGCATGCCCATCGGCTTTGGCATGTTGGCGGGGGGCATCGCCTACCTGCTGGCCAAAGGACAGGACCTAGGGCTGGTGGCCGAGCAAGTGTGTAACGGCCTGTACAACAACTATGTGCTGCTCTCGGTGCCTATGTTTGTGTTTGCCGCCAACATCATGAACGCAGGCACCGTGAGCGAACGGATTTTTGATTTTTGCCGGATTCTGGTAGGCCGTATGCGCGGCGGCCTGGCACAGGTGGATATTGTGGTGAGTGTGATTTTTTCGGGCATGAGCGGCAGCGCCATTGCCGACGCGGCAGGCCCGGGCTTGGTCACCATCCGCGAGATGTTGAAGAAGCCCGAGTACACACCAGGCTTTGCTGGTGCGGTAGTGGTGGCGAGCGCCACCCTGGGCCCCATCATCCCACCGAGTATCCCGATGGTCATCTATGCCCTGGTCTCAGGCACCTCGGTAGGCGCCTTGTTTTTGGGCGGCGTGGTACCCGGTGTATGCATGGCTTTGTTGATGATGCTGGTGGTTCACGTCATCGCCACGCGGCGCAATATGCCACGCGAAGCGCCAGTGCCTTTGCGCGAGTGGCCGCAAATTTTTTTCCGAGGCGCGCTTCCCCTGTCGATGCCACTAGTGTTGCTGGGCGGCATTTACAGCGGCGCCTTCACACCCACCGAAGCGGCAGCGGTTGCCGCCTTGCATGCGCTGGTGCTGGCAGCGCTGGTGTTTCGCGCGCTCAGTTGGCAAAGCTTTTGGGCCGTGGTGCTGGAGTCCACGCGCAGCAGTGCGGTGATCACGCTCATCTTGGCGGGCTCCTTCATCCTGAACTATGCCTTCACCGCCGAGGGCGTGCCCCAGGCCATGGCGCAGTGGGTCCAGGGCATGCAGTTGTCGCGCCTGCAATTTTTGCTGTTCGTGAATCTGCTTTTTTTGGTGCTGGGTTGCTTTTTGGATGTGTCGGTGCTGCTGCTGGTGTTTGTGCCCATGCTGTTGCCTGCAGTCAAACTGTTGGGCATCGACCTGGTGCACTTTGGCGTGCTGGTGGTGCTCAATATGATGATCGGCCTGATTCACCCGCCGTTTGGCATGCTGCTATTTGTCATCAAAGCGCTGACCGGTATTCCGATAGGCGCGATGATGAAAGAGGGCTGGCCGTTTTTGCTGATGCTGCTGGCATTGCTGCTGGCTATCACGGTCTTCCCACAAATCGTGCTTTGGCTGCCCCAGACCATGGGCTATAGCGTGCACTAGGCACAGCGCCATGGTCGCCCTTATTTTTTATTCAAAGCCGCCTGCACTTTGCGGGTGATGCGCCACACGCCCCATAGCACCAGTGGCACGCAAATGCCTACCGCGATCTCCAGGTTCAAGGGCAAGCCCGCTGCAATCAGCGCTTTGACCGCATACTGCAGCAGGCTGACGACGTAGTAAGAAATGGCCGCGATGGACAAGCCTTCCACCGTGGTTTGTAAGCGCAATTGCAATTCCTGCCCGCGCGTGAGCTTTTCCAGCAACTGCTGGTTTTGCTGTTCAGTGGCAATGTCCACCCGGGTGCGGAGCAAAGCGCTGGTGCGCGACACGCGCTCGGACAAGGTTGCCAAGCGCTGCGCCGTCGCGGCGACCGTGGCCATGGCCGGCGATAAGCGGCGCTGCATAAATTCGCCTATGGTCTGCGTGCCGGGCATGACTTTTTCGCGCAACTCGGCGATGCGTTGCACTACCAGGGTGTTGTAAGCCTGGGTCGCCGAAAACCGGTAACTGTGCAAGGCCACATAGCGCTCCACCCGCGCGGCCAGTGCCACCAGTTGGTCCAACAGCTGCTGGTCACTGGCGGTATTGCCTTCCAGTCGGGCCGTGATATCGGCCAGCGTGGTCTCGGCCTGTGCTAGCTCGGGACCCAGGGCCTTGACCACTGGCAAACCACGCAGCGCCATCAGGCGGTAGGTTTCCAGTTCCAGCAAGCGCTGAGAAACCCGTCCGGCGCGCGCTTGGCTCGTGCCCACCGGCGCAACCACCAACATGCGCTCAAAGCCATCGGCACCGATCTTGAATTCGGTATACGCCGCCGAATGCCCATGCCCCAACTGCGACGCTGCGATGTCCGAGCCACCCAACCACTGTTGCGCCAGTTCCATCAACACACTACCTTGCTGCAAATCGCCATGCACCATGGCCATCTGCACCGCGGCCACCGTGGCCCCCGGAATCGCGCGTAGCCATGGGGCGGGTACGGCCAAGCTTGCCAGTACCTGGGCAGGCTCGCAGACGCAATCCGAGGTGGCCAGCGGCTGCACGATGGAATAGCGGCTGAACTCGGTATGGCGCTCCCACTTCAGGGTATAGCCCTCCAGGTGGATACGCAAAAAATTGCCCTCGAGGCTCTGCGCCGTCAAAGCCTCTTGACCGGGCAAAGCGCGCAAATGCGCTGCCTCTTGCTCACGGCTGACTTCGGCATTGAGCACCGCCACAAACGTGACCAGCGCGGGTAGCTGCAAGCTGGCCGGTGGGCGGGCGTGGACCTCGTCATGCAACTGGCGGCGCAAAGCATCGTCGGGTGGCAACAAATGGGCGGCGGGGACCATGGAACTCCTTGGGGGCGGGCGATAGGCGTGCAGGATACACAAACACTGCTTCAAACCAATCTTTGGACGTGGAAATGCCGCCTTGGCCTGGGCACTTTGCAGCGCAGGCGCGGTAAATATCAACGAGCAATGAAATTATGGCCCGCAAATTGCTAAACCGAAGCACAAGCGGCAACTTCTAGGCGCCGCTTAACGGCATCCGCACATTGGCAGGGGCCCGCAGCGGATAGGTAAGGCGTGCAAACGTCTTGGAGCCAACGCAGGAGTGCGCCATGGCACAAGGAATTGGAATCCAAAGCATGGGCTGGGAAATCCGCTCAGGCCCTTACGCAGACAACGCGGGCGAACGCAAGAAAAAGCGTGAACAGCGCCTGCGCCAGTTAATCGCCGCGCTGCAATCGGGTTCCTTGGATGCTGCCCGCCTGGCTTTTAGCGCCGTGGTCAGCCATGACGAAGACATGGCGCACAACAGCCACATGACCCACATCGGTGCCGCCCTGCAAAGCAGCAACTTACCCGGCGCTTGGCGCTGCGCCCAGGATTTGCGCACGGCCTACCCTTGGGCTTTTCAAGCCCCGCCCAAGCACCTCAGCCATGCGCCTACTCACTCGCCCCAGCCGCAGGAAGCCAAAAGCTTTACCGACGGTCTGACCGGGCGCCTGTTTGACCTGATCGCCTAAGGCGTCTTAAACAATTTTGACGCTCAGGTTGGGCAGGCCGTCGATGTGCATTTCGATGACATCGCCCCGCACTACCGGACCCACGTTTTCCGGCGTGCCGGAATAAATGATGTCGCCGGGGAATAGCTCAAACGCCTCCGACAGCTTGGATATTTGCTCTGCGACCGACCAGATCATCTGGTTCAGATTGGCGTTTTGCTTGATTTGGCCATTGACCTTGAGCCAAATACTGCCCTTGGTAAAGTGTCCTGTTGTGGCTAGTTTGTGAATCGGACCGATAGGCGCCGAATGGTCAAAGCTCTTGCCGATTTCCCAGGGCTTTTTCTCATCGCCCAGGGCGCGCTGCAAATCGCGCCGGGTCATATCCAGGCCTAGGCTGTAGCCGTAGACCAATTCCAAGGCCTTGTCCACGGGAATATTGCGCCCGCCTTTGTCCAAGGCGGCGACCAGTTCGGCTTCATAGTGGTAGTTCTTGGTCAGGGTGGGATACGGATGATCGACCACTACGCCGACGGGCACGTTCTGGATCGCGTCGGTCGGTTTTTGGAAGAAAAACGGCGGCTCGCGCGTCGGGTCCGAACCCATTTCGCGCGAATGCGCGGCGTAGTTACGGCCGATGCAGTAAATCCGTCGCACCGGAAATTTTTCGTCGCTGCCGACGATAGGAACATACACCGCAGGTACGGCAAACGGCGTTTTCACAGCGTTCTGGCTGATGCCCGGGGTAGCGCAGCCCAACAGCGCACCCGCGCCCATCAGGCCGCCGCTTTGCAATAAATTTCTTTTAGACATCATGGACATAGGCTATCTCCTTTGTGTTGTGTGTAAACAATGAAACCGGCTTACTCGCTGACCTGCACACCCTTCCAGAACGCCACCCGGTCGCGGATCGCGGCGGCTTCGGGCTTGGGATCTGGGTAGTACCAGACACAGTCGGCGTTGAGTTCACCGTCCACCATCAGCGAATAGTAATGGGCCTGGCCCTTCCATGCGCAGCTGCTGCGGTGGTTGCTGAAGTGCACAAACTCACGGTTCAGCGCGCTAGCGGGGAAATAGTGGTTGCCCTCGACCATGACGATGTCCTCGCTCTGGGCGATGACGGTGTTTTTCCAAATAGCTTTCATATGGCTGCTTTCCAACGATCAGACGGTGGGCGCTGGCTGGCAAGGGCTTTGGCACCTGACAGCGCATTGCGCATTGGGCGCGATAGTATCCTGCCGCACCGCCTTTTACCTACGCCCCCATGGAAACCATACCCCTTTTCCCGCTCTCCCACGGCTTATACCCCGATGGGCGCCTGGACTTGCAAATCTTTGAGGTGCGTTACCTGGATTTGGTGCGCCGCTGCCACCGCGAGCAAACACCGTTTGGTATCGCCTGGATAGAGCAAGGGCAGGAAGTGACGGTCCCGGGCCAGCAACCCACCCTTTACCCTTATGGAACGCTGGCCCATGTCGACAGCCTGGAAACCGTGCAGGCCGCGCTGCTGCGCATACGCTGCCATGGCGGAGCGCGCTTTGCCCTGCACCACACCCGCCCAGGCCCCTTGGGCGTATGGCAAGGCGAGGTGGAATACCTGGCGCCCGATGCCGCAGTGGACATCCCACCCGAGCTCCAGTACCTGGCCCAGCGCCTGGGCCGGGGTATCGCCATGGCGCAAGAGGACGGACGCCTCCCCGAGCTTCCCCTGTTGCCACCTTTTCGCCTGGATGAATGCGGCTGGGTCGCCAACCGCTGGGCCGAACTCTTGCCGCTTCCTGCCGCCTACAAACAAGCTTTGTTGCAAGAGAGTGACCCCTTGGCACGCTTGCGGGCGATTGATCGGAGCATGGACCGAGAGGACCGCGCCTAGGCCCTGCCGGTTCGCCAAGCACCGCACAGGGCGGGCATTCCCCCATAGCCGCCACCCATGCACTGGGTTATCTTCGGGGAATGACCTTGGCACTTTCTCTCATTTTTGTCCTGACCTACGCCGCGATTGTTTTTGAGCATCCGCTGGGCGTCAACAAATCTGCTGCTGCCTTGCTGGGCTCGGGTGTGCTGTGGGTGGTCTACGCCATGGGCGGGCCGGATGCGGATGCACTCAATGCCGAGTTGGCCGATTCGCTCACCGGCACGGCGCAAATTGTGTTTTTCCTGATCGGCGCCATGACCATCGTCGAGGTGATCGACGCGCACAACGGTTTTGAAGTGCTGACGCGGCGTATTTCCACCACCCGCCTGCCGGTGCTGATGTGGATGATTGGCTTAGCGACTTTTTTCCTGAGCGCGATTTTGGACAATCTGACCACCGCCATCGTGATGGTGTCGCTCATGAAGCGCCTGCTCGATAAGCGCGACGACCGGCTGCTGTTTGCCGGCATCATCGTCATCGCCGCCAATGCTGGCGGCGCCTGGACGCCGATTGGCGATGTCACTACCACCATGCTCTGGATTGGTGGGCAGATCACCACCTTGGCGGTAATGCAAGGCGTGTTTCTGGCCTCTATCGTCAACTTGCTCGTGCCTTTGGTCGTGGCGGCTTGGATGGCCAGCGGACGCGTGGTGGAGTCGCCCAAGGCGGTGGCCTCGGACAAGTCCAGCACCACTGCCTTAGAGCAAACCGTGATGCTCTTGCTCGGCCTGGGCGTGCTGGTGCTGGTGCCGGTGTTCAAAGCGGTGACGCATTTGCCGCCGTTTATGGGCGTGCTACTGGGTCTGGGTGTGCTCTGGCTGGTAGGCGATTTAATGCACAAGCACAAGGAAGAGGACGACAAACAAGGGCTCACCTTGGTGAGCGCGCTGGGGCGTATCGATATGTCGGCCATTGTGTTTTTTATTGGTATTTTGCTGGCGGTGGCAGTGCTTGAGCACAGCCATATTTTGCCGGCCCTGGCCCATTGGCTGGACCATGCGGTGGGGCGCCAAGATGTGATCGTGCTAATCATCGGACTGGTAAGCGCGGTGGTGGACAACGTGCCCTTGGTTGCCGCGTCCATGGGCATGTACGAGCTCGCGCAGTACCCGCCGGACAGTTTTCTGTGGGAATTTATGGCCTATTGCGCTGGCACCGGCGGTTCGATTTTGATCATCGGTTCGGCCGCGGGCGTGGCCGCCATGGGTCTGGAGCGCATCGACTTTCTTTGGTACCTGCGCAAAATCAGCGGGCTGGCGCTGGCCGGGTACTTGGCCGGCGCTGCGGTCTATGTGCTGCAGTTTCATGGCTTGCATTAAAGCCCCTGCAAGGGTAATCCCCAGTCGACTGCCATCTATCTGAACGGATTCTTACACCATGGGCCAATAAAATGGCCTGTTAGCTTGGCATCGCTCCACGGCGCTGCCCCATGCTTTGATGATTGACTGGAGCCCTTATGAACTTTCTTTTATCCCTGTCCAAACGCATTGATGCGTTTAGCGAATGGATGGGCCGCTGGGTGGCCTGGCTGGTACTTTTTGCGGTCTTGATCAGCGCGGCCAATGCCTCCATGCGCAAAGCCTTCAACATGAGTTCCAACGGCTTCCTTGAAATTCAGTGGTATTTGTTTGCCGCCGTGTTTTTGCTGGCCTCAGGCTACACGCTGCTGCGCCAAGAGCATGTGAAGATTGACGTCATCTCCGGGCGCTTTTCCAAGCGCACCCAGATTTGGATCGACATCATCGGCATCTGCGTGTTCCTGCTCCCCTTTACCTTCATGATCACCAAGCTGGCCTTGCCCTTGGTCATCAATGCCTATGCAACGCAAGAGGTCTCCTCCAATGCCGGCGGCCTGATCCGCTGGCCGGTGTTTGCCCTGCTGCCACTGGGCATGCTGGTGCTGGCCATCCAAGCGGTTTCCGAGCTGATCAAGCGGATCGCCTTTCTCCAGGGTTTGGTGCCCGATCCCACCAAAAAGCAAGGAAGTAAGACCGCTGAGGAAGAACTCGCCGAGTTCCTGCTGCAAAAAGAAGTCGCCGCCCGCGAAGCCGCGCAAATGGGAGCTGCCAAATGAACGAGTTCCTGATCGCCAATATGGCGCCCATCATGTTTGCCTCGCTGATCGTCTTTTTGATGTTCGGCTACGCAGTGACCTTCTCGCTAGCCGCCTGCGGTTTGTTTTTCGGCTTTGTCGCCGTGGAGTTGGGGGTCATACAGCCCGCCTTTTTGCAAAGCCTGCCGCTACGCATGTTCGGCATCATGCAAAACGACACCTTGCTAGCCATTCCCTTCTTCACCTTTATGGGCTTGATTTTGGAACGCTCAGGCATGGCCGAGGACTTGCTCGACACCATTGGCCAGTTGTTCGGCCCGATCCGCGGCGGCCTGGCCTATGCGGTCATTTTGGTGGGCGCCATGTTGGCCGCGACCACCGGCGTGGTAGCTGCATCGGTGATCTCTATGGGCCTCATCTCCTTGCCCATCATGCTGCGCTATGGCTATGACCGGCGTGTAGCCAGCGGTGTGATTGCCGCTTCGGGCACGCTGGCGCAAATCATCCCGCCCTCGCTGGTGCTGATTGTGCTGGCCGACCAATTGGGCAAAAGCGTGGGCGACCTTTACAAAGGCGCTTTCATTCCCGGCTTTGTGCTTACCGGCCTGTACATCCTGTATATCGTGGTGCTCAGTATTTTTTACCCACAGTCCGTGCCAGCCCTGCCCGCCGAGGCGCGCACCATCCGCGAAAAAGACGGCACCTCTGGCCTGCGCTCCTTGCTAATTCTGGTAATTTTGTCCACGGCTGCCGCTATCGGCTTTGCTAAATGGCGCCCGGCCACCGTGGCGCTGGACGAACTGATCGTGACCTCTATGTGCGTGGGCGTGGGCGTGGCCTTTGTTGCCGCCGTCGTCAACCGGATCACCAAGATGGGTCTGCTCTCCAATATGGCCGAGCGCGTTACCTTTGTGATGATTCCGCCCCTGGCCCTAATTTTTCTTGTGCTGGGTACGATTTTTCTGGGTATTGCAACGCCTACCGAAGGCGGCGCTATGGGCGCGGTGGGTGCACTAGTCATGGCGATTGCGCGCGGTCGTATCGACCTCAAGCTGATGCGCCAGGCCATGGACTCGACCATGAAGCTGTCCTGCTTTGTGCTGTTCATCCTGATCGGCGCTACCGTGTTCAGCCTGGCCTTCCAAGGTGTGGACGGACCCAAGTGGGTGGAGCACCTGCTTTCAGGTCTGCCGGGCGGACAACTGGGCTTTTTGATCGTGGTGAACATATTGGTGTTCGTGCTGGCTTTCTTCCTGGACTTCTTTGAGCTGGCCTTCATCATCGTTCCACTGATTGCGCCGGTGGCCGAAAAGCTAGGTATTGATCTGGTGTGGTTCGGTGTGCTGCTGGCGGTAAATATGCAGACTTCGTTCATGCACCCGCCTTTCGGCTTTGCGCTGTTCTATCTGCGCAGCGTGGCGCCCAACGAGGACTATGTGGACAAAGTGACCCAAAAGCCGACCAAGCGCGTCACCATCGAGCAAATTTACTGGGGCGCCGTGCCCTTTGTACTGATCCAGATTTTGATGGTCGGCCTTATCATCGCCTTCCCCACCTTGGTCTCCAGCGGCCTGACCAAAGACCCGACGGTGGATGCCGATACGGTGATGCAGCAATTACAAACCGATTCGCAGCAGCGCACGGACGATAAGGCAGCAGCCGAAAAAACCAATGCAGGTACGGCCGATGAAAAAGAAGACCCCATGGCACGCATGCTGGAGTCTATGAAAGAGGAGCAAAGCAAGAAGCCTTGATTGGCAAAATCCCAGACTGCCATCTAGTGCTAGGGGCTCGCCGCTATCAGCCTTCGCGCTTTGAGCTTTAGTAAGGCATAAAAAAACCCCGCCAAGGCGGGGTTTTTTGTTTGCTGAAAGCGCGTTGCGGTTTACAGCTTTTGCGCTTGCATGAAGTCATCCATGGACGCCTCTGCCAAGCTAAACCACAGATTGCTCTCTTTGCGGAAGGCAGAGTAGTCCGCATAGATTTTTTTCCAAGCGGGGTTGGTATCGCTCAATTCGGCGTAGATGTCGGTAGCCGATTTGAAGGCTGCAGCCATAATTTCTTTGGGGAATCGTTGCAGCTTGGCGCCTTGGCCCAATAGGGTTTTCAGTGCCGGCATATTGCGCGAATCGTACTTGGCTTGCATGTCGGTGTGTGCATAGGCTGCAGCGCACTCGACAATGGCTTTGTACTCCGAAGACAGGCCTTCGTAGGCTTTTTGGTTCACGTAGAGCGACAGTTGTGGGCCCACTTCCCAAAAACCGGGGTAGTAGTAGTTTTGCGCCACTTTGTTCAGGCCCAGTTTCAGATCGTCATAGGGGCCGACCCATTCTGCTGCGTCGATCGTGCCTTTTTCCAGGGCCTGGTAAATCTCGCCGCCAGGAATGTTCTGGGGCACTACGCCCAAGCGCTCCAGCACCTTGCCGGCAAAACCACCGCAACGGAACTTCAGGCCTTTGAGGTCATCCAGACCTTTAATTTCTTTGCGGAACCAACCGCCCATTTGCACGCCAGTATTGCCCATAGGGAAGTTGACGATACCGACTTTGCCAAAATGCTCGCGGAACAATTTCAGGCCATTGCCTTCGTACATCCAAGCCGTCATTTGGCGGCTGTTCAGGCCAAAGGGTACAGCGCAATCGAGCGCATAGGTGGGGTCCTTGCCGAAGAAATAATAAGAGGCGGTGTTGGCCATTTCGATGGTGCCGTTGGACACGCCGTCCAGCACGCCAAAGGCAGGCATCAACTCGCCAGCCGCATGGGTGCTGATGGTGAACTTGCCGCCGCTCAACTCGCCCACTTTTTTCGCAAACACGTCGCATACACCAAACAGCGTATCCAGCGCTTTTGGGAAGCTCGACGCACAGCGCCAACGCAAAGTGGCCTGTGCATGGACGGCCGGTGCGGCGCCTGCGGCCAACACGCCTGCGATGCCGGCATTTTTAATAATCGAACGACGATCCATAGTTAACTCCAAGGAAGGGTGAAAGAAATTCAGGCCATTCGCCGACGGTGCGCCAGCGCACTGCCTGCCAATGCGTCCAAGCGCGATTGTAGGAAGGCTTTGGGCCGCTTTAAGCCGCTTTAGACAGGGGTTTTCCCTTGGAAACCTGTGCTAAAAGCCCCGCAAAACGCAAGTGGATAGCCGCTTCGATGCCCGCCGCGTCCAAACCATGCATGGACATCAGCTTGGCGGGATCACCGTGTTCGATAAAGGTATCGGGCAAGCCCAGGCTGAGTACCGGCAGCACCACGCCTGCCGCTTGCAAGGCCTCTTGCACCGCGCTGCCTGCCCCGCCCATCACCGCAGCATCTTCCACCGTGACGATGGCCGCATGGCTGCGGGCTACCTGCAGCAGCAATTCGGTGTCCAAGGGCTTGGCCCAACGCATATTGACGACGCTGATGCCTAGTTTTTCGGCCACGGCCAGCGCCGGGTACAGCAAGGTTCCAAAAGCCAGGATGGCAATTTGCTCGCCTTGCAGGCGTGTTTCGCCCTTACCGAATGGCAATCCGGCCAGGGTGGCCTGCACCGGTACACCCGCACCGGCACCGCGCGGGTAGCGCACGGCTACTGGGTGGTTTTGCTCGAAAGCAGCGCTCAGCAATTGACGGCATTCGTTTTCATCGGCTGGGCAGGCAATACTCATATTGGGGATGCAGCGCAGGTAAGCGATGTCGTAATTGCCCGCATGGGTGGCGCCATCGGCCCCGACCAGACCGGCGCGGTCCAGTGCAAAAACGACAGGCAGATTTTGAATCGCCACATCATGGATCAGCTGGTCATAGGCGCGCTGCAAAAACGTGGAGTAAATCGCCACCACGGGTTTGAGACCCTCGGTAGCCAGCCCAGCGGCAAAGGTCACCGAGTGCTGCTCGGCAATGCCCACATCAAAGTAGCGCTTGGGAAAGCGCTTTTCAAACTCCACCAGACCCGAGCCCTCGCGCATGGCAGGCGTAATGCCCACCAGGCGCTCGTCCTGCGCGGCCATATCGCACAGCCAATTACCAAACACCTGGGTAAATGTGGTTTTGGGCGCAACCGCCGGTTTTTGAATCCCAATGGAGGGGTCAAATTTGCTGGGCCCGTGGTAGGCAATCGGGTCGGCCTCGGCCATTTGGTAGCCCTGCCCTTTGCGGGTGACCACATGCAAAAACTGTGGGCCTGTCAGGTGCTTGATGTTTTCCAGGGTGGGGATCAGCGAGTCCAGGTCGTGGCCGTCAATAGGGCCGATGTAGTTAAACCCAAATTGCTCAAACAAGGTGGCAGGCACCACCATGCCTTTGGCGTGTTCTTCAATCCGTTTAGCCAGCTCGAACAAAGTCGGCGCACCTTTGAGCACGCTTTTGCCCACGTTTTTGGCCTTGGCATAAAACTGCCCGCTCATCAGTTGCGCCAAATAGCGGTTGAGCGCGCCCACGGGCGGGCTGATGCTCATTTCGTTGTCGTTCAGGATGACCAGCAGGCGGCAATCTTCGACACCGGCGTGGTTCATGGCCTCAAAGGCCATACCGGCGGTCAGGGCGCCGTCGCCAATCACCGCCACCGAGTAGCGCTTATCGCCCTTGATCTTGGCCGCCATGGCCATGCCCAGGGCTGCTGAAATCGAAGTGCTGGAATGGGCCGTGCCAAAGGTGTCGTATTCGCTTTCGGCCCGCTGGGGAAAACCGCTCAGGCCGCCCAACTGGCGCAAGGTGGACATGCGGTCGCGCCGCCCCGTGAGAATTTTGTGCGGGTAAGTCTGGTGGCCCACGTCCCAGACAAAGCGGTCGCGCGGGGTGTCAAACACATAGTGCATCGCAATGCTCAACTCCACCGTACCCAAATTGGAGCTCAGGTGCCCGCCGGTCTGGGCGACGCTGTGCAACAAATAGCTGCGCAATTCGTCGGCCACGCGGGGCAGATCAGAGCGCGGTAAGCGGCGCAGGTCCTGGGGGCTGTTGATCTGCGGCAGCAAGGCTGTCGTGGGCTTTGCGTTATCAGGCATAAGGTTCAAATCAATTAAAAGTGTCAGCTTACGCGTACAAGGGTAGGAGGCTATCCGTTTTTACGCCAATCGTAAAGCGTTCAGTGGACACGGTGTATCACCCTATTTACCAAGGCGGCCAGCGCGGCGGTGTCTGCCAGGCCGCTGCCCTGCAGTGCGGCATGGGCCTGCTCGGCCAGGGTGGCCGCATAAGCGCGGCTGCGCTCTAGGCCCATCAGGGCCACATAAGTGGGTTTGTCGTTGTCGGCGTCCTTGCCCGCTGTTTTGCCCAATGTGGCCGAATCGGCGGTGACGTCCAGCACATCGTCGACCACCTGAAAGGCCAGGCCAATAGCCTGCCCAAAGGCCTCCATAGCCTGCAAGGCCATAGCCGATGCGGTCCCACAGGCCGCTCCCATCATCACGCTGGCCTGCAACAAAGCGCCGGTTTTGAGCTGGTGCATATGGCGCAAACTGTCTTCGGACAGGGTCTGGCCTACGCTGGCCAGATCAATCGCCTGGCCACCCGCCATACCAACACGGCCAGAAGCACGGGCCAGGATGGCGCACAAGCGCGCCTGCACCGCCGGGTCCACACGAGCGTCCAAGGGCGTTAGCACCTCAAAAGCTAGGGTTTGCAAAGCATCCCCGGCTAATAGCGCACCGGCTTGTCCAAACTGCACATGCACCGTGGGCTTGCCCCGGCGCAGCACATCGTTGTCCATGCAGGGCATGTCATCGTGCACCAGGGAATACGCGTGGATCAGCTCCACTGCGCAGGCCGCCCGCATCGGTGCGGCATCCGCATCCGATGCCGGCGCACCATGGACCGCCTCAAACGCAGCCAGTACCAACAGAGGCCGCAGGCGCTTGCCGCCATCGAGCACGGCATAGCGCATGGCGTCGTTCAGATCGGCTGGCGCTGCCCAGGCCGAGCCGGGCGGTGCGTGGGGGCTTAACAGCCGGTCCAGTGCGTTTTCGACCTGGCGCAAGTGCTGCGCCATCCATGGCTCTAGAGAAAAAGCCATGGGCCTCAAACGCCCTTCCAGGGTTTGATAGCGCCTTGGTCCAGGACCT
>CANFLU010000002.1 GCA_947447975.1 Comamonadaceae bacterium | reverse complement strand
GGCTCCTCACAACGCGAGGCTAATCGTTCGTCACCCGGCCCCGGCCTGCGCGGACTCTGCGAAGTGCCGGCTTGCCGTGCGGGGGTCTTAGTATGCAGTGATCCTGCGCATGGCGTTCGCTCTGCGGATTCGAATACGGTCTGCGAAGTGGTGTACCTGGCAACTGGGCGCGCTTGCATCAGGCCTACCCTGAAGTGCTTGGCTACTAAGCTAGGGTATGCTCACCAATAACGCACTTCGCAGCGTGGTGGTAGCGGCAGGCGGGGTGACGAACGATCAGCCTGCGTTGTGAGGAACCCCGCCTGCCGCTGCCGCCGCGCGGGCTCAGTACCCCGTCAGCAATGCCTTATTGCCTAACCATGCGCGAGGACCCGGAACACGCAACTGTCAGCGTGCGGGCTCAACACATCCCGAGTAAAGGTTGATACCGCCCTAGTGCCCACCACCCAAATAAGCAGCTTTTACTGCCGGGTCGTCCTGCAACTGCGCGGCCGGGCCGTGTACGGAAATGCGGCCGTTTTCCAGTACGTATCCGTAATCCGCCACCTTCAATGCCGCGGCGGCAAATTGCTCCACTAGCAACATCGTCACACCGCGTGATTTGAGGTCGGCGATGATGCGAAACACCTCTTCCACCAGGATAGGCGCCAGACCCATTGATGGCTCGTCCAGCAGCACAATCTCGGGATTAAGCATGACAGCGCGTGCCATGGCCAGCATTTGCTGCTCGCCGCCCGACAAGGTGCCGGCCAGTTGGGTGCGTCGCTCTTTGAGGCGCGGGAACAGGTCCATGGCGCGTTCTAAGTCGCCCTGCACATCCCCCTTGGGGCGGCTACCGGTCAAACGCGGAAAAGCCCCCAAGATCAGGTTGTCGGTGACTGACATGGTGGCAAACACGCGGCGGCCTTCGGGCGAGTGGGCCAGACCCAGCTTAGCGATGGTGAAAGACTCCATGCCATCGGTGCGTGTGCCGTTGAGGCTGATTTCCCCCGCGCTCGGACTGATCATGCCGGAGATAGCACGCATGGTGGTGGTCTTACCGGCGCCGTTGGAGCCAATCAGCGTCACCACTTTGCCTTTGGGAACTTCCATAGAAATTCCATGCAGGACTTGCACTTTGCCGTAACCAGCTTCCAGATTTTTGATGCTCAACATAAACAATAGTCCTGTGCGTTCAAGCGGCGGGAGCGCCCAGATAGGCCTCAATCACTTTTTCATTGGCCTGTACTTCAGCGGGTTTGCCTTCGGCAATTTTCTGACCGAAATCCAGCACTGAGACCGAGTCACAGACGGTCATCACTACATCCATATGGTGTTCGATCAGGATGACGGTTATGCCGTGATCGCGAATTTTGCGGATGATGGCGATCAGCTCCTTGATGTCGGGCGCAGTCAAACCGGCTGCCGGTTCGTCCAGCAGCAATAGCTGCGGGTCCAGCGCCAGTGCGCGCGCAATTTCCAGAAGACGCTGCTTGCCGTAGGGCAGGTTGCGCGCCTCTTCGGCAGCCAAATCGGCCAGGCCGACAAAGTGCAAGAGCCCCATGCCGCGTTCGATGGCATCAGAGTCCTCGCGCTGGTAGCGCGGCGTGTTCAAGGCCACGTCGAACAAATTGCTGTTAAAGGTGTGGTGCAAACCGACCTGTACGTTCTGCAGCGCGGTCATTTCACCGAACAACTGTACGTTTTGGAAAGTGCGCGCAATGCCAGACAAAGCGATGTCCGACGAGGTGCGATCCACCAAGGTGGCGCCCGAAAACTCGATCTCCCCGGCGGTGGGCACATAGATGCCGGTCAGCACATTCATCATGGTGCTCTTGCCAGAGCCATTGGGGCCAATGAGGCCATGGATGGTGCCGCGCTTGACGACCAGGTCCACGTCGTTCAAGGCCTTGAGGCCGCCGAACTGCATGAGCACGCCCTTGGCGACTAGCAACTCGCTGCCGTCTGCGCTGTGCTGGGCATTGGCGGCTGCATGGATGGCATCTTTCGCATCGGCAGGCGCCTGATACGCCACACCGCGCGTGCTCTTGCCGCTAAACAGTTTGCGGAAAAAGCCGACGATGCCATCTTGCAGGTAATACACCACAAACAAAATCATCAGCCCAAAAATGCTCAGACGCCAGTCAGTGATAGATTGGAGCCAGAAGGAAAATGCCGCTAATGCAATCGTGCCTACCACCGGGATTGCCATGGTGCGCACGGTAGTGATTTTTCTGGCGACGCCAATGATGGCGCCAATAAGCATGAGCACCGCCAAACCCGTAGAGACTTGGCGGAACATTTCCAAATCGTCCAGTAGTTTAGGCAAAATCACGATGATGGCCGCACCCAGCAGGGCGCCTGAACGGGTTTTACGCCCGCCCATGATGACGGCCAGCAGAAACAGCACGGTCAATTCAAAGTTGTAGGTATTGGGCGAGATGTATTGCTCGGAATAGGCATACAGGCAACCGGCCAGACCTGCAAAACCGGCGCTGATCACAAAGGCATAGACCTTGTAGCGATAGACCGATACCCCCATACAGTCAGATGCCACTGGGCTGCCGCGCAACGCTTCAAACGCACGGCCCAACTGCGATCGCAAAATGCGGTCCACCACCACCAGGGACAAGCCCATCAGAACCAGTACCAGCCAATAAAAGCCGTGCTCACTGAGTTTGGCGCCGAATAAGTCTGGCTTGGGCACTTTGATGCCCAGCGGGCCTTCGGTCAGGAAGGTCATCTCGTTAATCAGAATCTGGATGATGGTGCCAAAGGCCAGCGTCACCATGGCCAAATACGGACCGGTGACGCGCAAAGCAGGAAGGGCCAGCAAAGCGCCAAAGGCCGCCGTGATGCCCACGCTGGCGGGGATGATCAGCCACAGCGGTGCGCCAAGCTTCAAAAACATCACGCCCGCGGTGTACGAGCCTACGCCGAACAAACCCGCATGCCCTAGCGAGACCTGACCGGTATAGCCCACCACGATGTCCAGACCGAACAGCAAGATGGCGTAAATCATGATCGTACCGATCATGTGGATGTAGTAAGGGTTGCCGGTGTACAGCGGCGCTGCGGCCAGCAGGGCAAAACCAACGATAAGGGAAAGTATGAAATTGCGGCTCATGGTCAGACTTTCTTGATCGCTGTTTTACCGAACAAGCCCGCAGGTTTAAGTGCCAGCACCATCAGTAAGAGAACCAGTCCGGGCACGTCTTTGTAGCCGGTGGAAATATAAAAACCGGTGGTGGTTTCAGCGATACCCAAAATAATGCCACCCACAATAATGCCCAGACCACTGGTCAGTCCACCGATGATCGCCACCGCAAAGGCTTTGAGGCCCAGGACTGCACCCATGGTCGCACCCGTGAGCGTCAGGGGGGCAATCAGGGCCCCGGCAAAGCCTGCCGTCGCTGAAGACAGAGCGTAAGAAAAAGTAATCACTAGGCCGGTATTTATGCCCATCAGCTTCGCCGCGTCGCGGTCATTGAAGGTGGCGACCACGGCTTTGCCGTAAATGGTTTTGCGGTTGAAAAATTCCACGCCTAGCATCATGGCAATGGCACCAAAGACCACCAACACTTCCATGGGTAGCACATTGGCGCCCAGTAAATTCATGGGCGCTTCTGGCAGGGGGGAGGGGAATTTCAGGTCATCACGGCCCCACAGGTTTTCCGCTACGTTTTTGAAAATAATGCCCAGTGCGATGGTAGACATAATCCAGCCAAATTCGCTTTTTATCTTGATCGCTGGTTGGACACCGATGCGCTCCACAAAGGCACCTTGCACCATGCCAAAGACGATGACCAGGGGCAGCATTACCCAATAGTTCACGCCATGGTTGACCAGTGTCAGGCCCACCATAGCGCCCAACATCAAGGCATCGCCTTGGCCGAAATTCAGCGTGTCAGAAGTCTGGAATGTGAGTTGGTAACCGAATGCGATGACCGCATATATCATGCCTAGCGCGATACCGCTATAAACGAGTTGTAACAATATTTCCATAATTTCTTCAACCGAAAATTTAGCAATCTTCCCGTCAGCGGGTCCGCAACCGCAGCGGTTGCTTTATAAAAGAAACTCGCCAGCCCTAAGGGTCTGGCGAGTTGTTTGAAAGCGTAGCGGTACTACCGCAGCACTTATTTCTTTTTAACTTCCAAAGCGCCTTTAGCGTTTGCGTCTTTTACGCGGATCTCAGAGGCTTTCTTCTGATCAGCTTCATAGGCATAAACCACTTTCTCACCTTTGACTTCACCGAACACTGGGATATTGGCGGTAATGGCTTCATGGTCTTTGGCGGTGAAGGGCTTGGTATAGGTAGTCACCACACCTTCAACCGGGGTCTTCAGGTCTTCCAGGGCCGCTTTGATGGCGGGACCGTCCACGGCTTTAGCTTGCTTGATGGCCGCGGCGAGCAGGTACACCGAGTCGTAGCCTTGGGCTGCAGACACAGGAGAATCAATACGCGCGTTCTTCGGGTTGAAGGTACGCAAGTAATTGATGATGAAAGCCTGACGCTTAGGTGTCGTGGGCTGTTGGATAAAGGTTTGCGGCATGCGCGCTCCTTCGCCACCAGGGCCGGCATTGTCAATAAAGTTGGCCATCGACAGGGTCCAGCTGCCAATCATTGGAACTTTCCAACCGAGCTTGGTCATGCCGTTGGCGATCTGTGCCAGTTCCGGGCCGATCGCGTAGGTCAAAACTACCTCTGCGCCCGCAGCCTTGGCTTTGAGCAACTGGGCTGTCATGTCCACGTCTTTGACGTTGAATTTCTCTACAGCCACGGCTGTGACGCCTTTGAGGCCCAGGGCGCGCTCCAAGTCTTCGCGGCCCAATTGGCCGTAGTTGGTGGAGTCAGCCAGGATGGCCACTTTCTTAAACCCGCGGCGGGTAATCGCCTCTTCCACAATCATGGGGGCCTGGATGCTATCGTGCGCGGCGTTGCGGAATATGTAGTTTTCCGGCTGGTCATCAAACTGATGGGTCACGATAGAGCCCGTTGCCACGTTGTTCATCACCGGGATCTTGGCCTCTTGGTAGAAGCGTTGGGAGGCCAGCGCTACACCGGTATTGATAAAGCCTACGGTGGCCGTAACTTTTTCTTTATTAATCAGTTCTTGGGCGATTTGCACCCCGCGCTCATTTTTGGCCTCGTCATCGCGCTCGATCAACACCAACTGACGACCCAATACGCCACCTGCTTTGTTTATCTCTTCTGTGGCCAGGCGCACGCCATCGCGCATACTCACGCCCATGGAGGAGGAGCCGCCTGTGAAGGGGCCCGATACGCCGATCTTGATCGGTTCTTCTGCGCTAGCCAGGCCAGCAAAAGTTGCTACGGCAGCAGCCACTACCAGCCGGGACGCTAGCTGTGCGAATTGAATTGTCATGATGTCTCCAAGTTGAAAAACGGCCGTTAACACGACCTAGACGGGCCTACATGCGCGGTAACGCGCATGCACCAAGCTGTTAAGCGATGCTTACTATATACGCATCACCCGCATAGAGGACCGAATCTAGTCCCTCTACCCTTACAAAAACTTACACCTTCAGATTGTGCGCCCTTTCTTAGGGAAGTAGTGCTTGATCAATTTTCAGTTAGGAAATCAAAAATTTTCAGCGCACGGGCGGTGGGTAGGTCCACCGGAGACGGGCGCCGCACGTCAAGCCAGCGTTCGGAATATCTCCAAAGCCTCTTCGACCCGCTCCACCGCATGCACTGCCATGCCGTCCATGGGCTTTTTAGGCGCGTTGGCCTTGGGCACAATGGCCTGGGTAAAGCCCAGCTTGGCCGCTTCCCGTAGCCGCTCCTGGCCGCGCGGCGCCGGGCGCACCTCGCCGGCCAGGCCCACTTCGCCAAACGCGATAAAGCCTTTGGGCAGGGGTTTGCCGCGCAAGGACGAGCTTATGGCCAGCATGACCGCCAGGTCGGCAGCCGGTTCGCCGATGCGCACGCCGCCTACGGCATTGATGAACACGTCCTGGTCCATACAGGCCACACCGGCATGGCGGTGCAGCACGGCCAATAGCATCGCCAAGCGGTCGCGGTCCAGGCCGACCGAGAGCCGCCTCGGGCTGGGCCCGCCGCTGTCCACCAGGGCCTGAATCTCCACCAGCAAGGGGCGGGTGCCTTCTAAAGTCACCATTACGCAGCTGCCGGGTACTGGCTCGGCGTGTTGGCTCAGAAAAATAGCGCTAGGGTTGCTGACGCCTTTGAGCCCTTTTTCGGTCATCGCGAACACACCGATCTCGTTGACCGCACCAAACCGGTTCTTGATCGCCCGCACCAGCCGGAATTGGCTATGCGTATCGCCTTCGAAATACAGCACGGTATCGACCATATGCTCCAGCACGCGCGGGCCGGCCAGTGCGCCTTCTTTGGTGACGTGGCCCACCAGCACAATGCAGACACCAGCGGATTTGGCAGCGCGCGTCAGGTGCGCTGCACATTCACGCACCTGGGCCACCGAGCCCGGTGCCGAGCTCAATTGGTCGGAGTACACGGTTTGGATGGAGTCGATCACGGCCACGTCGGGCTGCTGGCTGCCCAGTGCGCCTAGGATTTTTTCCAGTTGGATCTCGGCCAAAACGCTCACTTGCGAACCGTCCAGCCCTAAGCGGCGCGAACGCAAAGCCACTTGGGCACCGCTTTCCTCGCCGGTGACGTACAAGGTTTTTTTCCCGGCCCGTTGCAGGGAGTCCAGGGCTTGCAGCAATAGCGTTGATTTGCCGATGCCCGGATCGCCACCGATCAGCACCACGCCGCCTTGCACAATGCCGCCGCCCAACACGCGGTCTAACTCGCTGTGTCCGGTGGGCGTGCGGTCCACATCGCTCGCTTCGATATCGGCCAATACCGCCACTTGCGCTGTACCGGCCAGCGAGGCAAAGCGGTTGCGTACGCCGTTATCGGGTGCCGCGACCGATTCCACCAAGGTGTTCCAAGCCGCGCAGGAAGGGCATTTGCCCAGCCACTTGGGGCTGGTGCCGCCGCACTCATTGCAGGTAAATACGGATTTGTCTTTAGCCATGGCTTGATATTACTGTATAAAAATACATATATTGTTGCCCCCGCTTCCCCCCCCGCCCCTTCACCCCCGCTGGGGTGAAGGGGAGCTGGAATAGCCAATGTTGCTTTTTTGGGCCGGATACGGGTGTTGATGCGGGGAGCTGCGGTGCGGGTTTGTTGGCCCAGATTGGGGAACGTTGCGGTCGTAGTGAATGGATTGGTGCTTGGTGCGGCTGCTGCGGACGCGACTGGCGCGACAGCGCGCCAACGAGCACACGCCGTAACCGGACTTCCTAGGCAAGCGCGCTGCCCGGCGCCCGGGTCAGTGCGCTTGCGGCAGCGCCGCATCGGCCACCACTGGCACGCGGGCCGCCAGCGCGCACATCAGCTCGTAGGCGATAGTGCCGCCCGCCTGGGCTACCGCGTCGATGGGCAGCAGGGCGCCGCTGCTGGCATAACCCCACAGCGTTACCTCGGCGCCTTGGCCGCTGGCCGCAAAGTCAGTCAAGTCCACTGCCAGCATGTCCATGCTGACCCGCCCGATGGTGCGGCTGGGCTGGCCATCGACGAGTACCGGCGTGCCGGTACCGCAGCTGCGCGGGTAGCCATCGGCATAGCCGCAGCACACAATGCCTATGCGCATCGGCCCTTGCGCCACAAAACTAGAGCCATAGCCCACCGTGTCGCCGGCTTGGAGTTGCTGGGTGGCGATGACTTTCGAACGCAGACTCATGGCCGCTTGCAAGCGGGCATCCGAGGCGTCGGGCTGCCCGAAGTCGGGCGCACCGCCATACAGGGCAATGCCGGTGCGTACCCAGTCGCTGGCGGGCAGGCCATGGCTTGACTGGCGCGCATGCAGGCCATGGCGCAGCACCGCAGCGCTATTGCTCAGGCAGCGCTCTCCCGGCAGGTCGGAGGTGGCGGCTTGGAATGCTTGCGCCTGGGCGGCGATACCGATGGGTCCATCGGCGTCGCTGAAATGCGTCATGAGGGATATCTCGTCCACCTGGGGCAGGGCGTTCAGGCGCGTCCAGGCCGCACGCGCTTGGTGCGGCGCAAAGCCCAAGCGGTTCATGCCACTGTTGATTTTCAGGAAAACCCGCTGCGGCACATGGGTTTTGTGCGCCGCCAGCATGTCAATTTGCGCCTCGCAATGCACGGTGTGCCACAGGTCCAGGCGCGAGCAAGCCTCTAGGTCGCGCAGTTCGAACACGCCTTCTAATAAGAGGATGGGTCCGCGCCAGCCCAATGCGCGCACCCTGCGCGCCTCCTCGATATCCAGGAGGGCAAAGCCGTCAGCGCCCGCCAGCGCGGCAAATACATGTTCAATGCCATGGCCGTAGGCATTGGCCTTCACTACCGCCCACAGGCGTGCATCGGGGGCGCTCTGACGCAACACGGCCATGTTATGGCGCA
Source organism: Comamonadaceae bacterium (assembly GCA_947447975.1). Taxonomy (GTDB): domain Bacteria; phylum Pseudomonadota; class Gammaproteobacteria; order Burkholderiales; family Burkholderiaceae_C; genus Allorhodoferax. The sequence continues at coordinate 144,854 of CANFLU010000002.1, read as the reverse complement.
GGGCGTCGGGGTGGATGAGGGCTTGGATGGGGCGCGGCATGGCGCTACTGTAGCGGGCGAACCTCAGCTGTCGCGCCTGCATGCTATAACCCTCGTACTGTGATTCCTGACTGCTGTACGCCAACCCCGCCGAGAACGGCACCCCAGACGACGACCGGATGAAGCGCGGTTTTTTTACCATCATGGCGGCGCAGTTCCTCAGCTCGCTGGCCGACAACGCCTTGTTTGTTGCTGCGGTGCAACTCCTGCGCGGCGCCCAAGCGCCCGAATGGCAGCAGGCCGCGCTGGTACCCATGTTCGCGCTGTTTTATGTGATTCTGGCCCCATTTGTCGGCGCTTTCGCCGACGCCTACCCCAAAGGCAAGGTCATGTTGCTGAGCAATGGCATCAAGATCGCAGGCTGCTTGCTCATGTTGTTTGGTGGGCATCCGCTCATGGCCTATGCCGTAGTCGGTTTGGGCGCCGCTGCGTATTCACCGGCCAAGTACGGCATCCTGACCGAATTGCTGCCCGCTTCCCAACTGGTAAAAGCCAATGGCTGGATCGAGGGTTTGACGATCGCGTCCATTATTTTGGGCGTCCTGCTGGGCGGTCAATTGGTCGGCCCGCATATTGCGCCGCATTTGCTGGCGCTAGACATACTATTTCTAGATACCAGTATCGATACCGCACCGGAGGCGGCGATTTGCGTTCTGGTGTTGGTGTATCTGGCGGCCGCCTGGTTCAACACCCGTATCCCGCTAACCGGCGTGGACATGCGGGCTTTGCCTAAGAACCTGCTGGGCTTGCTCCCTGATTTCTGGCATTGCAATATGCAGCTCTGGCGTGACCGGCTGGGCCAGATTTCACTGGGAACTACGACCTTGTTTTGGGGCGTCAGCGGCAATTTGCGGTACATCGTGCTGGCTTGGGCCGCTGCGGCGCTGGGCTACTCGGTGACGCAAGCGTCCGCGCTGGTAGGTGTCGTGGCCGTAGGCACGGCGATGGGCGCGGTGGTGGCGTCTATGCGTATGCGTTTAGAGCATGCTACTTTGGTGCTGCCATTGGGCGTGGGCATGGGTTTGCTCGTGATCTTGCTGAACTTCATCAGCAATGTGTGGGTGGCAGCGCCCTTTCTGGTCTTGCTGGGTGCCCTGGGCGGTTTTTTGGTGGTGCCTATGAACGCTTTGCTGCAACACCGGGGGCACAACCTGATGGGCGCGGGCCGCTCTATCGCCGTCCAAAATTTCAATGAGCAGGCTTGTATTTTGGGCTTGGGTGGCTTGTACAGCTTGTCTACCGGCATGGGTGTATCGGCTTTTGTGGCCATCAGCGCTTTTGGCTTGCTGGTGGCCGCTTGCATGGAGTTGATAAGACGCTGGCACCGGCACAATTGCAGCGCCCACGGCACCGAGCTGGAACGGCTGCTGGACATCGCCCGCAACGACGACCTGCACGGATGAGCCGCTCCGTGCCGGCCTTGGCAGTGGCAGCGCTGCTGAGCAATGCCTTTTGCTACGGCCTGTCCTGGTGGCCATTTAGACAACTGCAGACGCTGGGCTTGCATCCGCTGTGGGCCACGGTGTTGGTCGATGCCCTGGTCCTGGCGGGCATCCTTCTTATGCAGCCCCGCGTGCTCGGGCGCATCGTGCGTAATCGGGCCTTGTGGCCCTTGTTGTTAGCGGCAGGCTGTACCAATGTCGGCTTCAACTGGGCTGTCACGATCGGCGATGTGGTGCGCGTGGTGCTCTTGTTTTATTTGATGCCACTGTGGGCCGCGCTCTTGGCCTGGCCGCTACTAGGGGAGAAGCTGACGCCGCGCTCGCTGGCCTTTATGCTGCTCGCCCTGGCCGGCGTGGTGCTGGTGCTCAAAACCCCGCAAACACCCTGGCCCTGGCCACAGGATGTGGCCGATGCGCTGGCGCTGGGTGGCGGATTTAGCTTTGCTTTGACCAATGTGCTGCTGCGCCGTCTGCGGGACAGCGATGCCCTGAGCATCACCGCCACCATGTTGCTGGGGGGTACGCTTTTGTGTGCGCTTACCGCCTGGTTGGGAATGCAGCTGGCCCTGGTACCTGCTTTGCCGGACCTGGGCCTTGATTGGGCAATTGTTGCGCTGGGTCTTGCGCTCATGATTGGCCTGGGCAATGTGTCTTTGCAATATGGCGCGGCCCGCCTGCCGGCGCGCACCACCGCGGTCGTCATGCTGTGCGAGGTGGTGTTTGCCAGTGTGTCGGCGATTGCTTTGGGCGCCGGTGTACTGACAGAACGGGTCGCCATCGGTGGAGCCCTGATATGCACGGCGGCTTTGTTGTCTGCGTTATCCTCCGGCGCCAAGCCCGAACACGCCAACCTGCCCGCTCCCAAGGAGACCCCATGAGCACTGCCTTTGAATTTGAAGCCACCACGATTGACGGCAAGCCTTTGCAACTCAAAGACCTGCAAGGCAAGGCCTTGCTGGTGGTCAACACCGCCAGTGCCTGTGGTTTCACGCCCCAGTTTGCTGGCTTGGAAGAATTGCACCAGCGCTACCAGGGCAAAGGACTGGTGATTCTGGGCTTTCCCTGTAACCAGTTTGGCGCGCAGGACAAGGGCAGCGATACCGAAATCGCCAGCTTTTGCCAGAAAAACTACGGCGTCAGCTTTGCCATGATGTCCAAGGTCGAGGTCAACGGCGCTGGCGCGCACCCGCTATTCAAATGGTTGACGCACGAGGCGCCGGGCATTTTGGGTACCGAATCGATCAAATGGAACTTCACCAAGTTTTTGGTCGGCCCCGACGGCGTAGTGCGCAAGCGCTACGCGCCTACTGACACGCCCGCCAGTTTGGCTGCCGATATAGAGGCCGCGCTGCCCACCGGCTGATAGCGCCCCATGCGCTCGCTGGTTTTCGGCTTTGTAGTTGTCCCCAACTTTTCGCTGATCGCGCTGAGCGCCTGCGTCGATCCCCTGCGCCTGGCCAACCAGGTGCTGGGCCATACGGTGTACCAGTCCGTGCTGCTGTCGGTCGATGGTGGTTTGGTGGCTTCCAGCGATGGCATCCAGGTTATGACGCAGCACAGTCTGGCCCAGGCGCCGGGGCTGGACGTGGTGTTTGTCATCGGCCCCAACCCGATTCCCAAACGCGGTTTGCGCACCTTGGCGCTGTGGCTGAAAAAACAAGCGGCTTTGGGTTTGCCGCTGGGCGGTATTGATACCGGCGCCTACCTGATGGCGCAAGCCGGTTTGCTCGACGGCTACCGCAGCACCATCCACTGGGAAGACCACGAGGCCCTGGCCGAGCAGTTTCCCAAAGTAATCGTTACACAGCATTTTTTTGAGGTGGACCGCGACCGCTACACCTGCAGCGGCGGCGTGGCGCCCTTGGATTTGATGACCTATTTGCTGACCCAGGCACCGGGCAGCCGCGACCTGGCCAATGAAGTGGCCAACCTCCTGATTGCCGAGCGGCGCAGCCTGACGGACGTGCAAACGGTCTCCATCATCCACCAAAGCCGGGTAACCAACCCGGTGGCGATCGAGGTCTTGCGCTTGATGGAAGCCAACGTGGCCGAACCCTTGCCGATTGGCGAATTGGCGCAACTAGCCGGCGTGTCTTTGCGCAGTTTGCAGCGGCTGTTCAAACAAAAATTTGAACGCTCGGCTGAACGCGTGTACCTCGATATCCGGCTGGCGCATGCGCGCCTTTTGGTGCATCGCAGCGACAAAAGTGTGCGTGATATTGCGCTGCGCACCGGATTTGCTTCGCCCTCGCACCTGACAGCGCGCTACACGCCCCGCTATGGTGCTTCCCCGCAAAAAGACCGCGACAAACGCGCGCAAGGCATGGCATCTAAAGACAGATTATTGTCGTAATCAAAAAGTCCCCAAGCGGGCTTTACCCGCATACTCGGCCCGCAGAACCCCTCGGAGAATCCCCATGACCATGCCCAACCTCATTTCTATCGACAACGGCGAACGCGTTCGCCACAGCTTCTCGGACGCTGAGTACGCCAATCGCATTGCCAAGTTGCGCGCCATGATGGCACGCAACAACGTGGACACGGTGCTCTTCACCAGTTACCACAACATCAATTACTACAGCGACTTTTTGTACTGCTCTTTCGGGCGTTTTTATGGACTGGTGGTCACGCAGGACAAGAGCATCATCATCGCCGCCAATATCGACGGTGGCCAACCCTGGCGTAAAGGCGTGTGTGACCGCGCCGTGATTTACACCGACTGGCAGCAAGGCAATTATTTCCGCGCTATCGCGCAGGAAGTGCCCAACAAAGGCCGCGTCGGTTTGGAGTACGACCATTTGCCCTTGGAGCGCATGGACAAAATCCGCGCCGCGCTACCGGGGGTCGAATTTACGAATGTGGCTGCCGATGTGATGAAGCTGCGCATGGTCAAGTCGGCAGAAGAAATTGAATTTATCAAAAACGGCGCACAGGTGTGTGACGTGGGTGGCGCGGCCCTGGTGGCGGCGGTGCATGCCGGGGTGCCCGAGCACGAGGTGGCGCTGGCATCGACCCAGGCCATGGTCCGCGAAATTGCCAAGCGCTACCCGCATACCGAGCTGATGGATACCTGGACCTGGTTCCAGTCCGGCATCAATACCGATGGCGCACACAACCCGGTGACGACGCGCAAAGTGCAGCACGGCGACATTCTGAGCCTGAACTGCTTTTCCATGATTTCGGGCTACTACACCGCGCTAGAGCGCACATTGTTTTTCGGCGATGTGGATGCGGCCTCGTTGCGTTTGTGGGAAGTCAATGTGCGCGTGCACGAGGAAGGTCAAAAGCTGGTCAAGCCCGGTGTGCGCTGCTGCGACGTGGCCCACGCGCTCAACGAGATTTATGAAGAATACGACTTGCTCCAATACCGCACCTTTGGTTACGGGCACTCTTTTGGTGTGCTCTCGCACTATTACGGACGCGAAGCGGGCCTGGAATTCCGCGAAGACATAGACACCGTACTCGAGCCCGGCATGGTGGTTTCCATCGAGCCCATGATCATGCTGCCCGAAGGCATGCCTGGGGCTGGCGGCTACCGCGAGCATGATATTTTGGTGGTTACCGCCGATGGACACCAGAACATTACGGGTTTCCCCTATGGCCCCAAGCACAATGTGATCCGCGCACAGGCCCAATCTTTGCTAACCTCAAGGGCTTGACCTGAAACACCAGAATACGCACCTTTATGCAGCAACCCTTTGTCCGCTTTGACCATGTAGAAAAAAGCTATGACGGCAAACAACTGGTGGTGCGTGACCTAACGCTGGATATTGCACAGGGCGAGTTCCTGACACTCCTGGGGCCTTCCGGATCGGGCAAAACGACCACTCTCATGATGCTGGCCGGTTTTGAAACTGCTACTTCGGGCGAAATCTATTTGGATGGCAAGCCCATTAACCGGATAGCGCCCGAGCACCGCAATATCGGCATGGTCTTCCAGAGCTATGCCTTGTTCCCGCACATGACGGTGGCCGAGAACGTGGGCTTTCCCTTGAGCGTGCGGGGCATTACTGGCCACGCGGCGCACAGCCGCGTGATGGCAGCCTTAGACAAAGTGGGCCTCAAAGGCTTGGAGTCGCGCCGCCCTGCCCAAATGTCGGGCGGTCAGCAGCAGCGCGTGGCGGTAGCGCGTGCCTTAGTATTTGAGCCCAAGTTGGTGCTGATGGATGAGCCCTTGTCTGCGCTGGACAAGCAACTGCGTGAGCAGCTGCAGTATGAAATCAAACGCCTGCACAGTGACCTGGGCATCACTATCGTCTACGTCACGCACGACCAGACCGAGGCGCTGGCCATGTCCGACCGCATTGCCGTGTTTCACAACGGCCGGATCCAGCAAATAGATATTCCCACACAGTTGTACGAGCGCCCGACCAATGCGTTTGTGGCGCAGTTTATTGGCGAGAACAACACCTTGTCTGGCAAGGTGAGCGCCGTGTCGGGCAATACCTGCCAGGTCACATTGGCCGATGGCACGCTCATCACCGGTCAGTCGGCGGCAGTGGCCCGAGTCGGTGATACAAAGTTGGTGTCTATCCGTCCAGAGCGCGTGCGCTTGAACCCCGAAAGCCATACGGATGACAGCCGCGTGGCCGCAACGGTGGTGGATATCACCTATTTAGGCAGATATGCCCGCTTGCGCCTGAAGGCATGCGGGTTGGAAGATTTCATCGTTACGCTTCCCAACGATGGACGCGATCTTGCACTGGTCAACGGCAGCACCGTCAACCTCGGTTGGAGTGCTGTGGACTGCCGTGTGCTCGATAGTGAGTAAGGGCGGCTTTTTTGTAACAACAGGAGAACAGCATGTTCAAACGGATAAATTCAAGTGCATTGGCAGTTGTTGGCGCTGCAGCTATTGCCGTTCTGCCAGGCATCAGCGCCGCACAACAATCGCTTACGGTCGCCTCCTGGGGTGGCGCGTACACCAATAGCCAAATCGAGGCCTATCACAAGCCCTATACCGCCAAGACCGGCACCAAGATCACTTCGGTGGATTGGGGCGGCACCTTGGGCGAGATCAGCGCCCAGGTCAAGTCGGGTAACGTGAAATGGGACGTGGTCGATTTGGAAGCTGCCGAAGCGCTCAAAGGCTGCGAAGAAGGCCTGCTCGAGCGAATCGATCCCGCTAAATTGCCACCCGGCGCTGACGGCGTGCCTGCGGCTAAAGACTTTATCCCCGGCATGATCCTGCCTTGCGCCATCGGCGTGATCGTGTATTCCAACGTGGTGGCTTACGACAAAGCCAAGTACGGTGCCAATGGCCCCAAAACGCTGGATGATTTTTTTAACATCGCCAAGTTCCCCGGCAAGCGCGGCCTGAAAAAAGACCCCAGCGTGACCCTGGAGTGGGCGTTGATGGCGGACGGTGTGGCCGTGGGCGATGTCTACAAAGTGTTGGCAACACCGGCTGGTGTGGACCGCGCTTTCAAGAAATTGGACAGCATCAAGAGCAGCATTGTTTGGTGGACCGCTGGCGCACAACCCCCCCAATTGTTGGCTTCGGGTGAAGTCGTGATGACGCACTCATGGCACGGCCGTATCGTGGATGCCAACGTCAAAGAGAAGAAAGACTTTGCTTTGGTGTGGGACGGTCAAATTCAGATTCCTGATCTGTACGCCATCATCAAGGGCACCAAGAACTTGGATGCGGCGCAAGACTTTGTTCGCTTTGCCAGCAGCAGCCAGCCGTTGGCTGACCAAGCCAAGTACATCCCTTACGCGCCTACACGCAATTCGTCTTTGGCTTTGATTCCAGCATCCAACCCCAACCGGGCCTACCTGCCTAACGCGGGCCACCCTGGCCGTTCCATGTCCACGAACTCGCAGTTCTGGATGGAAAACCAAGACGACCTGAACAAGAAGTTCGCCGCTTGGTTAGCTAAGTAAGGCTTTGTAACAAGATGGACAGCGTCGGCAATCTCACGCAGCGCCTGCGCAAGGCAGAGCGGCGTGGGCAGTTGCGTGCTTATGCGCTGATTGCGCCGCTGTTCATCTTTGTTCTCTTAAGTTTTTTGTTGCCCCTGGGTACCGTACTATTCAATAGTTTTTACGACCCGGTGGTACCCAAAGGTCTGCCTCGCACGGTACAGGCCTTGGCAGAGTGGAACGGACCGCGCGACCAAATTCCGCCCGAACCGGTTTATGCCGCACTAGCCCAAGATATGAAGGAGGCCGTGCAAGGGCAAAGCCAGGGGGCTATTGCCAATCGACTCAACGTTGAAGAGTCTGGATTACGTACGATTTTTATGCGCGCCGCGCGCCGCGTCAGTACGCAGGAAGAGGGACCCTGGGCACCATTTTTTGAAGCTGCCGACCCGGGCTGGGCGCAGCCCGGCATCTGGGGAACGATTCGCAATTTGGCTTCGCCTACGCACACTTTGTTTTATTTGTCTGCGTTGGACTCCAAGCGCAACCAGGATGGCGGCGTGGGCCCTCAGCCCGAAGACCAGCGCATCCACATCACCATTTATTTGCGCACTTTAGGCGTGGCCTTTACTGTAACCTTGATGTGTATTTTGTTGGGTTTTCCGTTGGCCTATTTGCTCGCCCATTTGCGCGACAAAACTGCAAACCTGTTGTTGATTTTGGTCTTGCTGCCGTTTTGGACTTCCCTCTTAGTACGTACCACCGCCTGGATGGTGGTGCTGCAAAAAGAAGGCGTGCTCAATTCCTTCTTGCAGTTCTTGCATGTCATTTCCGAACCCTTGCCCTTGGTGCACAACCGCTTTGGTGTGGTGGTGGCGATGACGCACATCCTGTTGCCCTTCATGGTGCTGCCCATGTATTCGGTGATGCGCCAGATACCTGTAGCCTATGTACGCGCTGCCCGCTCTTTGGGTGCCGACCCGTTTACCGCGTTTATCCGGGTGTACCTGCCGCAATGCATTCCCGGTCTGGGCGCCGGTGCCTTGCTGGTGTTTATTCTGGCGCTGGGTTACTACATCACACCGGCATTGCTCGGTGGCTCCACCGACCAAATGATCAGCTACTTTGTCGCCGACAACATGGGTCGCTCGCTCAACTGGGGTCTGGCCTCCGCCTTGGCGGCTATCTTGCTGGGCGCCGTGCTGGTCTTGTACGCCGCGTATGACCGCCTGGTGGGCGCCAATAACCTCAAACTCGGATGAGCCCCTCTAGCCTTCCCTTGTACACCACGCCGTCCCAACGCGTGGGCCATTGGCTGCTCGTTTTGTTTTGCACGGGCGTGTTTATTTTCCTGATCGCACCGGTATTGGTGGTGGTGCCGCTGGCATTCAATAACGAGCCCTATTTCCATTTTCCGGTGCAGGAATACAGCCTGCGCTGGTTTCGTGATTTGTTTACCAACGATGTGTGGCTGCACGCCATTTTTAACAGCGTACTCACTGCCACCTTGGCCACATTGCTGGCTACCACCTTGGGCACCTTGGCTGCAGTGGGTTTAAATCACCATAACCTGCCTGGTAAGCGCCTATTGATGGCGGTGCTGATATCGCCCATGATCGTGCCAGTGGTGGTGCTGGCCGTCGGCTCTTATCTGTTTTTTTCCAAGCTGGGTATTGCCAATAATTTACTGGGTATCGTCCTGGTGCATGCAGTGTTGGGCATGCCCTTTGTGGTGATTACTGTGACCGCCACCCTGGGCGGATTTGACATGAACCTCATGCGCGCCGCGCGCGGCCTGGGTGCGTCGCAAGTAGAGGCCTTTAGGCGCATCATGCTGCCCCTGGTCTGGCCGGGTGTGCTCTCGGGCGCCTTGTTTGCCTTTGCCACTTCGTTTGACGAAGTGGTCGTCGTACTCTTTTTGGGCGGCCCCGAACAAACCACGCTGCCGCGTCAAATGTGGACGGGCCTGCGCGAACAACTCTCGCCTACTATCTTGTCAGCGGCCTTTATGCTCATCCTGTTTGCCATCGCCATGCTGCTGACCTTGGAGATGCTGCGTCGGCGCAGCGTGGCATTGCGTGGGGTGGTGGAGTAAGTTTTCTGCGCCCGCGCCTAAGCGGTCGTCCCCAGCGCCGAATCCACCATTTCCACCCAATGTCTCACAGGCACGGGGGTGCCGCTTTGCAGATGGGTGATGCAGCCGATGTTGGCGCTCAGGATGGCTTGGGGTTGCAAGTCGTTTAGGTGATTGAGTTTGCGGTCGCGCAGTTGGGTGGCGAGGACCGGCTGCAGCACGCTATAGGTTCCGGCGGAGCCGCAGCACAAATGGGCTTCGTTTCTTGCTACCCGCAATTGAAAACCCAGCGCGTTCAAATGCATCTCTACCCCGCCCTTGAGCTGCTGACCATGCTGCAATGTGCAAGGCGGGTGAAAAGCCATCATGCCTTGTGCCTGTGCCTTTTGAGGCGCAATGCGTTCTTTCAGCACGGGCAGCAAATCAGGCAAAAGCTCGCTGAGGTCCTTGGTCAATTCGCTGATGCGCTTGGCCCGTTCGGCATGAGTCACATCGTCTCGCAAGATATGGCCGTAGTCTTTAACGGTGACGCCGCAGCCAGAAGCATTCATCACGATGGCCTCAACGCCCTCGGCTACATGCGGCCACCAGGCGTCAATATTATTTTTCATTTGGGCTATGGCCGCGTCCTGGTCGTTCAAATGGAATTTGACGCCGCCGCAGCAGCCTGCCAGTGGCTCGACGATGGTCTGTATGCCGCAAGCATCTAGCACGCGCGCCGTAGCGCTGTTGATGTTGGGGCTCATGGCAGGCTGCACGCAACCGGCCAGCATCAGTACTTTACGTGCGTGGCTGCGCTTGGGCCACGCGCCCGCACTACGCGCCTCGGGCACCTTGGCCTTGAGTGCCTCAGGCAAGAACCCGCGTACCGCCTGGCCCAGCTTCATCGCCGGGGCAAACAGGGGCGAGTTCAGGCCTTCTTTCAAGGCCCAGCGCATAGCCTCTTCACCGGCGGGGCGCGGTACTTTGGCATCGACCAGTTTGCGGCCAATATCAATCAAGTGGCCATACTCCACGCCACTAGGGCAGGTGGATTCGCAGTTGCGGCAGGTCAGACAGCGGTCCAGGTGTTGCTGGGTTTTGCGCGTCGGCTCGGCACCCTCGAGCACTTGCTTGATCAGGTAAATCCGTCCACGCGGCCCGTCCAGCTCGTCACCCAATAGCTGGTAAGTGGGGCAGGTGGCGGTACAAAAACCGCAGTGCACGCAATTGCGCACAATGGCTTCTGCCGCTTTGCCATCGCTGGTGTGTGCGTATTCAGGAGAGAGCGTGGTTTGCATGGCGGTGCGGTTCAGGTCAGGGCGTGCAGGCGGCCGGTGTTGAATACGCCATCGGGGTCAAATTCGGCTTGCAGTGCCGTTTGGATGCGTTGCTGGGTGGCCTCTAGCGCGTCGAAAGCCGGCGCGCCCGCATCCGTATCGGCCAGCGCCCCGGCCGGTCGGCGAAATAGGCTGGCATGGCCCCCTGCCTTGCGTGCCAGCGCATGCAACTGTGTCCCGGCAGCGGCAGGTGCCCAGACCCAGCGCTGTGCGCCCTGCCACTCTACACACTGGGCGTAGGGAACATCCAGCACAGGACTGGTTTGCGCCACCGACAGTCGCCACAGGCAGTCGCTTTCGCTAGGGGCTTGGGTAAAAAATGCGTGTTGCTGGTTGCGCACGGCGTCCCAGAAAAACATGGCGGCTTCGGCGTCAGCCACTTGGGCTTGGCCGCCCAGGGCCTGTACATCGGCCTGCATTTTCGGCAGGGCCGCTTGCACTGCGGCCTGGGCTCCGCGTAGACGTACCGTCAGGCGGCCGCTGGTAGCGCCGGGCTCACATTGCCAACAACTGGCATTGAGGGGCAGGGGCTGGCCGCCCCAGCGGTGCAGTAATTGCAAAGTCTCGCCCTGTCCTAGGTTGCAAACCAGGCTGGCTTCACTAGGCGCAAATGCCAGCACCTTGAGCGAAACCTCGGTAATCAGCCCCAAAGTACCCCAGCTACCGGCCAGCACCCGGCTGACGTCATAGCCGGCCACGTTCTTCATGACCTGACCGCCAAAAGTCAGGTGCTCCCCCAGGCCATTGATAAAGCGTGCCCCGAGTACAAAGTCGCGCGTCGCGCCCACACTGGCGCGGCTTGGCCCGCTCAAGCCGCTGGCCACCAAGCCGCCGATCGTGGTGCCGGCATGGCCGAAATGCGGCGGCTCAAAGGGTAGACATTGGTTTTGCGCTTGCAGCAAGGCTTCCAATTCGCTGAGCAGCGTGCCGCTGCGCACGGTGACCACCAACTCGGAGGGCTCATAGCTGACGATGCCTTGCAGGCCGCGGGTTTCCAAAAACTCACCGTGTAGGCGTGCTCCGAAAAAGTCCTTGCTACCACCGCCGCGCACACGCAAAGGCGTTCGATGGTGCGCTGGCACAGAACGGGCGTGTGAGATGCGCTGGACGATGGCGTCCAGCGCTTGCGAGTAATCGGGCATGCGTGCGATGGTAGCGGCGCGGCGCATGGGCACCCGTGAATTTTTTGAATGCCGCTTGTTTGAATTCTTGGCAAAGCGCCTGGCCCAAGCCAATGCACGTCAAAATGTCGATAAAAGTGCGTTTTACCCGTCTTTTTAGCGAGTATTCAGTCTTGATGCCCATCCATTTGCCTACTGTCATCGTCCTGGCCGCGGGGCGTAGCGCGCGTTTTCGTGCTGCCAGCGGTGGTCAGGACAAATTGCAAGCACTGTTAGACCATCGCAGCGTGCGCGAACACACCATGGCGGCGGTGCAAGCCAGCGGCTTGCCCTGGCACGTGGTCGAGTCTGCGCACACCGCCCACATCGCGCTGCCCGGTATGGGCGACAGCATTGCCACCGGCGTGCGCGCCTGTGCCCAGGCTGCTGGCTGGTTAATTTTGCCGGCTGATTTGCCCTTGGTGCAGCCCGCGACCTTGCTCGCTGTGGCCCAGGCCTTGGCGAATCACTTAGTTGCGCAACCCACGTACCAGGGCCAGCGCGGCCACCCGGTGGGTTTTGCCGCCACATGCGGCCCGGATTTAATGGCCTTGACCGGCGACCAAGGGGCACGCGCTGTGCTGCAAGCGCACGCACCGTATGCCCTTGCGGTGGAAGATGCCGGTTGTATCCATGATGTGGATACGCCCGAGGCGCTGGAGGCGGTGCGGCGCTTGCTGGCGCGGCGCGCGGAAGCGCGGGTTTAGTCCGCGAAAAAATGGACGGGCAGCCCCGGGATATCCACCCGCATCGAAAAAACGCAACCTGAATCCGCGTAGCGCTGCAATTCCTCGTCTTTGCGGCCATGGCGGGCGCTGGTGATAAAAAGAGTTTTCAAATCCTCGCCGCCAAAGCAAGGCATGGTCGGGCATTGCGCTGGGGTGGCGTAGCTGGCCAGCATCTGGCCCGCTGGAGAGAAGCAGCAAATACGTGCGCCCTCAAACATCGCCAGCCAGTAGTTGCCCTGGCTGTCCACCGCCGCACCATCGGGCCGGCCCTGGTAGCGCGCGTCGCCGCTCGCCCAATCAGCAGGCTTGGCGGTAAATTGAAGGTGGGTTCGGTGTGCGCTCAGCGTATTGCTCGCGGGTTCATAGTCCCAGCCGTGCACCAGATGGCGCGGGGTATCGGCCCAATAGGCGCTACGCCCATCCAGACTCCAGCCCATGCCGTTGCCGGTTAATGCACCCTCGGCCATGGTGCGCACAAGGGGCGTGCCGCTTCGCGCATCAATGCAATACAGCGCTGCCGCGTCGTGGGCTTTGGTCTCGTCAATCGTCCCCACCCAAAAGCGGCCCAAGGCATCGCACTTGCCGTCGTTGGCGCGCACGGTTTGCGTGTCATAAGGTAAGGCGACCAAATGTTCCAAAGCACCGCCCCACGTCTGCGCCCGGAACACGCCGTGGCGCAGGGCAATCACCAATCCGCCTTGGGCAGCCGGGGCGATACAGCCCGGCTCGCTAGGCATGTCCCAGACTTCCAAGTTGCCGCCGTCGGCTGCAGCGCGCAGAATTTTTTTGCCCGGAATATCCACCCAGTACAAGCGCGATTCCTGCGGATGCCAGAACGGTGATTCGCCCAGCTCATAGGGCTGGGGGTGCAGGCGGGTCCAATCGGCTTGGCGTGGTGTGCTTGTCATCGTGAAGTCTTCCAACGCTGGTTTGCGGGTAGCGCTGATTGTCACCGCTTTGCATGCTGACTTGGATGCAGTGTGAGGCTGCAGTCCGGTACCCCACGGTATGAAAGTCCTGCTGCATGATCTGTGCTGACGCCTTGCCGTACAGACCTTGGTCAGTTCGGGGGCTTTCACAAATGAAAAAGCCCCGCACACCAGGTGCGGGGCCCGCATGGCAGCGAATGCTGCCCGATGCTTAACGGCTGTAAGCCGTCTCGCCGTGCGCGGTGATGTCCAGGCCTTCGCGCTCGTCTTCTTCGCTGACACGCAGACCGATGGTCATGTCCACAATTTTGTAGGAGATGAAGGACACGATGCCAGACCATACGATGGTCAGACCGACCGCCTTGGCTTGTACCAGCACCTGGGCGGCGATGGAGTAGTCGGCGGCAGTGACGCCCGTGGCGGTAACCCAGTCCGCGACAAAGCCGGGGCCACCCAGGGCGGGCGAGTTGAACACGCCGGTCAAGAGCGCGCCCAAGATGCCGCAGACACCGTGTACACCAAACACGTCTAGCGTGTCGTCTGCACCCAGCATTTTCTTCAGACCATTGACGCCCCACAGTCCGGCAAAGCCCGACAGGAAGCCGATGACTAAAGCGCCACCGATGCCCACGTTACCGCAAGCCGGTGTGATCGCCACCAAGCCAGCCACAGCACCCGAAGCAGCGCCGAGCATTGACGCTTTACCGCGCATCAGCGCTTCGCCGATACACCAGGCCAAGACAGCGGCAGCGGTGGCACCAAAGGTGTTGATAAAGGCCAGTGCGGCAAAGCCATTGGCTTCAAGTGCAGAGCCAGCATTGAATCCGAACCAGCCCACCCACAACAGCGCTGCGCCCACCATGGTCAAGGTCAGGCTGTGCGGGGCCATGGCTTCTTTGCCGTAGCCGATACGCTTGCCGATCATGAAGGCGCCTACCAAGCCAGCGACTGCAGCGTTGATATGCACCACGGTGCCGCCAGCAAAGTCCAGCGCGCCCATCTGCCACAGGAAACCGCCTTTGGCGTTCATCGCATCGACCACCTCTTTGCTGGCGTAAGCGTCAGGACCCATCCAGAACCACACCATGTGGGCGATCGGTGCGTAGCTGAAGGTAAACCACAGTGCGCAGAACAACAGCACCGCAGAGAACTTCATGCGCTCTGCAAACGAGCCGACGATCAACGTGCAGGTGATAGCGGCAAAACTGGCTTGGAAAGCGGCGAAGACAATCTCAGGGATGTACACGCCTTTGCTGAAAGTCGCAGCGGGTGCGAAGGTGCCGGCCGCGTTATCCCAGATGCCTTTCATCATCACCCGATCAAAGCCACCAAAGAAGGCGCCCCCTTCGGTAAAGGCAATGCTGTAACCGTAAATAAACCACAGCACGACGATGAGCGAGAAAGTCACCATCACTTGCATCAGCACCGACAGCATGTTTTTGCTGCGCACCAAGCCGCCGTAGAACAAAGCCAGGCCAGGGACGGCCATCATGATGACCAGCAGGGTAGAAGTCATCATCCAGGCGGTATCGCCTTTGTTGATGACCGGTGCGGCGGGCGCAGCTGCGGCTTCTGCCGGTGCCGCTGCTGCTGCGGGCTCGGCGGCTGAAGCGCTTGCAGCGGGTGCCGCAGGTGCATCTTCGGCCAATGCAAAGGAGCCGACGCTAAGCAGGCCTAAACCCAGCGCCAGAGAGATCAAAAACTTTTTCATGGTGGTATTCCTTATAAGTGCCTGGAGTTAGAGCGCGTCTTTGCCGGTTTCGCCGGTACGAATACGAAGGACTTGTTCCAAGTCATACACAAACACTTTGCCGTCGCCGATTTTTCCGGTCCGTGCTGCGCCTTCGATGGCTTCGATCACGCGGTCTAGCAAAGATGAATCGATGGCCGCTTCAATCTTGACCTTGGGCAAAAAATCCACCACGTACTCTGCGCCGCGGTACAACTCGGTATGGCCTTTTTGACGACCGAAGCCTTTGACTTCGGTGACGGTGATGCCCTGTACCCCGATAGCCGACAAAGCCTCGCGGACCTCATCGAGCTTGAAGGGTTTGATGATGGCGGTAACTAACTTCATGTGTGCACCTCAGCTTTTCAAAAGTTGATAGCGAACGCAAGGGCTGCGCCGCTGCTCCTCGGAATCGGGAGACAAATGCTTTTAGCAGAAGGCGTGCCAAGTTCAGATTCAAAAAAATGTGGTCTTGGTGCAACAAGCTCTTTTTTGCTTGGCCTAATTGGGCTAATATAACTGTTTAAAAACACAGTATGCACCCGCTTGGTGCAAATGCGGGGATTCCGCACAAAAACCGCGCACTATTTCAGGGAGTCGATATGGGTTTATCTTTGGTACAAAGCCGCGCATTGCTCGGTTTGGAGGCGGTGCAAGTCACTGTCGAAGTGCATATGGCCAATGGGCTGCCCAGCTTTACACTGGTGGGCTTGGCCGATGTAGAGGTGAAAGAGGCACGCGAGCGTGTGCGCTGCGCCATCCAGAACAGCGGTCTGGAGTTCCCCCACAACAAGCGCATCACGGTGAACCTGGCCCCGGCGGACTTGCCCAAAGACTCAGGGCGCCTGGACTTGCCCATTGCCTTGGGCATCCTCGCGGCCAGCGGCCAGATCGAAGGCTATCGCTTGGCCGAATACGAATTTGCCGGCGAGTTATCGCTCTCGGGCGGCCTGCGGCCGGTACGCGGCGCGCTGGCCATGGCCTTAGCTCTGCACCAGGCCAAGGTGCAAACCAGCCTGGTCCTGCCGCCAGGCAGCGCCCAGGAAGCGGCGCTGGTGCCGGGGGCGCAGGTGTATCTGGCCCGTACCCTGCTGGATGTGGTGCGCCAATTTATGCCCGAGGGCACCCTGCCGCCGGGCAGCGACCCGGACACGCCCGCGGCCGATGAAGGCTGGGTGCGCCTGCAAGCGGCCAGCCCCCAAGCCGCCCGCGAGCTACCCGATATGGCCGACGTCAAAGGCCAGTTGGCGGCCAAACGGGCGCTGGAGATTGCCGCCGCTGGCGGGCATAGCCTGCTGCTGGTGGGTCCGCCCGGCGCCGGTAAATCCATGTTGGCGCAGCGTTTTGCGGGTTTACTGCCTCCGATGGACACCGACCAAGCCTTGCAAAGCGCGGCCATCGCCAGCCTGAGCGGGCGCTTTGATATCCGCCGCTGGGGTCAGCGCCCTACCTGCAGTCCGCACCATTCGGCCAGCGCGGTGGCCCTGGTTGGTGGCGGTTCGCCGCCGCGTCCAGGCGAGATATCGCTGGCGCACCACGGGGTCTTGTTTTTGGATGAGCTGCCTGAGTTTCCGCGCCAGGCCCTTGAAGCCCTGCGCGAGCCCTTAGAAACCGGCAGCATCACCATCGCCCGTGCGACTCAGCGGGCTGAGTTCCCGGCGCGCTTTCAGCTCATCGCCGCCATGAACCCTTGCCCTTGCGGCTATTGGGGAGCGCCGGGGCGTAACTGCCGTTGCACGCCCGACCAGATCAGCCGCTACCAGGGCAAGCTCAGCGGCCCGCTGATGGACCGCATCGACTTGCATGTGGAAGTGCCTGCGCTGGCCAGCGAAGATTTGCTGAACGCCGCTGCCGGTGAGGCCACGTACAGCGTTCGCGCCCGCTGCGGCCAGGCACATGCCCGGGCGCTAGCGCGCCAGGGAAAAAACAACCAGGCCCTGGCCGGGCAGGAAATTGACCAGCACATGCGACTGGAATCGGCGGCCTCTAAGTTTTTGCAAAGCGCGGCACGGCAACTCGGTTGGTCGGCGCGTGGTACCCATCGCACCCTCAAGATTGCACGCACGATTGCCGATTTGGCCAGCTCAGATATCACGGCGTTGGCCCATGTGGCCGAGGCCATGCAGTACCGCCGTGCGCTCAAAAGTGCCTGAGCGAATACCTGGCGCGCCAACGCTAGCTTGGTTTGTGGTGGCTCAGCGCGTTGCTCACCAGTTTGGCCGTGATATCCACAATCTGGATCATGCGGTCATAGGCCATGCGCGTGGGGCCGATCACGCCCAGGGTGCCCACCACCTTGCCATCCACTTCGTAGGGTGCGCTCACCACCGACAGCTCTTCAAAGGGCACGATCTGGCTTTCGCCACCGATATAAATACGTACCCCGGCAGCCCGGTCCGCAAAGTCCAACAGACGCATGATTTGGGCTTTTTGCTCAAACAAATCAAAAGCGCGTCGCAAATTACCCATGTCATTGGAAAAATCACTCAGCTTGAGCAAATTGCGCTCGCCCGAAATCACCACCTCATCCTGCTCCTGCGTTACGGCGTCGGAATTGACATTGACCGCAGCGGCCATCAAGGTGGCGATCTCCGAGCGCAGGCTTTCCACCTCGTTTTGCAAGCGGCTACGCACTTCTTCGATGTCCAGGCCCACATAGTGGTGGTTCAAAAAATTGGCCGCTTCAATCAATTGCGACTGCGAATAATCGGCCTCGGTAAAGATGATGCGGTTTTGCACATCGCCGTCTGCCGACACGATGATGACCAGAATACGCCGCTCGGACAGGCGCAAAAACTCCATGTGCCTAAAGGCGTTGGTCCGCCGGGGCGCCATCACCACGCCCACAAATTGCGACAAATTAGACAAAAGGTTGGCAGCGTTGGAGATGACTTTCTGCGGTTGATCCGGCGCCAGACTGTGCGATGTAAATTGCTGCGGTTGCACCGTCAGCATGGTGTCCACAAACAGGCGATAGCCTCGGGTCGTGGGGACGCGCCCGGCGGAGGTGTGCGGGCTGACGATCAGGCCCAAGTCCTCCAGGTCGGACATGACATTGCGTATGGTGGCAGGCGACAACTCCAGGCCGGATGCTTTGGATAAGGTGCGGCTTCCCACCGGTTGCCCATCGGCGATATAGCGTTCAACCAGCGCCTTGAGCAAGGACTTGGAGCGATCATCGAGCATCAAAACATTTTAGTGATGTAATTTGCCTATGAACCCCCGCCTGAACCCGCAGTTCCGCCAGGTTGCCATTACCGGCAAATACCTGTCCAGCCACGCCCCGGTCGCGATTGCTACCTCGCGCGTTACTCTCGATGGGATCGCCCATTTCCTGATGGACCAGGGCTGCGAAGTGGTGCTAGAGGCCGACACGGCGGCCAAACTGGGCCTGAATGGCTATGCGGCCATGGACATCGAAGCCATAGGGCGCCACTGCGGCTTGTGCCTGGTGGTCGGCGGGGATGGCACCATGCTGGGGGTGGGGCGCCGGTTGGCGCCTTTCCAGGTGCCGCTGATCGGCATCAACCAGGGGCGCCTGGGCTTTATTACCGACATTGCGCTAGACCGCTATGCCGAAACCTTAGGGCCTATGCTGGCCGGAGAGTACGAAGTTGATGACCGCAGCCTCATGCAAGCCCAGGTGATACGCGGTGGGCAATGTGTGTTTTCGGCGCTGGCGATGAACGATGTGGTGGTCAACCGCGGCGCGACCTCGGGCATGGTGGAGCTGCGGGTCGAGGTCGATGGCCATTTCGTGGCCAACCAGCGTGCCGACGGCCTGATCATCGCCACGCCCACCGGCTCCACCGCCTACGCCTTGTCAGCCGGCGGGCCGATGCTCCACCCGTCCACGCCGGGCTGGGTGCTGGTGCCTATTGCGCCGCACACCTTGTCCAACCGGCCTATCGTGCTCTCGCACAGCAGCGAAATCGCCATTGAAATCGTCTCCGGGCGCGACGCCAGCGCCAACTTTGATATGCAATCGCTAGCAACCTTGATGCATGGCGACCGCATCGTGGTGCGCCGCTCGGAGCATGGCGTACGCTTTTTGCACCCCAGGGGCTGGACTTACTTTGATACCTTGCGCCGCAAGCTGCACTGGAACGAGGCGGGGAGTTAAGCCGTGGGCCTCAAACGTATTGCACTGCGTGACTTTGTCATCGTGGCCACGCTGGACTTAGAGTTGGAGGCGGGCTTTACGGTGCTCACCGGTGAGACCGGGGCTGGCAAGTCCATCCTGATCGACGCCTTGCAACTAGCCACAGGCGCCCGCGCCGACGTGGGCCTGATCCGCGAAGGCGCTAGCCGCACCGATGTCAGTGCCGAGTTTGATACGCCGGCGGCCTTGCTGCCCTGGCTGGCCGAAGCCGGTTTTGAAGGGGCAGACAGTTTGTTGCTGCGCCGCAGCCTGGACAGCACGGGTAAAAGTCGGGCGTGGATCAATGGTTTGGCCGCCACTGCGCAGCAACTGCGCCATGTGGGCGAACAGGTACTCGATATCCATGGCCAGCACGCATGGCAAAGCCTCACACGGCCCGACGCGGTACGCGCCCTGCTCGACGACTACGCCCGCATTTCCACCAGTGCCATGAGCACTTTGTGGCACCACTGGCGCACGGCGCAGGCTGCTTATGACAAAGCCCTGGAGGCGCAGGATGTGTTGCAGCGCGAGCGCGAACGCCTGGCTTGGCAGATTGGCGAAGTGGACAAGCTAAACCCCGCGGCCGATGAATGGGACGAACTCAATGCCGCGCACAGCCGTTTGGCCCATGGGCAAACCCTGCTGGATGCGGCGCACAGCGCGCTGACAGTGCTCAGCGACGAAGAGCCTTCGGCCTTGCGCAGCTTGCATAGCGCCCTGCAGCAAATCCAAAGCCAAATGCATTTGGATGCCGACTTCCAAGGGCCGGCCGAGGTGCTGGCCTCTGCCATTGCGCAGATCGAGGACGCGGTACACAGCTTGCGTGCCTATCAGCGCCGTGTCGAGCTCGACCCCGCGCAGCTAGCCGAACTCGATACCCGCATGGCCTTATGGGTATCGCTGGCGCGGCGTTACAAACGCAGCCCGCAGGAATTAGCCGCCACGCACGCTGCTTGGAAAAAAGAGCTGGCGCAGCTCGACGCCGCTGCCGACAGTGCCCACCTGCTAACGCAAGCGCAGCAGGCCCAAGCAGCCTTTCTGACAGAGGCGCGCAAGGTCTCCAAGGCGCGCCAGCAAGCAGCGCCCAAACTGGCTGCCGCCATCACCGAAGCGATGCAGGGCTTGGGCATGCAGGGCGGGCAATTCCAGGTCCAATTGCAGACCACCGCAGAGCCGCACCAAAGTGGCTTAGAGGAAGTCCTGTTTTTGGTGGCCGGCCACGCCGGCAGCACACCGCGCCCGGTGGCTAAGGTGGCCTCGGGTGGCGAGCTCTCGCGCATTGCGCTGGCCATTGCCGTGACGGCCAGCCAAGCGGGTGGGGCCCAAACCCTGATTTTTGACGAAGTCGATGCCGGTGTAGGTGGTGCAGTCGCGCACACCGTAGGGAGCTTGATGCGCAAGCTCGGTGGCGGCAGACAGGTGTTGGCGGTCAGCCATTTGCCCCAAGTGGCTGCATGTGCCGATCACCATTGGGTGGTGCGCAAACAATTGCAAGGCGGACAGACTTTGAGTGATGTTGCCCCCGTGCTTGATGTCCAGCGTGAAACCGAAATCGCACGTATGCTCGGTGGCCATAGCCATTCGGCCACTACGATGGCGCATGCGCGCGAAATGCTGGAGCAAGCCCGTGGCTAAACTTCTACTTGAATTAGTACTTATCACTGGTATGTCTGGCTCGGGCAAGTCTGTGGCCCTGCATGCCTTGGAAGACGCTGGTTATTACTGTGTGGACAATTTACCGCCACCCTTACTCATGGATTTCATCGCTTTGCAAAGTGGTGAACAGTCCGCTCGCGTTGCCATCGCCATGGACGTGCGCAGCGCCAAGGGGTTGCCGCTGGTGCCGGGCCAGCTCGACAAGCTACGGGCCCAGGGTATTGGCATTAAGACCTTGTTTCTGGACGCCTCTACTGACACTTTGGTGAGGCGCTATTCGGAGACGCGGCGCAAACATCCCCTGTCCCAAACCGATGCGCAGACGGGCGACGAGCAGCGCGCACTTGCCGATGCGATTGAACTAGAGCGCAGTTTGCTTGCCGATATGCGGGCGCAGTCCTATGTGATTGATTCGAGCATGATCCGCTCGGCCCAATTGCAAGCCTACGTCAAGAGCATGATCACCGCGCCGGTAGCGCAGCTGACTTTGGTATTTCAGTCTTTTTCCTACAAGCGCGGTGTTCCCTCGGATGCGGATTTTGTATTTGATGTACGCATGCTGCCCAACCCGCATTACGAATCCCAATTGCGCGTGCTTACGGGCAGGGATGCGCCGGTAGCTGCGTTTTTGCGCATGCAACCTGAAGTTATGCTGATGGAGCAGCAGATACGCAGTTTTTTGGACGGCTGGATGGGTGCATTGGTGTTAGACCATCGCAGCTATGTCACTGTGGCCATCGGTTGCACGGGTGGCCAACACCGCTCGGTCTATTTGGTGGAGCAACTGGCCGCCCACTTCGCGCCGCACTGGGTCACATTAAAACGCCATCGCGAATTACAACGCGAGCCGGAGTTAGACTTTTCGGTCTAGGCCCTACACCGGCCCCGCCGCTTCGAGCAGTTTGCGCACCGGTGCGGGTAAACCCAGGCTAGGCCAGTCCTGCTGGCCAATCCAGCCCCCTTCTAAGTCGGGCAACCGACGGCCTGGCTTGAATCGCACCAATAAGGGGTGCAGGTGCAAGTCTTTGTGCGTTAGCACATGCACAAAACTTTCCAGCGCCTGCAAACGGTCGCGCGCTGTGTTGGGTAGCGCATCGCGTAACTGCGCTTCACTGACAAACACCGGTAGGCAATACAGGCCGGCCCATACGCCAGGCGCCGGCCGCCGTTGCAGCCATACAGCACCATTGGCGTCTTGCGCCCACAATAGCCATAGTGACTGGCTGCTGCGTTTAAGTTTTCGGGTGCGCACCGGAAAATTTTCCATACTGCCTGCCGCATGCGCCCGGCAGTCGGCTTGTAAAGGGCATGGGCCACACAGCGGATTGCGCGCTAAGCACACGGTGGCACCCAAGTCCATCATGCCCTGCGTATAGCGCGCCATGGCCTTCGCCCCCGCCGGTTCACCGGGGACCAAGGACTCTGCCAAAGCCCAAAGCGCGCGTTCCTGCGCCGATTGCGCCAGATCACCCTGAAAAGCTAGGAGGCGGGTTAACACGCGTTTCACGTTGGCATCCAATATCGCCACCCGCTCGCCGAAACACAGGGATGCAATCGCTGCCGCTGTAGAGCGCCCAATGCCGGGCAAGTTTTGCAGCAGCGCGGCTTGCCTGGGAAATTGCCCGCCGTGTTGCTGCATCACCAACTGCGCACAGCGGTGCAGATTGCGCGCGCGGCTGTAATAGCCTAGACCGCTCCACAAGCCCATGACCTCGTCTGCGCTGGCCTGTGCCAAATCTGCCACCGTGGGCAGGCGGCGGGTAAAGCGTTCAAAGTAGTCTCGCACCGTCGCGACTTGTGTTTGCTGCAACATGATTTCAGACAGCCACACGCGGTAGGGGTCTTGGGTGTTTTGCCAGGGCAAGCTATTGCGCCCATGGCTTTCTTGCCAGTGCACGACTTTGTCTGCCACGCTGTGTACGCTTGGAGTGCTTAGGGTTTTTGGCATACAGGGCAAAAAAATGTGGACCGCTGGCCTTGGCGTATTGCTTTGATGGGAGTGGCGCAAGTGCGGCATGGCAAGCCTTCGCGCCCATACACCGCAGCTTCCAATTGGAAATAACCCGATTCGCCGTGTGCGTTAGAAAAATCTTTGAGTGTGCTGCCGCCGATCTGCACTGCCCGCGCCAGCACCATGCGTATCGCGGCGTGTAAGCGGGTAGCGCGCACCAGGCTGATACGTCCAGCCCGCGCGCTGGGCCGGATGCCGGCCATGAACAGCGCTTCACTGGCGTAAATATTGCCAACGCCAACTACCAGTTCGCCGCCTAACAGCAATTGCTTGATAACCGTTTTGCGTTTTCTCAGAGCTTTCCAAAAGTCCTTTGCTTGGAAATCGTCGCTTAAGGGCTCCACCCCCAGCCGACCCAACAGTTTGCGGGCCTCGGGGCTGGACTGCGTGGGCGCAAACACCAAGGCGCCAAAGCGGCGCGGGTCGTGCAAGCGCAGCGTGCCTTGGCTGGTTTGCAAGTCCATATGGTCGTGTTTACCGCTTTCGCCCGGCGCCATCTCAAAGCGCAGGCTGCCTGACATACCTAGGTGCAGCAATAAGAGGCCTTGGTCCAAATCCAGCAACAGGTATTTGCCTCGGCGGCGTACCCCTAGCACCTGGCGGCCCTGCAAGTGCTGCGGATCGCAGCCCAGCGGCCAGCGCAGGGCTTTGCCCATGCGTAGCGCCATGATGCGGGCACCGGCGATGCGATCGGCAAAGCTTTGGCGTGTGACTTCTACTTCGGGTAATTCGGGCATGGGTGGGGTAGG
This sequence comes from Comamonadaceae bacterium, assembly GCA_947447975.1. GTDB lineage: Bacteria > Pseudomonadota > Gammaproteobacteria > Burkholderiales > Burkholderiaceae_C > Allorhodoferax. The sequence goes on along the minus strand of CANFLU010000002.1, from coordinate 121,009 downwards.
TAAAGCAAAGCCAGCGCAGGGACTTCGCCCCCGATTGGCCGTCTATGGCACAGGCCTTGGATTATTATGGCCGCATGTCACGCATCCCTTATTTCATGGCCCTCGCGCTGCTGGCTCTTGCCCCTGGCGCGCAGGCCCAATTAGCCCAAGCGCCTCTGGCAGGCGCCGTGCTTGCCGAGACAACGCCCGAACGCTCTGCACTCAATGCCTCCATTTTTTACCAGGTGACGCTGGCCGAATTAAGCTTTAACAATGGCGATATCGGCGTGGCCTACAGCCTGATGTTGCACGCTGCGCGCGAGTCCAATGAGGCGCAACTGTTTCAGCGTGCGGTGGACATGGCCTTGTCGGGCCGCGATGCCAACGCGGCAGTGGGCGCAGCCAAGGCCTGGCAACAAGCACTGCCGCAATCCCAGGAGGCAGATCGTTATCTTTTGCAATTACTGATTGGGCTCAATCGCCTGCCCGACACGCTTGTGCCATTGCAGCGCAGCTTGGCCCGCGCCAAGCCTGCCGAACGAAGCGCGCTGATGACTTCGCTTGCGCGCCTGTACCTACGGGCCAGCGACAAGGCCGCCGCCGCTGAGCTGATCGAAAAAGCCTTCACCGCAGAGCTGGGCAACCGCAGCAATGGGCCGGCAGCCTGGGCCGCCATTGGCAATTTGCGTTTGGTGGACGGCAACCGAGCGGCGGCACTCGCGGCGGTGCGCAAAGGTGCCGCACTTGGACCCCTGTCGGACGATGTTGCATCGCTGGCCATCAATCTGCTCGACGGAAACGCGGACGACTTGGACGCGCTGCTCAGCAACTACTTTGCCGCCGCCCCCTTGGCCAATGTGCGTATGGGCTACGTGCGCAAATTAATTGAGCTGCAGCGTTATCCACAGGCTCTTGTGCAGGCAACGGAATTGACGCAATCGCAGCCGGACTTTGCCGATGCCTGGCTGGTACGCGGATCGATCGAGTTTCAAAACCAGGAGCTGCGACAGGCCGAGGGGTCTTTGCAACGCTACTTGGGTGCTTTGCCCGCGAGCCGTACGCAAGAAGATCCGGATGAGGACAATCTGACGCCACGCGGCATGGTGCAGGCCTATTTGCTCCTGTCCCAAATTGCGGAAAAACAAGGCGATTTTCTAAAAGCACAAAGCTTTTTGTCGCGCATCAACAGTCCGCAAGATATTACGCGCGTGCAGATCCGCCGCGCCATGATGTTTGCCAAACAGGGACGCCTGGACGAAGCCCTGTCTTTGGTTCGCAATTTGCCAGAGGACGATGCCGACCAGGTGCGCACTAAGCTGCAGGCGCAATTGCAATTGCTGCGCGAAGGCCGGCGCGATGACGAAGCCTATGCGCTGCTCAGCCAGGCGAACCAAAAAATTCCGGACGACGTGGACTTGCTGTATGAACTGGCCTTGTCCGCTGAAAAACTCGGCCGGGCCGATGAGATGGAAAAAATTCTGCGCCGTGTCATTGCGCTGCAAGCCGATTACCACGCCGCTTACAACGCCCTAGGCTATTCGCTGGCAGACCGCAATCAGCGCTTGCCCGAGGCCCGCGCGCTGATAGAAAAAGCGCTGAGTTTCGCGCCCAATGACCCCTTCATCTTGGACAGCCTGGCCTGGGTTGAGTTTCGCAGCGGTAATAAGCTGGAGGCGGTGCGCATCTTGCGCGCGGCTTTTGCTGCCCGGCCCGATGCAGAAATTGCAGCGCACCTGGGAGAAGTTTTGTGGGCCATGAACATGCGCGAGGAGGCCAATGCCGCATGGGCTAAGGGGCTGGAACTCAACCGCGACAACGACGCACTCAAGTCCACCATGATTCGCCTGCGCGGCAGTCTATGAGTGAGCGCGTGCTATCGGCGCGGCGCCTGTACGCCGCATTTTTGGTATCCGCATGTGTGCTCCTGACAGCCTGCAGCACGTCGCCCAAGCGGCAGGAGTATGTGACCCCTAACGACGTGTGGGAGGGCCGCATATCGGTTCAGGTGGCGGGTGATACCCCGCAGCGCCTCAGCGCAGATTTTTTTCTCGAAGGCACGGCCCGCCGCGCCAGCCTGACACTGAATTCTCCACTGGGCACCCGCCTTGCACGCATGCAGTGGGACGCCACTTCGGCCACCTTAGAAGCGGGCGATCAAAAGCGCAGCTTTGACTCGGTCGATGCGATGACCAATGCCAGCCTCGGGGGTGCCCTGCCCATGCAGGCCCTATTTGCCTGGTTGCACGGGCGGCCCGAAACCGTGCCAGGCTGGGAACTGCAAACCCTGGACATGTTGCATGGCCGCATCCGCGCGCGCAGCATGGACCGCACACCGTCAGTGCAACTCGACCTGGTGCTCGAGCCGAGATAATCCGCCCATGCAGGCGCTCTACGACATTCCGGCCCCGGCCAAACTCAATTTGTTTTTGCACATCACCGGACGCCGGGCTGATGGCTACCACCTGCTGCAGTCGGCCTTTATGTTGATCGACTGGTGCGACCAGTTGCATTTTGAGTTGCGTACGGACGGCGGCATCAGCCGCGAAGACCTGACCTGGGCCCTGCCCGAGGATGATTTGTGTCTGCGCGCGGCCAAAGCGCTCCAAAGCGCCAGCGGCAGCACGCTGGGCGTGCACATCGGCATTGCCAAATCCGTGCCTGCCCAGGCCGGCATGGGGGGCGGCTCCTCGGACGCGGCTTCCACCTTGCTGGCGCTGAACCGGCTTTGGAAGCTGGGTTGGACGCAGGCGCAATTGGCCGCCATCGGTCTGCAATTGGGCGCGGATGTGCCATTTTTCCTGCTCGGGCAGCACGCCTGGGTGGAAGGTGTGGGCGAGCGGCTGACGCCTATTGACCTGCCGCCGGGCCGCTTTGCAGTACTCAAGCCCGATGCCGGCCTGGACACCCGCAGCGTCTTTGCGCATCCTATGCTGGAGCGCAATACGGGCCTTGCTATAATTTCAGGCTTCGCTGCAAACCCCTACGGCTTTGGCCGCAACGACTTGCAGCCGGTTGCCGAACTGCTGTGCCCCGCTGTGGGCCAATCCTTGGCTTGGTTTGCCGGTCAGGGATTGAACGCCCGGATGACGGGTTCAGGCAGTGCGGTGTTTGCACCACTGGCCGCAGATACCCAGCTGCAGGTTGCCCCCGGCAACATGGCACTGCGGGTTTGTAACAGTTTGGAGGCGCATCCCCTGCAAGGGTGGTGTTGAAAGCGTTGGTTTTCGGTTGGCAGCCTTGTGCTGGCAACCCGTGTAGGGGAATCGCCAAGTTGGTTAAGGCACTGGATTTTGATTCCAGCATGCGAAGGTTCGAATCCTTCTTCCCCTGCCAAATTTTATTAACGGTACCGCCAGACGGCATGATGAAGTCCTGAAACCGCCCACCAGCGCGCAGCCCCGCCCACCCAAGCCCCCCATCGTATGCAAGCCGTTACCACCCCCGACTTCATGGTATTTACCGGTAATGCCAACCCCGGCTTGGCGGCCGAAGTGGCGCGTGACCTGGGCATCACCCTAGGCGCGGCCAACGTAGGACGTTTCTCGGACGGCGAAGTTACCGTAGAAATCAACCAAAACGTGCGCGCCCGCGATGTATTTGTGTTGCAAAGCACCTGCGCGCCGACGGCCGAAAACCTGATGGAATTGCTGATCATGGTCGACGCGCTCAAACGCGCTTCGGCCGAACGCATTAGCGCTGTGATTCCCTATTTTGGCTACGCCCGCCAGGACCGCCGCCCACGCTCCACCCGCGTGCCCATCACGGCTAAAGTCGTCGCCAACATGCTCCAGGCCGCTGGCGTGTCCAGCGTGCTGACCATGGACCTGCATGCCGACCAGATCCAGGGTTTTTTTGATATCCCGGTGGACAATATTTACGCCTCGCCGGTGCTGCTGGGCGATTTGCGCCAAAAAAATTACGACGACTTGATTGTGGTCTCGCCGGACGTCGGCGGCGTGGTGCGCGCCCGTGCTTTGGCCAAGCAGCTCAACTGCGATCTGGCCATCATCGACAAACGCCGCCCGCGCGCCAATGTCAGCGAAGTCATGCACGTTATCGGTGAAATCGAAGGCCGCAACTGCGTCATCATGGACGACATGATCGATACCGCAGGCACGCTGGTCAAAGCCGCCGAAGTGCTCAAAATGCGCGGTGCCAAAAAAGTCTATGCCTATTGCACGCACCCGATTTTTTCCGGGCCGGCGATTGAGCGTATTACCAACGGCGACGCCCTGGACGAGGTGGTGGTGACCAACACCATCCCCTTGAGTGCGGCGGCCGCCCAATGCCAAAAAATTCGCCAACTCACCGTGGCACCGCTGATCGCCGAAACGATTTTGCGTATTGCCAAGGGTGAGTCGGTCATGAGTTTGTTTTCGGATCAGGAAAATCTTTTCTGAACGAAGCAAAAGTCGGCGCGCTGGAGTTTTTTGCTCCGCGCGCTTTTTGTTAAACCGGAGTCACACTGGTCGCGGTGGACTCTTACAGGAGTAAGTTATGAAATTTGTCGCTTTTGAGCGCGCTAAGCAGGGTACGGGTGCGAGCCGCCGTCTCCGCATCACCGGCCGCACGCCCGGTATTGTGTATGGTGGAACCGCCCCGGCCACGCCGATCGAGCTGGACCACAACGCACTGTGGCATGCCATCAAAAAAGAAGCGTTCCATGCCTCTATTCTGGACATGGAACTCAATGGCACGGAAAGCAAAGTGCTGTTGCGTAATGTGCAAATGCACCCCTTCAAGCAACTGATTTTGCACATAGATTTCCAGCGCGTGGAAGCCACCACCAAGCTGCAAATGAAAGTGCCACTGCACTTTAGCGGTGAAGAGAATTCGCCTGCCGTCAAGCTCGACGCCTGCTTGATCAACCACATCGTTAACGAACTGGAAATTGCCTGCCTGCCCGCAGACCTGCCCGAGTTCATTGCGGTGGACCTGAGCAACCTCAAGAAAGGCACCTCCTTGCACGTCAATGACATGAGCCTGCCCCAAGGTGTGACGGCAGTTACCCGTGGTAAAGAAAATCCAGTCATCGTCTCGGTCGTAACCCCGGTGGCGGAAGTCATCGAAGCCCCGGCTGCTGCCGCTGCACCGGCCAAAGGCAAGGCCGCTGCCAAGCCGAAAAAATAAAGTGCCCCTGGCGCTTGAGCGAAATGGGCCCGCGCAAGCGGGCCTTTTTGCTGGGGCGCAGGCTTTGCTCTACCATGGCGCACCGCCGCTTTGCGCGCGGTGCCAAAAGCGCAAACCGTGAGCCACCGCATGATCAAACTATGGGTTGGCCTGGGAAATCCGGGCCCGCAATACGAGGACACCCGCCACAACGCGGGCTTTTGGTTTATCGACGGCCTGGCCCGGCTATGGAAAACTACGCTGCAGTTCGACCGCAATTACTACGGGCTGGTGGCACGGGTCAGCATCCAGGGCGAAAACGTCTGGCTCTTGCAACCCCATACTTTTATGAATTTGTCGGGCAAGTCGGTGGGCGCCTTGGCGCGCTTTTTCAAAATCGAGCCCTCGCAGATACTGGTCGCCCATGACGAGCTGGACTTGCCCCCCGGCCAGGCCAAATTGAAATTTGGCGGCAGCCACGCCGGCCACAACGGATTGCGCGACATCCATGCCCAAGTGGGCACCGGCGACTACTGGCGCTTGCGCCTGGGCATTGGCCATCCTGGCGACAAAGCCGAAGTCGTGCACTGGGTGCTCAAAAAACCTATTCTGGACCAGCGCATCGCCATCGACCAGTGTATAGACCGCGCGCTGACAGCGGTGCCGGCTTTGCTGGCGGGTGACATGAACCAAGCCATGCTGCAAATTCACACCAACGTGCCGCCACGGCCTAAACTTGCCAAACCTGTGGAGAACGCAGCGCCCAGCGCGCCGCCCGATTCCGCAGCCTAAGCCCAGGTGCCGCAGAGCGCCGGGCGCGCTTTGTGAAAAATGCATCAGGGAGGACGCATGCGTAAATATTCATTTTTGGGGCTTGCGCTGGCCATGGCTAGCGCACAGCTACCAGCCCAAACTTTGTACCGCTGTGGCAATGCATACCGCGATACGCCCTGCCCCAATGCCATAGCGCTGGATGCGCGCGACCCGCGCACGCCGGCACAAAGCGCCCAGGCAGAAAGGCAGATAGCCAAAGACGCTGCCTTGGCCCAGCAAATGGAAACTGCGCGCCTGCAAGCGGAGGCCGCAGCCGCCAAGCGCCTGCAAGCCCAGGCGCGAAGAGAGGCGGAGCAAGAGAAAAAACGGCTGGCCGATGCCAAAGCCCTAGAGCGCGCGCAACATTCCCAGGAAGCGCTGGTACTCAAGCCAAACAAAAAACAGCGCGACGATGTGTTTACCGTGCGCAGCCCCAAGCCGCCTAAAAATGCCGCGTCTGCGGCGCCGCCGCCTAAGAGCCCTTAAGTGCGCGTCGATCTTGGCAGTAGCGCCGCGCCCTCAGGCGCTGGCGGCCTGCAGGCGACGGTATTTTTCCCACAAGGTTTCGCGGCTTTCGGTGTGCGCCGGGTCCACCGGAATGCAGGCCACCGGGCAGACTTGCACGCATTGGGGCTCATCAAAATGGCCTACGCATTCGGTGCATTTGTCTGGGTGAATCTGGTAAATCTCCGGACCCATGTAGATAGCCTCATTGGGGCATTCGGGCTCGCAGACGTCGCAGTTAATGCATTCGTCGGTAATGATCAAGGCCATGGTGCCGCCTTATTTCCCGCTCTGTAGTTTGGCCTGCAAACGTGCAAGGACCGAGGGCGCCACGAACTGCGCCACATCGCCTTGCAGGCTGGCAATTTCGCGCACCAGCGTGCTGCTGATGAACTGGTAGCGGCTGTCGGGCGTGAGGAACACGGTCTCAATGTCCGGCGCTAAGGCGCGGTTCATGCCCGCCAACTGGGCTTCAAAATCAAAGTCGGTGACCGAGCGCACGCCGCGCAGCATGGCCTTGGCCTTGTGTGCCACCGCGAAATCGCGCACCAGGCCGCTAAAGGGCAGCACGCTGACATTGCCCAGCGGCGCCACCACTTCGCGCACCATGTCCAGACGCTCTTCCAGGCTGAACATCGTTTTCTTGTGGTGTGCCGCCGCCACTGCCACGATGACGCTGCCAAACAGCGCAGCGCCGCGACGAATCAGGTCTTGGTGGCCCAGTGTCATGGGGTCAAAAGTTCCGGGATAGACGGCAATCGTGCTCATGCTTGCGCTCCTAAAGTGCTGGCTTCAGAGGGGATGGCTTGCGTGTGGGCGGTCGCCGCCACAGCGGCAGTGGCTTGTGATACCGGATCGATGGGGCGCAGCACATGGGCATGGACCGCGCCGGCTTTGAGGTGCCGGTGCAGCGACCAGCCCAACGCGCCCAGCGCCTCGGCGTCCCAGGCCGTGGGTGCCTCCAAATAGACCTGGCCGTTCGGCGCAATCGCTGTGCGCGCAGCCGTCAGGGCGCCTTCCCACAAATTAGAAGCAAACGGCGGGTCTAAAAAAATCAGGTGCAAACTGCCAACCGCGGCGTGCCGTAAGGCGGCCAGCCCATCGCCGCGCTGGATGCTAACGGCTTGGGCGTCCAACTGCGTTTGTGTGCGTTTGAGTTGCTCGACCAGCTGCGACTCCTGCTCTACCAGGGTCACATGCGCTGCGCCGCGCGAGGCGGCTTCAAAGCCCAGCGCGCCAGTACCGGCAAAAGCGTCCAGGCAGCGCAGGTCTTGCAAATCCTGGCCCAGCCAGTTAAACAAAGTTTCGCGCACCCTGTCGGGCGTAGGCCGCAAGCCCGCAGCGTCCACGACTTTGAGCTTGGTGCGCTTCCACATGCCGCCGATGATGCGGACTTGGTTGCCGAGCTTGGCCGATACGCGCGGCTTGGGCGCAGGCTTGGCGGCAGAGGATTTGGGTCGCATGGGGCTATTGTCGTTGTTCGGCGGTTTGGGGGGCAAATACCGGGGTGCGCGTGCAGCACCACAGTTTGAACGCATCTTTGACGGCCAAAGCAGGCGGTGAAAGGTTTGATGCCGGTGACTGGGCTGTTTAACTCTCGAGTGGCTTTACATCAGGTGGGCGGTCAATTGGGCGGTGGAGCCTGAACGCTTGCGTACCAACATTTTCATTAGTTATTCAATAAAAAAATTTTTTTGGCAATTAAAATTCCGAACTTGCTATCAAATGACATAACCAAACAGGGATGACAAATGAAGAGGACAGCAACACCACAAGAGTCATTTATGAAACGCCTGCTTTTTGCATGTTTCGCAATCCTGGCGATGGGCTCATTGTCGGCAGGACCGAAGGAAGATACCAAGGCAGCTTATGAGCGCAAAGACTACGTATCAGTTGTGAGGATTGTGAATCCCCTGGCCATCGAAGGCGAAGCGTGGGCACAACATTGGCTGGCTGATGCATATATGACCGGCCAAGGCGTGGTGCAAGACTATGCCGAAGCGGCTAATTGGTACCGGCTTGCTGCCCTGCAGGGCGATGCGTCAGCACAGAACAGCTTGGCATTCATGCACGACACCGGTAAAGGGGTGATGAAAGACTTCGCAGAAGCGGTAAAGTGGTACGGACTGGCAGCCCAGCAGGGCGATGCATCCGCACAGAGCAATCTAGGGACTATGTATGCCAACGGCCAAGGGGTGGTAGTGGACTATGCCAAAGCGCTTAACTGGTACAGACTTTCGGCTCAGCAGGGCAATGCATCCGCTCAGTTGAACTTGGGGTACTTGTACAGCAAAGGGCAAGGCGTAGTGCAGGACTATGTTAAGGCGCACAGCTGGTATCACTTAAGCGCGGTAAACGGCTTTGCAGGTGCAGTGAAAAATCGCGACGCTGTCGCCAAACAAATGACGCCTCAACAAATCGGCGATGCGCAAAGATTAGCGCTGGATTGCCAAGAACGGCAGTTCAAGGGATGTGACTGATGCGGCTCGATATCGCATCATTGCTGTCTGTATTCGCCACGGTGATTTTCACCGGGTTGCAAACGGCAGTTGTGAATTTCAGGCCGTTCGTGCCCTGGTGGAAACGATGGAGCTTCGATCGCGCTTGGTTCCGCTACCGTTGCAGCACAAACCGAAAGGTAGACATTCAGTGTTATCACCACTACATGGCTTTTGCTGACAACCCGCGTTACAAGACAAACTTCCATACAAATGTATCTTGTCTGCTGTCATTTTCAAAGGGAACATAACAAATTGCTTGGCATAGACAAGCGCGATACGAAGTGCCAAATCAAACCAACTTTGTCACCACCGCTACCACCCCCCGATAAATTTGCGCGGCAGGAGTTCAATAAACGGGCGTTAGACCTATATTTAGGACATGCCTGTACTCAGCCCAAGCCAGTCACGCCTCTTGCACCAGACCTTACAAGGTGCCCGCCGCCCACCGCCGCCCGATGCGCGGCGCTGGTGCTTGGCTGACCTGCCCCTAGGCTGGCTGAAGCCAGACCACGACGCAGCGCTAGCGCGTGAGTTGGCAGACACGGTGCTCAGTGGCGGGCAGCGTATCTGGCAGGCGGCGCATTGGCCGGTGGCGCAGCGTTCGCAGGCCTTGCAGTCAGCGGCGGAGCGCTTGCACGCGCAAGGGCTGATTCGCGGATGGCGCAATGAGTTGTACAGCTACTGGGGCGATACCGGTGGCCAGCCGCATCCCGACTTGCCCGAGCACTTCCGGCTGGAGCGCGCGGCCTTTCGGTTTTTGGGTTTGCACAGCCACGCAGTGCATATCAATGGCTTTACGCCGGACGGGCGTATGTGGTGCGGGCGGCGCGCTTTGAGCAAGGCCACCGACCCCGGTCGTTTGGACAACTTGGCGGCGGGTGGCCTACCGGCTGGCGAAACCGTGCTGGACTGCGCGCTGCGCGAGTTGTACGAAGAAGCGGGCCTGCTCGAAAGCCTGGCGCGGCAAGTACAGCCCGCTGGCTATATCACCACCGCGCGCATGGAAGCCGAGGGCTGGCACGAGGAAACGCTGCTGGTGTTTAACTTGCTGTTGCCGTCCGACGTGCAGCCGCACAACACTGATGGCGAGGTCAGCGGTTTTGAATGTCTGTCGCTGGATGAAGTAATACAGCGCATCGAAGCGCGTGATTTCTCAGAGGACGCGGCTTGTGTGGTGGCGCAAGGCCTCTTACATGGGCACACCCCCTGACGGGCAGACTGCATCGCTAAGTAACAAATTGGACTGCCAATACCTTGCGCTGGCTAAGTCAGAAAACCCGCCAAGCCCCGTTTACACGCTGCGTAAATGCCAAGCCTTTGGCCGCGTAAAAGTGCTGATGCCTTCGCGGGACAAAGTCAGGCCTACGCCGGAGTCGCCGTGGCCGCTCCAGGGCAGGCGTGGGCTGACGCGGTCGCAGCAATTCCAGTACACCGTGCCGGCATTCACTTGCGCCAACAGCCGCTGCGCACGCGCTTGGTCAGGGGTGTACACGCCTGCGGTCAGGCCGTAGCGGGTGTCGTTCATGAGTTGCACCGCTTGCGCATCGCTGCTGACTTTTTGGATGCCGATGATCGGGCCAAAGCTTTCCTCGCGCATGAGTTCCATGCGGTGGTCCACATCGACCAGCACCGTGGGCGCAAACCAGTTGCCTGGCGCAGGGCCGCGTTGGCCGCCAGTGAGCAGTGTGGCGCCTTTGGCCAGGGCGTCGGCCACTTGGGCTTCCAGCACCGCAAGCTGCGGCGCGCGGGTGATGGCGCCGATATAGGTGTCTGTGCTTTCGGTGTCGCCGTGCTTCATGCCTTTGACAGTGGCCACAAAGCGGGCCACAAAGGCGTCATAAATTTTTTCGTGCACATAAATGCGCTCGACCGAGCAGCAGCTTTGTCCGGTGTTGTACATCGCGCCATCGGCCAGAGACTCGGCGGCGTTTTCCGGGTTGGCGTCATCGCACACATAGGTGGGGTCTTTGCCACCGAGTTCGAGCTGCAGCTTGATAAAGCGGCCTCCTACTGCCGCCGCGATGCGGGCGCCCGTGGCGACCGAGCCGGTAAAAAACACGCCGTCAATCTGTTGTTGCAACAAGGCCTGACCGACCTCGCCGCCACCCACCAAACACACCATCACGTCCTGCGGCACACCGGCTTGGTGCAAGAGCCGGGCAATTGCCAGCCCGGTGTTGCTAGCGTATTCGCTGGGCTTGTAGAGCACCGCGTTACCTGCCAAGAGCGCGGGAAGAATCACATTGCAGCCGACAAACCAGGGGTAGTTCCAGGCCGAAATATTGGCCACGATGCCTAAGGGAATATGCTCGATTTGTTCGGTCATTCCGCCTTCGGCCATGACGGTTTCGGTTGCCAGGCAGCCATCGACCTGCGCCAGGAAAAAATCAATACGCCCTAGCAGACCATTGAGTTCATTGCGCGATAACTGCACCGGTTTGCCCGTTTCGCGCGTCATGGTCAGGGCCAGCGCGTCCATGTCTTGCACCACGCTGGCGCGGAATTTTTCTACGCAGCTTTTGCGTGTGGCCAGTGGCGTGGTAGCCCAGGCGGCTTGGGCGCTGCGAGCGGCTGCGGCTTTGGTGGCCACGCTGGCGGCGTTGTCAGCGGGGAGGGTGTTGACCGGTTGGCCATTGGCAGGATTGAAGACTGACAAGGTACTCATGCGGTGCTCGCTTTGGAAAATTTAAATATGTGCAGCGCGTGCGGCTTGCAAAAAGTCGTGCAAGAGCGCGCTGTCGTCCATCACGCCGTATTCAGGCTTGTGAAATTCGGGGTGCCATTGCACTGCGGCCACCCAAGCATCGCCACTGTGGCGTATGGCTTCAATGGTGCCGTCATCCGGGCAATGGGCTTCAGCCACAAAACCGGGCGCCAGGTCCTTGATGCCTTGGTGGTGGATGCTGTTGATTTTGCGGCTGGCGGTGGGGCTTAACAAAGCGCCAAGTCGTGTGCCTGGTACCAGTTCAACATCGTGAAAATGTCGATCGTAGGCTTCGCCGTCGCGGTGCGCCAGGGCCTGGGGTCGCTGCGTGCCGATATCTTGGTAGAGCGTGCCACCAAAGCTCACGTTAATTAATTGCAGACCCCGGCAAATGCCAAAAACGGGTTTGCCTGCGGCCACAAAAGCGCGTACCAATTCCATTTCGTACAGGTCGCGTGTACGGTCACCCGCCCAGCGTGGGTCCAGCGGCTCTTCGCCATAACTGCTGGGCGACATATCCACGCCGCCATGCAACACCAGGCCATCCAGCCATTGCGCGTAATGCTCCGCCGTGACCTCACCACGGGCGGTATCGCCGACCAGGGCGGGCACCATCACGGGCATTGCGCCTCCGGCCATGATCCAGTGCGGAACGGACTGTTCCAGGTACTGCAAGGTTTTTTTCGCGAAAGCCGGACGGTTGGCATCGGGGTACAAAAAACAGGCGCTCACGCCAATTTTGGGGCGGTCAGACATGGTCAAAAACAAGAAATGAAGGGTTGGTAAAAAGTGTCGGCAAGTGGCTTGGCAGTAGCCGCATTCGCCTACCTGGGCGGTATGTGAAAGTGGGAAAGGAGCACAAGCGTTTCGCGTACCTAGAGCTTACATCGCCTGGCGGAACAGGCGCTCAAAATCGGCCGGGGTGCAGGGTCTTGGATTGGTCTGGTGGCAGATGTCGGCCTGGGCCACATCCACTAGGCGGGCCATATGTTCTGCTTTCACGCCATGCGCGGCCAAGCCGCCGGTAATGCCGATGCTGGTCTTAAGCGTTTTGAGCCAGGGCACAAAGGCTTTACCACCACCAGCGACGCGGCAGACATGCGCCAATTCATCGAACTTAGCAGGCACGGCTTCAAAGTTCCAAGCCAACACGGTGTCGATCATCAAAGCATTGGCCAGGCCGTGGTGCAGGTCGCAGACCGCGCCCAGGGCGTGCGCGCAGGAATGCACCGCACCCAAATCTTTTTGGAAAGCAATGGCGCCCATCATGGAAGCCATCATCATGTCGCCGCGCGCTTGCAGATTGCCGGGCTCTTTCACTGCGGTCTGCAGTGCAGCGGCCGCAATGCGGGTACCTTCCAAGGCGATGCCATCGCACAGCGGGTGGTAGGCTGGGGACAGATAACTCTCGATGTTGTGGGTGAGTGCGTCCATACCGGTAGCGGCGGTGACATGGGTTGGCAGGCCCAGGGTGAGTTCGGGGTCGGCAAACACCATGCGCGCCAAAATTTTGGGGCTAAAGACCACGCGCTTTAAGTGCGTTTCGTTCTCGCTGACCACGCTGGAGCGGCCCACTTCCGAACCGGTGCCCGAGGTGGTGGGCAGGGCCACAAAATAGGGCAGCGGCGCGCTGATGGGGCGCACCTGCGGATGGTCCCAGACGTACTCCAAAATATCGCCCGCGTGCGTGGCGGCAATACCCACTACCTTGGCAACGTCCAGCGCCGCGCCGCCGCCAAAGCCGATGATGCAGTCGGCTTGATGCGCTTTATATGCCACCGCGCCATCCATCACCTGGCTACAGGTGGGATTGCCGAACACGCCGGAGAAAACCGCCACGTCCAGCCCCGACAAATGGGATTGAAACTCGGCCAGCACCGGCAGCGCGCCCAAGGCCCGGTCAGTGACGATCAGCGGGCGTTTGAGCCCCAGCTCCTGCAAATGGGCAGCGACCAGCTTGCGCGCGCCCGCGCCAAAGCGGATGGGGGTCGGAAAGGAAAAAGAGGTAATGCTCATAGAAAATCTTTAGAAAAGTTTTGCAGCGCTTGGCAAGGCCTTGGAAAAAAGGGCCGCGCGCGCACTAGCTGCGATTGTTACCGTTTTTCATACCATCTCCCCCATGCAATGCGACTAAGTAGGGGCTCAACAGTTAGGCGCAGGGGTTTTTCCGCTATGACTTAAATAATTTCGAAATAGCGTTTGAGTTCCCAATCGGTCACACCATCGAGCCACTGGCGCCACTCCCATTCGCGGGTGGCGGCAAAGTGATCGACAAAGGTATCGCCCAGCCAATCGCGGGCGATTTTGGATTCGCGGAAATTGCGCGTGGTTTCTATCAAGGTGCGTGGTGCCCGCGGGATGTTTTCTGCGCCCAGATTGGTGCCGGTAATCGCCGGGGCCTTGAGTTTGAGGCCTTTTTCTACGCCGTCCAGACCTGCGGCAATGACGGCGGCCATTGCCAGATACGGGTTCACGTCAGCGCCGGGGCAGCGTGTCTCCAAACGGGTGGACTTGGGCGAACCGGCAATGACGCGAAAGCTTGCGGTGCGGTTGTCCACGCCCCAGGTGGGTTTGACCGGCGCCCAAAACCCATCGACCAGGCGCTTGTAGCTATTAATGGTGGGCCAGAACATGGGCGCAAACTCCATCAGGCAAGCCACTTGCCCGGCCAGGTAGCTTTCGAACAATTTGCTCATGCCGTGCCGGCCTTTGGCGTCGGCAAACACATTGTTTTTACCGTCGCTCAAGGACTGGTGGATATGGCCGCTGCAGCCGGGAAGGTGCTGGTTCCACTTGGCCATAAAACTGGGCATGATGTCGTAGCGCTTGCCGATCTCGCGCGCGCCGGTTTTGAACAGTATGGCGCGGTCCGCTTGCTCCAGCGCTTCGGAGAAGGCAATCGCAGCTTCGTAGACGCCAGGGCCCGTTTCGGTGTGCAGGCCTTCGATGGGCACGCCAAAGGCTTGCATATCGTCCATCAAGGCATTGAAAAAACCGCCGTTATCGGCCATGCGCAAAAGCGAATAGCCAAACATACCCGGGGTCAGCGAGGTTGGCCCCACACCTTTTTTGTCGGCCCAGCTTTGCGGCGTTTCTTTGAAGTTAAACCATTCAAACTCCATGCCGGTCATGGGGGTCAAGCCCATTTTGTGCGCTCGTGCCAGCACGCGCTTAAGCGTCTGGCGCGGGCACACTGCGTAGGGCGACCCATCGGCGTTCACAAACTCGCCCAGGAAAAACGGCACCTGCTTATCCCAGGGCACAGTACGGGCGGTGTTCAGGTCGAGCCGGGCCAGGGCGTCGGGGAAGCCGTGTTGCCAGCCGGTGACGTTGGTGTTGTCGTAGCAGGTGTCATGCGCATCCCAGCCAAAGACCACGTCGCAAAAGCCAAATCCTCCGCCAGGGTAGGGCTGGGCTGCGCTTAGAAATTTGTCGATGTGCAGGTATTTACCGCGCAAGATGCCGTCGATATCGCTCACGGCGACCTTCACCTTGTTGCTGCCGCTTTTCGCGACGGCAGCCACTGCTGGGTGCTGCTTTTGACTTGCCATGAATTGCTCCGTTTGTATTCACGGTGCGTTTGTGGGCGCGCCGTGGGTAATACCTAGGTCTTGCATCGCGCGTGCTACCGCATGTACCGCTTGCTCCATTTCCACCGTGCCTATCGCGCCAATGCAGCCGACGCGAAAGGTCTCGATTTGGGTGAGCTTGCCAGGGTAGAGGATAAAGCCATGGCGCTTGGCCGCGTCGTAAAACTTTTTGAATTCGTAGGTCCGGTCCGCAGGCGCATGGAAAGTCACAATGATGGGCGCTTGGATGTCTGGCGGCAAAAAAGGCACAAAACCCAGCGCCGCCATGCCATGCAACAAGGTGTCGCAATTAGCCTGGTAGCGCGCCAGCCGTGCGCTTTGCCCGCCTTCTTCGACAAATTGGGCAATCGCTTCCTGCAAGGCCACCAGCACATGGGTGGGTGGCGTAAAACGCCATTGCCCGGTTTTTTCCATATAGGCGTGTTGGTCGAATAAATCCATGGCCAAGGACTGGCTGTTGCCTTCGCAAGCAGGCAGTATTTGCTTGTGCAACAAAACAAAGCCCATGCCTGGAACGCCTTCCAGGCATTTGCCGCTGGCGGCAATCAAAGCATCAAAACGCGTGGTACGGGCATCAATCGGCAGCGCGCCAAAGGAGCTCATGGCGTCGACGATCAAACCCTTGGCGTGGCGCGCACACACATCGGCCACGGCCTGCAAGGGGTTTAGCACACCGGCGCCGGTCTCGCAATGGATCATCAACACATGGCTGATGCTGGCATCGGCTTGCAATGCAGCTTCCAACGCCAGTGGCGATACCGCCTGCGCGTCGTCAAACGGCAGCACCGTCGTGCGCCGCCCCATCAAACTGCTGAGCTTGGCCGCGCGTTTGCAATAGGCGCCGTTGTCCAGCACCAGTACATGGCCCTCGCGTGGCACGACCGTGGCCACTGCCGCCTCCACGCTAAAGGTGCCGCTGCCCTGCAAAGGTACGACCACATGGCTGTCTTGCCCGTGCACGATGTCCAGCAGGCTCTTGCGCACGCTGGCGGTGACGGCGATGAAGTCCGCATCCCACGAGCCCCAGTCGCGCAGCATGGCCAGCTTGGTGCGCAAGCTGGTGGTCAGCGGGCCGGGGGTGAGCAAGATGGCGTCGCGGTGCAAGGGCATGGGTGGGTTCTCAAAAGTCCAAAAGCGTCCAGGGGGTGCGCAGGCAAGAAGCTTACTGCGCGAAGCGTTGGCGCGAAAGCTGAAGCGTAAGGGTGCAAGCCCTGAGAATACAATAATATTGTTGACAATCTGCAATTTTCTGCTCCAATTGCCCTATGCCTTTCGAAACCCTCGACATGTTGGACCTCGCCCAGCCCACCATCGCCATGCTGCAAACCAGCTCGCTGACGAGCGCGGTGCAGCAGGCCTTGGAGCGGATGATCACCTTGGGCGAAATCGGCCCGGGTGATAAATTGAACGAAGCGGCCTTGGCCGAGCGCTTGGGTGTCTCGCGCGGGCCGGTGCGTGAGGCCTTTCGGGTGCTGGAGGAAGCCGGGCTCTTGACCTTGAAAAAAAACCGGGGCGTGTATGTACGCCAGATTCCATTGCAAGAGGCACTGGAAATTTACGAACTGCGGGCCATGATGGAAGCCCATGTGGGTGCGGTGCTGGCGGCGCGGGCCAGCGAGGAGCAACTGGCCAGCCTGCAAACCATGATCGACAGCATGGAGCAGGCGGTGCAGGCGCAGGACGCGGCTTTGTACTACCGGCTCAACGTGGAATTCCACGAAACCCTGGTGTCTTTTGCGGGCAACCGCAAGATGTACCTGCTGTACCGGCGCCTCACGCGCGAGCTGAGCTTGTTCCGCAGGCGTAATCTGGCGGCGCAGGATTTGTTGACCGGCTCCATCCAAGAGCACCGTGAGGTACTGGCTGCCATACGTTCGCGCAACGCCGCGTTTGCAGCCGATACCTTGCGCCGCCATGTGACGCAAAGCCGCGAGCGCACCGCCCGTAGCCAGTACACGGCAGACCCGCCTGGCAAGGCCAGCAACTAATTTCAAGAAAGAATTTCTATGGCATTACATGTCAACGGGCGCGCGTACGCCTTACCCACCCGCCCCGTAGTGGTGGTGTGCGTGGATGGATGCGAGCCCGATTACCTGGCCCAGGCCGTGGCAAGCGGGCATATGCCCTGGATGAAAAAAGTGCTGCAACACGGCACGGCCATCGTCGCCGATTGCGTCGTGCCCACCTTCACCAATCCAAACAACCTGTCCATCGTCACTGGCGTGCCGCCCAGCGTGCATGGCATCTGCGGCAATTATTTGTATGACAGCGCTAGCGATAGCGAAGTGATGATGAACGATCCCAAATGGTTGCGTGCGCCCACGGTGCTCGCGGCCATGGCCGATGCCGGAAAAAAAGTGGCAGTGGTCACCGCCAAAGACAAGTTGCGCAGCCTCTTGGGCCACCAGATGCGCGGTATTTGCTTTTCGGCAGAAAAAGCCGATAAGGCCACCCTGGCCGATAACGGAATTGACGATGTGTTGGCCAAAGTCGGCCGCCCTTTGCCCAGCGTCTACAGCGCCGATTTATCCGAGTTTGTATTTGCCGCCGGGGTCTGGCTGATGGCGCATGAAAAGCCGGATCTGATGTATCTGTCTACCACCGATTACATCCAGCACAAATTCGCACCGGGAACCGACGGCGCCAATGCGTTTTACGCCATGATGGATGGCTATTTGCAGCAGCTGGAAAACCTGGGCTGCGTCATTGCCCTGACCGCGGACCACGGCATGAATGCAAAAACCGGCATGGATGGCAAGCCCGATGTACTGTATTTGCAAGACACGCTGGACGCCTGGCTAGGCGCAGCGAAGGCGCGCGTGATACTGCCAATTACCGACCCCTATGTGGTGCACCACGGTGCGCTGGGTTCGTATGCCACCATATACCTGCCAGCAGACGCGGACCGCGCAGCCACCGCAGAACGCTTGCGCGGCATCCGCGGTATCGAAGTGGTGCTAAGCCGCGAGCAGGCCGCCGAGCGCTTTGAGCTGCCAGCAGACCGCATTGGCGATCTGGTTGTGGTGTCTGAACGCTTTACGGTGTTGGGTACGGCCCAATCGCGCCATGACTTGTCGGGCTTGGACGTGCCCCTGCGTTCGCATGGCGGCATCAGTGAGCAGCGGGTGCCGCTCATACTCAACCGCCCCACGCCCGGCTTGGACACCACGCGCCGCTGGCGCAACTTTGATGCACTGGATTTGGCCCTCAACCTGGCCGCATAAACCTAGGACAGCCCATGACCGATATTGCTGACTTCATACGCGAACACCAACTCGACGCCATGCGCCTAGGCGGCCAGGTACTGGGCGCGGGCCGCGAGCGCCACATCGAGGTGTTCAACCCCTATACCAACGCGCGCCTAGGCCAAATACCCAAGGCCACACTCGAGGAAGTGCGTCAGGCCTACGCCTGGGCCCATGCCTACCAAAGCCGCCTGACGCGCTACGAGCGCGCGGCAATTTTGAATAACACCGCTGCGCTGGTACGCACGCATGTACAAGACATTGCGCGCCTGATCAGCGCCGAATCTGGCTTGTGCATGAAAGACGCAGTCTATGAAGCGGGCCGCGTCAGCGATGTGCTCTTGTTCGGCGCGCAAGAGGTGTTGAAAGACGATGGCCAAATTTTTAGCTGCGACCTCACACACCATGGCAAGCAGCGACGCGTCTATACGCAGCGCTCGCCTCTGCTGGGCGTGATCAGCGCGATCACGCCGTTTAACCACCCCATGAACCAGGTGGCGCACAAAATCATTCCCAGTATCGCCACCAACAACCGCATGGTGCTCAAGCCTTCGGAGAAAGTACCGTTCTCCGCGATCTATTTAGCCCAACTGCTGTACCAGGGCGGACTGCCGCCGCAGATGCTGCAAATCATCACCGGTGACCCCGCAGAGATTGCCGACGAAATGCTCACCCATGCGCAAGTGGACCTCATTACCTTTACCGGCGGTGTGCCGATTGGCAAATACATCGCCGCCAAAGCCGGCTACCGCCGCGTGGTGCTGGAGCTGGGTGGTAATGACCCCTTGATCGTGATGGACGATGCCGACCTGGAAGAAGCGGCCACGCTGGCGGTCAATGGGTCTTACAAAAATTCGGGTCAGCGCTGCACCGCCGTGAAGCGCATGCTGGTACATGACAAAGTCGCCAAAGACTTTACCGACCTGGTACTAGCAAAAACCCGCGCCTGGAGTTATGGCGATCCGGCGGACGAGACAAACCTAATGGGCACTGTGATCGACGAGCAGGCCGCCATGCTGTTTGAAGCGCGCGTGAACGAAGCGGTGTCCCAAGGTGCGCGTCTCTTGCACGGCAACCAGCGGCGCGGTGCTTTGTACGCGCCAACCGTCATCGACCAAGTGCGCCCGGAAATGACCGTGGTGCGCGAAGAAACCTTCGGCCCGGTATCGCCCATCATCCGTTTTTCCAATATCGACGAGGCGATTGCGATTGCCAACGGCACAGCCTACGGTTTGTCCAGCGGCGTATGCACCAACCGCATGGACGATATCGTGCGCTTTGTGAATGAATTGCAAATGGGTACCGTCAATGTGCGCGAAGTGCCGGGCTACCGATTGGAACTCACGCCTTTTGGTGGCATCAAAGACTCGGGCCTGGGCTACAAAGAAGGCGTGCAGGAAGCAATGAAAAGTTTCACTAACGTCAAAACCTATTCCCTGCCTTGGGTATAGAGCACCATGGCAGCCCTTACGCCCCGCCTTGCTGCGATACGCGATCTGTTTGTCGCACGCGGCGCAGAGCAATACACCGGCGAACCGGTGAGCCACCTCGAACACGCGCTGCAATGCGCCCTGCAAGCCGAGCAAGAAGGCGCTGACGACGGCTTGATCTGCGCCGCGCTATTGCACGACCTGGGCCATTTGTTGCATGCGCTGGGCGAGACGCCCAGCGCCCAAGGCGTGGACGATGTGCACCAGTACCGCGTCGTGCCTTTCTTGCGCGGCCTGTTCCCTGATACGGTGGTCGATGCCATCCAGCGCCACGTCAATGCCAAGCGCTATTTGTGCGCCACACGGCCGGATTACTACGCTGCTTTGTCCGAGGACTCCAAGCGCAGCCTGGCACTGCAAGGCGGTGTGTTCAGTGCGGAGCAGGCGCAGGCATTTTTGCAAGAGCCGGGCGCCTGTGAAGCGGTGCGCCTGCGTGTGTGGGACGACCGCGCCAAGCAATCAGGCCTGCCAACGCCGGATCTCGATCACTTTTTGCAGTATGCAAGCCGTTGCGCACTCTTGCACTGAGGCCGCGTGCATGACATGGCTTGCATTGCTCCAACGCGCGCTAGGCAAAGTGCGCTGGGGCACTGAGGTGGCGTGCCCAGTCTGAGTCCGCAGGTGCTGCTGGCCGTTCTGGTCGGTGCGCTGCTCCACGCCAGCTGGAATGCACTGGTCAAATCCAGTACCGACAAAACGCTGGATACCGCGCTGATCCATGTGCTTTGTTCTTGTTATGCGATACCGCTGTGCCTGTACCTTGGCCTGCCAGACCCGCAGGTGTGGCCCTATATCGCTGCATCCTTGCTGGTACATGTGGCCTATTACTTTGCGCTGGCCGGGGCCTACCGGCATGGCGATTTGGGCCTGGCTTACCCGCTGATGCGCGGCACTGCGCCGGTGTTGGTGGCGCTTAGTTCTTTGGTGCTGCTCGATGAAGCCCTCACGCCCTTGGCTTGCTTGGGTGTGCTGTGCGTTAGTTGTGGCCTGCTTTTGCTGGGCGCAGGCGGCGCCATGCTGGCGCAAAAAAAAGCCGTGGTGTTTGCCCTGTGCAACGCGGTGCTGATTGCGATTTACACCGTGGTCGATGCCAAAGGCGCCCGCCTGTCCGGCCATGTTTTGCAATACGCTGCGTTGCTGTTTGCGCTGGATGGATGGCCTTTTGCCTTTCTGGTTTTGTGGCAACGCAAGGGTGCCGTCATGCCCTATGTGCGCGGGCGCTGGCGTCTGGCTGCAGGGGGTGCTGCGGCATCGCTGGCTTCTTATTCGATAGCCCTGTGGGCGATGACGGTCGCGCCGGTGGCGCTGATCGCCGCACTGCGCGAAACCTCGGTACTCTTTGCCGCCATTTTGGGCGCCTGGTTGCTCAAAGAACCCTGGACTCGGCCCCGCGTGCTGGGCACCCTGTCCATCGTGCTGGGCGTTATGGCACTGCGTTTGGCTTGAGCCTTGTAGCCTAAGCGACGATGGAGTCATTGGCAGGCCATCGCAAGGCATGGCTGACCGTAGTTCCGTCATTGCGAGGCCGCCGGCCGTGCCCATCCATGGCGTCGAATATTTAGCGCAGTCGGTCTTTAAGCCTTACGTACCACCACCAAGCCTTTGAGGTACTCGCCTTCAGGAAAATTCAAGGTCATCGGGTGGTCGGGTGCGGCGCCCAGGCGTTCGCTGATAAAACCATCGACCCCGGCGTCCGCGCCCGCGGAGGCGACGATCTTGTGAAACAAATCTGCGCTGATCCCGCCAGAACACGAAAACGTAAACAACACGCCTTGTGGCTCCAAAATTTGCAAGGCCAGGCGGTTGATGTCTTTGTACGCGCGCGCGGCACGCTCGGCGTGCGCAATGGTGGGGGCTAGCTTGGGCGGGTCCAGCACAATGGCGTCAAAGCGGCGTCCCTCTTTGGCAAAGCGGCGCAAGCTGGCGTTCACATCGGCGTCGATAAATTCGGCGCGCTCGGCCGCAAAACCGTTGTGCGCCACATTGCTAGCCGCCAGCGCCAGCGCGGGCGCCGACGAGTCGATGGACGTCACATGCGCTGCGCCCCCGGCCAGCGCCGCCACGCTAAAGCCGCCGGTATAGCAATAACAATTGAGCACCCGCTGCGATTGCAGGCGCTGTACATAGTGCGCAAAACGCTGGCGGCTGTCGCGCTGGTCCAGGTAGTAACCGGTCTTATGCCCTTGCGCAATGTCCAGCCCAAGTTGCCAGCCATGCTCGCGAAGCACCAGCGCCACCTCGCCTTGGCCACGCAACCAGCCAACGCGGGTATCCAGGCCTTCAAGGCCACGGCTGCTGGCGTCCGAGCGTTCGTAGATTTTGTCCAATCCGGTATGCGCCAGTAAGGCGTCGGCAATCGCATCTTTCCAGCGCTCGCAACCCGCGCTGCCAAACTGCGCCACCAGCGTATCGCCATAGCGGTCTACGATCAGGCCGGGCAAACCGTCGGACTCTCCATGCACCAAGCGCAGGCTGTCGCTGTCTATCGCCAGCCGTACTCGCGCCTCTATGGCCACGCGAATGCGCGTATCGAAAAATGCGGCATCAATCCGATCGCCTTCTTCGAAACTCCAGACGCGCGCGCGAATGCGTGACTGCGGGCTAAAGGCCGCCCAGCCCAAAAACTGGCCTGCATGCCCCTCTACCCGCACCGTCTCGCCGCTGTCGCCACCGCCCTTGGCAATCGCCGATTCAAATATCCAAGGGTGTTTGCGCAGCAAGGAGCGCTCTTTGCCTTCGCGTAGTCGCAGTGTTTTCATAGCGGGCATTGTCGCTTGCGCTTGTGGCCGCGTCATAAGGATGCTTCACTGGCCTTGGTATTTCAACTCAGGGTCTGCAATGCGTGCCTTCATCACATGTCGGCCTGCAGCAAATCCTCCATCGCCTGAAACTGGCTCATGTACGTATTGTCCGACAGTGACTGCAAAGAATGCATACCATGCAGTCGGTCCATCGCTGGACTATTGACTTCGCCCAGGTGCAAGCCGATGCCTGCTTCGTGCAGGCAGGCGTCGAGCAGATCGTATCATCGGTGTCTGCTTGATAAGTCCGAGCCCCATGATCCGCATCACTGAAATCAAACTTCCCCTTGTCGCATTGCCAGTGCATGCGCCGCGCGCTGCCGATTCACCCAGCGAAAGCGCGCAAGACCGCATGCCTGCGGCCCATCCCCTTGAAGCGCTACGCCAGGCCGCTGCGCAAACACTGGGTATTGCCATCGCAGATATATTGGATTTGCAGGTCTTCAAACGCAGTTTTGATGCACGCAAAGCCGATATCCTCGCCGTCTACATCGTGGATGTGCAATTAGCCTCGGCAAGTGAACAGCGCCTGCTCGCGCAGCATGCAAACCATGCCCACATCGCAGCCACGCCGGACATGGACTATCAGCCCCCCGTGCATGCGCCTGCCACCGTGGCCAAGCGCCCAGTAGTGGTGGGTTTCGGTCCCTGCGGCATGTTTGCTGCCTTGTTGCTGGCGCAGATGGGTTTCAAACCTTTGGTGCTAGAACGTGGTCCGAAGGTGCGCCAGCGCACCAAAGACACCTGGGACTTGTGGCGCAAAAACACCTTGCATGTGCAGAGCAACGTGCAGTTTGGCGAAGGCGGTGCCGGGACGTTTTCCGATGGCAAGCTATGGAGCCAGATCCGCGACCCGCGCTACCTGGGACGTAAAGTGATGACTGAGTTGGTGCAGGCCGGTGCACCACCAGAAATTTTGTACGAAGCGCATCCGCATATCGGTACCTTCAAATTGGTCAAGGTGGTGGAAAACTTGCGTGCGCGTATCGAGTCGCTGGGTGGAGAAGTACGCTTTGGGCAGCAGGTGGTAGATGTGCAGTTGCATAACCCATTGGGCGGCCCAGAGGCGTTGCACCGACTGGGCGGTTTGCAGGTTTGTGATGCCGCCTCCGGACGTGTGTATGCGATAGATGCCAGCCATGTGGTGATGGCTTTGGGCCATAGCGCGCGGGACACCTTTGCCATGTTGTATGACCGTGGCTTGGCCATGCAGGCCAAGGCCTTTTCTATCGGCTTTCGCATCGAGCATCCCCAAGGCGTGATCGACCGCGCGCGCTGGGGCCGCCATGCCGGCCACCCTTTGCTAGGCGCTGCAGATTACAAACTGGTACACCATGCGGGCAATGGACGCAGCGTGTACAGCTTTTGCATGTGCCCCGGCGGCACCGTGGTCGCAGCTACCAGTGAAGCTGGTCGTGTAGTGACCAATGGTATGAGCCAGTATTCGCGCAATGAACGCAATGCCAATGCCGGTATCGTGGTCGGCATCGACCCATCCGACTTTCCTCAGGATGTGGCTAGCTTTATCGCAGCTTTTGGGCAAGTCGATGGCGCGCGTTATGCCGCGCAGGCGCAGGCCATGCGCGACAAAGCCGATACGACGGCTGCACACAGCCAAGCGCAAGCCGATACCAAAACCCCGCAGCAAGCCATGCTGGCAAGTGCCCATGACGGTGCAGTATTCGCCCACGTGCACCCCTTGGCAGGCATAGTGTTGCAGCGCGGTTTGGAATCAGCGGCTTTTGTGATGGGCGGCGCCAATTACCAGGCGCCTGGTCAGCGCGTGGGCGACTTTTTGGCGGGCAGGCCCTCCGGTGACTGGGGTACGGTAACGCCCTCTTACCGCCCGGGTGTGACACCGGTAGACCTGGCCTCTAGTTTGCCCGCTTACGCTATCGTCGCGATTCGCGAAGCGCTGCCGGTATTTGGGCGCAAGATCAAAGGCTTTGATATGGCTGATGCGGTACTCACCGGTGTGGAAACCCGTACCTCCAGCCCGCTGAAAATGCCGCGCGGCGAGGATTTGCAAAGCAGCAATGTGCGTGGCCTGTATCCAGCGGGCGAGGGGGCCAGTTATGCCGGAGGGATTTTGTCGGCTGCGGTCGACGGCATCCGTGTGGCCGAGGCCTTGGCCTTAGACCTGATTACAGCGCAGCGCGCTTAAACAAGGCCAGCAAGGTGCCGGCCAGCACAAACAAACTGCCAAAGGTGCGATTCATGGCGCGTATATGCGTGGGGTTACGCAAGGCCGCTAACAGGCGCGCAGCCATGGCCGCATAGCCCGCCATCACCACCAAATCGGTAAAAGACAGGGTGGCGCCGATCAGCAGGTACTGGGGTAACAGCGCCTGATCGAGCAACAGAAATTGGGGCACCACCGCCAGCATAAACACAGTGCCTTTGGGATTGACCGCGTTAATCATCCAGCCGCGTAGCACCATATCGCGCCGCCGCATCAAGGGCGCATCCGCATCTTGCGCCACCAATGGGCCCGGCCTTGCGCGCCACTGGGCGATACCCAGCCATATCAGATAGACCACGCCGGCCCATTTGACGATCAAAAACGCGGTGTTGGATGCCGCTACCACGGCCCCCAAGCCGACCGAAACCACCAGCAACTGGGTCCAGATGCCCAGGGCCAGGCCGAAGACAGTGAAATAGCCGCGCCTAAATCCGTGGTTGAGCCCAGCGCTCATGGCCGCGACTGCGCCCGGCCCCGGAGTAATGCTAATGGCCCAGGCTGCGACAAAAAAAGTCAGCCAGTGCGAAAGGTCCATGTGTATTCATTCCCAAAAAAATAAGCGGGCCATGTGCTGGCCCGCTGGTACTGGTGTCTGCGCTGCGCTGTGACAGCGGCGCCTTCACGCGTGCGCGCTATCGGCGCATCAAAAGCCGCGCAATTATGCGCTTTGCAATGCGGCGATACGCTCTTCGATCGGCGGATGCGTACTAAACAACTGCCCGATACCACCGGCAATGCCAAACGCAGCTACGCTCTTGGGCAGTTCGCCCGGTGTCATCCCGCCCAGACGGGCCAGCGCATTGACCATGGGCTGTTTGCGACCCATCAAAGCCGCTGCACCGGCGTCGGCACGGAATTCGCGCTGGCGGCTGAACCAGGCGACCACCATGGCGGCGGCAAAGCCCAACACGATATCGAGCACGATCGTGGTGATGAGGTAGGCCACGCCCGGGCCACTGCTTTGCTCATCGTTTTTTCGCAAAAAGCTGTCTACGGCATAGGCGATCACGCGGCTGAGGAAAACCACAAAGGTATTCATCACGCCTTGGATCAGCGTCATGGTCACCATATCGCCATTGGCGATGTGCGCTACTTCGTGGCCGATGACCGCCTCCACTTCCTCGCGCGTCATGCCGGTCAGTAGACCTGTGGATACCGCCACCAGCGCGGAGTCCTTGAAAGCACCGGTCGCAAACGCGTTGGGCTCGCCCTCGAAGATGCCGACCTCGGGCATGCCGATATCTGCTTTTTCAGAAAATTTGCGCACAGTGTCCACAATCCAGGCCTCGTCGGCGTTTTGCGGCTGCTCAATCACCTGTACGCCCGAACTCCACTTGGCCATCGGTTTGCTAATGAGCAGCGAAATAAAGGCGCCCCCAAATCCGATCACCAGGGCATAGCCCAGCAGCAGACCCAGATTCAAGCCGTTGCTGGTGAGGTAGCGGTTCACGCCCAAGAGGCTGGCCACGATACCCAGTACCACCACGATAAGCACATTGGTAAGCACGAGTAAAAAAATGCGTTTCATATCAACTCCAGAGAAAGTGCGCGCGCCGCTCAAACACCGGTTTGGGCTTATCGCGCTGCAACACAGGCCTCCATGGTAGGGCTAGGCGGCGAAATTTCAAGTTATCGGACCCAAGCGCCCAGGTAAATTACGGGCTTTGGTAGGCTTAGCCATTGGCTTGACGTGGCCGTCGAAACACGGACACATCGTCGTAAAAGTCTGGCGCTGCATTGCCTGCCCACCACCCGGGCACGCCCAATACCGGCAAATGGGCAAAGGGTTTATCTGCCAGCGCATCGGCCTGCACATGCACACTTAGCCACGGGTCCCAATCGCTTTGTGCACCAGCGAGAGTTTGTATGCGATAGACGTGCGCGGTGATCGCGGTGCGCGGATGCACCAGCTTTTCTAGCAAGGCATGCCCGAACAATTGCAAGCGCGATTCTTGCCACAGCGGCCGCAGCGGGCCGAACAGGGTCTGCCAGTCTTTGCGTACCAGCGCGTCCCACAAGGGGTCGGGCGCGTGCAGCAGCGCGGCGTTTTCGTCAAAAACAGTCAGTGCATCGCGCGCTGCGCCGCGCACGGGTGCGATACCGCTGTGCGCAATGTGCGCAGCCTGCAACTGGTTCAGGCGTTGTTTGGTCTGCGGGAAATGCAGCCAGCACAGACCATTGAAAAAATCATGCAAGCCATTGCGTGTGGGCACCTGCTGCGTGTCGAAAATAAACGATTCATAGGCCTGCCCCGACGGCAAGGCGGACTGGGGGACAAAGCGCACCGGGCAATGGGGCAGGCTGTTCGCCAGCGCATTCAGCGCTTGCGCGCAACTGTGCCCCGCCATGATGGCTTCGGCCAGGGGCTGACCGCGTGCGCGCCATGCCTGCAGCCAAGGCACATTCCAATCGATCGCTTCTATGCCTTGGGCCATGTCAGCATCCCCGTCTAGCCCCGCAGTCGGCGCATGGAAATGCCTAGGCGATACGCCAGTGCAGCATTTCGCCACCTGCCAGCGGTTTCAAGCTGGTGTCCGCAAAAGCGTAGCTGTGCGGCGGGGTCCAGCTTTCCCGGCGCAGTGTGATCTGGCCCGTGTTGCGCGGCAGACCGTAAAAATCTGGGCCATGAAAACTGGCAAAGGCTTCTAATTTGTCCAGCGCTTGCGCAGCCTCAAAGGCGCTGGCATACAGCTCAACGGCCGCGTGCGCGGTATAGCAACCGGCGCATCCGCTGGCGTGCTCTTTGAGATGGGTGGCATGCGGCGCGCTGTCGGTGCCTAGAAAAAAACGCGGCGACCCCTTGGTAGCCGCGTCTACCAGCGCCTGACGGTGGATTTCCCGTTTGAGCACCGGCAGGCAGTAGTAATGGGGCCTAATGCCGCCCGTAAAAATGGCATTGCGGTTGTAGAGCAAATGGTGCGCGGTGATGCTGGCGGCAATTGCGCCTTGCGCCTCTTGCACATACTGCGCTGCTTCGCGCGTGGTGATGTGTTCAAACACAACTTTAAGCGATGGAAAATCGCGCCGCAGCGGTATCAACTGGGTGTCGATGAATACCGCCTCGCGGTCAAATAAATCAATATCCGGCGAGGTCACCTCTCCATGTACCAACAGTGGCATGCCTACGCGCTGCATAGCCTCCAGCGTGGCGTAGGTTTTGCGCATATCGGTGACACCGGCATCGCTATTGGTGGTGGCACCAGCGGGGTAAAGCTTGACGCCAACAATGCCCGCTTCCTGTGCGCGCAGGATTTCATCGGGCGGCAACTGGTCCGTCAAGTACAAGGTCATCAGTGGCTCAAACGCGCTGTGGCCCGCCGCCGCTGCCGCAGCGCGTATGCGCTCGCGATAGGCCAGCGCCTGCGTAGTGCTGGTGACCGGTGGTTTGAGGTTGGGCATGATCAGCGCGCGGGCAAACTGGGCTGCGGTGTGTGGCACCACGGTTTGCAATGCAGCGCCGTCGCGCACATGCAAATGCCAGTCATCGGGGCGGGTGATCGTGAAGGTAATGGGGGCGGAATTAGCGTGCATAAGTGCCTTATTGTCCCAAATCAGGGTCTGCCTGTGTGCTGCCGGCCTGCACTGCCGCAGGGTTGCGCAGCTGGGTTCGAATAGTTTGCAGGCTTTGCAATAGCTCTAGTGCCTGGGCATAGAAAATGGTGCCGGCAGGCGTAAGGCGTGTAGGGTAAGAGCTGCGGTCCACCAGCGCAACACCAACCCAGGCTTCGAGCGACTGGATGCGACGCGACAACGCCGATTGCGTCACATGGCGCACTTGCGCGGAGCGGGTGAAGCTGCGCGTCTCAGCCAGCGCAACAAAGTCTTCCAGCCATTTGGTATCCATTGCCTGTTGCCGTCTATTGGGGTCGCGCCTATGTGCTGCTTTGTTGCAGCGCCCACATGGCGGCGTAGCGGCCTTGCTGTTGCAACAAGGCATGGTGGGTACCGCGCTCGACAATGCGACCGCTGTCCATCACCAATATTTCATGGGCATCGACGACGGTAGACAGGCGGTGCGCAATCACGAGCGTGGTCTTGCTTTGTGCAATGCGTTGCAACTCGGCCTGGATGGCGCGTTCATTGGCCGAATCCAGCGCGCTGGTGGCTTCGTCAAACACCAAAATAGGAGGATTCTTCAGCAACGTGCGTGCGATGGCCACCCGCTGTTTCTCGCCGCCCGAGAGTTTGAGGCCGCGCTCGCCCACCATCGTGGCATAGCCGGCCGGGGTGCTGGCAATAAAGTCATCGATATGCGCGGAGCGCGCGGCTTCCTGCACCTGGGCCAGTGAGCTGCCGGGGCGGCCATAGGCGATGTTGTATTCCACCGTGTCGTTAAACAGCACGGTGTCTTGCGGAACGATGCCGATGGCGGCGCGCAAACTGGTTTGCGTCAGGCTTTGGATGTTTTGCCCGGCAATGGAAATGCCGCCTTGCTGGACATCGTAAAAACGGTACAGCAGGCGCGCCAGCGTGCTTTTGCCCGAGCCCGAGGGCCCGACCACCGCCACAGTTTTACCTGCCGGTATGTCAAAGCTGATGTCGTGCAGCAAAGGCCGCGCTGGATCGTAGGCAAAAAATACATGGTCAAAGCGCACGCTGGCCTGCAGTTGGCCAGCGCTGTCGTGCTCGTGCAAGCGCAGATCGCGGGCGTCGGGTGCATCGGCAATTTCTTGCTCGCGCTCGAGCAGGGTGAACATTTTTTCCAGGTCGGCCAGGTTTTGTTTTAGCTCGCGGTAAATGGCGCCCAAAAAATTGAGCGGTATATAAATTTGGATCATGAAGGCGTTGACCATGACCAGGTCGCCCAGCGTCATGCGGCCATCGACCACACCCTGGGTGGCGCGCCATAGCATGGCGACCAGTCCGCTGGCAATGATCAGTTGCTGGCCTGCATTAAGCATGCTCAAGGTGCGCTGGCTTTGCAGGGCGGCGCGGCGGTAGCGCTCTAGGTTTTCGTCATAACGCCTAGCTTCGAACTCTTCGTTATTGAAGTACTTGACGGTTTCAAAGTTGAGTAGCGAGTCAATGGCGCGGCTGTGGGCTTTGGAGTCCAACTCGTTCATGCGCTTGCGAAACTGCGTGCGCCACTCAGTCATGCTGATGGTGAACAGTATGTAGAGCACCAAGGCGATGATGGTGATACCCGCAAACCAGACGTCGAACTTGACCGCGAGCAGTGTCAGCACCAGCCCTACTTCGATCAGCGTGGGAACAATGCTGTAGAGCGAGTACGACACCAGAGAGTGCACCGCGCGCGTACCGCGTTCGATATCGCGCGTCATGCCGCCGGTCTGGCGCTCCAGGTGAAAGCGCAAACTCAAGGAATGTAAATGTCTAAACACCGCCAGCGAGATACTGCGCGCCGCGCCCTCTGTGGCTTTGGCGAAAATCAGGTCGCGCAATTCGGCAAACAAAGTCGTGGACAAGCGCAGCGCGGCGTAAGCAATCAACAGCGCCACCGGCACCACCAGCACCGCAGTCAGCTGGCCGGGCTGCGGTGTCATGGTGTCGACCAGAGTCTTCAGTAGCAGGGGCACACCCACATTGGCAACTTTGGCCCCGACCATGAGTGTGAGCGCCACCATGACGCGCCACTTGTAAATCCATAAATAGGGGAAAAGACGCTGCAAAGTACTCCAGTCACCGGTCTGAGCCGCAGCGGCACCAGGGGCGGGAGGCTGGGTATGGGTGCTGGTGGCAGGGCCGAAAGAGCGCATGGGTGACAATTCAAAGCGTTAAACCGAGATTGTGCCCATGTCCCACGCTGCCACCCCCACCACCGCCTTGCCCACCGACCAGGAGCTGGTGCTCAAAGTGATTCCTATGCCAGGCGATTGCAATGCCAACGGCGATATTTTTGGCGGCTGGGTCATGGCCCAGGTGGATTTAGCCGGTTCAGTGCTGCCCGCGCGCTACACCCAAGGCCGTATGGCCACCGTGGCGGTCAATGAGTTCATCTTTAAGCAGCCGGTACGGGTTGGCGACATCTTGTCTTTCTTTTCTAAAGTGGCGCGCATAGGCCGCACCTCCATCACGGTAAAAGTGGAAGTCTTCGCCGAGCGTTTTCGCAGCCAAGGCAGTTACATCAAGGTTACCGAAGCCCTTGTCACCTATGTGGCTATCGATGACGCGGGAAAACCAAGGGAAATCCCCAAGCCCTGAGGTTCTGTCAGAGGGATCGAACTCAGGCGGGTGTCAATTTATCCATTGAAATCGGTAACAACCCTATCAAGGAAATTTCAAACTAGGGCTATAACCTCGGGTGGTTCAACCTAGGAGGCATGGTGCAGTTTTTTCAATTGTTGATCAGCGGTGTAGCGCAGGGCTGCATTTACGGCCTGATCGCACTCGGTTTTGTCCTTATTTACAAGGCTACCGAGACAGTCAGCTTCGCACAGGGCGAGTTGATGATGCTGGGCGCTTTTGGCGGTCTGGTGGGCATGACGATGCTAGGGCTGCCCTATTGGCTGGCCATTCTCTCGGCGGTGCTGGTTATGGCCTTGGTGGGCGCGCTGATCGAGATGGCGGTAATACGCCCGATTTTGGGGCAACCCGCTTTTTCTATTGTGATGCTCACCATTGGAGTTGGTTACGTGGCGCGCGGCCTGATCACCATGATCCCCAATATCGGCACCGACACACAGGCCTTGCCCGTGCCCTACAAAGATGAAATTTGGAAACTAGGCGGCCTGATCCTGAACGTGGAGCACATGGTGGTCATTGCGGCCACTGGTGCCTTGTGCGTTGCGTTGTTTGCGTTATTTCGCTACAGCAAGCTCGGTATCGCCATGCAGGCCACCTCGCAAAATCAGTTGGCGGCCTATTACATGGGCATTCCTGTCAAACGCCTCAATAGCATCGCCTGGGCGTTAGCCGCGGCGGTGGCCAGTATCGCGGGGCTTTTGTTGGCGCCCATTACTTTCGTGCACGCCAATATGGGCTTTATCGGCCTCAAAGCTTTCCCGGCGGCGGTGGTAGGGGGCTTTGGCAGTCTGCCTGGCGCAATTGTGGGGGGATTGGTCATCGGTTTGGTTGAGGCCTTCTCAGGCTTTTACTTGCCTGATGGCTTCAAAGATACCGCGGCATATATCGTGGTCTTGATCATGCTGATGGTGCGTCCAAACGGCTTGTTCGGCGAAAAACTGCGCAAAAAGGTCTGAACATGCGTTTTATTTTCAAAACCGAATACGCCCAGGACATCGGCCTGGCCAAGCACGAAGGCCATATCTTTTGGTACAGCGTATTGCTGTTGCTGTTGCTGGGTGCGCCATGGCTGTTTACCGAATACTGGCTGGCACAACTGACCTTTGTGCTGATTTACAGCATCGCCGCCCTGGGCATCATGCTCTTGGCCGGCTTTACCGGCTTGTTTTCTCTGGGCCATGCCGCGTTTTTGGGCGTGGGTGCCTATGCGCATGCGGTATTGACCAATATGGGCGTGCCATTTCCCATCGCTCTGGCCTGCGCGGCGGGCCTGTCTGCTGCGGTGGGCCTGGTGGTGGGCTTGCCAGCCTTGCGCGTCAAAGGCATTTACCTGGGCATGGCTACGCTGTCGTTTGGTTTCATTGTGGAAGAGGTATTGGCGCGATGGGAGTCGGTCACCGGGGGTAATGCGGGTATCCACATCAAGAAGCCCAACGTCTTTGGTTGGGTACTAGAGACCGAAATCCAGTTTTACTTTTTGTGCCTGTTGCTGACCGTGTTCGCAACCTTGGGCATTCTTAATTTGTTGCGTTCGCCCACTGGGCGGGCCTTTGTCGCCATCCGTGATTCGGAAATCTCCGCGCAAAGTATGGGCATTAACCTAGCGCAGTACAAAACCATGTCTTTTGCCATTTCCGCAGCGCTGGCCGGTGTTGCCGGGGCTTTGTATGCGCACAAATTGCAATTCATCTCGCCCGATCAGTTCAATATTCTGCAGTCCATCGACCTGCTCTTGATGATTGTGATTGGTGGCCTAGGGTCGGTCCACGGGGCGTTTTTGGGCGCCATATTTCTGATCACTATGCCGCAGCTCATCGCCCTGTTCAAGGACTTTTTGCCCGCAGTGGTCGGGCAAGCGCCGGGCTTGCAAGGCGTGGTCTATGGCGCGGTACTGATCGCCTTTGTGCTGTTTGAGCCCATGGGCTTGTACGGCCGCTGGCTCAAGATACGCACCTATTTTGAAATGTTCCCCTTCTACCGCAAAGGCATGTTCAAGCGGCAGAAATCCTTCCAAAAATCGGATCGCTTGAAATGACGGACTTTCTTTTATCGGCCAAGGATCTGAGCGTTCGCTTTGGCGGCCTGCTGGCAGTTAACAAGGTCAGCTTTGACGTCAAAAAAGGCGAGGTCTTTACCTTGATCGGTCCCAATGGTGCTGGCAAAACCACGGTGTTTAACCTGATCAGCCGCATTTATACGCCGACCGCCGGCAGCATCGATTTCGTCGGCCCCAAGGGCGTGGTCAAGCTGACCGAGCAAGCGCCACAGGATGTGGCGGCCTTAGGCATCGCCCGGACGTTTCAAAACATCGAACTCTTTGAGCACGCCTCGGTACTGCACAACCTGTTGATCGGGCGCCACACGCACCGCAAAACCAGCTTGTGGCAAGACATGTTTTTTACGGCCGCCACGCGGGAGGAAGAATTGCGCTCGCGGGAAAAAGCCGAAGAAGTGATTGACTTTCTCAACCTGCAACATTACCGCGATACCTTTGTCGCTGGCCTGCCATATGGCGTACGCAAAGTGGTGGAGGTGGCGCGCGCTTTGTGTACCGAGCCTTCGCTCTTGTTGCTCGACGAGCCCTCCTCCGGCTTGAATGTCGAGGAGACCGACGACATGGCCTTCTGGATACAGGACATCCAGCACGAATTGGGCATTACGGTGCTGATGGTGGAGCACGACATGAGCTTGGTCTCCAAAGTGTCCGACCGGGTGCTAGCGATGAACCAGGGCGAGGTGCTGGCCATGGGTACACCGCGCGAGGTGCAAAGCGATGCCGGCGTTATCGAGGCGTATCTAGGCACCTTGGACGATGTGTCTTCCTTGCGTCGCGAAACGGCTACGGGGGTAGGCGCATGAGTAGTATTCCTCCACCGGTTAGCGATCTACCGGTACTCAAGTTGCTCAACGTGGAGAGCGCCTATGGGCCGATCAAAGCCATTCGCGGCATCAGCCTGCAAGTGCGGCGTGGTGAGATCGGTGCGGTACTGGGCTCCAATGGCGCGGGCAAAACCACGATTCTCAAAACCATTTCCGGCATCATCGATCCGCGTAAGGGCTCTATTGAATTCAAGGGCCAGGACATCACAGCCCAAGATCCTTCGCATATCGTGCAGCAAGGCTTGAGCCATGTGCCCGAGGGCCGCGAGGTGTTTCCGCTGCTGAGCGTGCATGACAACCTGCTCATGGGGGCCTATACCCGCAGCGATAGTGACCAGGTCGCCCGCGATATGGAGACGGTGTACACCTACTTCCCGATCTTGAAGGAGCGTCGCTTGCAGGATGCGGGCTTGCTGTCGGGCGGGCAGCAGCAAATGCTGGCGATCTCGCGCGCCCTCATGGCCAAGCCGGACCTGATACTTTTAGACGAGCCTAGCTTGGGCCTGTCGCCCAAGCTGACCAAAGAAATTTTTGAAATTGTGGTGCGTATCAACCGTGAACGCGGCACCACGATTTTGCTGGTCGAGCAAAACGCCAATATGGCGCTCAATGCGTCGGACTATGGCTATGTGTTGGAAAACGGGCGCATCGTGATGGAAGATACCTGCGCCCGCCTGCGCGAGAAAGAAGACATCAAGGAGTTCTATTTGGGACTCAAAGAAGAAGGCGTGCGTGAGGAACGGCGCTGGAAAAAGAAAAAGAATTGGAGATGATGATGTCGAACGCTGATTCAAACGAGTACTGCGGTCTGCGTGCCGGGTTGGCGAACGCCGGAGGCTGTCTATGAGTCGCTTATGGGATTTGGGCCATATCCAGCCGGAAAACAAGGTGGTGCTCGAAGGGGACACGATTACCGCCCTGTTTTGGAACGCCGTCGCCCAGCGCGGCCCTGAAGTCTGGTTGCGCCAGAAACACCTGGGCCTGTGGCGCAGTTGGACTTGGAATCAGACGGCCACCGCGGTCGAAGAAATATGCGCCGGTCTACTGAGCCTGGGTTTTAACAAAGGCGAATGCGCTTCCATCTTGTCCAACACCGTGGTCGAGTGGGTCTGGGCCGATCTGGCGGTCTTGTCAGCCTGTGGTGTGTCCAATGGCATTTACCCCACCGACGCGAGCAGCCAGGTGCACTACCTCAGCGAAGATTCGCGCACCACGATTTTGTTTGTTGAAGACGACGAGCAGTTGGACAAAGCCTTGGAGGTGCGCGCCCAGTTGCCGCTGCTGCGCAAGATCGTGGTATTCGATATGGAGGGTTTACGCACCCTCAAAGACCCTGGCGTGATTAGCCTGGATGCTTTGCGGGCGCTGGGGCGCGAGCACCTGTCCGCACACCCCCAGGCGGTGCGCGAGCGCGCAGCGCAGTGCCAGGCGCAAGATTTGGCCATATTGGTCTATACCTCGGGCACCACCGGCAAACCCAAGGGGGCCATGCATTTACACAAGGGCCTGGTGTTTACCGTGCACGGCTACAACACGCTGGTCGCCCAGACCATGGACGACGAGCGCATGTGCTTTTTGCCCCTGTGCCATATCGCTGAGCGCATGGGGGGTGAGTATTTCTCGCTCTACACCGGCTCCAAACTCAACTTCGTGGAAAACCCAGAAACCATTCCTGAGAACGTGCGCGAAATTGCGCCCACGGTATTTACCGCCGTGCCCCGCGTGTGGGAAAAGTTTTACTCCGGTGTGATGATCACGCTCAAAGAAGCCGGGTTTGTCCAGCAAGCGGTGTACGCCTGGGGTATTGGCGTAGGAGGCCGTATCGCTGACCAGGTACTGGCTGGCGAATCGGTCAGTGCTTGGCTTAAGGTGCAATTTGTGCTGGCCCAATGGTTGGCGCTCAACAACGTGCGCAAACTCATCGGTATTCATCGCGCCAAGTACCTGGTGACTGGCGCGGCGCCCATTTCCCCCGAACTGGTGCGCTGGTATTTGTCCCTGGGCGTACCGATGCTGGAAGTCTGGGGCATGACCGAGACCTGCGGTGCCGCCACTGGAGTGCCGGCTACCCGCATTCGACCCGGCTCCATCGGCCCGGCGGCTGGGTACAACGAAGTGCGCCTGGACCCGCAGACCAGCGAAATTCTCGTCCGCGGCAAGAACGTGTTTGCGGGTTACCTGAACCAAGCGGAGAAAACCGCCGAAACCATAGACGCGGACGGTTGGCTGCACACCGGCGATGTGGGCGTGGTCGATGCCGATGGCTATTTCCGCATCACCGACCGCATGAAAGACATCATCATCACGGCGGGGGGGAAAAATATCACGCCTTCCGAGTTGGAAAATGACTTGAAGTTCTCACCCTACATCACCGACGCCGTGGTCATCGGAGACAAACGGCCCTATTTAACGGTCATCATCATGATCGACCAGGAAAATGTCGAAAAATACGCCCAGGACCAGGATGTACCTTTCAGCAACTACGCCAGCTTGACGCGCTCGGCCGAAGTGCAGGCGCTGATCCAGG
Organism: Comamonadaceae bacterium; assembly: GCA_947447975.1. Classification (GTDB taxonomy): domain Bacteria; phylum Pseudomonadota; class Gammaproteobacteria; order Burkholderiales; family Burkholderiaceae_C; genus Allorhodoferax. The sequence goes on along the minus strand of CANFLU010000002.1, from coordinate 84,420 downwards.
CGGAGATAGACCGCGTGAATAAAAAGTTCGCGCGCGTCGAGCAAATCAAAAAATTCTTCTTGCTCGATACCCAGCTCAGCGCGGAAGACGAAGAACTCACCCCCACCATGAAACTCAAGCGCAAACTGGTGGAGCAGAAATACAACGCTAATATTGAGGCTATGTATGGCTGAGCCCACCGGGCCCGGCGGCACTAGGAAATTACTATTTTTAGGAGATCTAGCATGAAGAAAACCTTGTTTCCCGTTACCGGTCTTGCCTTCGCGCTCGCCGCCTGCTTAGCTGCCGTACCGGCACTTGCCGCCGAACAGCAGGGCGTTAGCAAAAACGAAATCGTGATCGGCACCATCCAGGATTTATCCGGCCCCCTGGCCGGTTATGGCAAACAGTCGCGCAACGGCATGCAGTTACGTATCGACGAGCTCAATGAGCAAGGCGCCATCCACGGGCGCAAACTCAAGCTGCTGGTCGAGGACTCGGGCTATGACCCCAAGCGTGCGGTCCTGGCGGCGCAAAAACTGGTGAACCAGGACAAGATTTTCATCATGGCCGGCCACCTGGGGACTGCGCAAAACAATGCCGCCATGCCGATCCAGTTTGAAAAACAGGTCGTCAATTTCATGCCCTTAACTGCGTCGCGCGACATGTATGACGCACCCAATGAACTGAAGTACGCCTTGCTCAGTTCGTACTACGACCAGATCCGCATGGTGCTGCCGAAAATGGCTGCAGACAAGAACGTTAAAAAAATCTGCATCATTTACCAGGACGACGAATTTGGGCTCGAAGTGCTGCGTGGAGCCGAAGCCGGTCTGAAAACCGCGAATATGGAGCTCACCGAAAAGACCTCTTTCAAACGCGGCTCTACCGACTTCTCGACCCAGGTCGCGAAGATGAAATCATCGGGCTGCGAACTGGTGGTCTTGGGCACGATTATTCGCGAGACGATCGGCACGGTGGCCGAGTCTCGCAAAACCGGTTTCAACCCGATCTTTCTGGCCTCTATCGCCGCCTATACCGATTTGATCCACAAACTCGGCGGCAAAGCCATGGACGGTATTTATGCCACCAATGTGGTGCAAAACCCCTACTTGGACGAGGCTTCGCAGCCCATCCGCTTTTGGGCCAATAAGTACAAAACCAAGTTCAATGAAGATCCCGCTGTGTTCTCCGCCTACGGCTACATCATGGTAGACATCTTTATTCAGGCCGCGCAAAAAGCCGGCCCCAACCTCACCAGCGCCAGCTTTGTGAAAGCCATGAACAGCATGTCCATTCCCCCGGACTTCTTTGGCACGCCGGCCCTGACTTACACCAACACCAAGCGCTTGGGCAGTGAGTCTGTGAAGCTGTCGCAAATCCAGGACGGCAAATGGCGCGTGGTGACGGAAGTAAAGTAATTCTGTGGTTCGTGGCGCTGCGCCCTGAGTCGGCACAAGCACTATTTTTTGGAGACAACTATGACAGTAAGCAATTTGTTAAAGAAAACCGCCTTGGCCCTGGCTGCGATGCTGGCTCTGGGTGCTCAGGCGGAGCAGCAGGGCGTTAGCAAAGACGAAATTGTGATCGGCACTATCCAGGACCTGTCTGGTCCTTTAGCCGGCTTTGGCAAGCAGGCGCGCTCGGGCATGCAGCTGGCGGTGGCCGAGCTCAATGAGCAGGGCGGCATCAATGGCCGCAAACTCAAATTACTGGTGGAAGACGATGGCTACGACCCCAAAAAGTCGGTGCTGGCGGCCCAAAAACTGGTGAACCAGGATAAGATTTTTATCATGGCCGGCCACATCGGTACGGCGCAAAACTTGGCTGCTATGCCCGTGCAGTTCGAAAAGAATGTGGTGAACTTTTTCCCGATCACCGCCGCGCGCGAAATGTACGAGCCGCTGGACCGTTTGAAATATTCTTTTGCTGCGACCTACTACGACCAGATGCGCATCACCTTGCCGTCATTGATCAAGGAAAAAGGCGCGAAAAAAGTCTGCACCATGTACCAAGACGATGACTTTGGCCTGGAAGTGTTCCGCGGCGCAGAGGCTGGCCTCAAGGCCATGAATATGGAGTTCACTGAGAAGACGACTTACAAGCGCGGAGCCACCGACTTTTCATCGCAAATTTCTAAACTCCAAGCCAGCGGATGCGATATGGTGGTGCTGGGCACCATCATCCGCGAAACGATTGGCGCGATTGGCACCGCACGCAAAATCGGCTTTAACCCGATTTTTGTCGGCTCCAGCGCCTCGTATACCGACCTGATTCACAAAATCGGCGGCAAAGCCATGGACGGCTTGTATGCCACGATGACGGTGCAAAACCCCTACCTGGACGAGGCATCGCAGCCCATCCGCTTTTGGGCCAATAAGTACAAAACCATGTTCAACGAGGACCCCACGGTGTTCTCGGTTTATGGTTACATCATCATCAACAGCTTTGCGGCAGCCGCCGCCAAGGCGGGTAAAAACCTGACCACTGATACCTTTATCAAAGCCATGGACAGCACGGTGCTGGAGCCCGATATGTTCGGCGGCGCCAAGGCCACATTCAGTGCCACCAAACGCCTGGGCAGCGATGCCTCGCGCCTGTCCCAAATCCAGGACGGCAAGTGGAAAGTGGTCTCGGGCTATGTCAGCGCGTCCAGCGTGAAGTAAGAACCCTCCGTAGCGGGCGCAGGTTCGCCCTGCCGCCCGCTAGCTCCAAGCCGCCCGGCCCGCCGCCGCGCGGCTTTTTGAATGCCACAAAGCCCCGCTGCGCCGAGTGGGGTCGCAGGCGCGCTACAGTTAGCCCATGGGTAAGTCACCACCACCGTTCAAAGCCGCCGCGGCCGACCCGCATGCGCTGCTGACCGGTTTTGCCGGTTTAAGTGCCAAGCTGGACTATTTGTCGGCCTCGGACGTAGAGCAGGTGCGCCAGGCCTATCGCTTTGCCGACGAGGCGCATTTGGGCCAAATGCGCGGAAGCGGGGCCCCTTACATCACGCACCCGATTGCGGTAGCCGCCCAGTGTGCCGACTGGAAGCTGGACGCGCCGGCCCTCATGGCCGCACTCTTACACGACGCCATGGAAGACTGCGGCGTAACCAAGGTGGAGTTGATAGAGCGCTTTGGTTCTCCGGTGGCCGAGTTGGTCGATGGCCTGACCAAGCTAGACAAGCTGAGCTTCACCACACGCGAGGAAAACCAGGCCGAGTCTTTTCGCAAAATGCTATTGGCCATGGCGCGCGATGTACGCGTGATCCTCATCAAGCTGGCCGATCGTACCCACAATATGCGCACCATGGGCGATATGCCACGCGCCAAGTGGGGTCGCATCGCCCAAGAGACGCTGGATATTTACAGCCCGATTGCGCACCGCCTGGGCCTGAACGAAATCTACCGCGAGTTGCAAGAGCTCTCCTTCCGCTATTTGCTGCCCTGGCGCCATACGGTACTGTCCAAAGCGGTCGCCAAGGCGCGTAGCCGAAGGCGCGATTTGCTGCAAAAAGTGCAGCGCGAAGTGGAAGCCACATTTGCCGCACACGGCATGTTGGTGCGCATCTCGGGTCGGGAAAAAGCGCTGTATTCGATTTACCGCAAGATGCATGACAAGCACCTCAGCTTTGCCCAGGTCACCGATGTGTATGGCTTTCGCGTGCTGGTGCCGGACATTACCGATTGCTATACCGCGCTAGGACTCTTGCACCAGCTCTACAAGCCGGTGCCCGGCAAATTCAAAGACCATATTGCGATCGCCAAAGTCAATGGCTACCAATCATTGCATACCACTTTGGTAGGCCCGGCTGGCATCAATGTGGAATTTCAGATGCGTACCGAGTCCATGCACTTGGTGGCCGAATCCGGCGTGGCCGCACATTGGTTGTACAAAGTGAATAAGCCGCAAGACAGCGCGCAAGAGCGCTTGGGTGCGCAGTGGTTGCAGTCGCTGCTGGACATTCAGGATGAAACCCACGACGCTACCGAGTTCAGGGAGCATGTGAAGGTTGATTTATTCCCGGACGCGGTCTATGTGTTCACGCCCAAAAGCCAGATCATGGCCATGCCGCGCGGCGCCACGGTGGTGGATTTTGCCTATGCGATTCACAGCAATGTGGGCGACCGCACTATGGCAGCGCGCATCAATGGCGAGCAAGTGCCATTGCGCACCGAGCTGAAAAACGGGGACGTGGTGGAGGTGATTACCGCACCCACTTCCACGCCCAACCCGGCCTGGTTGAGTTTTGTGCGCACCGGGCGTGCGCGCTCCAAAATCCGCCACCATCTCAAGACCATGCAACTGACCGAGTCGGCGGACTTAGGCGCCAAATTGCTGGCGCAGGCCCTGCGTGCTGAAGGCATCGAACACGTGCCCGAAGGCGATAGCTATAAATCGCTATGGGACAAAGTGCTGCGCTTTACCGGTAGCAAAAACCGCAAAGAATTGCTCACGGACATCGGGCTGGGCAAGCGCATCGCCAATATCGTGGCCAAGCGCATGGTCAACCTGCTGGCCGAAGCCGGGCATAAACCCGATGCCTTGCTGCTCACGCGCGAACGCTTTGCGTCGGACAACGCCCATGGCATGGGTACGATTACCCTGGACGGCAGCGAGAACGCCTCGGTCAAATACGCTGCCTGTTGCCGACCGATTCCCGGCGACAACATCGTGGGTTACCTTGGGCGTGGCGAGGGCCTGGCGGTGCACGCAGCGGATTGTCCGGTCGCCAAAAAATTGCAGCACAAAGATGGCGAACGCTTTATGGGTGTGGAGTGGAGCGATGAAATCGTGCGCCCCTTCGAAACCGACCTGGCGCTTACCGTCATCGATGGGCGCGGCGTCATGGCCAAGGTCGCGTCCGTGCTGGCCGCTGCCGAAGCCGATATCGTGCATATCGAAATGGGCGAAGCCAACAGCCATGATGCCAAGGACATGCATTTTGTGATCGCGGTGCGCGACCGCGTGCATTTAGAAAGTATTTTGACCAAGCTGCAGCGCTCTACGGTGGTGATGCACGCCAAGCGCAGCAAGAAAACGGGGTGAGGTTTTTTCGGCCCTTGGGAAGCAGCCCGCTAACAGGCGGGAGCAAGCACCTTTGGCATTTGAAGTAATGACTGCCTAGCGGTCAGCAGAAATTGTGCATGCCAAGCGGCGCGCATCGCCAAGCTTGTGGCTCGCTTTAAGCGGGTGTGGTAGCGCTTGGCGCCGGGTAGTGCACTGCCAGCACTTCAATCTCTGCCACGCGCCCCGGCATGGGAAGGCGCAGCACATCACCTACGCGGGCTTTGAGCAGGGTACGCGCTATCGGAGAAATCCAGCTTACTTCGCCGGCGGCGCTGTCGGCCTCATCGATGCCGGTAATCGTGACAGTGCGTTGTTCGTCCAGGTCGTCGACATAGGTCACCGTAGCGCCGAAAAAAATCTGGTCGTTGCCATGGTGCAGGCTCGGTTCGGTAATGACGGCGATTTCTAATCGACGGGTGAGAAAGCGAATGCGCCGGTCAATCTCACGCAAGCGTTTTTTGCCATAGAGGTAGTCGCCGTTTTCCGAGCGGTCCCCATTGCTGGCCGCCCAATGCACTACGTCCACCACTTTGGGCCGTTCCTCGTCGATCAATTGCAATAGCTCATCGCGCAGCGTCTGATATCCGTGGGGCGTAATGTAGTTTTTGCCGCCACCGGGCAAGGCCGCCAGCGGGACTTCGCCATCGTCCTCGTCGTCTTCGCTCTCTTTGGTAAAGGCTTTGCTCATGGGCCTAGGTAGGCGCGGCTGCAGGCACTACAGGCTTTACGGACCCAGCGGGGCGTCTTCGCGCCCATTGCGAAGGGTCGGTCTGAATGCATGCGCAGGCGTTTCATAGAATGCGCATTCTAAGAACGCCGCCATGTTCAGCTTTTTCAAAAAAAAACCACCCGCCCCATCCGCCGCCCCTGGTCTCAGCACAGCAGGCGCAACGCCCCAGGCCACAGCGCTTGCAGCAACGGAGAAGGTCGCTAGCGCGCCGCAGCGTCAAAGCTGGCTGGGTAAGCTCAAAGCCGGTTTGGGCAAAACTGCAGCGGGCATCGCCTCGGTGTTTGGCGGCACGCGCATCGACGAGGCTTTGTTTGAGGACCTGGAAAGCGCCTTGCTCATGGCCGATGCCGGGGTATCGGCGACCACGCACTTAATCGCGGAGCTGCGCCGCCTGGCCAAAGAACGCAAAGCCGAAGCGCCGGAACAACTCAAGGCCTTGTTGGTTGAAGCGCTTGCCGGCTTGCTCGCGCCCCTAGAGCGCAGTCTGGTCATAGGGCCGGAACAACCCACCGTCATGATGGTGACCGGCGTCAATGGTGCAGGTAAAACCACCTCTATTGGAAAGCTCACCCACCGCCTGGCGGACCAAGGAGCCACGGTGCTACTGGCCGCAGCAGATACCTTTCGCGCAGCGGCGCGCGAACAACTGACGGTTTGGGCTGAGCGCAATACGGTGGAAATCGTTAGCCAGGAGGGTGGCGATCCGGCGGCGGTGAGTTATGACGCGGTGTGTGCCGGTAAAGCACGCAAAAAAGATGTAGTCTTGATCGATACCGCAGGGCGCCTGCCCACGCAAATGCATTTGATGGAAGAACTCAAAAAAATGCAGCGCGTGGTGGCCAAGGCTGGTGCTGTTTCTGGGCTAGAGCATTGCCCGCGTGAGGTGTTGCTGGTAATTGATGGCAACACGGGCCAAAACGCCTTGGCCCAGGTCCGTGCGTTCGACGACGCACTAGGCTTGACCGGCCTCATCATCACCAAGCTCGACGGCACGGCCAAGGGCGGCGTGCTGGCTGCCATTGCGCGTGAACGGCCCATTCCCGTGTACTTCATCGGCGTGGGCGAAAAGCTCGAAGAGTTGGAAACGTTTAACGCCCGAGAATTCGCGCAAGCCCTTTTGCAATAAACCCCTGCGCCATGGGCTGAAGTAGCCGCTTTTCACCAGGCTGGCTGGTTCATGCGCTTAGGCTTCACCTCCTATGCATTACACCTTCACACGCCATTGCGTCTCCATACCGCGACGCCAGGCCCTCGCCCGCATCGCGAGCCCCGCGCTGGCCACCAGCGTGCTGACCCTTCCAAGCGGCGCGGGCGCTGCCGGACGGGCCTTGGCAGAAGATAGCGCCGCCTGGCGTGCCATCCAAGCGCAGGCCAAAGGCCAAACCGTGTACTTCAATGCCTGGGGCGGTTCTCCCGCCATCAATGCCTATCACCAGTGGGCGGCAGGGCAGTTAGACCAGCGCTATGGCCTGCGCTTGGTGCACGTCAAGATCAGCGACGCCGCCGAGATGGTGCAACGCGTACGCAATGAAAAAGCGGCCGCCAAAGCCGATGGCACCGTGGACTTGGTGTGGATCAATGGCGAAAACTTTCTGGCTATGAAGCGAGAGGGCTTGCTCAAAGGCCCATTTGCCGAGCAACTGCCTTCCTATGCCTGGGTGGACACCCAGGGCAAGCCCACCACGCGCATTGATTTTTCCGAGCCGGTCGATGGCATGGAAGCGCCCTGGGGCATGGCACAACTGACCTTCATGGTCGATGCTGCGCGGGTGCCCCAAGCGCCGCGCAGTCTGGCGGCCTGGCTGGCATTTGCGCAAGCCCATCCGGGCCGCATGACGTACCCGCGCCCGCCAGATTTTCATGGCACTAGTTGGCTCAAACAAATGCTGCTTGACCTCAACCCCGGGGCGCAGCGCCAGGCCTTGTACCAGCCGCTCACTAGCGCCGCCTTTGAGGCGCGCACTGCGGCCTTGTGGCGCACCCTGGATGCGGTGCACCCGCACTTGTGGCGCAAAGGCCGCCAGTTCCCCCTGAGCGCCGGGGCACAGCGCCAAATGATGGCCGACGGCGAGCTGATGTGGGCGCTTACATTCAACCCCAACGAAGCGGCCAATGAAATCGCGGCGGGCCGCTTGTCGACAAGCACCATCAGCTACCAGTTCGATGGCGGCACACTGGGCAACACCCACTTTTTGGCGATTCCCTTTAACACCCAGGCTTTTGCTGCTGCCCGAGTAACCGCCAATTTTTTACTCGGGGCGCAAGCGCAGGCACGCAAAGCCGATACCGCGGTCTGGGGCGACCCGACGGTGTTGGCGGTCGAGGCGCTGCCTGCCGCGCAGCGAGCTTGGTTCCAAGCTAGGTCCGTGCCCGGTCAATTGCAGGCCTGGGCCCCGGCGATTCCCGAGCCGCATGCCAGCTGGGTCGATGCCTTGGAAAAAGAATGGGCGCGCCGCTACGGCGGCTAGCCGCAGTCGCCGCCGCGATAGACCGCTAAGTGATGGATGCCTAATACTCGCCGCTGTGACATGGCGCAGTGCGGGTTTACGAAGGCTGTAGCCTTGCCATCGGGGGGCGCGGCCATGGGAGGCCCAAGGGCACCGAAATTCAAACAGGAGACAAGAATGAAATCACTATTCAAACTGCTTGGGCTGGTATTGGTACTTGGATTGGCCTATCTTTTGTTATGGCCGGTGCCTATCCATCCCGTGGCCTGGACCGCTCCCAAAGCGCCGGGTTACCAGGGCCCGCACGCGGTCAACACGCAGCTGTCCCAACTCACGATGCTGGATTTGCACGGCGAAGAGGGCCCCGAACATATAGCCATCGGACCCGATGGCAAGCTCTACACCACGGTCGCCAGCGGCAAGATTTTGCGCATGGCGCAAGACGGCAGTGCCCAGGAAACTTTTGCCAGCACCGGTGGGCGCGTCCTGGGCTTTGACTTTGATGCCCAGGGGCAACTGGTGGCCGCTGACGCGGTCAAAGGACTGTTATCGATTAGCCAAGATGGCAGGATCAGGGTGCTGACCGACAACGTCGACGGGGACCCGATTCGCTACGCCGATGCCGTGGTGGTTGCCAAAAACGGCAAGATGTATTTCAGCGATGCATCCACCCGATTTGCACCAGCGCAGTGGGGCGGTACCTTTGAAGCCAGCATCTTGGATATCCTGGAGCAATCGGCCACCGGGCGTATTCTGGAATACGATCCGGCCAGTGGCATGACGCGCATACTGGCCCAGGGCCTGAGTTTTGCCAATGGGGTGGCGCTTAGCCAAGACGAAAGCAATTTGTTTGTCAACGAGACCGGCAAATACCGCGTCTGGAAACTGGCTGTGAGTGCCCAAAAATTGCAACTCGGCGACGGTCCACCACCGGCAGGTGCGCAAGTGCTGTTCGACAATCTACCGGGCTACCCAGACAACCTGATGCGTGGGCGCGACGGAAAAATCTGGCTCGGTTTTGCCAAGCCGCGCAACCCTACCATTGATGGATTTGCTGACAAACCTTGGTTGCGTTCGCTCACACTGCGCCTACCGCGCGCCTTGTGGCCAATTCCCAAGGCCTATGGCCATGTCATGGCGTTTAGCGAAGACGGTAAAGTGCTGGCTGATATGCAAGACCCGAGCGGCGCCTACCCCGAATCCACCGGCGTGACCGAAACGGCCGACCGTTTGTACATCCAAAGCCTGCACGCCAAGGGCCTGGGCTGGCGCAAGCCCTGAGCCCCACGCCCCACGCATCTACTGCGACTGTATGGTTCACCTATGCGGGCCAGCAAATGCACGCTGGCCCATTGTGCGGTGCGGCTAGGTTTGGGCTGGCTTGCTGCCTGCCGCAGGCCTCACTTTTCTTTGCTTCGCCAAAGAAAAGTGAGCAAAAGAAAGGCGAGCCCAAGACCGTGCCCCTGCGGGGTTCCTTGCGCTACTCGCGCCGCCCGGGGTCGTGCGCAAACTCGCTACGCTCAAACAAGCGCCCGCCCTGATCCGTGCGCCGCTGCGTTGCTCAGCACGGCCAAATGGCACGGGGAGCATGTGCTCGTTCGCTTCGCTCACCTTGCACACGCCCGCGCACCATCACTGCCACGCCACTGCCGCAGCCGCGCCAAGCCCCAAGCCCCAATCCATTGACTACGACTGCCACGTTCACCAATCTGGGCGCACAAACCTGCACCGCCACCTCTCGCACCAACCCCCTATCCGGTACAAAAAATCAAATTGGCTGTTAATGCTCCCCTTCACCCCGGCGGGGGTGAAGGGGCGGGGGGGAAGCGGGGGGCCCGGCCTTACACTTCCTGCATGAATAGAAATTTGTGGTTGTTGGCGCTGTGCCAAGGATTTTTACTGACCAATAACATCGCTTTTGTAGCCATCAATGGCTTAGTGGGCTTTAGCCTGGCGCCCATGGCCTGGATGGCGACACTGCCCGTGATGGGCTATGTGCTGGGATCGGCCTTTTCTACCCCGGTGGTGGCGAGTGTTCAGGCCCGCTGGGGTCGACGCGTTGGTTTTCAAACCGGCTTGCTGGTTGCCTTGGTGTCCACCCTGCTGGCTGCCTGGGCTATCAACAGCCAAAGTTTCTGGGGCCTGGTGGCCGCCACGTTTATCGCCGGGTACTACAGTGCCAATGGTCAGCTCTACCGCTTTGCTGCTGCTGAACTGGCGCTGCCCGAGGCACGGGAGCGCGCCGTATCCTGGGTATTGGCCGCCGGTTTATTGGGTGCGGTGGTGGGGCCGTATTTGGCAGTCCATTCCATGCAGATCTGGAAAGTGCCCTTCGTCGGTGCTTATCTGGCGCTTGCGGCGGTGGCGCTTTTGTCACTGCTCATCATGGGTCGTATTGAGTTTGCACCCGAGCCATTGCGGGAAGCCGGCGCGGCTGCATCGGATCCAGGCCGCAGCGTATGGCAGTTATTGCGCGAGCCGGTGTTTTTTGTTGCTTGTATGGCCGCCGCGCTCGGCTATGGCGTGATGAACTTATTGATGGCAGCCACCCCTTTGGCCATGCAGCAATGCGGACTGGACTTTGGCGCCACCGCCATGGTCTTGCAATGGCATGTGTTTGGCATGTTTGCGCCGGGCTTTTTTACCGGGGACTTTATCAAGCGCTGGGGCGCCTTGCCCGTCATGGGCGTGGGCGTGCTGCTCAATATCGCCTGTGTCTTGGTGGCGCTCAGCGGGGTGGACGTGATGCAGTTCAGCATCGCCCTGTTTTTATTGGGCGTGGGCTGGAATTTTTTGTTTACCGGGGGTACCAGCCTGTCCATGCAGGCTTATGCGCCGCATGAGAAAGACCGGGCACAAGCGGTCATCAACTTTGCAGTCTTCGCCGTGATGGCGCTGACCTCCTTTGCTTCCGGGGCCTTGGTGACCACCAGTGGGTGGTTTTGGCTCAACACGCTTTCACTATTGCCCTTGGCTGTAACGGCCTGGATGCTCTGGTCTTTGCACCGACGCGCTGCGGTGCCGCCCGCGGCCCCCGCTGCTTCCTGAATGGCGCTTTGTCAGCGCTGCCCTTTTGCCCGGTGTGACTAAAAGGCGGCCCCGTACAATGCGCGGTTGACCTATGACCCCACGGGGGCGCCGGTCACGCCCGGTTGTCGCCTAGTCCGGCACCTGGTTCCAAGTCAATTCCCGGGAGTTATTTAATGTTTATTTCTTCGGCCTTCGCCCAATCCGCTGCTGCTGCGGGTGGCGATATGCAATCGACGCTCATGAGTATGCTGCCTTTGGCGCTCATGTTTGTGGTGCTGTATTTCGTCATGATCCGCCCACAAATGAAAAAGCAAAAAGAACACGCCGCCATGATCGCCGCCTTGGCCAAAGGCGATGAAGTGATTACCGGCGGTGGTCTCTTGGGCAAGGTCAGTAAAATGGGCGATACCTTTCTGGGCCTGGAAGTCTCGCCGGGCGTTGAAATTCAGGTCCAGCGCAGCGCCGTTATCCAGGTCCTGCCCAAAGGCTCCATCAAGTAATTCCCTTTTCAGCGCAGCTTCGGCGCCTTTGTTCTTATGAACCGTTATTCCTTGTGGAAATACGCGATCCTATTGGTCGCGGTGCTGGTCGGCGGCTTGTACGCACTGCCCAATATGTTCGGCGAATCGCCGGCGGTGCAGGTTTCGGTGGCCAAAGCCTCGCTCAAGCTGGACTTGGGCACCGTGACGCGGGTGCAAGAGGCCCTCAAGGCGGCTGGCATCAACGCAGACGTGGTGAGCCTGGACGGTAACTCCATCAAGGCACGCTTTGCCAGCACCGATGTGCAGCTCAAAGCCAAAGACGCGATTTCGCAGGCGCTGAACCCGGACGCGGCCAACCCATCCTATGTGGTGGCGCTCAATCTTTTGTCGCGCTCGCCCGCCTGGCTCAGCAGCCTGCATGCTTCGCCGATGTACTTGGGCCTGGATTTGCGCGGCGGCGTGCACTTTATGCTGCAAGTGGATATGCAAGCAGCTTTGAGTAAAAAAGCTGAATCGTTGGCCGGCGATTTACGCAGCGCGATGCGCGAGAAAAGCATACGCCATGGTGGCATCAGCCGCAGCGGGCAAACCGTGGAAATCCGCTTTCGGGATGCAGGCATGGTGGAGTCCGCCAAGCGCCTGATGCAGGACCAATTCCCGGACCTGGTCGTCGCCGAAAGCAGGGATGCCGAAGAGACCAAACTGGTGGCTAGCATTCAGGCGGTGGCTGCGCGCAAAGTGCAGGAGCAGGCACTCAAGCAAAACATCACGACGCTGCATAACCGCATCAACGAGCTGGGCGTGGCCGAGCCGGTGATTCAGCAACAAGGCCTGGACCGCATCGTGGTGCAACTACCCGGCGTGCAGGACACGGCCAAAGCCAAAGACATTCTGGGACGCACGGCCACGCTGGAAATCCGCATGGTCGAAGACGGTGCGGAAGCACGCGCCGCCGAAACCGGCACTGGACCTGTGCCTCTGGGCGCAGAGCGCTTTTTAGAGCGCAATGGCGCGCCGGTGATTGTGAAAAAACAGGTCATCTTGACCGGCGAGAACCTGACCGACGCCCAGCCCGGCTTTGACAGCCAGACGCAAGAGGCGGCGGTCCATTTGACATTGGATGCCAAAGGCGCACGCATCTTCCGGGATGTGACCCGCGAGAGCGTGGGCAAGCGCATGGCGATTTTGCTGTTTGAAAAAGGCAAGGGCGAGGTCGTTACCGCCCCGGTCATCCGCTCCGAAATCGGAGGCGGCCGGGTGCAGATTTCCGGGCGCATGACGACGGTGGAAGCGGCTGATACCGCGCTGCTCTTGCGGGCCGGATCCTTGGCTGCGCCCATGGAGATCATCGAAGAACGCACCATCGGCCCCTCCTTGGGCGCGGAAAATATTGCCAAAGGCTTTAATAGCGTCACCTGGGGTTTTGCTGCAGTGGCGGTGTTTATGTGTCTGTACTACCTGCTCTTTGGCGTTATCTCCAGTGTTGCATTGGCGGTGAATTTATTGTTGCTGGTCGCAGTGTTGTCGATGTTGCAAGCCACGCTCACGCTGCCGGGCATGGCCGCCATGGCGCTGGTGCTGGGCATGGCGATTGACGCCAATGTACTAATTAACGAACGCGTGCGCGAGGAATTGCGTAACGGCGCGGCGCCCCAAGCGGCCATCCATGCCGGTTACGACCGCGCCTGGGCGACGATTTTGGACTCCAACGTCACCACCTTGATTGCCGGTTTGGCCTTGCTGGCTTTTGGCTCCGGTCCGGTACGTGGTTTCGCGGTTGTGCACTGCCTGGGCATTTTGACCAGTATGTTCTCCGGTGTGTTTTTCTCACGCGGCGTCGTTAACCTCTGGTACGGACGGCAGAAGAAACTTAAATCGGTTTCCATAGGTACCGTCTGGCGTCCAGATGGCAGCAGTGGCACGGCGCTCAGTGCAGACGGGGAGAAATAAACATGGAATTTTTCAAAATCCGCCGCGATATTCCTTTTATGCGCCATGCCTTGGTGCTTAACGGGATTTCCTTTATCACTTTCCTGGCTGCGGTATTTTTTCTTTTTTCACGCGGACTGCATTTGTCGGTGGAATTTACAGGCGGCACGCTCATGGAAGTGGGCTATTCGCAAAGCGCCGATCTGGCCGCTATCCGCAGCACCGTCGACGGCCTGGGTATCAAAGATGTGCAAGTACAAACCTTTGGCGCCGCACAAGATGTACTGATTCGCATGCCGGCGCAAAAAGGCGGCACACCCGGTCAGCAAAGCGAAAAAGTATTGGCCGCGCTCCAAGCCGCAGACGCCACGGCTACTTTGCGCCGCACCGAGTTTGTTGGCCCACAGGTGGGTGACGAGCTGGCCACCGATGGCCTCAAGGCGCTGGCCTTTGTGGTGGTGGGCATCATGCTCTATCTGGCGGTGCGCTTTGAATGGAAATTTGCGGTCGCTGCCATCATCGCCAATTTGCACGACGTGGTGATTATTTTGGGATTTTTCGCGTTCTTCCAGTGGGAGTTTTCATTGCCGGTGCTCGCGGCGGTGTTGGCCGTCCTGGGGTATTCCGTCAACGAATCGGTGGTTATTTTTGACCGGATTCGCGAAAACTTTCGGCGCTACCGCAAGATGAACACGGTGGAGATCATTGATAACGCGATTACCTCCACTATCAGCCGCACCATCATCACCCATGGTTGCACGCAGTTGATGGTTTTGTCTATGTTGTTATTTGGTGGCGCTACCCTGCATTATTTCGCGCTTGCGTTGACCATTGGAATTTTGTTTGGTATCTACTCCTCGGTATTTGTCGCTGCAGCCATTGCCATGTGGCTGGGCATCACCCGCGAAGATCTTATAAAAGGTCAGGTCAAGAAGGACCTGGACCCCAACGATCCTAACGCAGGCGCTACCGTTTGAACCTGCAATACCGGCGCTGCGGGCACTTAGCCGTGCTTGTTTCGCGCCACCCGTCCACTGAGAGCGTCCATATAGCCCAGTAAGCGATCCGGTGGCACCGGCTTTTGGTAGAGGGTTATCCACTCGGGCAGCTGGCCGTCCTGGTGTGCTTCGGCTGCTGTCTTGGCAGTGACTACCAATACCGCCAACGATTGGTAGGCGGACTCACTGGCCAGGGCGCGGATGAGATGGTAGCCGTCAAAGGGTTGCATCATCAGGTCGGTAATCACCACGTCGGGCCGTTGCCGTTCAATTTGTATCAGGGCTTGCGAGCCGTCGGCGGCGATGCTCAAGGCGACGGGATGTGCGCTGCGCTTGATCAAAGACTCGAAATACGCGACTTGCAAGGGATCATCCTCGGCCAGTAACACGCGCAGCGCTCGACGGGATGTGGTATCACTCAAGCCGATGTGATTGGGCATCATTTTTTCCACGGCACTGCGGAAAATTCTGCGGTGCCCGCCTGAAGTGACCCATGCCTCTAATTCGCCGTTGGCCACCATTTTTTGCACGGTGGTAGTGGATAAGCCCAGCAGGCGCGCCGCTTGCTGGCTGGTCAGGACTTCAGGTGTTTCTTTCATGATGTCAAGTGTTAATAAATAAACTATGAAATATTATATCGATAAAAAATATAAATATCGATAATTGAAAGAAAATTCATCAATACTGACGCAAGCGCTGAAATAGTCCCCCTGGCAAGCGCCCTAAGATGCCTTGTAATTCGAGCTCCATCAATTGTGCCTGCAGGCGGGCAGTGTCCCAGCCGATGCGCATTTGTAAGGTTTCTAGGCTGGATGGGTCAAAGCCCATGGCGTCCATAAGCGACTTATGGCCCTCCGTCACAGGTTCCTCCAAGGCTAAGCCTGTGTCTGCGCTGGAGCAGGCGCTTGCCTTCTCCGGGCGCTGGGTTTGGAAGCCTGGCATGTCCAAAATATCTTGTACGCCATCGACGAGCTGCGCACCTTGCTTGATCAGGGTGTGGCAGCCGCGCGCTTGGGTACTGTGAATGGAGCCCGGGATAGCAAACACGTCTTTGCCTTGCTCCAAGGCTTGCTGCGCCGTGATGAGCGAACCCGATTGCAAAGCTGCCTCCACCACCAAGGTAGCCCGTGCCAGGCCTGAAATCAGGCGGTTGCGGCGCGGAAAATGGGCCGGTAACGGCGCGGTGCCAAGCGGGTATTCGCTCATTATCAGGCCCCGTGCGGCAATTGCCTCGGCGAGCAATGCGTTTTGGGCTGGGTATACCCGGTCCAGACCGGTGCCCACCACGGCAATGGTTGGCAAGGTACTTTCTTGGATTTCTAAGGCGCCGCGGTGCGCCGCCGCGTCCACACCCAGCGCCAGGCCCGAAACGATAGTCAGACCCGCCTGCGTCAGGCTGCGCGCGAAAGCCCTGGCGTTGTCCGCGCCTTGCGGTGTGGGATTGCGGCTACCCACCATGGCTAGGCATTGCGCTTGGCGTAACGCCCGCCAGGCTGCATTGCTTCCCTGCACGTACAGCATCAGTGGCGGATCATGGATGTCCAACAGGCTCGCTGGATAGCAAGGGTCGCCCAGCGTCACCAGTCGGTGCTGCGCGCTATCTTGCGCTAACCATTGCAGCAGCGTGCGTAGGCAGGAAGCCAGCTCAGGCGGTGGGTCAAGCAGCGCTCGCGCCTGACGATCGGGTACCACCGAGCACAAAGCAGCTAGGCTTTGCGCGAAAACGGCCGCGGGCAAACCAAAAGCTTTGAGCAAGCGGCACCCATGCACACTGCCTATGCCTGGTGTCAATTGCAGCCTTAACCATGCCTCAAGTTCTTCCCCGTCCATGGCTTGTGGTTCTGTGGTTGACATCGTTTGGTCCTCAGGGGTTCGTCAGCCAGTCGCCGACTTGTACCGGTTCGCTGCTGTCGCTGATCAATGCATAGGCTAGTTTGTCAAAGGTCAACACCACCATGGCTTTGCCCGAAAATCCGACTGGGGGGTGCAGCCAGGCGCGGGCGGGATCCGTAAGATCGACCATCGGCCTTTGGGCCGTGCGGATGGACAAAACATGGCCTGGCTCTAGCCCGTGCTGGTGGCCTTGGTTGACAATCACGATCTGGTTTTTTGAGGTACTGGCAAAGCTGCCCTCATAGAGGGAAATCACAGTGGTGGCCAACGCGCTTTTCGGCGCATGGGGTGTTAAATCGTTCCAGGCAATTTCAGGGCTTTGGAGCAGGCGATCACCCGTCCGGATTTCAGCGACTGCATGTACGATTTCAAAACTTGCCGGGACCAAGGTAAGCAAAGTTTTTTCACCATCCTGGCTCGGCCCCCCATGTTCACCGCGCAATAAACGCGCGCGTCCTAGGTACTCGGCTTGCATGCCCAGCAGTTCGCCACTCGCTGGGTCAATGAGCGGGCTAGGCTGGCGGTAAATACGCCATTCGCGCGGCTCCCCGGTTGCCAGCACCAAAGCGTGACCCGAGAGCGAGCGTGCAAAGACCACATCATTTTTGCTGTAGAGGCTCCTAGAGCCGGAAGCACCGACGATACGTGGCAGGGTGCTCCATTGGGCCTGATCGAATACCTGCGGCGCGCCCAAAAAGTGGGCAATGGAATGCCCTTGCAAGCCTGGCGAATGCCTTGGTGCGAGGGGCTCACTGCGGACCTGGGGGCCTAAGCGAACGGAGGCCAGCGCCGGTTCGACGGCGTACTGCGGCGTTGTTTGCGCTATCGCACGGTGGAACACTGCCAACAACGCCGCTATGGCCAGCCAGCGCCAAGGTGGGGCGACCCAAAGATCGTATTGCATGCGTATCGCTCAAATAATGCATTAATAAATATGTATTTAGTAATTATTAATCTAATGCTATGTAAAAGTTTGTGCTCGAAGCAAAAATCCCGTGAAATTGGCAGCGTGGGGGCAAAAAAGCGAAAATGCGGCGTTTACCCATTTGTGTTTTCATGGCTTTACTTTCGATTCTTTGTTATCCCGACCCGCGTTTGCACACCTTGGCTAAGCCGGTGGCAGCTGTGGACGCCCGCATCCGTCGGCTGGCTGGCGACATGCTGGACACCATGTACGAGGCCAGCGGCATTGGCCTGGCCGCGACCCAGGTGGATGTGCACGAGCGATTGATCGTGGCCGATGTGTCCCAAGAGCGCGATCAGCCGCTGGTGCTGATCAACCCTGAAGTGGTCTGGACGAGTCCGGGGAAGCACCTCAATGAAGAAGGGTGCTTATCCGTGCCTGGTATCTACGACGGGGTGGAGCGTTTTGACGCGGTGCATGTGCGCGCGCTGGATGAACACGGCAACAGCCGGGTGATTGAGGCGTCCGATTTGCTGGCCGTGTGTGTGCAGCATGAAATGGACCATCTATTGGGCAAGGTGTTTGTGGAATACCTCTCTCCCCTCAAGCGCAACCGCATCAAGACCAAAATGCTCAAAGCCCGGCGCGAGGATGCGCGTTGAGGCTGGTATTTGCAGGTACCCCCGAATTTGCCCGGGTCGCACTCGCGCAATTGCATGCCGCAGGGCATGAGATCGCCCTGGTGCTTACCCAGCCTGACCGCCCGGCCGGGCGAGGTATGCGGCTGCAGCCCTCGGCAGTCAAGCAGTTCGCGCAAGGGCGGCAATTACCGGTGGCGCAGCCGACAAGCCTGCGATTGGACGGTAAATTTGGCATGGAGGCGCTGGCAGTGAAAGAGCGTATTGCCCAGGCCCGCGCCGATGCCATGGTGGTGGTGGCCTACGGCCTGCTGTTACCCCAATGGATATTGGATGCCATGGCCGGGCCGGGTCAGTGGGGTTGCTTCAATATCCATGCCTCCTTGCTCCCGCGTTGGCGTGGCGCCGCACCCATACACCGGGCCATCGAAGCGGGTGATCCAGAGTCTGGCGTCACCATCATGCAAATGGACGCCGGCTTGGATACTGGGCCAATGCTCTTACAAGAGCGCATTGCGATCGGCCCCCACGCCAGCACGGCGCAGCTGCACGATGAACTGGCCGCACTCGGTGCGCGTTTGATGGTGCAAGCCTTGGCAAATCCAGCGGCTCTGCTGGCGCGCAGGCAGAGTGAACAAGGCGTTAGCTATGCGCAAAAAATCGGCAAATCCGAAGCGGCCATCGATTGGCACCAACATGCCGAGCAGATCGCTCGCAAAGTGCGTGCATTCGATCCTTTCCCCGGCGCCAGTACCGGCCTGGGTGGTGAAACCCTGAAAGTTTGGGGCGCAAAGGCTGTTGTGCCCAACCCAAGTGAGCGCCTGGCAGTCGGACAGGCGCGCCCTGGCCAAATACTAGCCACCGACTTGCGCGGTTTGGTAGTGGCTGCAGGGGAGGGTACGTGCTTGTGCATCACCCATTTGCAGCGCCCTGGCGGAAAGCGCTTGGCGGTGGCGGACTATCTGCAAGGCCATGCGCTTGCGCCTGGCCAGTGTTTTGACCGTAGCGCAGTTCAGGCGGGCACTTGATGTTTTTTTCGCGCCCGCAACGTCGCAATCCTCTCTACCGTCAGGGCTTTATGGAAATGCTGGCGGTGGCGCCGGGCATTGCCGCATGGGGCTTGATGACTGGGGTCGCCATGGCCGCTGCCGGTTTGCATACGCCCGATGCGCTGGCCATGGCCATATTGGTTTTTGCCGGAAGTTCCCAATTGGCGGCCATTCCTTTGCTTGGGGCAGGGGCGCCGCTGTGGGTGATTCTTGCAACGGCGTTTTGCGTCAACCTACGCTTTGTGGTGTTTAGCGCGCATATGCGTAACTACTTGATGCATCTGCCTCGCCGCCAGCGACTGATGATCGGCTATTTTGTTGCCGACTTGACCTATGTGTTGTTTACCAAGCGCTTTCCGAGACCAGGTACAACCGAGGCTGAGCGCGCCGACCAAATGGCCTATCTGGCAGGTAATGCCAGCATCAATTGGCTGAGTTGGACTGGATGCAGCGTACTGGGTGTGGTGCTGGCCAATTACATTCCGCCCGCCTGGGGCCTGGGCTTTGCCGGTGTACTGGCCCTTATTGGGATTTTATGTTCACTGGCCACTAGCCGCATGCGCGTTTTTTCCGCATGCATGGGTGCGGCGGTGGCCATCATGGCGTATGCATTACCGCTCAAGCTCAATATTTTGGTGGCTATTTCTGTATCCGTTGTACTGTGCCTGGTGCTGGAGTCGTACCGAGCGCCGCCGGCCCAAGAGGTTTAGGCATGCAAGCGCTCTTACCCTATCTACATGCCTGGGGATTGCAGGACTGGGATCCCTGGACTTTTTTGACCATCGTGCTCATGACCTGTATCACCGTGATCACGCGCTCATTTTTCTTTATTTCCGATGCGCCCTGGACGCTGCCGGGCTGGGCGCAGCGCGGCATGCAATATGCGCCAATTGCGGCACTGGCCGCAGTGGTATTGCCGGAAATTTTGATGACCCAAGGTGTTTTCATCCATTCCTTGGCCGATGCGCGTATCTACGGCGCGCTGGCCGGTGCCGCCTATTTTTTCTGGCGCGGTGGCAGCGGACAAGCGGTGCTGGGCACGATTGTGGCGGGTATGCTGGTTTACATTCCATTACATCTGGGATTGCAGTGGTGAAGCGTGTCAGGCGTGTCCCGCCAGTCGCTGCGATGTCTCGCGAGCGCCCTTCCCTAAAATCCCTTTGCAGACACCATTTTTTCATTCGACATTGAGCAGGCCATGAACGTTATCCGCTTTCAAGATTTATGCATCCAGGGCAAAGTGGCTGGGATGCGTGTTTTCATCCGCGCCGATCTGAACGTGCCGCAAGATGCCAGTGGCGCCATTACCGAAGACACGCGTATTCGGGCCAGCATTCCTTGTATCCGTATGGCTCTGGAGGCAGGGGCGGCGGTGATGTTGACCTCGCACCTAGGCCGACCTACCGAGGGCCATTTGCGCCCCGAAGACTCGCTGGCACCGGTGGCGCAACGCCTGTCTGAACTATTGGGCCGCCCGGTGCCCTTGCTGCGCGACTGGGTCAATGGCGTTGCAGTGCGTCGCGGGGAAGTTGTGCTACTGGAAAACTGCCGTGTCAATGTCGGTGAAAAGAAAAACGACGAAGCATTGGCGCGCAAAATGGCACAGCTTTGTGATATTTTCGTGCACGATGCTTTTGGTACCGCCCATCGGGCCGAAGCCAGCACTTACGGTATCGCCCAGTTTGCCACCGTGGCGTGTGCCGGGCCTTTGCTGGCCGCTGAAATGGATGCCATTTCCAAGGCCTTGCTGGCGCCGCGCAGGCCTCTGGTGGCTATCGTGGCCGGCTCCAAAGTCTCCACCAAACTTACGATTCTCAAAAGTCTGGCGGCCAAGGTGGACCAGCTTATTGTTGGCGGCGGCATTGCCAACACCTTTATGTTGGCAGCCGGTTTGAACATCGGCAAAAGCCTGGCCGAGCCCGATTTATTGGACGAAGCGCGCGCCGTCATCGAAGCCATGCGCGCGCGCGGTGCCGCCGTGCCTATTCCCACCGATGTCCTTACTGCCAAAACCTTTGCCGCTGATGCGCCTGCTAGCACCAAAGCCGCCAACGCAGTGGAAGACGACGACTTGATTCTGGACATCGGCCCACAAACTGCCCAGTTACTAGCCGACCAGTTAATGCGGGCAGGGACGATTGTCTGGAACGGCCCGGTGGGCGTGTTTGAGTTTCCGGCTTTTGAGCAGGGCACCAAAACCATTGCGCAGGCCATTGCCGCCTCCAGCGCTTTTAGCATTGCCGGCGGGGGCGACACGCTGGCTGCGATCGCCAAATACGGCATAGAGGCGCAAGTGGGCTATATTTCCACAGGCGGCGGCGCATTTTTGGAGG
This sequence comes from Comamonadaceae bacterium, assembly GCA_947447975.1. GTDB lineage: Bacteria > Pseudomonadota > Gammaproteobacteria > Burkholderiales > Burkholderiaceae_C > Allorhodoferax. The sequence goes on along the minus strand of CANFLU010000002.1, from coordinate 62,956 downwards.
TACTGGAGGGCAAAACCCTGCCTGCCTTTGAAATACTGGCACGCCGGGCTGCGGCCTGATGTGCACCTATCGCGTGTCTGCCGCGTTTAGCTGAGTAGTCTTGCAGGGTATGCGTTCGCGTCAAGCTGCGCTTAGTGATTTGGCAAGACAATCGGGGCCGCGCACTGTGCGTAGGCTATTTTTATTTTTTTTGGGAACTTTACATGTCAAATCGTCGTGAATTCGTGGTCCAGTTGGGTGTAGGCGCTAGCGCGCTGGTGTCGGGTGCGGTGTTCGCTGCCGCGCCGATGGTGGCAGAGGCCGATGGCAATGCAGCAAGCTTGGGCTACAAAGCCGACGCCACCAAGGTGGACAAAACCAAATTTCCCAAATACGCCGCGGGTCAGCAGTGCGGCAGCTGCGCATTGTTCCAAGGTAAAGCGGGCGATGCCGCCGGTGGTTGCCCCTTGTTTGCTGGCAAACAAGTCGCAGCTGCGGGCTGGTGCAGCGCATACGCCAAGAAAGCCTAAGGCTTTTTTTGACCCAGACCGGCCAGCGCACGCGCGCTGCACCGGGTCTGGACGAACAATCGTGCCATGGCGAGCCTACTTGGCGCCCGCTTTTTTCAGACCCGCCATGGACCCCAACTTTTCTGCTCTTTCCCCGGCCTTGCAGGCCGCTGCTCGCGATGCTGGTCTGCTTAGCGCGACCGAGGTACAGGGCCGCAGCATAGAGCCCATACTGCAGGGTCAGGACGTATGGGTTTGCGCACCCACAGGTACGGGCAAAACCCTGGCCTATGTTCTGCCGCTGCTCAATGCGGCGGCCAAAGGCGCGCAGCGCAATGCCAAAGGCGCCAAACTGGCCGCCACCTTGGTGCTGGTGCCCACGCGCGAGCTGGCAGTCCAAGTCGGCGAAGTATTCAAGGGCCTGGCCCAGCGCCTGCCCTATGGCGTCAAAGTGAGTGTTATTTTTGGCGGCGTGTCCATCCTGCCCCAGTTGCGCGGCTTGCGCAGCGGTACCGATATCGTGGTGGCCACGCCAGGCCGATTGTTGGACGTGATGGCCCACAACGCGCTGCCCCTGTCCAGCGTGCGCACCCTGGTGCTGGACGAAGCCGACCGCATGCTCGACCAAGGCTTTGCCGACGAGGTGCAGGCTATTTTGGGGCACATTCCTCTGCCATGCCAGCGCCTGTTTTTATCCGCTACCTTCGCCCCGGCGGTCAGTGGCTGGGCCCTGGCGTTATTGCAGCAGCCGGTGCGCGTGGACTTGGGCCAGGCCGCCGCTGAACAGACCACCATCGCCCAGCGAGCTTTTGCGGTGGACAGCGCAAAGCGCACGCGCTTGCTGCGCCATTTAATGGCCGACGCGCACTGGAGCCGGGTGCTGGTTTTTGTCGCCACCCAATACGCGGCAGAAATCGTGGCTGATAAATTGCGCAAGGCCGGTCTGCGCGCCGAGCCCTTGCATGGCCACCTGAGCCAGGGCAAGCGCAGCCAGGTGCTGGAGGACTTCAAGGCGGGCCGCATCCGCGTGGTCGTTGCTACCGATTTGGCAGCGCGCGGCATCGATGTCATCCAACTGCCGGTGGTGGTGAACTACGACCTGCCACGCTCCGCCCAGGACTACACCCACCGTATAGGCCGCACCGGGCGCGCGGGTGAAAGTGGGCTGGCGATCAGCTTTGTCTGCCCGGATACACAGCCCCACTGGCAACTGATTGTTAAACGCCATTCGCTTTCCATCAGCTTGGAGACCGAACCCGGATTTGAAGCTACCGCCTTGGCGCCGAAAGTCCCCGATCTTGGTTCGCCCAGCGCCTTGGACCCGCATGGCGGGATCAAGGGCAAGCGCCCGAGTAAAAAAGACAAGCTGCGCGCCGCCGCTGCGCAGGCTGTGGTGGCGTGAACCTGCGACCCCCAGGTGGACAGCATGTCTGAAGGCAACCAGTTATTTATCCCGCCCACGTTTTTGGCCTTGTATATGGCCCCTGGCGCGCACAAACCTTCGGCTTCCCAGGCCCAGGTTGCAGCGCACTATGAGTTGTGTGAGGATCTGGCGCAGATGCTCAGCGTTACTGCCACGGAAATTCAATTGCGCAGTGACGCCGGTAGCGCCGAGGTCTTGCAACACTGTTTGGACGGACTGTGCGGCGCTGACGCAGTGATGGAGGAAAACCAGGCGCGCTGGGTGGTATGTCGCCTGGCCGAACTGATGCAATGGCCGGCGCCGGCCTGGCAGACTTCCGAGCCCTGACATGTCAGCCGCAGCCAGCTTGGGCGGCGCAGGCGCCGCACGCAGTCCGCAGGGCGACAGCGCCCCTGTGCGCGGGCGCGCCTGGCGTGGTGCGCTGTTGACGCTGTTATTGGTATCGTTGCTGCATGTGCTTTTTTTACATGGCGTATCACGCCTATTGCCCGACATACCGCAAGGCATGGCGGGCGATGAGGGTGGACGCGTTTTCAGTACACGCAGCATCCGCATTGAAAATCGCGAGCACGCGAATATTGCGCAATTGTCCCCAGGCAAAGCCAAAGCGCCTGAGCCCTCTGCTGCGCCGATTGCGCCACCCGATGCTCCGCCGAACGCGCCCCAAGGTAATTCCATCAGCTTCTTGGCCGACGCAGTGCCCGGCCCTGCCCCAAAGGCAGAAGCCGCCACCGGGCAGCCGGCTACAACCGCCTCGGGCGCGGCCACGGCAGTCAGCGCCGCCCACTCCGAAGCGCTGCCGCTCAGCATGGCCGCAAGTGCGGTGGCTGCGCCCCTACCCCTCTCTGCTTCGGCGGCTACCACTGAGACAGCGGCTTTGGATGCGCCTGTGCGTGCCGACCAAGCCAGTACCGCTAAAGGACCAGCCCCGCCGGCTTACAACTATGTATTCCCGCCTTCGGTGCGCTTGAAATACGACGTCTTTGGCATCATCAAAGGCTTCAAGTATTTTGTTTCGGGCGAATTGTCGTGGCTGCATGACGGCAGCAACTACACCGCACGCCTAGAAATCAGCCACTTCTTGTTGGGCTCCAAGGTGCAGACCAGCAAAGGCGCCATCACACCGCGCGGCCTGGAGCCGATACGTTATGGCGAAAAAGTGCGCAGCGAAGTGGCGGCGCATTTCGAGCGTGAAAAAGGCAAGATCAGCTTTAGCGCGAACACGCCGGATTCGCCGTTGATGCCGCTGGCGCAAGACCAAGTCAGTATTTTTGTGCAGCTTGCCGCTATCTTTGCGGCTGATGGCCAGGCTATGGTGCCCGGCAGCAAGCTCATATTCCAGACTGTGGGGCCACGCGGTGCAGAAGACTGGGATTTTTTGGTTGAACCGCCCGAGCGCCTGAAAATACAAGGTAAAGAATGGATGGCCTACAAATTGGTGCGTGAGCACCGGGCCGAATACGACACCCGGGCAGAATTGTGGCTATCTCCCGAGCTGGCGGGTATGCCCTTGCGCATCCGCCTAACGCAGACCAGCGGCGATGAAATCGATATGGTCTGGACCCGCAGTAAAAACCCTTGAAATGGGGCCCTCCTCGGCGGGCCTGGCGTAAATCCTGTTACCCTAAGCACTTCCTTGCCACCGCAGCCACCGCATGAACACGCTTTACGACTCTGACAGCTTTACCGTGACCCATATGCTGGCCAACGCACAGGCGCAAAGTGAGAACAGTGCCGCTTTCCTGGGCCAGGGCAATACCACCTTGAGCGACGTCAAAACCGAACAGTACCCGCAGGGCGTACCCATGCTGGCACGCCATGGCTTTGAAATTGTGGACAAGCGTTCGGGCAAAGAGGTCTATCTGGACGGCTCCTGGGCCGAGTTGTTTCAGCAGCACATCGTCGCCTGGCAGGTCAATATGCCGACCCAAGAAGAGGTCGAGGAAACCCTAGAGCAGTACGCTGGGCTGGCGCAAAACCCAGTTGTCATTCACTGAGCGCTCTGCACCGCGAAGGGCTTAGGGCTTCGGTCCTGCTCACCGGATGCTCCAGGCCACATCTGAGCGCAAGACAAACACCTGGTGGTGTGCCACCAGGTCGCGCGTTCGGCCGGGGCTAAATACAAATACGAGCCCACCGGGCGGTGAATCATCCTCCACAGGTTCCAAGCGGTCCTGCCCCGACCCTCGCCAAGCAAACAAAAGCACGACTTGCCTAGAAAAGTCAACCTCGCTGCATAAGCGAGCGAGATCGGATACTGGGAAATAATCAGCGGCCTCCTGTGCCGAACGGATAAGCACCGGGCGCCTGGGCGACGTCGCTTCAAACACCTGCGACTGCACCGCGATGGCGTCGATGCGGGTGATTGGAGGAAAGTCCCTGGCCGGCAGCTGCGTGTTCAGCATCAGGACAAATAGCAACAACGGCAGCAAGAGCGCCATGAACTTAGCAAGGGTGCATTTTGGTGAGCGCAAAGCTTAAGCGAATAGGGGTGACAAGCGCAATGACTTCGTCACCCCCAAGTCGATTAAATTCTTTGGCAGCCCGGTCATCGTACAAGCGGCGTCTGGCAATTTTGTCATCTGCCACACATTGCTGAGGATTCAGAAACGCTAATTCTTTTCATCGAGTTTCGCCATGGCTTTGTCAATCGCTTCGACAATCTCGTCGGCATTGGCCTTTGAAAATGTCAAGGGCGGGGAAATGATGAAGGTGTCTGCCAGGTTGCGAATCAACACGCCTGACTTGCGGCACTCGTCGGAAATTCGGGCCCCCACATTAAGCGAAAGATCAAGGGGCGCCTTGGTCTTTTTGTCCGCTACCAATTCAATCGCGATCATCAAACCCTGCCCGCGCACCTCACCCATATAGCGGTGCTTGTCTTGAATGGATTTGAGGCGGTCAATGAAATAAGTGCCCACCTCTCTGGCATTCAGATGCAGTTGTTCTTTTTCTGTGATTTCCAAATTCGCAATGGCCGCCACGCAGGCCAGTGGATGGCCGGCGTAGGTGTTGCCATGGTAGAACGCTGAGGTGCTGAATTGGGCATCGTCTTTGGTCACAAAGGCGTCGCATATTCGGGCATTGGCCATGGTCGCGCCCAGCGGGATATAGCCACTGTTGATGCCCTTGGCAAACACCATCATGTCGGGCTTCACACCCCAATGGCGACAGCCCATTTCCGAGCCAATCCGGCCAAAACCGGTGACCACTTCGTAAGAGATCAACAGCACACCATGGCGATCACAGACCTCGCGAACCAGCGGCCAAAAATTGGCCGGCGGGACAATCACGCCACCCGCGCCCTGTACGGGTTCAGCCACAAACGCCGCCACAGAGGATGGGCCTTGGTATTCAATTTCCCGCTCCAGCAAGGCGGCGCACAGTCGCCCCAATTCCTCAGGATCGTTGGTGAATGGGTTTCGATAGGTGTAGGGCGTTTCGACCTGGACAAAGCCAGCCAATAGGGGCTCGTAAGGAGAGCGGTAGGCCGGTGTCCCGTTGGCCGACAAGGCCCCTAAGGTCACCCCGTGGTAAGCGCGCTTTAAGGAAATGATTTTGTGGCGCGTGGCTTGCCCCACCTGGCGCCAATATTGGCGTGCCAGTTTGAAAGCAGCCTCATTGGCCTCAGAACCGCCCGACGAATAAAAAGCCCGCTCCATGCCTTCTTGTGCTGTCCAGCGGCACAACACATGGGACAAATCAATGGCGGGTTGGTTGCTGGTGCCGCCAAAGATGGAGTAAAAACTGATGCGGTCAAGTTGTTGGCGAATCGCCTCCTTGATCTCGGGGCGGTCATGGCCAACATTCACATTCCACAAACCCCCTTGGCCATCGAGGTAACGCTTGCCATTTCGGTCATACACATAAACGCCTTCGCCTCTCTCAATCACCAAGGGCGGGCTTTTGGCCAAGTGGGTTTGGTTCGCAAAGGGGTAGAGCATATGACGGGTGTCATGGTGTGCTTCAAGTTGCATGTCGCGTGTGTTCATTTTCAATCTCTCGTCAAGTAAAACTCAATTCAGCGTGCGTTCAAACGCTTCTTTAAATGGGTAACTAATTCTTCAGCGCTGCGGATCAGGCTGTCTTGATGTGGCTGCAATGCCTGCCCACCCCATAAATCCATGTGGTCAGACATAGGGTCTACCACGCTGGTGCGGATACCCGAGAGCGTCTCTAGAACGGCCAAGCCGCAAAAGGGAACGTAGCCTTCCGAATACCCGCCCTCGTGGGTCATGGCCAATCGTCCGCCACACAAACGGTTGGCGGCGTCCACCATGCGCTGCGCCAAGCGGCGGTAGCAGCCGCTGTTGAGCATCATCATGCCCATAGGGTCCCAGCCTGAGGCATCAAATCCTGAGGTCACGACGATCAGATCCGGTTTGAAGGCGTCCAAGGCGGGCAGTACGACGCGGTCAAACGTGGCCTCGTAAGCGCCTGTGCCACTGCCGGGCGGCAAGGGGATGTTGATGTTGAAGCCATCCCCTGGGCCACGCCCGGTATCGGTGATGGGGCCGCTGTTGACTGGAAACAAATTGTCTTGGTGCACCGAGATGGTCAGGACGGATGGGTCCTCATAAAACATGGCTTGCGTGCCATTGCCGTGGTGCACATCCCAATCCACCACCGCCACGCGCTCCACTTTGCCCTCTGCTTGCAAGCGGCGTATGGCGATGGGCGCGTTGCCAAATAGGCAGTAGCCAGAAGCCGCATCGGGTTCGGCATGATGACCCGGCGGACGCACCAAGGCATAACAATTTTTCACCTGGCCTTGCATCACCGCGTTGAAAGCTTGATAGGTACCCCCCGCAGACAACAGGGCAATTTCGTAGCTCCCGCGCCCAATAGGTGTGAATGGACCCGCATCCATACCGCCAATTTTGCTGAGGTCTTGGATGTGCTTGAGATAACGCGGGGTATGTACACGCAGCACATCCTCGGTGCTGACCGCGATGGGCTCGATCATCTGCAGTTGCCGCGCAAGGCCGCTGACGTGCACCAAACTGTTGAAGCGCCGCTTGGTGCCCGGCGCCTCTACGTGCAGGCCCGGTTCCACAAAATCGCCCGTCGGAACCATTTGCGCACCGGTACCTGTGTCGTGCCACAGGTAGTACTCATGAAATACATAACCCGTTTTCATTGTTTCATCTCCCCTTTTTTAATATCTGATGGCAAGCCGTGGACCCGGCTTTACAAGGTGATCCAAACACCTTTTGATTGGGTGTAGGACACGATGGCCTCCATGCACTTGTCGCGGCCATTGCCTGACTCTTTCCAGCCGCCAAAGGGCATTTGCATGTCACCATCCATATAGCTGTTGACATACACCATGCCGCACTCCACATCACGCGCAAAGCGCAGTGCTTTGTCCACATCGCGTGTCCAAATGCCGGCCGCCAAACCAAAGCGGCTGTTGTTGGCAATGCGCAGGGCATCGTCAAAATCATCGGCCACCATCACACAGGCGACGGGACCAAAAATTTCTTCTTGGGCTACGCGCATCGAATTGTTCACTTGGCTGAAAATGGTGGGGCTGACATACGCGCCCGCTTCCATGCCCTGCGGTACATCACCACCCAACTCACACTGAGCACCCTCTTTGCGGGCAATATCGATATACCCCAGCACGCGCTGCTGATGTTCTCGGGTCACCAGTGGGCCCATTTGGGTAAGGGGGTCCAAGGGGTCCCCTGGCTGGTGCAGTGCATGGGCTTTGCGACGCAGGGCTTCAACGAACTCTTTTTCGATGCCGCGCTCGACGATCAGGCGTGAACCGGCACAGCACACCTCGCCCTGATTGCCAAACACGCCCATAGCGGCCCAAGTCGCTGCCAAATCTAAGTCTTTGACATCGGCCATGACCACATGCGGCGATTTACCGCCGCATTCGGTGGTCACCTTTTTCATGTTCGATTGCCCTGCATAAATTTGCATGAGCTTGCCCACTTCACCCGAACCGGTGAAGGCGATTTTGTCCACATCCATGTGCAATGCGAGGGCTTTCCCACATTCTTCGCCCAAGCCTTGCACCACGTTGAAGACGCCCGGCGGCCCGCCCGCTTCGACGAACAAGCGTGCCAGCAATGCGGCACTCAAGGGCGCCTGTTCTGCGGGTTTCAAGACCACCGAATTGCCTGCAGCCAAGGCGGGGGCAATTTTCCACAGGGTCATCAGGAAAGGGTAGTTCCAGGGCACGATACAGGCCACCACCCCCAAGGGTTGATGCAGTACATAGCTCAAAACATGGCTGGGCGTGGCTCCGACACGGCCGCTCAATTTGTCAATGCACTCTGCGGTAAAACGCAGACACAGCAAGCCCAAGGGAATATCGACTTGGAGCATTTCAGAAATGGGCTTGCCCATGTCCAAGGTATCGAGCAAGGCAAACTCATCGCTGTGTTTCTCGATCAACTCAGCCCAGCGGAGCATGACCGCCATGCGCGCACGCGGTGCCATCCGCGACCAGGCCCCCTTTTGAAAAGCCACGCGTGCGGCTTGGACGGCGGTATCTACATCCGCGCTTTGGCCTCGTGCAACTTGCGTCAAAATCTGCTGATTGGCCGGGTTAACCGTGGGAAATACGCCGCTTCCCTTCGCGTGAACAAATTGCCCATCGATAAAGTGGCGACCCTCTAAGTGCAAGCGCTCCGCCCATTGGTGCCAATCCAAGCTGGTTTTTGGGGCTGCGTTGACAGCGATGCTCATGCTGACCTCCTTCGTCAAAAAATAAAGTTGCGTTCAATGCGTTCAAGTGGGTCTGACAGGCGTTTGCAGCGGATGCGCGCGCCGCAACCACCATTGCTGCAGACCTCGCAATCGACCCAATAAACCTTGAGGCATCCAGACCACTGAAGCCGCAATGATGAGTCCCAGACCCAATGTTCGGAACTCGCCCATTTCGCGCATCAACTCATCTGCGGACATCAAGATCAGAGTCCCCACGATCGGACCCCAAAAATTGCCAGTACCACCGACGACTGTTATGGCAATGATGAAATTGAACTGGGACCAAGAAAGGATGCTGGGACCAATCGCTTGGAAATGCGCGGCATAGATGCCACCGGCCAGTCCGGTAAAAAACGCCGAAAAGCCAAATACCAGCAATTGCGATTGAAAACGATTGACGCCACGGGCAATCGCATATCCCGGGTTGTCACGCAAAGCTTTGAAGGCCAAACCCATTGGACTGTGGATGATGAAGTAGGTAAACCCACTGCACACTGCAAATAGTCCAAACACTATGGCGTAATTACCCCACAGCCAATGATCCCCCAATAGCTCACGCATGCCTAAATCGCCAAACCGAGCAAAACCCACTGCACCGCCAGTGAACTGCCTGCACTGGTTTGCCACCATGGTGAAGCACTCCGTATCCGACACGATCATGACATGCATCGCCTGTGCAATGGCGAGTGTCAACAATGAGACGTAAACCCCTGCAAGCCGCAAGCAGGCAACACCGATCAGAACGGAGATAAAAGCGGTGCCAAGTGCTGCCGCTGCAATAGCCAGCGCCATGGGCCAGGCCAGGTAGCTACACAGCATGGCTGTGGCGTAGCCCCCGAGTGCAAAAATCGCCATTTGTGCCAGTGAAAAAATGCCTGCAAAACCAAACAATAAGTTCCACTGTGTCGCGATGATGGCGTAAAACATCGCCAAGATGACTTGTCCAATGATGTAGCGGCTGTCAATCATCAGCGGTAAGACCGCCAAGATAAACGCCAAACCGACTGCAATCCACACATCGGTATTTCTCGTCGCGGATAGCTTCATCTGCAGCGGTGAACTATGTTGAATAGATGATTTCATAGTGGCTCTTTTGGCATGCCTCAATTACAAACGGCGTATCTGCGCACGACCAAATAGGCCTGTAGGACGCCAAACTAGGACCAATATGACCAGCGTTAACAGCACCGGAAAGCCCCAGCGTCCGCCAAATACGTACTGAACCATGGCTTCTATGAATGCCAGTGCAAATGCCGCTAACACTGCCCCTGGTAAATTCCCAAGACCGGCAACTACACACATGATGAAAGCTTTGAGCATGGGGTCAGCCCCTAAAGAGGGCGACAACTGCGTGATGGAGCTGACCAAGCAACCGCAAATGCCCGCCAATGCGCCAGAAAACATCAGTACCTGCAGATAGACACGTCCTACCGGAATGCCAAGCAACTGGGCCGCGTCGCGGTTTTGTGTCGTCGCACGGATGGCGCGCCCAGCACGGGTGTGTTTGAGTACATAGGCGGTTATGCCCATCAATATCAAAGCCACCCCAATCACCACCATGCTTTGATACGGCACGCCTTGCTGCCCTATCTGCAGCATGCCATCGGATTTAACCGGCTGGGACAAAGGTTGGCCGCCAAAGGTCAGCAAGATGCCATTTTCCAGCGCGGTCCCCAGACCGACCGTGGCCATCAACACGGCAGTTTCAAAGCTGGCCACCTCTGCACGCAGCAAGGGCCTGACGACAAGCACATATAAAAGTGCTCCGACCAAGGCCCCAACGCCCAGGGCCGCCACAAAGCCCAGCGGACCGGGCATACCCCACTGCATCACTACGGCAAAGGCCGCATAACCGCCCAGCGTCAACATGGCCCCGTGCGCCATGTTGAGCATGCCCATCGAACCCCACACCAAGGATAAACCCAAGGTGGCCAGCGCGTATAGGGCACCAGAGGTCAGGCCCGAAAGCGCGATAGAGAAAAATATATCCACCATGTCTGGCTACCCCCCCAAATAGGTCGCGAGCAATTCATCGCGCCTTAAAAGTTCATCGGGAGGTCCTGACCAAATGATGTGCCCGTCATCGAGCAAATGCATTTCATTGGCAAGCTCAGCAACCCGCGCCGGGTTTTCCTCCACCAGCAAAATACTGCGCCCTGAAGCTTTGAGTGCGCCTATGGCTTCGTAAATTTGATCAATGACCAGCGGTGCCAAGCCCAAAGATGGTTCGTCAATGAGTAACAGTTGTGTGCCCATCATCAGGCCGCGCCCTATGCCCACCATGCGCCGCTCGCCGCCCGAAAGGGTCGAAGCAGTTTGATCGCGCCGACCCGCCAATTTCGGGAAGAGGCGATAGACCTCATCAAAGCGCTGTTCAATTTGTGCTTGTTCAGTGGTCAAATACGCGCCCATCAACAAGTTTTCCTCGACCGTCATTTCAGGAAAGAGCAAGTCGCCTTGCGGAATGTGGGCCACGCCCAGGCCTGCAATGGCGTGTGCGGGCAAGCTGGTGATTTCATGCTCACCGATCCAAATGCGCCCACTGCTTTGCTGCGTCATGCCCGAGATGGTTTTGAGCAACGTTGATTTGCCGTGGCCATTGGGGCCGACCACAGTCACCATGTGACCGGGGAGCAAACGCAAAGAGATATCGCGAAGAATGGTGAGGCCGCCATATCCGGCTGTGACACCATCCAGTACCAAGGCGGCCGCTGGCTTAGGCTGTCGCATGGTGACGCTTCTCGAAAAATTGATTGAGGCGCTGGCTCGTGCCTTCGCCTAGGTAGGTATCGACTACCGTCGGGTCCTTGGCAACATCGTGTGGCAAACCTTCAAACAACTTGCCGCCGTGGTGCATGATGATGACTTTGTCTGACAGCTCAAGCAAAAAACGCATCACGTGCTCGATCAAAACAATGGTCACGCCGGTGGCTTGTATTTGTTTGACCAGTCCCATGATCTGATCAATCTCATCGGCAGCCAAACCACCAACGGGTTCATCCAAAAATAGCACCCGTGGCTCGGTGGCGATGGCACCGGCCAACATCAGCAATTTGCGTTCAAGAACCGTGAGGCTGCTGGCGGCGTGCTTTGCCTTGTGGGACAGGCCAACAAATTCCAGTGCCTGCGTGACGCTTGCCTTTGTTGCAAAGTCTAGCTTCCAAGGGGGCAAGATTCTCCTTGAACGCCCATAGCAAGCTGCCACTTGAACATTTTCTTGTACGCTCATACCCTCAAAGGTGGCATTGAGTTGGAAGGTGCGGGCCATACCCATTTGGCAAATACGATCGGCGCTCAAGCCACTGATGTCTTGCCCGCCGAACCAGACCCGCCCCGCTGAAGCCGCAGTGATGCCAGTGACGACGTCAAAAAAAGTGGTTTTACCGGCCCCATTGGGGCCGCCGATACCCAGCACACTGCCGGCCGCGACCTCGAGCGAAAAATTGTCCACAGCCGTCAGCGAGCCAAAGTGTTTGGAGACGCCTTCACATTTGAAAACCACCTCGGGTTTCTGACCCGAGGTGGCCGCAACACCGTGCCTCACTTCATCCATGGTGGCATGACAAAGGCATTGGACGCGTACAAGGCCGGTGCAATTAACTTAGCATCGGCTTTGAAATCTTGATGCTGCAGAAATTGGTGCGGCATTCCCAGTGACGGATCATTGGTTTGCGTTGGAAAGCAGTACGCAGACTGTCCCGCGGGGTTGTATCGGCAAGTTCCGTTGACACCACGGTAAATGAGTCGGCGCATGGCGGCTGCGACACGTTGTATGCCTTTTTTATTTCCAGGCTCACTCGCTCCTCCAGCAATGGCTGCGGATAAGGCCCAATGCCACAATCCGTCATAGGTTTGGGAGCCTGTCAGGTAGGCTGCATTGGGTCCAAACTTCTTACGGTAGTTGGCCCGAAACGCGGCGGAAAAAGCATCGGGTAAACATCCAACCACAGTCGAATAAATCACACCGTTGACCGATGACCCGCCAATTTCGCGGAAAGGGGGCAGCGAAGGGCCGTATTGCATATAGACCAAACTCTTGGTCGGCTGCCGCGAGAATTGCAACATGAATTGTGCCAAGTCTTGCGGCAAAAAGTGGGTGATCGCAATCGCGGCGGGCGGGTTTTGGCGAAGCTTGGCCAGCGTCGGCCCCCATTGCGTCGTCGGAAATGGCACCGTTTCAAACAAGCTGATTTCCCAACCATATTCAGCCGCCTTGGCCTTGATGGCATTGGCAATCGTGATGGGGTATTCATCAGCAGACGCAATAATGGCGAGTTTTTTATTTGCAGGTGTCCACTGTTTGGAATCCGTTAACTGCTTGAAAAAATTCAATACGCCCTGGCCGTACCAATATTCAGCAGGATCGCCTTGAAAACAACTGTAATAGCGCTCCGGTTTGCTGTTAAATTTATTGTCGTGGGAGAGCACGGTGTTGTAGTGCAGGAACATCACATGGCTATCGGCAGCCACATCCATTTCGACCATATTGGTCCCGAGGTTGTAGCCATTGATGATCACCGGTGCTTTGTTCCGGTCGATCAGCCGCTGCATTGCCTGGGTCACAACATCGGCTCCCATTTCCTTGGTGTCCTCGACTTTGATTTCGAGCATTTGCCCGAGTAAGCCCCCCGCTGCATTGATCTCTTCCGCGGCCATTTCGAGGCCGCGTTTAAATTCAATGCCATCGGCGGCAGCGAAACCCGACATAGGCAGCGCAGATCCCACCGTGATGGTCTTGCTGTCTGCGGCGTGCGCGGACTGGTTGAGGCTGGACAGCAGGCCCGCACCCGCCGCGCCTGCCGCGAGTGTTGAACCCAATACCGATCGTCTATTGACCATGTTGTCTCCTTAAATTGATTGATCAAACAAGAATGTGTTCCAAGTCCATACGCTCAATAGCTTGAGCGATAGACAGAACATGGGCGTCAGCGCCGCGCGCGCCAACAATTTGCATGCCGATGGGTAAAGTGCTCCCTGAATGGAGCCGCTTGCGCCCGCAAGGGATGACACAAGCGGGTTGTTGACTGAGGTTCAAGGGGTAACTAAACCCAGCCCACTCGGTCCATCGCTGTAAACCACTGCCGCCAGGAACCTCCAAACCTGCCTGAAACGGCAACACCGACACGGCAGGTGAAATCAGCACATCAAATTGAGATAGCAGGCGGTCCATGGCGGCACCGAAGTTGGCTCTGCGGACCTGGTGAGCGACCAATTGCGGGGCCGACATACGCGCGCCAATTTGTGCGACATGCACCAGTCCCTCATCCATGTCGGGGTAATGCGCTGACGCAATAGGGCTTAGGCGGTTAGCGGCACCCGCAAACCAATGCGCCTGGAATACCGCATGCAGGTCCTCTTCGGGTAATGAAGCCGCTTTTATGCTGGCTCCCGCGGCCCGCAGGTGATCCAGTGCCAAAGCGATGGCGCGGGACACATCAGGGTCCACGTCGCCTCCGGGCGGTCTAGACCAATATCCAATGCGTAGCTGGGCTAGCTGAACGTGCTTTAAATCAAAATCGATGACGGTATTCCAACCCTGTGTCCAATCGCGTAGATCGCGACCTGACATGGCGCTCAACATGGCGGCCACATCCGCTACGTTTCTTGCCATAGGACCCACATGCGCAACCGTGCCGAATGCACTGGCAGGAAAAGCAGGCACGGTACCGAAAGTCGGTTTGTGTCCAACGATGCCACAAAAAGACGCAGGGATACGGATCGAGCCTCCACCATCCGTTCCTACATGCAACACACCCGCGCCGGTGGCGGCCGCCACGGCCGCCCCACCGGATGACCCTCCAGCCGTCATCTCCGGATCCCAGGGGTTACGGGTGATACCAAAGGCTTTGCTGTCGGTCACCGCTTTCCACCCCATTTCGGGGGAGGTGGTGACCCCGATAAAAACCGCGCCATTAGCGCGCAGATTGGTCACGCAGGGTGCGTCCTCTGCGCAAGGGTCTGGCGCCGAGGTCAGGCTGCCATAACGAATGCTTTTGCCTTTAAGCCAGACCAAATCCTTGATCGTGGTGGATACGCCATCAATGGGCGACAAAGGGGCACCCTGGCGCCACCGCTTCTCTGATGCCCGAGCCAAATCTAATGCGCCTTGATGGTCGATTAAGGTAAAGGCATTGAAGTGCGTCTGCACATCTTGTGCTTGTTGCAAAACCGATTGCGTCACCTCAACCGGCGAAAGAGCGCCCGAGCGGAACTGTTGCGCCAATTCGACCGTGCCCATTTTGCAAAGCTCAGGCGCGCTAGATAGGGGGGCTTGACCCAATTTGAGGCTCATGGTGATGTCTCTGGTTCTTGAGGTTTTATTCCTCTTTACTGAATGTTGCAGCAACTTTATTGATGTGTAAAATGCATTGTGTAGTACAAATAAGTATATTTATTGTATAAATAATTAATAAAATTGAATCTATCACTCCGACAAATTCGTTACGTATGCGAGGTTGCCAAGCTCGGCAGCATCCGAGCTGCCTGTACAAGCCTGCATATTTCCCAGTCTTCTGTGCTGGCAGCGATCACCTTGGCCGAGGATGAGCTCAATGCCACTATCTTTGATCGACGACCTGCACGTGGCGTGCAAATTACGCCTGCTGGAGAGCGCTTTGTGCTTGCTGCACGCGTTTTGTTAGAAGCCAACCTGGAGTTTGGCCGGATGGTCAACGGCTTGTCCAAAGGCTCACCGCAGACCATTCGCGTTGGATGCTTTCAGCCCTTCGGCTCCTTATTTCTTGCTGAATTACTAAAGGAGTACGCAGATGCTGTTGGCCTCATGGGCATCCAATTGCTCGAAGGTGACCAAAATCAATTGCATGATTGGTTAAACACGGGTGCCGTAGATATGGTCATCACTTACAACATAGGCACCAGCTTTGGAGGCGATACCTATACGGCTATTTGCAAAGTGCCTCCCCATGCGATCTTGCCTGCTGACAACCCCCTGGCACAACAGCCGCAAATTTCCATTGCGGACTTAGCCAAGTACCCCTTGGTGTTGCTGGATTTACCGCAAACTTCCACTTACTTGATGACACTATTTGAGGTGCTGGGTGACCGCCCGAAAATCAGTCTGACTACGCGTTCTTATGAGACTGTACGCTCGGCGGTGGCCGCTGGTTTTGGGGTGTCCATTCTCAATATGCGTCCTACGGGACACGCCATGGCTGATGCTTCGCATTTGGTCAGACGGCCGCTGACCGATGCGGTTCCGGCGCCCCACTTAGTGGTGGCAGATATCTACGGTTCCTCCAAACCACAGTTCGTCAAAATACTGACGCAGATGCTGCGCCAGTATTTTCTAAGCTTGGGCCCTAAGGGCTTTGCGATAGTGACCGCTGAGCGCAGCAATGGGCTGTTTGACTTTAGTAAAAACGCCTGAGCGCAAGCGCATGCACCTTTACGGTGTCTGGAGCGCAAGCCACGCTCCACGCTTAGCCGCTCATAAACAGCATCACTGCCCCGCGGGAATCTACGCTTGATGTAGGGCGTATAGCCTGGGCCCGCGGTGCGCGAATTGGCGCAGACGCTTGCCCTATGGCGCGGCTGGTACAAGTGCGCTACGCCACGGCTTTTGCCTGAGAATGCAGGCATTGCTTAAAGGAGCTTGCCTTGGCCTTGATCCACTACATCACGCAGATTCAAATTGACTTTGGCGCCCTGCGCAGCCTGCCGGCCGAGTGCCAGCGCTTGGGTATCAGCCGGCCGCTGATCGTCACCGACGCAGGTGTCAAGGCGGCAGGCATCCTCGAACGCGCACTGGCCGCCCTGCCCAGCTGGCCGGTCTCGGTGTTTGACCAAACCCCTTCCAACCCGACTGAGGCCGCGGTGCGCGCAGCAGTGCAGGCCTACCGGGCCGGTACCTGCGACGGGCTAATCGCCCTGGGCGGCGGCTCGGCCATCGACTGCGCCAAAGGTGTGGCTATTGCCGCCACCCATGAGGGCCCGCTGAAAACCTATGCCACCATCGAAGGCGGTTCGCCCAAGATCACCGAGCTCGCGGTGCCGCTGATCGCGGTACCCACCACCGCCGGTACCGGCAGCGAGGTGGCGCGTGGCGCCATCCTCATCATCGACGACGGCCGCAAGCTGGGCTTTCATTCCTGGCACATCGTGCCCAAGTCGGCGATATGCGACCCCGAACTCACGCTGGGCCTGCCCGCCGGCCTGACCGCAGCCACCGGCATGGACGCCATTGCCCACTGCATGGAAACCTTTATGGCTGCGCCGTTTAACCCGCCGGCCGATGGCATTGCGCTCGACGGCTTGCAGCGCGCTTGGGCCCATATCGAGCGGGCCACCCGCGACGGCACGGACCGCGAGGCCCGCCTGAATATGATGAGTGCCTCTATGCAAGGGGCGATGGCCTTTCAAAAAGGCTTGGGCTGCGTGCATTCGCTCAGCCACAGCCTGGGCGGCGTCAACCCGCGTCTGCACCATGGCACGCTCAACGCGATGTTCCTGCCAGCGGTGATCCGCTTCAACGCCGATGCCGAGAATGTGCAGAGAGAAAACCGTCTGTCCCGCATGGCCCAGGCCATGGGCCTGAAGGGTGGCAGCGCTGGCGACGTGGCCGAGGCCGTGCGCGAGATGAATGCGCGTTTGGGCTTGCCCACAGGCCTGGGCGCCATGGGCGTGGGCAGCGGCGACTTTGCCCGGGTGATCGAAGGCGCACTGGCCGACCATTGCCACAAGATGAATCCACGCTTGGCCAGCAGCGACGATTACCACGCCCTGCTTGACGCTTCGATGTGAGCTGCGAAGTCAGGCAGGAATAGCGGTGGCGCACCACGGCCCTGCGATGCGGTATGGCGCGCTTTAGGGTGGCGCGCAAAGACCGAAAATTTGGAGTGAAAGCGAAAGAAGCAGCGCGATCGCGCCGCCCGCATCAAGTCCCCGTGTAGCGGTAAATCTGATTGCCTTGTGGCGCGTGGATTTGCGCGTTGAAGGATAGGATGATGCGCTCGCGCTCGCCCTGATAGGGCATGGCTTTGTGCGGCAGAAATGCAGGGAAAAGTATCAGCTCGCCTTCTTGCGGGCTGATGTCTAGCGTGGCGTTTTGCATGAAGGCATTGCCCATGTCCATGTGCGCACCGCCCAACAGCGGGAACATGGGGCTGTAAAAGCGCGTCACGCCGTTGTGCGCGCCCCACTGCGCGTGCTTGGCGCGTTGTTCCGGTGGGTCGATTTGCAGGTAATACACGCCAGACCAAGAGCAATTACCGTGGGTGTGCACATCATGAAAAGCGGCGCCGTTTTGGATCTGAAACCATACGCCGCTCAGCAGCAATTGCAGCGGTTGCTGGCCCGGTGGCCAGACCTGGGCGTTGGCGCGTTGTGCGGTGTCCTGCAAGGACTGCACGATGAACTGCACCAAGGCGCGGAACTCGGGCACGTCCACCCGGTTGAGCAAATCATCCTCGCTGGCATAAAACGCACCAGCGCGCTCCGGGTGCAGGGCTACATCGGTGGCGCGCATACTGGCAAAAACGCGCGAGAGCACCGGGTTGATATCGGCCGCGCCGGCAAAGCGGTGCCGCCCCATGGGCACCGGCCATTGGCCGGTGAAGGCCTTGCTTATGTCCTCTTTCATGGCCTCATGCCGGTCAGCTCTCAGGCCCCGCTCATGCGTGCGCGCCGACCAGCGCTTGCGGCAATTCCAGCTTCCAGCCGGTGCGCGTGGCCAGGGCCTCGATGTCTTGCAGCGTGTCCAGGTCGGTGACAAAGCGCGTGTTGCTGGTGTGGTGCAGATGCACCAAAGACGGCTGGTTTTCGACAAAGTGGCGGCAGGCCAGATTGACGTCACTGGCGCGGATGTCGGCCAGCGCTACCTCGTCCATCACCAAGGGGTTGCCGCGCTGCCCGTCGACCATAGGCACCAGCACATGGCCGCTGGCGCGCTTTTTGAAGGCGGCGATCAACTCCGTCAAATCGGCAGCGCCTAAAAGCGGTTGATCCGCCAGGGCTACCAGCACCGCGTCAAAATTGCCGCGCAAAGCATGCAGGCCACAACGCACCGAGCTTTGCTGGCCCAGTGCAAAGTCCGGGTTATGGGCCAGGGTCACGGGAAAGGAGGCAATACTGGCCTCCACCGCATCGCGCGCATAACCAGTGACCACCACCACCTCATCAACCCCGGCGCCGCTCAGCGCAATCAATTGGCGCTTGATGAGGGGCACGCCTTGCAGCGTGATCAGCGACTTGGCGACACCGCCCATGCGGCTGCCCTGGCCAGCGGCCAGCAGCACGGCGCCAATGCGCAAGCGAGCATAAAGTCCGCCACCTTGTTTGAGTAAACATCCCATGCTTAGGCCTTGTGTGTGTGGTTGGAAAAAATGGTGCTGCGCAGCAAATCGGGCAGGCGCGCAAGACTGGCCAGATTATGGGCCGGCATGGCGCGGTAGATAAAAGGCAGTGCGCCTTGCATGGCCTCGGATTGGGGCAATGCCTTGGTCGGGTGCAACCAGCACACGCGCACGCCGCGCGCATGCAGGCATGCCAGCAATTGCCCTAAGGCCTGCGGTGGGTCGGTGTCGTAACCATCGCTAAAGACTAAAAACACATCGCTCCGGCGCAACCAGCGGCCCATGTGCAAGTCCACGGCTTCCTGCAAGCAGGACGCGATGCGCGTGCCGCCGCCAAAGCCAAAGGTGACGGCATTGATTTTTTCTTGTACGCGCTCGCTGCGCTGCTTCATGAGAGGCGTGACTTCGGCCAAGCGGGTATGAAACACAAAGGCCCGCGCTTGCAGCACTTCCACAAAAGCGCGGCTCAGGCGCAGAAAAAATTGCGCATGTACTTCCATCGAGCGGCTGACATCTACCAATACCGCCACCCGTGGTGTGCGGCGGCGCGGCTGGGTGCGGTGCAGGGCAATCAGCTCGCCGCCGCTGGCCAGGGCTGCGCGCATGGAGCGGCGCAGGTGGACTGATCCGGCGTGTAATTCGTGCTGGCGACGGCGTGTGAGTTGGGTGTGCATACGCCTTTTGAGCGCACGCACCAAGGGTTCAAAGCGATCCAGATCGCCGGGCAGCCAGTCCGCAAAATCGCGTTCATCGGGCGCGGCATTGCGGCTGGCACCGGCTTGGGCGCGCTGGCTTTCGCTGCCGGTCTCGCTGTCGCCTACTGCCGCATCGTCAGCCTGGCCCAAACTGCTTTGTGGCTGGCCCGGCGGCGTGTTGCCGGCTTGCTGCGCCATGTCCTGATGCATTTGCTGCACCAGTTGCTGCAAATGACGTGGCTTGTGTTGCAAGCCCGAGGTGCGGGCCGTGCCACGCACTTTGTGCGGGAACCAAAAGGCCTGGTGTAGGTCGGGGTACTTGGCCCATTGCGCCTGGCTGCCGCTGGCAATCGCGCGCCACAAGGCCTCGGTGCGTTTCCATTGCGTTAGCGGCAGGGCACTGGCGGCGCGCAGCATCAAATTGATTTCGGCAAAACCCAAGGCAAAGCCGTGTTCGCGCAAGTAGTGCGCGAAGTCAGCCAATTGCTGGCGCGGGTCGGTCGCGGTGGGCTGCATGGCCGGGCAAGTGCTTACTTGAAGCCGCCAGCCACGCCCACGTCCTGGCCGATACGCGGGCCGTCTATCAGCTTGGCCACGCGTTCGGGCGTCACGCCCCAACGGTCGTTGCGCGTTTTCAGCAGCGCGGCCAGAGAATGGCTCAGCAGTGCAGGGTCTTGCGGCAGTTCTTGCAGCCCGAGTTTGAAGAGCACGCGCACCCAGTCCAGGGTTTCGGCAATGCCCGGCGTTTTGTCTAAGTCTTCTTTACGCAGGCGCTGCACAAAGGCCACCGCTTCTTCCACCAGGCGGCTGGCTGCTTCGGGCACCAGGGTGCGCACAATGTGCATTTCACGCGCCAGGCTGGGAAAGTCCAGGTAATGAAACAGGCAGCGGCGGCGCAGCGCATCCGACAAATCGCGTGTGCCATTGCTGGTCAGCACCACCAGCGGTTTGCTGCGCGCGCTTAAGGTGCCTAATTCGGGAATGCTGATCTGAAACTCCGACAGCATTTCCAGCAAAAACGCTTCAAAAGCCTCGTCCGCGCGGTCGATTTCGTCAATCAGCAAGACGCAAGGCACTTCGCTGCGTATGGCTTGCAGCAAAGGGCGTTGCAGCAAAAAGGCCTCAGAAAACAAATTACTGCGCAAAGCCTCTTGCCCGCTACCGGCAGCACCTGCCGCGCTGCCAGAGCCCGCTTCGGTGAGGCGGATCTCCAACAGCTGGCGGCTGTAATTCCACTCATACACCGCTTGCCCCAGATCTAGGCCCTCATAGCATTGCAGGCGCAGCAGCGGTCGGCCCAAAGCGCGTGCACAAGCAGCAGCAATGGCCGTCTTGCCCACGCCGGCCTCACCCTCGATCAGCATGGGCCGCTCCAGCGACAAAGCCATCCAGACCAGGCTGGCCACATCCTCGTCGGCGATATAGCCAGCGCCAAATAATTGCTCGCGCAAGCCCTGGGGGCTAGGCGGCACAGGCGCCTGACTCATGCTTTGGGCTTTTTGCCGAACAGGCCGGCAAAAAATTGCTTGACCAAGGACCAGACCAGGCCTAGCGCATTGAACTCTGTCGCCACGACGGGCGCGGTCGGCGCGCTAGGCGCTGCAGCCCCCGGGCTGGCTTGATGTACCTGATCGCCAGTGGCGGGCGAGCCGCCCGCGTCCGCCGCACCCGCAGGCGCACTGGCTTGCAAGGCCTGCGCTTTTTGCGAAAACACCTCAGCAAACTGCGCCAGGATCATGTCGGACACCGAGTTCATCATGCGCCCGCCAAACTGGGCGAATTTGCCGTTCACGATGACCGCCGCATGGCCAGCCAGAACGCAGTGCCCGTTTTCGCCGGGCAGCAAGGATGCGGTCAATTCCATGGACGCAGATGAGCCGCCCTTGTCTGCGCCTTTGCCCAGCATCTTCAGCGTGTGCGTGGCTGCATCCAGCGCCAAAATTTCAATCGTTCCGGCAAATGCGGCCACGGCGGGCCCGACTTTCACGCGCACGCTGCCCATGAAATGGGTCGCGTCTATGTCCTCGGTAATTTGCGCGCCGGGCATGCACGTGGCCAGCGCATGCATATCCGATAACACGGCCCAGGCCGCGGGAATGCCGGCACTGACCGGGTACTGCTTTTCAATCACGACTTCCATGCATGTACTTTCTGCTGTTTAAAAAAAGGAAAAGGGCGGGCACGCTTGCGCGCACCGGCCCCGGGGCTGCGCAATGCAGCGACTCAGGTGTTAAGGCCCGCTTTCTTCAGTTGCTGCCAAACGCGGTAAGCGGTGTGCGGCATATTGAAGTGCGTCACGCCTAAGTGCGCAAAGGCATCGACCATGGCGCTGGTAAAAGTAGGGATGCTGCCCACGTGGGGGGATTCGGCCACGCCTTTGGCACCGATAGGGTGGTGTGGCGAAGGCGTTACCGTGTGGTCAGTTTCCCAATGCGGGGTCTCGACGGCGGTGGGCAGGAAATAGTCCATCAGCGAATTGCCCTGGATGTTGCCCTGTTTGTCGAACGACAGGAGCTGTCCCATCGCAACCGCAAAACCTTCGGTCAAGCCACCGTGGATTTGGCCGTCGATGATCATGGGGTTGATGCGGGTGCCGCAATCGTCTAGCGCATAAAAACGCCGGATTTTGGTCTCTCCCGTGCCCTTGTCGATGTCTACCACGCACAGGTAAATACCAAAGGGGAAAGTGAAGTTAGGCGGGTCGTAGTAATGCACCGCTTCCAGCCCTGGCTCTAGGCCGGGGGGCGGGCTGTTGTAAGCGGCCCAGGCGATTTGCGTCATAGTCTTGTACTTGGCGTCGTCGCCGCGCACTTTGAAGCGGTCGATTTCCCACTCCAAATCCGCCTCGCTCACTTCCATCAAATGCGCCGCAATCTTCTTGGCCTTTGCGTGGATTTTGCGCGCCGCTATAGCAATCGCCGCACCGGCTACCGGTGTCGAACGTGAGCCATAGGTGCCCAGGCCATAAGGCGCGGTGCTGGTATCGCCTTCTTCGACCTGGATGATTTCCGAAGAAATACCCAGCTCGGTGGCGATGATTTGCGCATAAGTAGTTTGGTGACCCTGGCCTTGCGAAATCGTGCCCATGCGCGCAATCGCGCTGCCGGTGGGGTGTACGCGAATTTCGCAGGAGTCAAACATGCCCACACCCAAGATGTCACACATCTTGGATGGACCGGCGCCCACCACTTCGGTAAAGGTCACCAGGCCGATGCCCATGAGCGTGGGGCAATTGGGGTCGGCGCGTTTGACGGCTTGCTCGGCGCGTAGTGCCTTGTAGTCCACCGCGTCGAGCACTTTGTCCAGCGCGGTTTGGTAGTCGCCCGAATCGTATTCGAAGCCCAAGGCGGAGTGGTAGGGGAACTGTTCGCGCTTGATAAAGTTTTTCGCGCGGATCTCGGCTTTGTCCATGCCCAGTTTTTGCGCCAGCACATCGACCATGCGTTCGACCAGGTACACCGCTTCGGTGACACGGAAGGAGCAGCGGTAGGCCACGCCACCAGGTGCTTTATTGGTATAGACGCCATCGACCTTGCAATAGGCGTTGGCGATGTCATAGCTGCCGGTGCAGATATGGAACATGCCCGCTGGGAATTTGGTCGGGTCGGCACAGGCGTCAAAGGCGCCGTGGTCGGCGATGACATTGGTGCGCAGCGCCAAAATCTTGCCGTCGGCGGTCGCGGCCAGTTCGCCTGTCATATGGTAGTCACGGGCAAAGCCGGTGGAGGACAAATTCTCGATGCGGTCTTCCACCCACTTGACCGGGCGGCCCAGCACGATCGAGGCCACGATAGCGCAGACGTAGCCGGGGTAAATCGGCACTTTGTTGCCAAAGCCGCCACCGATGTCGGGCGAGACAATGCGCACTTTGGATTCAGGGATGCCCGAGAGCATGGACACCACGGTGCGCACAATGTGCGGCGCCTGGCTGGTGAGGTAGGTGGTGAGTTCGCCGCGAATCGGGTCAAAAGACGCGACCGCGCCGCAGGTCTCCAGCGGGCAGGGGTGCACGCGGGGGTAATGCATGTCTTGCGACACCGTCACGGCGGCGCTGGCAAACACCGCATCGGTAGCGGCTTGGTCGCCCGCTTCCCAGGTAAAGATATGGTTGTGGTGGTAGCGCTTGCCGTGCGCGCCTTCGGTTTTACCGGCCAGGTCCTCGCGTAGCACGGGTGCGCCGGGCTTGAGTGCTTCGAAGGGGTCTACCACCGCTTCGAGTTCTTCGTATTCGACTTCTACGGCTTCCACGCCATCGGCCGCGCTGTAGCGGTCTTCGGCGATCACCACGGCGACTTCCTGCATCTGGAAGTGCACTTTTTCATCGGCCAATACGGCTTGCACATCACCGGCCAAGGTCGGCATCCAGTGCAGTTTGAGCGGCTTCAAATCGTCAGCCGTCAAGACCGCGATCACGCCCGGAATCTTGAGCGCGGCTTCTTTGTTGATGCGCTTGATCCGTGCATGCGCCACCGAGGCGCGCACGATATCCATGTGCACCATGCCAGGCAGCTTGATGTCATCGACGTAATTGCCCTTGCCTTGGATAAAGCGGGCGTCTTCCTTGCGCAGGCGTGAATCGCCCATGCCCATCAGGGCTTTTTCGCGGTCACTCAGGGGTGCGTTCATGAAGGTCTCCTTCGGTGTGTGGTTTTAAGCGGCGACGGCTTGGGCATTGCGCAGCGTGGCGGCCGCATGCAAAACTGCTTTGACGATGTTCTGGTAGCCGGTGCAGCGGCACAAATTGCCCGACATGCCCACGCGCACTTCCTGCTCGGTGGGGTTCGGGTTGTCCTGCAACAGGCGGTAGGCGCGCATCAACATGCCCGGCGTGCAAAAGCCGCATTGCAGGCCATGCTCTTTGTAGAAACCATCTTGCAAGGCATGCAGCACGCCGCCGCTGGCCAGGCCTTCGACGGTTTTGACTTCGCTGCCTTCGCACTGCACCGTCAGGTGGGTGCAGGACTTGACCGACTGGCCGTCGATGTCCACGGTGCAAGCGCCGCAGTGGCTGGTCTCGCAGCCGATATGCGCGCCGGTGAGGTTCATTTTTTCACGTAGAAAGTGAACCAGCAAGGTGCGCGGCTCGACCGCCTCTTCCACTTGTTTTCCATTGACGTGAAGGGATACGATTTTTTTGCTCATAGCAGTGTTCTCCGAATCGGTGGGGTTTAGGCGCAGCGGGCGGCAGCGGCGCGAATGGCGCGCTTGCACATCTCGCCGGCCATGGCGGTTTTGTATTCCACATCACCGCGCAAGTCTTCGGCTGGGTCGCAAATAGAGCGCACCGCAGCAGCGGCCAAGTTGATAGTGGCATCGGTCAGGGGCTGGCCTACCAAGGCCGCCTCGGCGGCACTGGCGCGTAGCGCCGTGGGCGCCACATTGGTCAGGCCAATGCTGGCGTGCGTTACTTTGCCAGAAGCCAAACGAAGAATGACGGCAGCACCAGCAGTGGCCCAATCGCCGGTTTTGCGCTTGAGCTTTTGGTAGGCATAGCCAGTGCCGGCGGCAAATGGCGCGACCAAAATCGCCGTCAGGATTTCGTCTTCGGCCAGGGCTGTCATATACGTACCATGGAAAAAGTCCACCGCTTTGACTTGGCGCGTGCCCTTAGGGCCTTGCAATTCAAAAGTGGCATCGAGCGCCATGGCGATGGCCGGATGGTCATTGCCCGGGTCGCCATGGGCGATATCGCCGCCGATGGTGCCGCGGTTGCGCACCTGCGGATCGGCGATCAGCAGCGCCGCTTCGGGCAGCAGGGGCAGGTGTTTTTGTAAGAGTGGCGAGGCGATCAGCTCGTTTTCACTGGTCATCGCGCCGATGCGGATGACGCCGCCGCTTTCACTGATGCCGCGCAACTCAGGGATGCGATTGATGTCGATCAGCGTGCCCGGCTGCGCAAAGCGCAGTTTCATCATGGGCAGCAGGCTGTGGCCGCCTGCCAGCAACTTGGCGTCATCGCCCAAACTGGAGAGCAGGGAAATGGCCTCCGCGATGGTGCGCGGGGCGTGGTAGTCAAATGCCGGTGGGATCACGTTGTCTCCTTCATTTCTAAGTGGCGTGAACAAACGAACTCGCCGCAATGTAGCGAGGCCTTGCGCATTTGCGCAGGGAAAACAATCAAGCGGTGCAATTCCCGCACGAAGTGCAGGTGCGTTGCACGAATCTTTCAGTGGCTGTTTTTGACGGGTACCGCGTCGGTCAGGCCCAACTGGTCGAGCAGCTTGCCCATACTAGAACGCGCCACCGGTATTTCCACCGGTGTCGAACCCATCATGCGCAGCGACATGCGTCCGTCGTCGCGCACGATTTCATCGACCTGCGCCAGATTGACGATATAGCTGCGGTGTACGCGCAAAAACAGGTGCGGGTCTAGGCGGCTTTCGAGATCGCCGATGGTGATATTGCAAAACTGGCCGCCCTGCGCGGTATGCACCCAGGTGTAATGGCCTTCGGAGCGGATAAAGGCCACACTAGGCACATCCACCAGCATCACGCGGTTTTGTTTGATGGTGGGGATTTTGCGCAACTGGCGCTTTTCTGCGGCCTCGGCGCCTTTGCGCTTGGCTTGCGTACTACTTTCCTTGCTGACCACTTCGGTAATGTCATAAAACACCAGCGTGTAGCCGGTGGTGGCGCCTTGCATATCGCCAATTTTCGAAACCTTGATCAAGAGCACCCGCTCAGGGATATTGATCATCATGGCCATGGGCGGCGCATTGTTGACGGGGCACTCGGCCTGGCCGAGCAAAAATTTCACTTTGGCTTTGGCCGCTTCGGGGTGGAAGTCGGTCACGATTTTCCCAAACGGCAATTTGTCTTGCACCGGCAGCGCGCGGCGGGCGTAATCGTTCATGCCCACCACGTGCAACGCATTGTCTAGGTGCACCACGCCGACATCAAAGCGCTCCAACAAGTACAACCAGGAACTAGACGCGGCGCTGGCGTTTTGTTCGGCGGGAAAGGGGCAGCTTTTGCTCATCGTCGTTTTTCTTTTAATCAGAGTTGCGGGTCGCGGCTTTACTTCTCGTGCCGCCAAACGGAAATTCATGCAATACAAGCGCGCTTCGTTCACCAGTCTGCGCGAAGCCCTGCAGATCGCTACAGTGCGGCGCATGAACGCTTGGACGCGCACCATAGCCGACCGACACCATTTGTGCACGGGGAAGGGCACTTTTACAGACTCCGGCCCCATTGGCTATGGGGTTTATACCTACCTAGCCAACCGTCAGCACGGGGGTCAGGCATGAAAACGGCACCCCACTGGCTGGCGCGTGGCGCGGGTTCGGCCGCTGTCACGCCGGGCGTTTTGCTGCTTGCGGTGGGCGCCACTTTGTGGGGCTTGGGTGCGCCCGGCAGCATGCCCGGACTGTCGCAAGTGGCGGTGATTCTGGTGTCGTTGGCGCTGGTGGCGGCGGGCTGCGCCGCTTTGTCCATGGTGCGGCCACAGCGCGCAGGTTTGTCGCCGCCCTACATCATGTTGTCTTTGGGATTTGGCGGCATGCTTATTGGCTTGCTGGTCGATGTGATGCAAGCGGGTCCGGCCCGTTTGGCCAGTCTGTGTAACCAAGCGGCGCCCCTAGACTTTTTTGACAGCCTGCAATTGCATATGGCGTTTTTACCAGCCATGCATGCGGGTATGCTTACCGGTGGCCTGCTGGCCATTCCCAGCCTGCGTCTATTGCGCCAGCATTGCGGGCGCTATTTGTGCTCGGTGCTGACGCAAAATCTGCTCTGCTCGGGCTGGATGCTGCTGGGAATGACAGCTGGGGCTATTTGGTTGGTGCGTTGGCAAGTTGCCCTGGGCAACTCCAGCCTCACTGCCATGCTCGGCGGCATGTTTGTTGGAATGACCTGGGGTATGGTGCTGAGTGTGGCCTTGTACCGCGCTTTTTTCGCCTGGCGTTTGCGCGCACAGCCCTGGGAGTAGAACATGGACAGTCTGGATTTACGGGTGCTCGGTGATGCACTCGATTGGCACCGTGCCGGCCATGCGGTCACGCTGGTTACCGTGGTGCAAACTTGGGGCAGCGCGCCGCGCCCTCCCGGCGCCTTGCTGGCGGTGCGCGATGACGGGCGTGTCAGCGGCTCGGTATCCGGTGGCTGTGTCGAAGAAGACCTGATTGCCCGCGCCAAAGCGGCCTTTGGCGCGCTAGCTGCCTCCACCGTGCCCAGCGCAGGCAGCGCGAAGCTTCCCAGTGAAATTGTTTATGGCGTTAGCAAAGAAGAAGCGGCACGCTTTGGCCTGCCATGTGGCGGTACCTTGCTGCTGGTGCATGAGCCCTTGCGGGACAGCGCCTGGGTTGCCGAGCTATTGGATCGCACCGCGCGCCACCAGCTGGTGACGCGCAGCCTGACCATGGCCACGGGTGCGGTGCATTTGTCAGAAGCCCAGCGCGGCCAGGCGCTGGCCTACGAGAGCGGGGTGCTGCGCACGGTGTTCGGCCCGAAATGGCGATTGCTGCTGATCGGCGCCGGGCAGTTGTCGCAGGCGGTGGCGCAGATGGCGGGCATGCTGGACTTTGAGGTCTTGGTCTGCGACCCGCGCGAGGAATACAGCGCCGGCCTGGACATGGTGGGCGTGCAGCGCCTCATGGGTATGCCCGACGATGTAGTGCGCGAGATGCTGCCCGACGCCCATACCGCCATCGTCGCCCTGACGCACGACCCCAAGCTGGACGATATGGCCCTCTTGGAGGCGCTCAAATCCGAGGCCTTTTATGTCGGGGCGTTGGGCTCCTCGCGTACCCAGGCCACGCGCAAGCAGCGCCTGGCAGAGCACTTTGAGATGACAGACGCCGAGTTGGCCCGCCTGCACGGCCCGGTAGGTCTGAAGTTAGGGGCCAAAACCCCGGCGGAAATTGCCGTCTCCATCTTGGCTGAAATCGTGCAGCTTAAAAATGCAGAACTCGCCAGCACGCACAGCGTCTCGTCCTGTGCCGTGCCCAACGTGGTCTCTGCCTAAGTCGCCCCCGCCATGGGCTGGCCCATGCGCACCGGGCCACCGGGCTGCCAGTCTGGGTTCCAGCCGGGTAGCGCTTCGGGCAGTAGCAGCACCACGGTGGAGCCCAGTAAAAAACGTCCCATTTCCTCGCCTTGGGCTAGCTGCACCTGACCCGGCGGATAGTCGTGGCGGCTGATGCGTCCGGTGCGTGGCGGGTTCACCACGCCGTGCCAGACGGTAGCCATACTGCCCACAATAGTGGCGCCCACCAGTACCAGCACCATGGGGCCATGCGCGGTGTCAAACACGCACACCACGCGCTCATTGCGCGCAAACAGGCCCGGCACGCCCCGCGCAGTCGTCGGGTTCACCGAGAACAAATCGCCGGGCACGTACACCATCTGGCGCAGCGTCCCGGCGCAAGGCATGTGGATGCGGTGGTAGTCGCGCGGGCTCAGGTACAAGGTGGCAAAACTGCCCTGGTCGAACTGCGCCGCCAGCGCGCTATCGCCGCCGACCAGGGCAGTTGCACTGTAGGAGTGGCCTTTGGCCTGGTAGACCTGCCCGGCATCGATAGCACCAAACTGGCTGATGGCGCCGTCCACCGGGCACAGCCAGCGCGCAGGCGCCAGCGGGCGGGCATCGCTGCGCAACGCACGGGTGAAAAAATCGTTGAAGCTGGAGTAGGCGGCGATGTCTGGCTGCGCGGCCTCTGCCATATCGACTTGGTATTTGCGGACGAACCAGGCGATCAGCCGCGTCGTGGCTGGGCCCCAACGCCGGGTGGCGACCCAGCCGCCAAAGGCTGTCAGGGCCTGCTTGGGCAACAGGTATTGCGGCCAGACTGCTATGCGCGCCGCCCATCGGTCTGCCATGGCCTCTCCCGGTTGGATGAAAATTTTGCCCAGCGCCGCAGGTTGTCAGCCCTGCGTAAAGCGGCGGATTATAGTAAGCACTCCTATGAGCACTGCGCGCATCCCTCCCATTCAATGCCTGCTGACCTTCGAGGCTCTGGCCCGCTTGCGCAGCGTCACCCAGGCCTCCGAAGAACTGTGCGTCACGCCCAGTGCGGTCAGCCACCGGGTGCGCCAGCTAGAGCAAATCATAGGCACCAAACTCTTTGGCCGCGCCGATTTTTCCCTCACCACCGAGGGCAGCGAATACCTGGCCCATGTGCGCGAAGGCCTGTCCACGTTGCAAAAATTCCCCACGTCCAGTGCCGCGCCCGGCAAGCGCAAGCTGCGCCTCGCGCTCACGCCCACCTTTGCCCGCTCGGTCGTGATTCCGCGTCTGCGGGAATTTACAGAGGCCTACCCGGAAATTGATCTGACCATGCAGGTCACCATCCCGCTTTTGGACGTGGTGGCCGAAGACGCCGACCTGACGGTGCGGTTTGGTGCTGGCCGCTATGCCGACCTCGAGTACCTATGCCTGACCAAAGACGTGGTGACGCCCATGGCCTCACCGGCTTTTGTGCGCGAGCACGGCCCTTTTGAAACCGCGCAGGACCTGGCTAACCAACCCCTGCTGCGCAGCCCCTTGGAGCCCTGGCGCACCTGGTTCGCAGCGCACCGGCTGGACTGGCCCGAGCCGGTCGACGGCTCGCAGTTCAACGACATTGGCCTGATGTGTGATGCCGCCGCCGCCGGCATGGGCATCGCCCCGGTGCGGCTCAAGCTCGGCGCGCCCTGGCTGGAAACCGGCTCACTGGTGCGACTGGGATCCAGCGAGGTCTTTACCAGCAACGTGCCCAGCCCGCACGCCCACTACCTGTGCTGGCGCACCGGCATGATGGACCGTTGGGAATGCGCCGCCTTTGCCGAGTGGCTCAAGCAGGTGCTGGCCTAGGCAAGGTTTGCATTGTTGCGCCAGTGCCCCACGCTTCGCAGTGGCACCCAGGCATTTGATTCATAACAAGCATTAGCCTGCTTGGCGTCAAATCGCTGGGCTTATCGTGGCAAATGTTGGCGCGTGCCCTGGGGGGATTGGGGTGTTGCCGTGAATCGCCAGCTGCCCCTGCCGCCTTGAATTCACAGCGCCTTGCAAGTTTCTTCATGGCCGGGGTTGCCACCCTGCGCTAGAGTGCAGGCCATGAATGCCCCCTTGAATGCCAGCTCGCAGGACGCCGTCAGCCGTGCCGCCTTGCAGGCGCGCGTGGTGCAAGCCTTGGTCCAGCACCTGCCCGCGCATGCGCTGCTCTACCAAACTGAAGACACCACACCTTATGAATGCGACGGCCTGACCGCCTACCGCCAGCGTCCGCTGGTAGTGGCCTTGCCCGAGACCGAGGCGCAGGTGCAGGCGGTGTTGCGCAGCTGCCATGCGCTGGGCGTGCCGGTGGTGGCGCGCGGGGCGGGCACGGGCCTGTCCGGCGGCGCGATGCCACATGCCCTTGGCGTCACGCTGTCTTTGGCCAAATTCAACAAAATCCTGAAAATAGACCCGCTAGCGCGCACCGCCCATGTGCAATGCGGCGTGCGCAACCTGGCCATTAGCGAAGCGGCGGCGCCACTGGGCCTGTATTACGCGCCGGACCCGAGCAGCCAGATCGCCTGCACCATTGGCGGCAATGTGGCAGAAAACTCCGGTGGCGTGCATTGCCTCAAATACGGCCTGACCTTGCATAACGTCTTGCAAGTGCGCGGCTTTACGGCCCAGGGCGAGCCCATCACCTTTGGCGCAGAAGCGCTGGACACGCCGGGCTACGACTTGCTCAGTCTGGCGGTGGGCAGCGAAGGCATGCTGGCCGTCACTATCGAAGTATTGGTCAAGCTGGTACCCAAGCCGCAGCTGGCGCGCTGCATCATGGCCAGCTTTGACGATGTGCGCAAAGCCGGCGACGCCGTCGCCGCTGTGATTGCCGCAGGCATCATTCCGGCTGGCTTGGAAATGATGGACAAACCCATGACCGCTGCCGTGGAAGACTTTGTGCATGCCGGTTACGACCTGAGCGCCGAGGCCATACTGCTATGCGAAAGCGACGGTACGCCCGAGGAAGTAGAAGAAGAGATCGCCCGCATGAGCGAGGTGCTGAGCCGCCATGGCGCGACCGCGATTGCAGTGAGCCAAAGCGAGGCCGAGCGCCTGCGCTTTTGGAGTGGCCGCAAAAACGCTTTCCCCGCCAGTGGCCGCATCAGCCCGGACTACATGTGCATGGACAGCACGATTCCGCGCAAGCGCCTGGCCGACATCCTGCTGGCCATTGCTGAGATGGAAAAAAAATACCAGTTGCGCTGTGCCAACGTGTTCCACGCGGGCGACGGCAATTTGCACCCGCTGATTCTGTTTGATGCCAATGACCCGGACCAGTTGCGCCGCTGCGAGCTGTTTGGGGCCGACATTTTGGAGACCAGTGTCGCCATGGGCGGCACCGTCACCGGCGAGCATGGCGTGGGGGTGGAAAAACTCAACTCCATGTGCGTGCAGTTCAGCGCCGCTGAAAATGCGCAAATGTTTGCCGTCAAGCGCGCGTTTGATCCCCAAGGCCTGCTCAACCCCGGCAAAGTGATCCCCACGCTGCAGCGCTGCGCCGAATACGGCAAAGAACTGGTGCGCGGGGGCCAGCGCAAACACCCCGACCTGCCGCGGTTTTAAGTGCTAGCTTGGAAGCGGTCTGGTTCTTGCACTGGCAGGGCACAACCGCGCCTCCCGCTTGTGCAAAAGGCCTGCCAAGGCTGGCTTGCGGACTTTGCGTGACAATTGCGCCTCAGCTTGGCCTAGGCGTGGCCCCCCCCCAGGCCGCGCTAAACCGCGTGTTCGGATCTAACAAAAAGGAGACCCCGCTGTGACCCATTTGCAAACCCGTTCCCCCCAGCCATTGGGCCGTCGTACCCTGCTGCAAGCCGCTGCGGCCGGTGTGGCAAGCCTGGCGCTTCCTGCCCGGGCGCAATCGGCCTGGCCGGCCAAGCCGGTGACCCTGGTTGTGCCCTTCCCTGCCGGTGGTGGAACCGACGCCTTTGCGCGCCCCATGTCCGCCCAGTTTGCGCGCTTGACCGAGAAACAGCTGATCATCGACAACAAGGGCGGTGCGGGTGGGACACTGGGCGCTGCTGTTGCGTCTAAAGCAGCGCCTGATGGCTATACCTTGTTCATGGGCGCGGTACACCACACCATCGCCCCCAGCATGTACCCCAAGCTCGACTACGACCTGGAGCGTGACTTTGTCCCCCTCATCATGGTGGCCAGCGTACCGCAGGTCTTGGTGGTCAATCCGAAAAAAGTGCCGGCTACCAACTATGCAGAATTTTTGGCCTTTGTCCGCAAAAACCCCGGCAAGCTCAACTTTGGCTCGGCCGGCGGCGGCACCTCGCACCACCTGGCCGGTGAGTTGTTCAAACTACAGACCAATACTTTTATCACGCACATCCCTTACCGCGGTGCCGGTCCCGCGCTGCAAGACCTGATTGCCGGCAATGTGGACATGATGTTCGACGGCCTGGGCTCGTCAGCGGCGCACATCAAGGGTGGACGCATCAAGGCTTTGATGGTGTCGGGCACCAAGCGCAACCCGGCTTTCCCAGATGTGCCCTGTTCCACCGAATTGGGTTTGCCCGACTACACCGTCAGCACCTGGTACGGTATTTGGGCGCCCAAAGGTACGCCAGCGGACATCCAGGCGCGGGCCATAGAAGAAATCCGCCGCGCCTGCCAGACCGACGAAGCCAAGACCACCTGGGCCAACCAAGGGGCAGATTTCCCCAACCTTGCTGGCGCACAGTTTGATGGATTCATCAAAGCTGAGCTGGCAAAGTGGTCCAAGGTGGTCAAAGCCTCGGGCGCCAAGCTCGACTAGGCATTCTTGCCAAGGCGGCCGCCGCGGGCGGCTGCCTGGTTTGAGGCCGCATCCGGTGTAGCACGCGTTTTTCTATGTCCCAACACAATCTTTTTTCTGCGCTGCGCGCCGCTTTTCCGCGCGATCTGGACCAGACGGCGGTGCAGACGGAAACCGGTTTGTGCTACTCTTGGCGCGACCTGGACCGCGCCACGGCCATGTTGGCCAATTTGTTGCAATCGCTGGATTTGCCCGCAGGCAGTCGGATCGCCGCGCATGTGGATAAATCGGTGGAAGCCATGTTGCTCTACCTGGCCACGCTGCGGGCCGGCTATGTGTACTTGCCACTCAATGTGGCCTACCAAAGCGCCGAGTTGCAGTACTTTCTAGGCAATGCCGAGCCGGCAGTGCTGGTCTGTTGTCCGCGCGATTTTGGCTGGGCCAACAAGTTGGCGTTTCAGGCAGGTACGCAGTATGTGTTCACCTTGGACGATCAGCGCCAGGGCAGCTTGCTCGAACGCGCGGCGCAGCATAGCGACGTGCATACCATTGCCAGCTGTCAGGCGGACGATCTGGCCGCCATGGTTTACACCAGTGGTACTACGGGTCGCAGCAAAGGCGCCATGCTCAGCCATGGCAATTTGCTTAGCAACGCCAAGGTGCTCAAAGACTACTGGGGCTGGCGCAAAGGCGACGTGCTCATCCACTGTCTGCCTATTTTCCATGTGCACGGCTTGTTTGCAGCCCTGCATGGCGCGCTGCTCAATGGCAGCAAGATGCTGTGGATGGCGCGCTTTGATCCCAAGCAGGTGCTGTATTGTTTGCCGCAAGCCACGGTCTTTATGGGCGTGCCCACTTTGTATGTGCGCCTTCTCGGAGAAGCGGGTCTCACGCCACAAGCCTGCGCGAATATGCGTTTATTTGTGGCGGGTTCGGCGCCTTTGCTGTTAGAGACGTTCCAGGATTGGACTGCACGCACCGGACACACGATTTTGGAGCGCTACGGCATGAGCGAAACCGTCATGCTCGCGTCCAACCCCTATGCGCCCGATGCGCGCCACGGCGGCCAGTCAGAACGTCGCGGCGGCACGGTGGGCTTCCCACTTCCTGGCGTGCAATTGCGCGTCAGTGCAGAAGGTGGCAAGCCCTGCGCGGTGGGCGAGGTCGGAAATATCGAAGTGCGTGGCCCCAATGTATTTAGTGGCTACTGGCGCATGCCCGAAAAAACCGCCGAAGAATTTACCCAAGACGGCTACTTCAAAACGGGTGACGTCGGCATGGTCGATGCACGCGGCTACGTCAGCATTGTGGGCCGCAGCAAAGACCTCATCATCAGCGGCGGCTACAACGTCTATCCCGCCGAGATCGAAGGCTATATCAACGCCATGCCCGGTGTGGCCGAAAGCGCGCTGGTTGGCGTGCCGCACCCAGACTTTGGCGAGGTCGGCGTGGCCGTGGTCATTGCCAAGCCCGGCGCTGCGCCAGATGCCAATGCCATCGTTCAATCGCTGAAAGCCAATTTGGCGAATTTCAAAATTCCCAAGCGCTGTTTTGTCTTGTCCGAGTTACCGCGTAACGCCATGGGCAAGGTGCAAAAAAACTTGCTGCGCCAGCAGTACCAGAACCTGTTCACCGCCTAAGCGGCCGCTATGCGCCAAGCGATTCAAAACCTCGAAGAATCGAAAATTCGCGAAGTGGCCAATGCCGGCATGGGCCGCAGCGATGTGCTGGCTTTTTGGTTTGGCGAGAGCGACGAAGTCACGCCCGATTTCATACGCCAGGCGGCTATCGAATCACTGCAATCGGGCGAGACCTTTTACAGCCATAACCTGGGGCTGCCCGCATTGCGCGACGCAGTGGCCCAGGCCATGGCCGCCAAGCACGCGGGCGCGCCCGGCAGTGCGCCTCTAGGCGCCGAACGTATTGCCATCACCTCGGGCGGCGTCAATGCCCTGATGCTGGCGGTGCAAGCGGTGGTCGATGCCGGCGACGAAGTGGTCGCCGTCACCCCGGTCTGGCCCAACCTGACCGCGCAGCCGCTGATCCTGGGCGCGCATTTGCGGACCGTGGCTTTGCGCCCACAGGCCGGGGCCTGGACCT
Source organism: Comamonadaceae bacterium (assembly GCA_947447975.1). Lineage (GTDB taxonomy): Bacteria > Pseudomonadota > Gammaproteobacteria > Burkholderiales > Burkholderiaceae_C > Allorhodoferax. The sequence continues at coordinate 27,502 of CANFLU010000002.1, read as the reverse complement.
TGGATCTGGACGCCTTGCTAGCGGCCATCACCCCGCGCACCAAACTGCTAATCGTTAACGCGCCCAACAACCCCACGGGCTGGACCCTCAGCCGTGAGGAGCAAAGCGCCATCTTGTCGCATTGCCGCCGCACCGGCACCTGGATACTGGCCGACGAGGTGTATGAAAACCTGTATTTCGCGCCGTCCAGCAATGCCTGCGCGCCCAGTTTTTTAGACATCGCTGAGCCAGCAGACAAGCTCATGGTGGCGCATAGTTTTTCAAAAAGCTACCTCATGACCGGCTGGCGTTTGGGCTGGCTGGTGCTGCCACCGTCCGCGACGGCCGCCATGGGCAAACTCATTGAATTCAACACCTCCTGCGCCAGCGTCTTCACCCAGCGCGCGGGCCTGGTGGCTGTGCAGCGGCGCGATGAAGTTACGCCACGCGTGGTGCGCCATTTGCAAGCCTGCCGCGACACCCTGGTGCCAGCGCTGCAATCTATCCCCGGCTTGCAAGTGGCCAGTCCCCAGGGCGGCATGTACGCGTTTTTTGAGTTGCCAGGCCACGGCGATTCACTGGCGACGGCCAAGCGCTTGGTGGCCGAGGCCGGCCTGGGGCTGGCCCCTGGCCTAGCCTTTGCGCCCGAGGCTGCTAGCTGGCTGCGCTGGTGCTTTGCCTCCAAAGACCTCGGTCGACTCACACAGGGCGTGGAACGCTTGCGCGAGTGGCTGCGCCACAGCTCCACCAAGGGCTGATTGCTAGCGCTGGCCCGTCGAACTTGCTACAGCGCGCCCATGTCTAACCAGCCGAAGGTCTTTGCGCTGCTGGCGCAAATTGAAGGTGCCTTGCGTGCGCTGGCCGATGCACAGCAAGCCCAGCCCATGCGCGCCTATATGCAGGACCAGTTTGCATTCTTAGGTATCCACGCAACCCCGCGCCGACAAGCCTTGCGCGCGCTGCCTGGCTTGAAGGATTGGACGGCCCCTGCCTTGTTGGCGCTGGCCAAAGCCTTGTGGGCCTTGCCAGAGCGTGAGTTTCAGTACGCGGCGGTGGACTTGCTCGCCAAGTACCACCGCCAGCTAGACCTGCAGAGCCTGCCGTCCCTGATCGCCTTGGTGCAGCGCAAGTCCTGGTGGGACAGCGTCGATGCTTTAGCGGGTGTGGTGGGCGATATCTTGCTGCAGGCACGCCAGCAGGGGCATGATGGCCAGCACACCATGGATAGCTGTCTTGGCCATAGCAATGTATGGGTGCGCCGCGTGGCGATGTTGCACCAATTGGGCTGGAAGGAGCAAACCGATGAAAGCCGCTTGCTGACTTACGCGCTGCGCTTGGCCAGTGAGCCCGACTTTTTTATCCGCAAAGCAATTGGCTGGGCTTTGCGCGACTATGCGCGCACCCGCCCCGAGGTGATTCGCGCTTTTTTGGCACAACACGGCCAAGTGTTCTCGGGCCTCACGCGCCGTGAAGCGGCCAAACACCTCGTTTGAGGGCTTGCTGCCCGTAGCTGGTGGAAGGACGGCACTACCAGGTATCGACCATGCCGCCGCGCAAGGGACGGGTGTGTCCAGCAGCCAGCGCACGGCTGAGCCAAGCGCGGGTCTGGGCGGGGTCGATGACGGCGTCGATTTCCAGGCTGGCCGCCATGTTCATGGCGCTACCCTTGTCCACATGCTGGGCAAGCAGTTGGGCAAACAAGGCCTCACGCTGCGCGCCTTCGGGCTGCGCCTCCAATTCTTTTTTAAAGCCCAGGCGCACCGCGCCTTCCAGTCCCATGGCACCAAACTCGCCGCTGGGCCAGGCGATGGTGCACAGCGGTGCATGAAAGCCCCCGGCCGTCATGGCCATAGCGCCCAGGCCGTAGCCCTTGCGCAGGACCACGCTCACAAAGGGCACGCGCAAATGCGCCGCGGCCACGAACATGCGGCTGACATGGCGCACCTGGGCATGGTTTTCGACTTGCGGGCCCACCATGAAGCCGGGCGTGTCCACCAAGCTGAGCAGCGGCAGGCCGTGGGCATTGCACAGCTGCATAAAGCGCGCCGCCTTGTCGGCCGCATCGGCGTCAATAGCGCCGCCCAGGTGTTGGGGGTTGTTGGCTAGGCAGCCCAGCGCCTTGCCTTCTATACACAGCAGTGCCGTGTGTATGCCAACGCCAAAGCCGGTGCGTAGCATCAACACGCTGCCTGCATCGGCAATGCCTTCGATGGCTGCCCGGCTGTCGTAGACGCGCAGGCGGTTTTCGGGTACGACATCGCGCAGACGCAGCGCGTCGGGGGCTTGCCAGTGATGCACGGTGCGCCCAGGGTTAAAAAAGCCCAGGTACTGCTTGGCAGCGGACACCGCCTGCGCTTCGTCCGCGACCAAAATATCGATCACGCCATTGGCATGCTGTACGGCGCTGGGCCCAATCGCTTCGGGCGGATACACCCCCAGGCCACCGCCCTCCACCATGGCCGGCCCGCCCATGCCGATGTTGCTGGCCTCGGTGGCAATGATGAGGTCGCAGCAGCCCAGCAGCGCCGCATTGCCGGCAAAGCAGCGACCGGTGGTGATGCCAATCACTGGCACTTGCCCGTTGAGCCGGGCAAAGCTGGCGAAGGTGGCCACATGCAAACCGGCCAGGATCGGCATATCCACATCGCCCGGGCGCCCACCGCCGCCTTCGGCAAATAAAACCACAGGAAGCCTGTGCTCCAAGGCGATGCCCAGCATGCGGTCGGTTTTTTGGTGGTTGCGCATGCCTTGCGTGCCGGCCAGCACGGTGGCGTCGTAGGCCATCACCACGCACGGCTGGCCATCGACGCTGGCGGTGCCGCAGACCATGCCATCGGCGGGCGTGTTGCGCATCAGATCCTCGGCGCTGCGGCGCTGGCTTTGCGCTGCGACGGCTAACGCGCCATATTCAGAAAAGCTCCCTGCATCAATCAAGTCAGCGATGTTTTCGCGGGCGCTGCGCAAGCCAAGTGCGTGGCGCTTGGCCATGGCCTCGGGGCGGCTGGCGTCCAGGGTGAATACATGGCGCGCTTGCACGCGCGCTAAGTCCGGGCGGGCTGGCGCGCCTTCTTCGGGCTTGTCGTGTTTGGCAGTAATTGGCGTGCTGGAGGCTGTTGACATGGCGGCTGGTAGGGATGGCGCAGCTTTGATGGACGTCAACGTCGCAGCCGGGCTTTGTGCTTGTGCCAGCGCCAGCAAGGCCAGCACCTCGTCCGCTTGCACGGTGTCGCCCGCTGCGCAGAAAAGTTCATGCACCGTGCCCGCACTCGGTGCGCAGACTTCGTGTTCCATCTTCATGGCTTCGAGCACCAGCAGCAACTGGCCTGCCTGCACCGCCTGGCCCGGTTGGATCAGCAGTTGAACAATATGGGCTTGTAGGGGGGAGCGCAGTTCAGTCATAGCGAGTGGTCATCGTGCTGGCAATCGGTGGGGCATGGCGGCATGGGGGCCGGTTATGCTCGTAGGCAATGGCGCCAAAGGGGTGCCGCTTGGGCCGGATTGTCCGGTAGAAATGGTGCGCGCCGTGTCTCCTGCTGAACTGACGCCTTTGGTCGAACTCACACGCGGCGGGCACAGCGAATGTTTGCACTTTGGCGCGGTGGCGGTGGTGGACCGGCATGGCAGCGTCTTGGCGCATGCGGGTGATCCCCATGGGGTGAGCTTTACCCGCTCCACGCTCAAAGCCTTACAGGCCTTACCTTTGCTGCAATCCGGTGCCGCCAAGGACTTGGGCCTTTCCCAAGCGGAATTGGCTTTGCTGTGTGCCAGCCACAACGGCGAACCCCTGCATGTGCAGACGGCAGAGTCCATCTTGGCCAAGGCCGGACAGGACTACCGGGTGTTGCGCTGCGGCTGCCATGTGCCGGGTTTGTTCACCTTACTGGACAAAGCGCCGCCCGAGGGTTTGGTCTATGACGAACGGCACCACAATTGCAGCGGCAAACACGCAGGTTTTGTCGCGATGTGCGTACAGCAAGGCTGGCCGCTAGAGGATTACACCGCGCCTGCCCATCCCTTGCAGCGTGCGGTGCGCGCTGCGGTGGCGCGGGCGGTGGGTATGCGCGAAGCGGATATGCCCATGGGCATAGACGGCTGCTCGGCGCCCAATTACGCCATGCCGCTAGCCCGCCTGGCCTACGGCTATGCGCGTCTGGCTACGGGCGCGGCCGACACAGAGTTTGGCGACAGTTTTGCACTGCTGGGCGAGGCCATGACGGCGCACCCGGACTTGGTAAGTGGCACGGGCCGCAATGACTTGGCCTTGATGCGCGCCGGGCGCGGCGACTGGATCAGCAAGATAGGCGCAGACGGCGTGCAAGTGGTGGCCAGTAAAAGCCGCAGTGAGGCCTTTGCCATCAAGATCAGCGACGGCAACAAGCCGGCTTTGTACGCGGCCACCATCTCGGTGCTCGAGCAACTGGGCTGGATGGACGAGGTCCAAGCGGCAGAACTCGAAGCGTGGCGAGGCGCGGATATCCTCAATGCCCGCGGGCTACCGGTAGGTGCGCGCAGCGCTTGCTTTGCTTTGCGAGGGCGTGCTTAGGTAGGCAGAGAAGCTCTAGCTGTATATCCCCCGCTTCCCCCCCGCCCCTTCACCCCCGCCGGGGTGAAGGGGAGCCTTAACAGCCAATTTGGTTTTTTGTGCCGGATAGGGGCGTTGGTGCGAGAGGTGGCGGTGCAGCTTGGTTCGCCCAGGTTGGTGGACGTGGCAGTCGTAGTAAATGGGTTGAGGATTGCGGATTGCGAATGGGTGAGGCGTCGGCTATGGCGATGGTAGTGGCAGCGATGGCGCGCGGGCGTGTGCAAGGTGAGAGAAGCGAACGAGCACGCGCTGCCCCACTTGCCATTGGCCATGCTGAGCAACGCAGCGGCGCACGGATAAGGTTGGGCGATTGTTTGAGCGTAGCGAGTTTGCGCCCGGCCCCGGACGGCGCGAGTAGCGCAAGGGACCCCGCAGGGGCACGGCCTTGGGCTCGCCTTTCTTTTGCTTACTTTTCTTTGGCGAAGCAAAGAAAAGTAAGGCGGCCAACAGGCCGAAACCCTGCCTTCAAAACCTCGCCTTCTTTTGCTCACCTTTTCTTTGACGAAGCAAAGAAAAGTGAGGCCTGCGGCAGGCAAAAAAGCTGGCCAACAGGCCGAAACCCTGCGCTTAACTACCGACCTGCGGGTAGCGCGCCCGCCGCTCCAGATCATCCAGGTCCATGTGGTTACGCATATATTGCTGCGTCGCATCGACCAGCGGCTGATGATCCCAGGACGTGCGTTTGCCTTTGCCCAGCGCACTGCCCACCAAGCGCCGACGCCGCTGGCTGGCCAGCACTTGCGCATGCAACACGGGGATATCCCAGCGCGCCACCACTTCTTGCATAAAGCCTTGCAAGGTATCCGCATGGGCAGCGTTGCCCGCCAGGTTGTGCAACTCTTGCGGGTCATCCGGCAGGTGGTAGAGCATGCAGATATCGTCCTGGCTGTAGATAAATTTCCAGGGGCCGCGCCGGACCATGAAGAGTGGCGTCTTGCTGCCCTCAGCCATGTATTCACCGATGGCTTCGTCGTGGCCGCCCGCCCCTTGCAAATGGGGCATCAAAGAGCGGCCATCTAATGGCAATTGCGCATCCACCGCGCCACCGGCTAGGGCGACGAATGTCGGCAACAGGTCGATAGTGGACACACTGTGCGCCACCTTGCGCGGCGCAAAGTGCGCCGGGGCATGGACGATCAGCGGTACGCGGGCGGCCATGTCAAACCAGTGCATCTTGTACCAAAGTCCGCGCTCGCCCAGCATATCGCCATGGTCCCCAGAGAAGACCACGATGGTGTCCTGGTCCAGGCCGCACGCTTGCAGCGTTTTGAGCAACTCGCCCACTTTGCTGTCTACATAGCTGCATGCGCCGAAGTAGGCGCGGCGGGCGCGGGCAATCGCCTCGGCGGCCAAGGGCTTGTCCCATAAATCCATCACTTTGAGCAGGCGTTGGGAATGTGCGTCCTGCGCGTCTTGCGCTATCGTATGGCGCGGCATGGGGATGTCCACGCCCTCGTACAAATCCCAAAACTCCGCGGGAATGGTGTAAGGGTCGTGCGGGTGTGTCATGGACACAGTCAGGCAAAAAGGCTGGGTGGGCGTATTGCGCACATGGTCGTACAAGTACTGGCGTGCCTTGAACACCACTTCTTCGTCGAAGTCCAGCTGGTTGGTGCGCACGCAGGGGCCTGCTTGCAGCACCGACGACATATTGTGGTACCAGCTAGGGCGTGTTTCCAATGCGTCCCAGTTCACCGTCCAACCGTAGTCCGCCGGGTAGATATCGCTGGTCAGGCGCTGCTCATAGCCGTGCAACTGGTCCGGCCCGCAAAAATGCATCTTTCCGGACAATGCGGTGTGGTAGCCCAAATTGCGCAAGTAGTGCGCATAAGTGGGAATGTCGGCGGCCAGGTCCGCAGCATTGTCATAGCCGCCGATGCGCGAAGGTAGCTGCCCGGTCACCAGGCTAAAGCGCGATGGCGCGCACAGCGGGCTGTTGCAGTAGGCCGAGTCAAACACCACGCCTTCGCGCGCCAGGCGACTGAGGTGCGGCAACTGGATGATGGACGCCGGGTCGTGCAGCGGCAGCAAAGGCGCGGCCATTTGATCGGCCATGATGAACAGGATGTTGGGGGGCTTGGGTGAGGTGCGCATGGGCTTTTGGGCAGGGCTGAAAAGTGCGCATCCTAGCTTGCGCATCCGTGCGTACCGGATGGTCGTGGGCCGCGCTGCCCTTGCCTGTAGCACAGGGTCTGACGTGGCGCTGGGTCCAGCATGGCGTGCTGCGCAAAGGCCAATTGTCTGATCTAGCGCATAGATGCGTCAGGCTTTGGCGTATAGGCTGGGGCCTTCTAAAGCAATGAAGGACCGCACTATGAAGATTCTTGTCGCCGTTGACGGCTCCCCCAGCGCCTTGCGCGCTACCGAATACGCGGCCCAATTGGTCGCTGCAGTACGGGCCAAGTCGAAAATCACCCTTATTTCGGTACACGACGATACCGCATTCAAGCACATGAAGAAGTTCACGCCCAAAGGTGCGCTGGCCGATTATTTGCGCGAGCTCAGTGACAAAGACCTGCAATCAGCCCGCAAATTGCTCGACAAGGCAGAGGTAGCGCATGACATGGTGATCAAAACCGGGCATGTGGCAGAAGAAATAATCAAAACCGCTAAGGCGGGTAAGTTTGACTTGATCGTGTTGGGCGCCAAAGGGCGTTCCACCTTTGGTGACCTCTTGCTCGGTTCGGTATCGCAGCGTGTGGCCAGCGCGAGTAAGTTGCCGGTGACGCTGGTCAAGTAAGCGCAGGCGGGCGTGAACACGCAGGTGCCGGCGCAAGCGGCCAATAACGCGCTGGGCTTGTGGGCCTTGGTGTTGCGCTTGCGACCTATTAACTTGATCACCGGGCCCTTGATTTACGGCATGGTGGTGCCGCTGGTTTTCTTAGACCTGTCGGTATGGGTGTACCAGTTTGTATGTTTTCCAATCTACAAGATCCCACGCATAGAGCGTGTGCGGTTCAACGCCTTTGACCGCCAGGCTTTGCGTTACCTGGACTGGGTATCCAAAGCGCATTGCAGCTATTGCGCCTACGCCATGGGCGTAGCCGCATTTGCCTCTGCAGTGATACAGGCCACCGAAGCCTATTTTTGTCCCGTGAAGCACCAACACGCCATGCAGGCGGACCAAGGCAGCGCGGTGCCTTATGTGGAGTTTGACGAGCCCGAGGGCTTTGACTTTGACGCCAAGCTTGACACGCTACGGCAATTGCAAACGGGCGAGCATGCAAGCGAAAAGCGCACCTCACCTTGAAGCCATGCGCTTCAAAGCTTGACCCATATCAAGCACCTGAAAAGCCAGCGCCCTAGTATGAAGCCATTCCCGGCGTTGCCTACGAAGCGTGATGGTTTCGCGACACGGGAACGGTTTTTAACCCGGAGAGTCCCCATGCAAATCGGCAAAGAAAAGCTATTGTGGATGTACGAAAAAATGGTCGAAATCCGCTACTACGAAGAGACCATGGCGGCGGTGTACATGGAGGGTAAATTGCCCCCTTCGATTCAGAAAGGTTTGGCCTTTGATATCGGTGGCGGGCCGGTGCCCGGCGAGATGCATTTGGCAGCCGGGCAGGAGCCAGTGGCCGTGGGCGTTTGTGCACACTTGACCGATGATGACACCGTCGTGGGCACGCACAGGCCGCACCATTTTGCAATTGCCAAAGGCGTCCCGCTCGATGCGATGACGGCGGAAATGTTTGGCAAAGTCACTGGCTTGGGCAAGGGCAAGGGCGGGCATATGCACTTGTTTGACAACGCCCATAAATTCAGTTGCAGCGGTATCGTCGGCGCGAGCATGCCAATCGCTTGTGGCGCGGCACTGGCCGCCAAAAAATTGGGTAAAAACTGGGTGTCTATCGCGTTTTTTGGTGAAGGCGCTGCCAACCAAGGTGCATTCCACGAATCGCTGAATTTGGCAGCGGTATGGAAGCTGCCAGTGGTCTTCGTGTGCGAGGACAACCAGTGGGCGATTTCGGTGCCCAAGGCGAAGGCCACGTCGGTGCAATGGGTCACTGACCGCGCCGCGGGCTACGGCATACCCGGTATCCGTGTGGCCGACAACGACGCCGTAGCGGTCTTCGAAGCCATGGCCCCCGCAATTGCGCGCGCCCGCCGTGGCGAGGGCCCCAGTTTGATAGAAGTGCGTACCGACCGCTACTTTGGGCATTTCCAGGGCGACCCGGAAAGTTACCGGCCCAAAGACGAGGTAGCGCACTTGCGACAGCGCGACCCGATTGGCTTGTTGTCCAAGTTACTCAAAGAGCGCAGTTTCATGAGCGCTGACCAAGAGTCGGCCATGGTGCAGAGCGCGCAGCAGCGGGTGACGCGCGCATTTGCCTTTGCTGCCGCAAGCGCTTATCCCGACGCACAGGACGCGCTGGCCGATGTGTTTGTGCAAGACCGGGCATCTGCGAGGGCATTGGTATGAAAACAGAACGTGTATTGACCATGGCGCAAGCCATCTCGGAAGCTATTGCGCAAGAGATGACGCGCGATAGCACGGTGTTTGTGATGGGCGAGGACATCGGCAGCTATGGGGGCATTTTTGGTGCCACCGGTGGCTTGCTCGACAAGTTCGGCAAAGAGCGGGTGATGGATACCCCGATCTCGGAGACCGCCTTCATTGGTGCGGCTACGGGTGCGGCAGCGGCAGGTTTGCGGCCGGTGGTGGAACTGATGTTCGTGGACTTTTTTGGTGTTTGTATGGACCAGATCTACAACCATCTGGCCAAGAACACCTATATGTCCGGCGGCCATGTGAAATTGCCCGTGGTGCTCACTACGGCCATAGGCGGTGGCTACGGCGATGCGGCCCAGCATTCGCAATGTTTGTATTCGACCTTCGCCCACATGCCAGGCATCAAGGTGGTCGTACCATCGAATGCCTATGACGCCAAAGGCTTGATGACGGCAGCGATTCGGGACGACAACCCGGTGATGTTCATGTACCACAAAGGCATCATGGGTCTGCCCTGGATGTCCTATCTGGAAGGTAGCAGCAATGCCGTGCCCGAGGAGGCCTACACCATCCCGCTGGGGCAGGCCAAGGTTATGCAAGAGGGCGCAGACCTGACCATCGTGAGCCTGAGCCAAATGGTGCAAAAAGCCATGCTTGCCGCCCAGACACTGCAAGGCCAAAGCATCCATGCCGAGGTGCTGGACTTGCGCACCTTGGTCCCTTTGGACAAAGAGGCGATTCTCAAGTCGGTGCGCAAGACGGGGCGTTTGCTCATTGCCGACGAAGACTACCTGGGCTTTGGACTGAGCGGCGAGATCGCCGCTTTGATTGCTGAGAACCTGGACACGGTCTCCCTCAAAGCACCGGTGATGCGCCTGGCGGTGCCCAATGTACCGATCCCCTACAGCCGACCCTTAGAGCAGTTTGTGATTCCGCAAGTGGCCGACATCGTGCAAGCCGCGCAGGCCTTGCTGGTGGGCAAGCTGGCTAAAGCGGTGGCGGCATGATGGACATCCTATTGCCCGCCTCGGTGTGGACGGGCGGGCAAGAGGACGCGCATGCACTACTGGACAAATGGCTGGTGGCGCCGGGTGTGCCGGTGCGCAAGGGGCAGGTGCTGGCAACGGTCGTGCTGGTGAAAGCCGCTATCGACGTGGAGGCGCCCGACAATGGGCACATCACGTCGATAGCCGTGCAGGACGGCGAAAGCTTTGCAGCAGGGACCGTGCTAGCGCGCTTTGAAGCTCCATGAGGTGCAGGTCAGAGGGCTGGGTGCTGTGGCCTTGAGCTTGCGCGCGCTGGCTGGATGGGCCATCGGTGCGACCGTGGCAGGCGTACTGGCCTATGTGGCTTACGGGCAGGCCTTGGGTCCGCAAATCGTGCTCGAGCCAGTGGTGCAAAGCACCTTGGTCCATACCATCGTGGCCAGCGGGCGCGTAGAGACCGCGCACCGCATCAACCTAGGCGCGCAAATTACCGGTACGGTGCGCACAGTGCTCGTGGCTGAAGGCCAGGCGGTCCAGCGTGGGCAATTGCTATTGGAGATGGACGCGAGCGAGTGGCAGGCCAATCTGGCGCAGGCCGCTGCCGCTGAGCAACTGGCAGCGAGCAATTTGCGTGTGCTGTCCGAGCTGAAACAGCCACTGGCCGATCAGGCCGTGGCGCAGGCCCAGTTCAATCTGCGCAGCGCGCAGCGCAATGCAGCGCGTGCGCAGGACTTGCATGCCCAAGGCTTCTATGGCGCCGCTGCGGCCGAAGAGGCGCAACGCGCCTTGGACATGGCGCAGGCACAGCTCACCATAGCGGCACACCAACGCGCTAGCCTGCAGTCTGCGGGCGCAGAAACTGCCAGCGCCCAAGCCAGTTTGCGCCAGGCCCAAGCGGCACGGCAAACCGCCCAAGCGCGCTTGCGCTACAGCCGCATCAGCGCCCCGGTCGATGGCATCGTGATGGCGCGCCATGTGGAGGCTGGCGACGGTGTGCAGCCGGGCAAAGTGCTGTTGGTGCTTTCGCCACAAGGCGCTATGCAGCTGGTGTTACAAATTGACGAAAAAAACCTCAAGTGGTTGCACACCGGACAAAACGCCCAGGCTTCGGCCGACGCATTTGCCGAGCAAACTTTTGCCGCCCGTGTGGCCTTTATCAACCCGGCGGTGGATCCGCAGCGCGGCGCGATCGAGGTGCGTTTAGACGTGAGCGCCCCAGTGGCGCAACTGCGCCAGGACATGACGGTGTCGGTGGATATTGAGGTGGCGCGCCGGCCACAGGCGCTGCATATTCCTTTAACGGCAGTGCACGATGTGAACCAGGCTGCGCCCTGGGTCTTGCTGTGGCGCGATGGCCGGGCGCAGCGCCAGGCGCTGCGTGTGGGCCTGCAAGCCCAGGGCAGGGTCGAGGTGCTCAGCGGCTTGCAAGTCGGCGCTTTATTGGTGCCCGTGGCGCAGAGCACGGTACACGAGGGCGATCGCATACGGCAGGCGCAGCCATGAAGCAGCGCGCATGGCTGCCTTTCGAGGTGCTGGTGGCTTGGCGCTTTTTGCGCGAAGGGCGTATCCAGACTTTGTTCATTGTGGTCGGTATTGCCATTGGCGTAGCCGTGATTATTTTTATGTCGGCCCTGCTCAACGGACTGCAGGCCAATTTTGTAAATCGGGTGCTGACGGGGCAGGCGCATATCCAGGTGCTGGCTTCCAAGGAGCGCGCACGGGCCCAGGGCGTGGAGCCCGACAGTCTGGAGGCGGCCACCGTGCAAATTCCCTTGCAACGCGTCAAAGGCATAGACCAGTGGCAAAGCCTGGTGCTGCAATTGCAAGCCATGCCAGAGATCAAGTTGGTATCGCCCGCGGTGCTGGGCGCGGCATTGGTCACGCGGGGCGAGGCCAGTCGCTCGGTGTCGGTGGTCGGCATGCTGCCGGACTTGTATTTTCAAATCATCGCCCTGCGTGAAAAAATGGTGCAGGGCTCGCCCGATATCAGCAGCGATACCTTGCTGATCGGTACCGAGCTAGCCGCCGACCTGGGCGTCGTGCCGGGCGATCCGCTGCGTATCGCCACGGTCAGCGGCACGGTGTTGACGCTCAAGCTGGCAGGTATTTTTGATCTGGGCAACAAAGGTGCCAACAGCCGCAATGTCTTTATGGCCATGCGTACCGCGCAAAGCCTGTTCGGCTTGGCCGGTGGCGCCTCTATCCTAGACCTCACGCTGCACGATATCTACGCCGCCGAGCGTGTAGCCCAGCAAATCCAAAGCCATACCGGCTTGCAGGCCGATAGCTGGATCAAAACCAACGAGCAGTTTTTTACCGCGGTGCGGGCACAGACCACGGCCAATACCGCCATCCGCTTTTTTGTGGCTTTGTCGGTAGGCTTTGGTATTGCCAGTGTGCTGGTGGTGTCAGTGGTGCAGCGCTCGCGTGAGATCGGCATCTTGCGCGCCATGGGCGTGCGCCGCGCGCAAGTGATGCGGGTGTTTTTGTTGCAAGGCGGCTTGCTTGGCTTGGCAGGGGCGCTGGTGGGTGCCTTGATCGGTGCGCTGTCCATGGTGCTGTGGCAGCGTTATATGCGCAATGCCGATGGCAGCATCATGTTTGCGATGGTGATGGACAGCGCATTGTTTGTGCAAGCGCTAGCGCTGGCGAGTTTGACCGGCCTGCTGTCGGCACTGGCCCCCGCGTTGCGGGCTGCGCGTTTGGACCCGGTGGTGGCTATCCGTGCCTGAACCCCATCAAGCCGTGCCGGTGCTGGAGTTGCAAGGCATACGCAAATCATTCAACGTCGGTGCGGACAATGAAATCGAAGTTTTGCACGGTATTGACATGCGCTTGTACCCCGGCGATTTTTGTGCCGTGGTCGGGCCCTCGGGTTCTGGCAAAAGTACCTTGCTCAATACCGTGGGCTTGTTGGATAGACCCAGCAGCGGCAGTCTGCGCATCACTGGCCTAGAGACCACGCAGCTTAGCGACGCGCAGCGCACGCATTTGCGCGGGCACAGCATTGGCTTTGTGTTCCAGTACCACCATTTGCTCAGCGCATTTAGCGCCCTGGAAAACGTGATGATGCCAATGTATGCGGCCCAGGGTTTTATGGATGCCACTATGCGCGCGCGGGCCACGCACTTGCTCGACAGTGTGGGTATGCGCCCCTGGCTAGACGCGCCGGCCAATCGACTCTCCGGCGGTCAGCAGCAACGTGTGGCCGTGGCGCGCGCGCTGGCGATGCAACCGGCGCTGATATTGGCCGATGAGCCCACCGGCAATCTGGACTCCAAAAGCGCCGACGGCGTCTTTGCCTTGCTGCGCAGTGTGTGCCAAGAGCATGCGACAGCAGTCTTGTTCGTTACCCACAACCCAGAGCTTTCGGCGCGCTGCGATCGGACGATTGAAGTCATCGATGGCCGCTTGGGGCAGGGCCTAAGCGTATAAATGGTTGTCGGCTTGGTCGCGATGTGTAAGGGGCCTAGTGGATATCGATGCGCATAGCACCTAGGCGGCCTGCGCACTATCGGGCAGTACCAAGATGGCGCGCAGCACTGGGCGCAAGCTAAAGACCAGGGTCACCAATAGGCAGCCGCCTCCGGCCATGCCCAGTGCATAGGATAGGCCCCAGTGTTCGGCGACCCAGCCACCGATCAGTGCGCCCGGAGCCGATGGAAGCAGGGCCAGCCAGCGCATCGTGGAATTCATACGCCCGAGCATGGGCTGCGGCGTGCTGCTTTGGCGCAGCGAAATCATGTTGATGAACATCAGCGTTGCACCCAGGCTAAAGCACAACAGCATGGCGCTAAATAAAAGCACTGCATCGACCCATTCGCGCAGCGCGAGCGCCCCCAGCCAGCTCACCGAAGTCAAGCCCATGCCCAACAGCAAAGAGCGGCCCACGCCCCATCGGCGGCTCAGACCTGACCCGCCTGTACCCGCTGCGATCGAGCCGACGCCCATGGCGATGTAGGCCATGGCGGTGCTGTCCTCACTCAGGCCCAATTCACGCACCGCGTACACAATCTGGACGGACAAGGCCATCTGCGCAAAAAACTGCCAACTGCCCAGCATAGCGGCCAGTTCCACCAGTACGCGGTGGGTGCGCACAAAGTGCAGTCCTTCCAGCAATTCGGCCCGAAACGAGCGCCGCGTCAATTTGGGCACAGGCTCTTCGATGCGGATACCGCGCAACAACACGACAGAACCCACCAGCAAGCAGGCGTCGGCGACCAGGGCCAGTGGCGCGCTCAACATGCGAATCAGCGCTCCGGCCAGGCCCGGGCCTGTGACTTCGGCCAGCGAGCTGGCCAGCGCGTTTTGCGCATTGGCCCGCACCAGCTGGTCGCGCCCGACGAGCTGGGTAAGCACAATCTGCGCTGCAGAGCCTGCCACGGTGTACACGCAGCCCAGGCAGAAAGCCAACCCGTACATCAAAGGCATGGACAAGATCCCCATCCACCAGGCCAAGGGGATGAGTAGCAAAAAAGCGCCCATCAATAATTCGCCTGCGATAAAAACGGGCAACTTGCGCCGCCGGTCCAGGAAGACACCGCCGGGTAAAGACAGCAACACAAAGGGCAGCAATTCCATGGCTGTCATAACGCCCATCTGGCTGGGCGTGGCCTGCAGCAACACTACCGCAGTCAGTGGCAGCGCCAGCATGGTGATTTGACCGCCCAGCCCGCTCACCAGGAGGGAAAGCCACAGTCGGCGGTAGCCGGGTATTTGCAAAAGGGGGTTGGAGAAAAACAAAATCAAAACCTAAGGGCAAGCGCGCCAACAGGGCCCGGGTATAGCCCAGGGCAAGCGCAGGAGGGGCGCAGTGTAGGGGGCCTTGGATGATGGTCGCATGGATTGGGATTACATTTGCACACATGCCCCAGTCCGAATTTGTTGCCTTGTTGTTGCTATCGACCGTCACCAGCTTCACCCCCGGACCCAATACCACGGTGTCCACCGCAATGGCTGCCAATTTCGGGTTGCGCCGTGCGATGCAGTTTGTTTGCGCAGTGCCTGTCGGTTGGGGGCTTTTGTTCAGTTTGTGCGCTGCTGGTGTGGGGGCGGTGGTGCTGGCCGTGCCACTACTGCGCTTAGGCATTCAAGCCCTGGGCATGGCCTATTTGCTGTGGCTTGCCTTCAAGCTGGCCAGTACCAAAAGCCTGGCGCAAGCGGATGCAGCGGCCTTGAACGTGGACTTTCGCCAGGGTGTGCTCTTGCAGTTTGTGAATATCAAGGCTTGGATGTTGGCGCTCACCGTGGTGGCTGGTTGGTTGGCTGGACGGGACGATGGATTGGAGCGCTTTGCCATCATCCTGCCCTTGATGGTCGCCTTCGGGTTTGTGAGTAATTTGTTGTATGCCGTGCTCGGTTCCTTCGCGCGGCAATGGCTGAGCGGACCCCTGCGCGAGGGCCTAGCGACCGGTTTGCGCTTGCAATGGTTTAACCGCTGCATGGCCACTTTGTTGGTATTGACGGCTCTGTGGATGGCACGCATATGAGCGAGCGTGAGCAAAGCGTGGGGATGTGGTTGGGCCTCTTGGGCGTGGTGGTGTTTGCCATCACCTTGCCCATGACACGCTTGGCCACCGGCACCGTCGATAACCCCCAGCTCTCGGCGTGGTTTATTACTTTCGCACGTGCCGCGCTGGCCGGCGCTTTGTCGATCGCCTATTTGCTGTTGTCGCGCGCGCCCTGGCCCACGAAGGCGCAGCGCAAGCCATTGTTGTTGGCGCTGCTGGGCAATGTGATTGGTTTCCCGCTACTGCTGGGCTTTGCCTTACGCCATGTCACCTCCGGCCACGCAGCGGTGTTTACCGCTTTACTGCCACTTGCCACTGCTGCCTTGTCGGCCTGGGTGCTGCACCTGCGCGCGCGCCTGGCGTTTTGGGTGTGTGCGGTGCTGGGCGCTTCGTTGGTGTTGGTTTTTTCATTGCTGCGTGCCTACCAACAAGGTTTGGGTTTTGTACCCGAGTGGGCTGACTTGCTGCTGCTAGGCGCCATTCTTTCAGCGGCTCTGGGCTATGTCTATGGCGCGCAAGTGACGCCTTCGCTGGGTGCAGAGCGGGTGATTTGCTGGGTCTGCGTGATGGCTTTGCCCATGACGGTGCCCGGCGCCTTATGGAATTGGCCGCAGCAGGCTATCCACGCCACGGCCTGGTGGGCGCTGGGCTATGTCGGTGTGTTCTCGATGTGGGCCGGATTTTTTGCCTGGTACCGTGGCCTGGCCATGGGCGGCGCTTTGCGCGTCAGCCAGTTGCAGTTGCTGCAGCCGTTTTTCTCGATCCTGGTGGCGGTTCCTTTGCTGGGCGAGTCTTTGGAGATGATGACGCTGGGCTTTGCACTCGCGGTGGTGGTGGTGGTGTTCGCGGGCAAGCGCTTGTCCATGCCGACCATGCCCGCCGCCGTGCGTGAGGAGAAGGTGGATTGACGCCAGAGCACTGGTGGGGCGTGGCGCTGTTCATGCTGGTCAGTTCGATCACGCCCGGTCCGAATAACACCATGCTGATGGCGTCTGGCGTGCATTTTGGTTTCCGACGCACGCTGGCGCATCTGATGGGCGTGCAGCTAGGTTTTGGCTTTATGGTGATCGCTGTGGGCCTGGGCCTGCACACGGTGTTGGCGCAGTTCCCTGCTTTTTATGACCTGGTGCGCTTTGCGGGCGCGGCCTACATGGTTTGGATGGCCTGGAGCTTGGCCAGTGCGCGTCCACATGTTCCTGCCCATGCTGCGCTGGACGCTAGCTTGCCGAATGCCCAAACGCCGCATCCCTCCCAGGCAACACCGGCGCCCGGCGCGCACCATGGGCCGCAGTTCCTGCCCAGTGCCCAAGACGAGGCCAAGCCCTTAGGGTTTTGGGCTGCGGTTTTGTTTCAGTGGGTCAACCCCAAAGCCTGGGTCATGGCGGTCACCATCATGAGCGCTTATGTGCCACCGGGCGCCGGTCTACTGCAGATTGCGCCGCTGGGGCTGATGTATGTTGCGCTGGGCTTACCCTGTTCGTCGGTATGGGTGGGTTTTGGCAGCGCGCTGCGGAGCTATTTGCAAGATCCGTTTCGTATGCGGGTATTCAATTGCAGCATGGCCGCTGCACTGCTGATATCGCTCTACCCGATGCTGAGCGGCTGAAACTGCAAATCGCCTGCCTTGCCCTCGCCCATGGGCTGCCAGGGGCCGCCGCACAGGTGGTTACCCCCTAGCCATGGAGTCCTTCGCTGCAGGCGCAAAACGGCTTTTTTTTGTGCCGGATGGGCGTCGGTGCACAATGGCGCACCGCTATTAATTCCTAGGACGCCATGCGCAAACAGAGCCGCCTTGTATTTATGGGCATTTCATGCCTGCTTGCCAGCCTCGCTTATGCCCAGTCACCGGCCAAGTGCAACTCCGGGCCGAAATCAGGTTGGACGGCCCCCGACAAGCTCTCCAAGCTACTCGAGACCAAGGGCTATAAAGTGCGTCGTATCGGCGATATGGCCGGTTGCTATGTGGTGGTGGGCACGAATGAAAAAGGCGAGGATGGCGAGTTTTTTTTCCACCCGCTGACCCTGGGTATTGTGGCCAGCCGTTTGCGTTAGGCGCCTATTGGCTTTGATGCATAGGCCTGCCTAAAGTCTGCGCGCCGTCTCCTGCGACCGCAGACGGGCTTCTTCCTGTAGGCTTGCGCCATGCAGACTTTTTACAACCCCGACCATGCCGGCCACCAAGGCAAGCTGGAGATGTACCGTGGCCGCATGGTGCCCTGCCACGAAGTGCCCCAGCGCCAAGACCAGGTGTTTGCGGCATTGGAGGCGCGGGCGCTGGGGCACTTGCAAATACCCCACCATTTTGACGACACGCTGCTCAGCCGCATCCACAGTCCGCGTTATCTGCGATTTCTGCAAACCGCCTGGCAGCAATGGCTGGCGCTAGACCCCGCCAACGCGGCGCAGGACGCCATCGCCAGTGTCTGGCCCACGCGCAGTTTTCGCACGGACGTCGAGCCCGATAATTTTGCGGCCCGCATGGGCCTGTATTCCTTTGACGCCGGTACGCCTTTGACGGCAGGCACCTGGCAGGCGGCACGCAGCGGCGCCGATTGCGCGCTCAGCGCGGCGGCACATATTGCACAAGGCGGTCACGCCGCATTTGCGCTCAGCCGTCCGCCGGGCCACCACGCGGGCGCGGATTTTTTCGGCGGTTACTGTTTCTTAAACAATGCGGCACTGGCAGCGCAGTACCTGCGCGACAGTGGCTTAGAGCGCGTCGCGGTGTTAGATGTGGACTACCACCACGGTAACGGCACACAGGCGATTTTTTATGCGCGCGCTGACGTGTTTTTTGCCAGTATCCACGGTGATCCGCGCACCGAGTACCCGTTCTATTTAGGCCATGCCGATGAACGCGGGCAGGGCGCGGGACTTGGCTTGAATCTTAATTTCCCCCTGCCGCGTGGCAGCGACTACACGCGCTGGTCGGAGGCCTTGGAACTGGCGCTAAGCGCTATCACCGACTACGGGGCGCAGGCCTTGGTGGTATCACTAGGCGTGGATACTTTTGCCGGTGACCCTATCTCTGGCTTTGCGCTGCAAAGCCAAGACTATCTGCGCATGGGCGAGCGCATCGCACACGCGGGCTTACCGACCGTGCTGGTGTTTGAAGGCGGTTATGCGGTGGACGCGGTGGGTGTCAACGTGGTTAACGTCTTGCAAGCGTTTGCATGAAGCGCCCGGGTGGCTAAACAAGCCCTTGTGCCATGCGGCGCCGCTTTGGCACCCGGTTCGCAGTCTGGGGTATTTTCTACATGCGTTCTGTTTGCATAGCCAATGCCCGCGCACTGCGCGCAAACGCAAGCGCACCGCCACCAGCAACCGTTACCAGCATCAGGGACAGACCCATACCGGGCGACCAGTCCAGCATCAGCCCCGCAGCGGAAGAGGCCAGCAGTGCGCCCAGGGTGTAGGTCAGTACCAGCACGGCCGTACTGTTGACCAAGGTGATACCGGTTTCGCGGCTGCCAATGTCAAACATGGTGAGGGTGTACAGCGTGCCACCTGCCGAGCCCCAGAGCAGCGCCACCGCCCACACCAGCACGGTGACCTGCGCCACGGCCAGCACCATCGCGCCGGAAATCAGCAGCAGCACCGCCATCAGCACCATGACGCGGCGCCGCCCCAATTCGGGTGACGCAAACCGGTCGGCCACCATGCCTGCTGGGATAGCGCACAGCGTGCCGCCCAGACCGCTGAGCGAAAGCAAGAGCGCTGCATCGCCCGCAGGCAGGCCCAGGCTCAGGCCGTAAATCGGCAAGACTGAGCTCAAGCCCATTTCAAAAAAACCACCGACAAACCCGGCCAGCATTACCACCGGGTTGGCCCGCACGGCATGCCACAGACCGACCAGGCCGACGCGGGCGCTGTCGCTGTCCGCATCCTGCGGTACCTGCGGGATGAACGCGGTCCAGGCCAGGCCAATAAGCATCAAGCCGATCACCATGCGCAGCGCCGCTGGGTCGTCCGCGCCCAGCCAGGCCAGCAATGCGGGGCCTACCACCATGGTCAAGCCAATGAGAGTGGCATACGCGCCAATCCAGGTGCCGCGGTGCTGGGGCGGTGAAAATTCGGCGATAAAGGCCTCGGCCAAAACCCAGCGCATGCCACCGGCCATAGCGCCCAACAACAAAAACACAAACCATGCAGCCAGTTGGTCTGTGAGCAAAAATCCGCAGGCGGTCATCAAAGGTGTGACCGTGGCCAGCCAAAGCGCATTGCGCCGCCCCATGGCGCGAGCGATGCTAGAGGCAAAAGGCGTCACGATAAAGATACCCAGCCATTCGGTGGCAGCAAACAAACCGGCCAGGGTGTTGCTCAGCTCTGCGCGCTTAAGCAATAACAGCAGCAAGGGCAGCAGCATAAAAACGCCGCACAACTGAAATAAGGTGGAGCCGAAAACGGCGATCAGACCGCGATGCGCCGCCACTAGCTCGGCCTTTAGCCCGCGCTGCCCAGGCTCAGGCCGGCATGCTCGCGCAAAGGGTGGAAATGGATTTTCGGGAAACGTTCTTGCGCCAGGCGCACGTCATAGGGGCTGGTGCACAAAAAGGCCAGGGTGTCGGCCGCGTCTTTGGCCATGCGCTGTGGGTAGGCGTTCACAAACTCGCGCAGCTCGGCCGGGCTATCGGCGCTGATCCAGCGCGCGCCGGTGTATTGGCTGCCTTCTAGGCGGATGTCGGCGTCGTACTCGCCCTTGAGGCGGTGTTGCACTACTTCAAACTGCAATTGCCCGACCGCGCCCAAGAGCATATTGCCGCCCATCTCGGGCTTAAAAACTTGGATGGCGCCTTCTTCACCCAATTGCGCCAGGCCTTGTTGCAATTGCTTGGTGCGCAGCGGATTTTTCAGCACCACGGTCATAAACATCTCGGGGGCAAAAAACGGCAGGCCGGTGTATTGCAGGTTGATGCTGCCATCGGTAATCGTGTCGCCCAATTGCACGCCACCGTGGGTGGTAAAGCCCACGATGTCGCCGGCATAAGCTTCTTCCACCGCCTCGCGGCGCTGGCTCATGAAGGTGACCACGCTGGTGGGACGCAGCTCTTTGGCGGTGCGCATGACCTTGAGCTTCATGCCTGGCGTGTACTTGCCCGAAGCCATGCGCACAAAGGCGATGCGGTCGCGGTGGTTGGCATCCATATTGGCTTGCACCTTGAACACTACGCCGCTAAAGGCCTTGTCCTCAGGTTGCACTTCCTGCACCACCGGCTGGCGGTTGACTTGCACCGTGCTGGTACGGCTTTGCGGCGAGGGCGCTAAATCGACCAAAGCGTCCAGCACTTCCATCACGCCGAAGTTGTTCACGCCCGAACCGAAAAATACGGGCGTTTGCTTACCTGCCAAAAAGGCCGCGTGGTCCCAGGCCGGCGATGCGCCAGTGGCCAGTTCCATGCTGTCGACGGCGCTGGTCCATTCGCTGCCAAAGCGTTCTTGCAAGGCCTCGGGGTGCGATAGGGCAATGGCGTCAAAGTCTTGCGGCAGGCGTTCACTGCCGCTTTCAAACACCGTCATGGTGTCGGTGCGCAAATTGATGATGCCGCCAAATAATTTGCCCTGGCCCACCGGCCAGGTCATGGGCACGCAAGGCATGCCCAGTTCGCGCTCGATCTCGTCCAGAATATCCAAAGGCTCGCGCACCTCGCGGTCCATTTTGTTGACGAAGGTGATGATGGGTGTATCGCGCTGGCGGCAGACTTCGATCAGGCGCCGGGTTTGCGCCTCCACACCATTTGCCGCGTCAATCACCATCAGCGCCGCATCCACGGCGGTGAGCACGCGGTAGGTATCTTCCGAAAAGTCTTTGTGCCCCGGGGTGTCCAAGAGGTTGATCACATGGTCGCGGTAGACCATTTGCATCACCGAGGATGCCACCGAGATACCGCGCTGTTTTTCAATTTCCATCCAGTCCGATGTCGCATGGCGCGAGGCCTTGCGCGCCTTGACCGAACCGGCAATCTGAATCGCACCGGAAAACAGCAAGAGCTTTTCAGTCAAGGTGGTTTTACCGGCGTCGGGGTGGGAAATGATCGCAAAGGTGCGACGGCGGCGGGTTTCGGAGGCGAAGGACAAAACGGGGGATTCCAGATGGGGCTGCGCCGGACGCGCGAAGGATGGGATTTTAGGGGGGCGCGGATGGCAAAGTTGCCCGCCCTCGTCCAAACAGCCCGGCAAAAAGACGCTGTTGAAGTACGCGACACCCTGCGGGCTGTCAAGAAGTGCCTACTGTCAGGTGTCCATCAAAAATAAGTTGGCATATTCTTTGCTTTTATTTTTGGTGATTTGTCGCTTTGGGCACCCGTGGCTGCGCGCCGGCTTAAAGGGTGGGTAAAAGTGTGAACCGAAGGGGCTGTGGGTAGCTGGTGAACAGGATTTTTTGCGAATCGGACGCCCTACCCTTCAATAATGCGCCGGACCTGTCGATGTACAGACACTGGGGACTCTGTGTGGAGTCATGATTGGAATGCTTGCGATGAAGCGTATTGTTTGGCTGGCCTTGTGCCTGTTCTTAAGCGCCTGCGGTGGCGGGAGCACGAGCGCGCTCGTCGATAACTTGCTAGCGGCCTTGAGCCCTACCGGCGATTCCCTGAGCGGCACGGCGGCGGTGGGCTTGGCCCTTCCCGACGCGGATGTAAGGGTGCGCTGCCCAAGTACCACGCGGGCGCGCTATTCCGTCACCATCAGCGCGGCCAACCCGGCCGTGGTCACCGTCTTGGAGACGACCACCTTATCGGATGCGTCGATTTTTGACGGCCAGGTGCTCGCATTGGCAAGCACAGGCAAGTTGCCGCCACCGCTCAATGTGTACGAAAGCTACTTTATCGTCAACACGGTCAAGGCGGCGGGCAAAGCGACGCAATTTAATTTGTCTAATTCACCGGACGGTGTTCCGATTCTTAGTACCAACGGCGCCACCCAAACTGGATTTCATACCGTGGTTCCGAGTGGCATTATTGAACGAACGGTGAAAACCGATGCCAAGGGAACGTTCGCGATCGATGCATTGGGCAACTTCAAAGCGCAAGCACCGTGCATTCTTGAAATTTCACCCAAAGACGGCGCTAAGTTGCACTCCATCGCCCAGGCTTTGTTTGGCGTGGCCAACATCACCCCGCTTACCGACGCTTTGCTGGCCACACTGGTGGAAACCAGCGATTTGACGACTTATTTCAATACCTTCAATGAAGCGGCTGCTTCCAGCCTCAGTCAGCTTGCCACCACCACCAATATCCAGGCCGCCTGGGAGAAAATCAAGAGCGGCCTGATCGCCAATGGCTTTGATGTCAGTGCCATCCAAACTGAACCATTAACGCAACCCTTGTATGCCGCCTATAACTGTGGTGGCGAGGTGACCATTACCCTGGACAGCCCGGCGGTATTTAAGTTCACCGGCGTGGGTACCACGAGCAATGACCTGGCGGTAACCTTGAAAACCTCAGGCACTTTGCCTCAGGCCCTGAGCGAGACCAAGACCTATTACGTCGTGGACGCGAACGCAAAGGGTAATGAATTCAAGCTCTCTGACGTCAAAGGTGGCACGCCAATGAGCACCAAAGGCAATAGCCAGGACGGCGTGCAATTGGCCTATGTGGGCAATAAATTGTGTACCAATGTCGGTAATGCCTATGACAAATTGCTAGACAACATCAAGGTGATGGATACCGACGCCTTGGTGTATGCCAGTCTTCTGACGGGTAAAGAAAAACTCATTACCCTGGTGAAGTTGGACAGCAATGGCGTGGCCTTGAAAAACCAGTTCGCGACATGGCAAGACAACGGCAGCGAGCAAGCGGGCACGCAATGGGATTGCGTCCATGACACGGTCAACAAGGTGTATTGGGAAGTCAAACGTAACGACCCCAACCACATGCGCCATAAAGGGCACAAATACACCTGGTTTGATAGCAGTACCACCGCGGTCGAGACGACCGATGCAACAACCAAAAAAACCAGCACCGTTAACTACAAATTAAACGGCGGTACGGACGGAGTCGAAATGAATACCACCTGTAAAGGCGTGGGTGATCCAGGAAAGTGCAATACAGAAAGTTACGCCAGATCGGTGAACAACTACAGACTGTGTGGTTTTGATACTTGGGTGGTGCCCAGTGTCGATGAATTGCAAAAATTCCCTTTGAACTACGCCGCGTCGGTATTGGCCAATACCGATTACTTCCCAGACCTGGGATCCGAGCCCACAGCCAGTACTGCGTTTTGGACGCGAACCCCTAGCGCTAACAATCCACTGGGCAATTACGCTTGGACCTTTAATTTTGGTACTGGCAAGGTGGCCGATGGCCTGAAGTCCAGCGCGCGTCCGGTTCGGCTGATGCTGCCGGTACAGTCGTATGCAGTCAAAGTCACGACCACTACCAAGACCGATGGAAGCAAAGTGACAGACTATGGAATCACGGAGGCCAGCAAAGGCGTGGTGACTTTGGACAGCAGTCCGAAAACACCTATCGCCTCTGATCAGCTGGTTAGTTTGCGCACCGCTGGTGCATTACCGCAAACGCTCAGCCAGTTCGAAAGCTATTACACCGTCGGGGCCGATGCCAAAACCTCCACATTTCAACTGTCGAAAGCGCAGTCTGGCTTGCCCATCAACACCTTGGCGACCGATGTCGACTGGAAGGTAGTGGGTCCGCATTTTGTAGTGGTGGGCGCCAAGCCTACAGCCAAGCAAAGAGATGCGGAAACTTGTATTCCCACCATTGAGGTCACGCGGCCCGATACGCGATTTACTGTTGCGGCAGGCGAAGTCACAGACAGCCTGACCAAGTTGATTTGGCGTCAATGTGTCGAGGGTTTGAGCGGCGATAAATGCAGCACCGGCCAAGCCAAAGCCGCTACCCAGTCCGAGGCCGTGGCACTGGCAGCAACGGCGGCCGGCGCCGATAAAAAGCCCTGGCGCCTGCCTACTAAGCATGAGCTCGCCAGCTTGGTAGACCGCAAATGCACGGGCGTTTGGAAATACAAAACCGTAGCCAGCGGTTTGTGGATGACTTCGCGCCTCTTTACCGTGACCGCCGGCTGGGAGCAAGAGCCTTCGTGGAGCAATCCGGTGCTGGTCGATACCCAAGGAATGGAATTCAGTACGGATAGCAAAGCATGGCACGATACCGCCGCCAGTGGCGATGTCTATATGCGCAAAAAATCACCCCAGGGCGCCGCGATTCGCATCGCTGGAGAAACCGGCAATGGTTGGACCGATGGCGTGTCGCCGGACCCACTCGACAGTGACCCGACCCCGCACGATGCAACGCCACTGTGGTACACCAAACGCGTTTTCACCTTAAGCGGCAAAGGCACCCAGGAGGCGGCTTGGTCAGAGCCAGTTCAAATCAAAGACGACAGCAAATTGCAGTTCAGCGCCGATGGCCTGAGCTGGCATTTCCCGCCCAAGAGCAGCGATGTGTACATGCGAGAGGGCACTACTTCGCCCGCCATCATTGTTCGCGGCGAAGTGGGCGGCGTGTCCAGTGCTGGAACCGAGGTCACCGGTGTAGCCTTTTTCCGCGGGCAGTACGTGGCCGGACTGGACCCCTTCCCTAAAGGCGGCAGCTTCCTCAGGCCCCAGCCGGACTATCCACTACTTACAACGTCTTCCAAGCAAGGCATGGTGACGGGCTACGCGTTTTTCAGGGGGGATCTGCCGCCAGGAACACCCAAAGGTGGCACCTTTGCCTATCCCACACCAGAAAGCACCGGTTGGACCGATGGCATACCCAAAGAAGTGATTACCAGCGAGGCTATTTCCGCAGCGGATTCGGCGCGCGCGATAAACCAGACCAAGTTCCCGCAGGGAAGTACCTCTCCCTTCCCACAGGCCATTTGGACGGGCACTCTGGTGCCCAATAGCTCGGCCGCCTGGATCGTCAATTTTTACGATGGCAGCGAAACTACCGTGGACGCCGCCACCAAAGCGGTATTTGTTCGCTTAGTGCGAAGCCCTTAGCCGCTTAGGGCTGCCAGCGGCTCGGTGTTTACACTGGCGGACAATCCAATCAGGCTTGAGTCTCCGCTGGCCTCTACCTCATGCGTATCGAAATCCCGCAATTCAAAAAGCTTGTCTACGAGATGCTGATCCCCATGCGCTGGGGTGATATGGACGCCATGGGCCACATCAACAACACCGTGTATTTCCGTTACATGGAAACGGCACGTATTGATTGGATGCGCCGCATCGGATGCGCGCCCAGTGCGCTGGGCGAAGGCCCGATCATCGTCAATGCGTTTTGCAATTTTTACCGGGAGCTGCGCTACCCCGGGGATGTGCGCGTCAAAATGTATGTGAGCGATCCGGCGCGTACTACCTTTGAGTCCTGGGTCACCATGGAGCGGGCGGACCAACCCGGCCGGATCGACGCAGCCGGCGGCGCGACCACCATCTGGGTGGACTTTCCCAGCCAGAAGGCGATGCCGCTGCCGCAATGGGTGCGCGACATCGTCAGCCTTTAAACACAGCAAGGGCACTGCACGCAATTCGCATGGCGAGGTTTGGTATCATCGGTACACCCCGAGGAGCGATGCAGTTCACGCAAAGTGAATGAGGCTCGGGGTACAGGGGCCCTGTCTCCTGCATGTTTCAACTGCGCTCACCCACTGATGTCTGCGGGGTGAGTCCACTTCCTCCCCGTTCACCAGTGGTTTTCAAAATGTACTTTTTGGAGCCTTTGTCATGAACGCTGTATTGAAACCTATCAAAAACCAGGACTACGAAATTGCTGACCTGAGCCTTGCCGCTTGGGGCCGCAAAGAACTGAACATCGCCCAAACCGAAATGCCCGGGCTGATGGCGATTCGTGAAGAATTCGCCAAAGCCCAGCCCCTGAAAGGTGCGCGTATCACGGGTTCCTTGCATATGACTATCCAGACCGGCGTGCTGGTCGAAACCCTGCAAGCATTGGGCGCGCAGGTACGTTGGGCATCTTGCAATATCTACTCGACCCAAGACCATGCTGCTGCTGCCCTGGTGGCCGCCGGTACCCCGGTATTTGCCTACAAAGGCGAATCGCTGGCCGACTACTGGGACTACACCCACCGCATTTTTGAATTCGGCGGCAAAAAAGGCACTGCGGCTGAAGGCCCGAACATGATTTTGGATGACGGCGGCGACGCCACGCTCTTGATGCATCTGGGTGCGAAGGCCGAGAAAAACATCAAACTGCTGGCCAAGCCAGGTAGCGAAGAAGAGGTGTGCCTCTTCAACTCCATCAAAGCCAAGCTCAAGGTGGACCCGACCTGGTACAGCCGCCGCCTGAAAAACATCATCGGTGTGACCGAAGAGACTACCACCGGCGTGTTGCGCTTGAACGAAATGGCCGCCCGTGGCGATCTGGCCTTCCGCGCCATCAACGTTAATGATTCGGTGACCAAGAGCAAGTTTGACAACCTATACGGCTGCCGCGAGTCTTTGGTGGACGCTATCAAGCGCGCCACCGACGTGATGATCGCTGGCAAAGTCGCGGTGGTGGCCGGTTACGGCGACGTGGGCAAGGGCTCGGCCCAGGCTTTGCGCGCATTGTCAGCCCAGGTCTGGGTGACCGAGATCGACCCGATCAACGCCTTGCAAGCGGCTATGGAAGGCTACAAAGTCGTGACCATGGAATACGCTGCGGACAAGGCCGACATTTTCGTGTCCGCCACCGGCAACAAAAACGTCATCACTTACAAGCACATGGAGGCCATGAAAGACCAGGCCATCGTCTGCAACATCGGCCACTTTGACAACGAGATCGACGTCGAATCCCTGTCCAAATGCACCTGGGAAGAAATCAAGCCCCAGGTGGACCACGTGATCTTCCCTGCCAAAGGTAAAGCCCCTGGCAAGCGCATCATCTTGCTGGCCAAAGGCCGCTTGGTGAACCTGGGTTGCGGCACCGGCCACCCCAGCTTTGTCATGTCTTCGAGCTTTGCCAACCAGACGATCGCCCAGATCGAGCTGTTCACCAAGCCCAAGGAATACAAAAACGGCAAGGTCTATGTG
>CANFLU010000001.1 GCA_947447975.1 Comamonadaceae bacterium | reverse complement strand
GGAGCTATACGATTCAAAAACTTCGAAAACACAGAGCCCTTCGGAAGTTTCCGAAAAGCCTTCTAATATACCAGAAATTGGGCAAGCCAGGGCGCAAGATCGCGCGAAGCGGCGTGCGCTTAACGTATCCAGAGGCGCAAAGCGTCCCAAGCGCGCCCGAAAATACCGGCCTGATCGACCGCCTCCAATGCCAACAAAGGCTTTTGCGCTACCTCTACCCCGCCTGCGAGCACGCGCAAGGTTGCCACCTCCTGGCCTTTGGTGATGGGGGCTACAAGCGGCTCTTTACGAACCACTTCGGTCGTTACTTTGCCGCCGCTGCCCGCAGGCAAGGCCATCAAGACGCCCTGCGGATCGCCCACACGGACACTAGAAGCGCTGCCTTTCCAAACCTGCGCCGTGACCACGGCCTGGCCCGGATCGAACAATTTAACCGGTTCAAAGGCGGTAAAGCCCCAATTCAGCAGTTTTTGCGACTCGTTTGCGCGGGCGTTTTCATTAGCGGTGCCGAGCACAATGGACAACAGGCGCCGGCTCGGGCCGGCCCCTTGCGAGCCCAGACTGGCGTAGTCGCGCCGGGCGGTGGCCACCATGCAATAACCAGCGGCCTCGGTGTAACCGGTTTTTAGGCCATCGACCGTGGGATCGCGCTGCAATAAGAGGTTGCGATTGGTGTCGTTGGCCGCCGGGGTGCCGGGGTAGCGGTATTTTTTCAGGGCATAAAAGCCAACGTACTGCGGGAAATCGGCCATCAAGCGGGTAGCCAAAATGCCCAAATCCCGTGCAGTAGTCGTGTGGCCGGCCTCGGTCAGGCCTTCGGGGTTTTTGTAGCTCGTGCCTTTCAAGCCCAGCACCTGGGCCTGTGCATTCATCATTTGCACAAAGCGCGGCACGTCGCCACCCACGCCTTCGGCCAAGGCGATAGTGGCGTCATTGCCCGACTGCACCACCATGCCCTTAATCAGGT
The DNA here is from genome assembly GCA_947447975.1 of Comamonadaceae bacterium. GTDB lineage: Bacteria > Pseudomonadota > Gammaproteobacteria > Burkholderiales > Burkholderiaceae_C > Allorhodoferax. The sequence goes on along the minus strand of CANFLU010000001.1, from coordinate 261,876 downwards.
CTTCCACCGGCACTTGCATTTTGGGGTCAATGAACATCCGCGAGCCCGGCATTTTCCAAGCGCGCTCACTAACCGCAAACTTCTGATCCATACTGATCTTGCCGGACTTGAGCGCGTCAAACACCAGGTACGCGGTCATCAGCTTGGTGAGTGACGCCGGCTCAACCTGCATGTCCGCGTCTTTGGCGGCTAGCACCTGGTGCGCCGATACATCGAGCAACAAATAAGCCCGCGCAGCGATTTCGGGCGGCTGGGGGGCGGCTTGCGCATGGGCGCTGGCCAGCATGCAAATGGCTAGCAAGCCGAAAACAAAAAATTTCATGGAGTGTGAACCTTAGGAAGCGGTGCGTGGCCTGCGGCGGTGCGCGGCCCTTGTGTAAAGATGAATGGTGTGCATCGGCATGCCAGCGCCTATGCCAAAGGCACAGCCACATGGCGCGCGACCAGGTCGCGCAACAAGGGCAATTGTCCGTGAAAAAAATGCCCCACGCCGGGTAAGACCATGACGGGCAGGTTTTGCGGGCGCGCCCATTGCAGTGCGGCGGCCAGGGGCACGGTGTCATCCTCCTCGCCATGCAGCACCAGGGTTTTGGCATGCAGCGCTTGCGGAATTTCGGGCACCTCAAAGCGCCCCGTCGCCGTCCCGACCAACACCAAGCAGCTTAGGGCGCGCACTGGATGCAAAGCCTGTACCGCGTGTGAAGTCACAAAAGCGCCAAAGGAAAAACCTGCCAAGGCGAGCGCGCCCTGCTCGGTAGCGGCGGGAGAAAAATAGTCGATGACCGCAAGCAGGTCTGCTTGCTCACCGTGCCCTTCGTCATAGACGCCTTCGCTATGACCCACGCCGCGGAAATTAAAGCGCACCGCCATCCAGCCAGCCTGCACAAAGGCGCGCGCCAGGGTTTGCACCACCTTGTTGTCCATGGTGCCGCCAAAAAGCGGGTGCGGATGGGCAATTACCGCTACACCCACTGGCGTTTGCCCGGGCTCCAGGGCGGGCATATCCACCAGGGCTTGTAAATTTCCTACTGGGCCTTGAAGTGCCAGCGGCTGGGTACGCGGATTCATGCGCGCTTAGCGTCCCACGGTAGGGGGCAGGCGCAGGCGCTCGACCGGTTTGCCTCCAAGCAAATGGCTGTCAACGATTTCATCAATATCTGCGTCGTCCACATAGGTGTACCAGACCGCCTCCGGATAAACCACCGCCACTGGTCCGCCAGCACAACGGTCCAGACAACCGGCTTTGTTCACGCGTACCTGGCCGGGGCCATTGCGGTCGGCATCACGGATGCGCTGTTTGCAACGGTCAAAACCGGCTTGTGCCTGGTGTTGCGCGCAGCATTCTTCCCCGCTTTTACGTTCGTTGAGGCAGAAAAAGATATGGCGCGCGTAATAGCTTTTGTCTGTGGCTGGCGCAATGGGGGCAGAGGCATTCATGCGTCGATTTTAGGTTCTCCGTTTGCGATGCGAATCCGGCCTAGGACCAGTGCAATGGCAGCGTACGGCCAGAGCCAGCCCAGCCATTCGGCCAGGCCGTTAAAGCGCACAAAGCGACCTTGCTCCCAGGATTGCAAAGTCTGCGCAAAATAGGGGCTTTCCGGCGCCTGGTTAAGCAGCGCCACATGGCCGCACAGTAAAACGAAAACCAGGGCACACGCCCAGCGCCAGGGGATGCGCGCCAAGGCCACGGCCAATACCAAAGCGGCTGCCAGGCCCGCGGTGGTGGTGGCATCCAGCCAAGACCACATATGCGTTGGTCCCCAGCTCAGCGCGGCCGACAGGCCGCTGGCACTGACGCCCACAGCCAGCACGGCCACGCTGAGCCAGACGCGGTGGCTGGGTTTATGCAAAACCCCAAAACCCAGCAAACAAGGGGCCAACAAACCGGTAACCACGCTGGCCAGCGCAGCGCCTGTACCAAGCGGCCCGGTATCGATAGCGGGTAACAAACTGTGCAGCTGCGCATCATCAAGCCAATGCGCCCCCAGGCCTAGCAATGCATCGGCTAAGCCCTGCAAACCGCCCCACACATGGCCCAAGCCAAATGGCACGGCAGAAGGGAATAGGAGTGCGGCCGGCCAACTGAGCAGCAAAACGAGGACCCCGCGCGATTGCGGGGCCAGCCACTGGTTTTGCCAACGATCCCAGCGCACCAGCCCACCGCGCTGCGCTAGAAAAAGCGCAAGCAAGGCGCCAGCCATGGTGCCCAGGGTGTTGAGCAACCAGTCCTCGCGTGAGGCTACGCGCTGGGGCAAATAGCTTTGCAATGTTTCCAACACCAGCGAGAGCAGCGAGCCACAAGCCACGGCCAGCCAAGCTGGGGGCACCCGGTGCCGGGTGCGCAATGCCAGCCAGGCTAGCAAAGCCCCCAGCGGCAAATAACCGGCGATATTGATGGCGACATCGAAGCCGGTCCAGTAGCGCGGCAGCGGTGCGGCCAGAAAGGACCAGGGGGCAATGCCCTGGTCACGCCAGTGGGCAAAGGGGTACAGGCTGGCATAGACCACCAGCGTGCAGTACATCCAGGTAAGGGGCCAGGCAGCGGATTTGTGCATGGCCCTATCCGTTTAAAAAGGCTTGAGCACCACCAGCAATACTGCCGCCACCAGGAATAGCACTGGAATTTCGTTGAACCAGCGGAACCAGACATGGCTGCGCAAGGCTGTCTGCACTTGTAACTGGCGCAGGATGCGGGCGCACAAGTGGTGGTAGCCCAGGGTCAGGATGACAACCACTAACTTGGCATGCATCCAGCCATTACCCGGGCCTAGGCCGACCCCGTAGTACAGCCACAAAGTCAGCCCCAAGCCCAGCGCCGGGACGGCAAGCACCGTACTAAAGCGCAAAAGTTTGCGCGCCATGAGCAGCAAACGGGCGCGTTCGGCCTCGGAACCGGGTTCCACCATCGCCAGGTTCACAAAAATACGCGGCAAATAAAACAGTCCCGCAAACCAGCTGGCGACGAAAACAATGTGGAAGGCTTTGACCCAGAGCATATTCAAAGTGTAGCGGCAGCACCACCGGGCGCGGAGTCCGACCTGCGGGCAAAAAAAACCCCAGCACATGGCCGGGGTGTTAAGCCTATTTGCTGTCACACATCAAGGCCCCGCTCAGGGAGGAAAAGCGGGGGAAGCCGAAGCTCCCGAATAAAAGTATACATTCCTAGGCAAAAAAGTCACGAATTTTTTGTTTTGATCAAAAAAATTGGTTTAAGTGTTGTAAACAGCACATAGACCTGATGAACGCCATCATGGGCCAGAGGCTTTGGCTTGGGCGATGGTTTATTCCCGCCGGCGTACGAAATAAGGCACAATTTTCACCATGATGACCCCTGCACCCTTCCCCCTTGGCCGTCCCCGACGCCTACGCCGCGACAGCTTCACCCGCAATCTGGTCCGCGAAAACGCCCTGACGGCGCATGACCTGATTTATCCGGTTTTTGTGGTCGAGGGGCAAGGCCAGCGTGTAACCGTGCCCTCCATGCCCGGCGTGGAGCGCCTAAGCCTGGACTTGCTACTTCCGGTCGCCCAGGCCTGCGTGGAGTTGGAAATCCCGGTGATGGCTTTGTTCCCGGTGATCGACCCGTCGCTCAAAACCTATGACGGCGCCGAGGCACTCAACCCCGATGGCCTGGTGCCGCGCGTCGTACGCGCTCTGAAAAAAGAATTTCCGCAGCTAGGCATCATGACGGATGTCGCGCTCGACCCCTTTACCAGCCACGGCCAAGACGGCCTGCCCGACACCCGGCCCGAAACCGAAGGCTACATCCTGAATGACGAAACCACTGCGGTGCTGGTGCAGCAAGCGCTTACCCAGGCGCGCGCCGGCGTGGACATCGTGGCGCCCAGCGACATGATGGACGGGCGCATCGGCGCCATCCGCCAGGCGCTGGAAGCGGAAAAACTGGTGCACACCCGCATCATGGCCTACAGCGCTAAGTACGCGAGCGCGTTTTACGGCCCTTTCCGCGACGCCGTAGGCTCGGCCGCCAACCTGGGCAAAGGCAATAAAAAGGTGTACCAAATGGACCCGGGCAATAGCGACGAGGCGCTGCGCGAAGTGGCCATGGACATTGCCGAGGGCGCCGACATGGTGATGGTCAAGCCCGGCATGCCCTACCTGGATGTGGTGCGCCGCGTCAAAGATGAATTCAAGGTGCCGACCTTTGCCTACCAAGTGTCCGGCGAATACGCGATGCTGATGGCTGCCGCGCAAAACGGCTGGCTGGACCGTGAGGCGGTGATGCTGGAGAGCCTGCTGGCATTCAAACGCGCAGGCGCAGATGGTGTGCTCACCTACTTCGCCCTGGATGCCGCGCGCGCCTTGCGCAAGGCGTGACACAAGCCCATGCGACGCTGTCCATGAACGCTCCGGTCCTGCTGGTCACCGGCGGCTCGCGCGGCATTGGCGCGGCGACCGCCTTGGCTGCGGCGCAGGCGGGCTATGCGGTCGCGGTCAATTACCAATCTAACTCGCTGGCTGCCGACGAAGTCGTGCGCAGCATCCGCGACAACGGGGGCCAGGCCATGGCCTTGCAAGCCGATGTCAGCCGCGAAGAAGAGGTCCTGGCCATGTTTGCACGCATTGACGCCAAGTGGGGGCCCTTGGCCGCTTTGGTGAACAACGCCGGCGTGGTCGATGTCAGCAGCCGTGTCGATGGTATGGGCGTAGCGCGCTTAACGCGCATGCTCAACACCCACGTACTGGGCAGCTTTGTATGTGCCCGCGAAGCGGTATTGCGCATGAGCACACGCCATGGTGGCAGCGGCGGCGGCATCGTCAACCTGTCCAGCGCTGCTTCCAAGCTCGGCAGCCCCGGCCAGTACGTGGACTATGCGGCCTGCAAAGGGGCGATTGACAGCTTCACGATCGGTTTGGCCAAAGAAGTGGCTGCCGAGGGTATACGCGTCAACGCAGTGCGCCCGGGCATCATTGAAACCGACATCCACGCCAGCGGCGGCGAACCCGACCGGGCGCAGCGCCTGGCCCCGCAAGTGCCCATGCAGCGTCCGGGCAGCGCGCAGGAAGTGGCCAACGCCATCCTGTGGCTGCTCAGCCCGCAGGCCAGTTACTGCACGGGCGCGCTCTTGGACGTGGGCGGCGGGCGCTGAGCGCACACTTGTATGCTTGGAGCGTCGCAGGCCTTGCCCCGATCCCAGTGACCGAACCAATTTCGCAGAAAGTTTTGTATGGACACCAGCGCCCTGACCAGCCCCGATTTATCCGTTGAACTGCGCGGCCCGGTGCTATGGCTGACCATCACCCGTGAGGCGCGCCGCAATGCCATGAGCCATAGCGTGCTGGCCGGTATGGCAGCGGCAATTGGCGCCGCGCAAAGCGAACGCAGCGTGCGCACCATTGTCATCACTGGCGCCGGCGAGAAAGCTTTTTGCGCCGGGGCTGATCTGCAAAACGCGCAGGCATTTACTACCGATTACTCCGAACCGCTAGGCCATTTGGCCCAATTACTCCGTGTCGCCAAAGCCAGCTATGTACCGCTGGTCGCGCGGGTCAACGGCGCATGCATGGCTGGGGGCATGGGCCTTTTGTCCATGTGCGATATGGCGGTGGCCGCAGAACATGCGGTATTTGGTTTGCCTGAGGTCAAAGTGGGCGTGTTTCCGGCCCAAGTACTAAGCGTCTTGCAGCACCTGGTTCCGCGGCGCGCGCTGGTGGAAATGTGCATTACCGGCGAACCTATTAGCAGCCTGCAGGCCCTGGAGTTTGGTCTGGTCAATTACCTAGACCGCGATGTGGATGCCAAGCTGCAGTGGCTGCTGGAACGCCTGCTGGACAAGTCGCCCGCTGCGGTGCGGCGCGGGCTATACATGCTCAAGAAAATGGAGACCATGGCATTTGAAGAATCCATGGCTTTTACCGAGAGCCAAATTGCGCTCTTTACCCTCACAGAAGACGCGCGCGAAGGCCAGCTAGCCTTTCAGGAAAAGCGCAAACCCCAATGGAGTGGAAAGTAAGTCCCTACCGGCTGGCGGAACCCACTTGCACCCACAGCGCATGAACGACACTACCTTTGACTACATCATCATCGGCGCAGGTACCGCCGGCTGCCTACTGGCTAACCGCCTGAGTGCCGACGCGTCCAAGCGCGTGCTGCTGATTGAGGCCGGACGGCGCGACGATTACCACTGGATCCATATCCCGGTGGGCTATTTGTATTGCATCAGCAACCCGCGTACCGATTGGCTATTCAAAACCGAGGCCGAAGCCGGGCTCAACGGCCGCAGCCTGATTTACCCGCGTGGCAAAACCTTGGGCGGTTGCAGCAGCATCAACGGCATGATTTATATGCGCGGCCAAGCCCGCGATTACGCGCGCTGGGCGGATGTAACCGGCGAGCCGCAATGGAGCTGGGACAACAGCCTGCCTTACTTCCAACTGCACGAGGACCATTACAAAGGCGCCGACGCTTTGCATGGCGCACGCGGTACCGCACCGGCGCTGATGCAAGACGGCGATACGCCCTACCGCGCACTGCTGCGCCACCACAACGCGGGTGGTGAGTGGCGCGTCGATAAACAACGTTTGCGCTGGGAAGTGCTGGAAGCCTTTGCCAAGGCGGCGGTGCAAGCGGGCATCCCGACCACCGAGGATTTCAACCGGGGTGACAACGAAGGCGTGGGCTTTTTTGAAGTCAACCAGAAAAACGGCTGGCGCTGGAACACGGCCAAAGCCTTTTTGCGGCCCACCTGCTATGCGCGGCCCAATTTTGAGCTCTGGACAGGCGCGCAGGCGAGCGAATTGGTGCTAGAAAACCACCCGGGCACCGTCAAGCCTTTGCGCTGCACCGGCGTCAAAGTCTGGAACGGCCATGAAATGGTGACCGCCCATGCTCGGCGCGAGGTGATTTTGAGCGCCGGTTCGGTGGCATCGCCGCAGTTGCTGCAACTCTCGGGCCTAGGGCCGTCAGCGCTGTTGCAATCCAAAGGCATCGCGCTACGCCTGGACCTGCCGGGGGTGGGCGCAAATTTGCAAGACCACTTGCAAATCCGCACGATTTTCAAAGTGAAAAATACGCCCACCCTCAACACGATGGCCTCCAGCCTTTGGGGCAAGGCGCGTATCGGTCTGGAATATGTTTTCAAGCGCAGTGGGCCCATGAGCATGGCGCCCAGCCAGTTGGGCGCATTTACCCGCAGCGATCCGCAGCAGCCTTACCCGAACATCCAATACCACGTGCAACCGCTAAGCCTGGACGCCTTCGGCTCGCCGTTGCACACCTTCAACGCGATGACAGCCAGTGTCTGCAACCTCAACCCCACCAGCCGGGGCACGGTGAGTATTCGCACCCCGGACTTCCGCGACGCACCGGCAATTGCCCCCAATTACCTGAGCACCGATACCGACCGCAAAGTAGCCGCCGATTCTTTGCGGGTGACGCGCCGCATCATGGCCCAGAGCGCGATGCAGCCCTTCGCGCCAGAAGAGTTCAAGCCCGGCGTGCAATACCAAAGTGACGAAGAGTTAGCCAAGCTGGCCGGTGACATTGCCAGCACGATTTTTCACCCCGTTGGCACCACCAAGATGGGCCGGGCTGACGACCCGCTGGCCGTGGTCGACCCCCGTCTGAAAGTGCGCGGCGTCGCCGGGCTACGGGTGGTTGATGCCGGCGTCATGCCCTTTGTTACCAGCGGCAACACCAATTCACCCACGCTGATGATTGCTGAGAAAGCCGCCCAGTGGATTGCCGAGGACGCGCAAGGCTAAGGGGAAACACGCAAGGGTAAGTCCTGATGTTTATCCGGCATAGCGGCGCTACAGTGTCTGGGTGCCTCGATAGAGACCACACTTCGAAAAGCGAAGGGCAGCCCACCAGGCCGCGAGCGATTCCGAGGAGACCATAAGACCCTGGCAAAGCCAAGGTCGACACACCTCCCAAAGAGGCAAAAAGCACCAACTGCGTTGGTGCTTTTTTTTGGCCGTTGTGTGGCCCTGGCAAGTTCTTCAGAAACGCGCACGCGCCGCCTACACTTGGTGGGGCTTGGCCTCCTATGTTTCTGGCGCTGGGCTTTGCGCTCCTGCGCCATTTTTTTACTGTACCCCGCTCCCCCATGGAATTGCTGCTTGTTTGCACTGCTTCGCTCTTAGCCGGTTTTGTCGATTCAATCGTCGGAGGCGGCGGTTTGATTCTGATCCCCTCTTTGTTTGCGCTATTCCCGTCTGCACCGCCAGCCACACTTTTTGGCACCAACAAAGGCGCGTCCATTTGGGGCACAGGTTTGGCCACCGTGCAATACAGCCGCCGTGTCACCATGGTCTGGCGGGCGCTGCTACCCGCTGCTGCTGCTGCCTTGTTAGCCGCATTTGCCGGTGCTTGGTTGGTGACCGTGGTCTCGCCCGCCCTGTTACGCAAAATCTTGCCCGGCCTCTTGGTTTTGCTGCTGGCTTACACGCTGACAAAAAAAGATTTAGGGCGCGCACACGCACCGCGCTTTGAAGGCCACCGCGAGATGGTGGTACTTGCAGCTATTGGGGCTTTGGTGGGTTTTTACGATGGTTTTTTTGGGCCCGGTACCGGTAGCTTTTTTGTGTTCTTGTTGGTGCGTGTGGCGGGTTACGATTTTTTGCATGCCTCGGCCAGCGCCAAATTACTCAACACTGCGAGCAATCTGGCAGCCCTGGTCTTGTTCGCTTGGAAAGGGCATGTGTGGTGGCATTTGGTGCTTGCCATGGCGCTGTCCAATATGGTGGGCAGCCTGGCAGGCACGCATCTGGCGCTCAAACACGGCACTGGCTTTGTGCGCATCGTGTTCATGGTGGTGGTTGCAGCCTTGATCGCTAAAACCTCCTGGGATGCGTTTCTGCCCTGATGCCGCGTGACGCTCATGGCTTAGCGACCAAGCCTGGAGGCTCAGCGGTTTGCGAAGGCGGCGGCCAGCTGACCTCGGACGCCGCGCGGGGTTTGCCAATAGGGGCGGTGGCCAAGCCTTTGCGCACTGCGGCTAGGTCTTCGTCATTAGGGTATTGCTGCATTAGCCAATAATCGAACACGCGCCGTGCAATCGGCGCCGCCGAGGCGGACCCGAAACCGGCGTTTTCCACGATCACCGCTAGCGCGATTTTCGGGTCCTCCGCGGGCGCGAAAGCGATGTACAAGGAATGGTCGCGTTGGTGCTCTTCCATACGCGCCGCGTTGTATTTCTCGTTCTTATTCAGGCTGACTGCCTGGGCGGTGCCGGTTTTGCCGCCACTCAAGTAAGCAGCCCCGGCAAAGGCGCGCGCTGAGGTGCCTTCCTGCGTCACACCGACCATGGCCTGCACTATCACACTGATGTTTTCCGGTGCAAGCTTTAGGTCTTCGGGGCGCGGGGCCAGGCGTTCACTGCGGGCATGCGTACTGGCGTCTTCGGTGGCCAAGACCAAGCGCGGTGTGTACTTAATTCCCTTGTTCGCCACAGTGGCCGTGGCCTGCGCCAGTTGGAGCATGGTAAAGCTGTTGTAGCCCTGACCGATGCCCAGAGAAATGGTCTCACCCGCATACCATTTTTGGTGCTCGGGCTTGCTGTAGTAGCGCCGCTTCCATTCCTGGCTGGGCAAAACACCGCGCACCTCACCCAGCACATCGATGCCGGTCATCTGACCAAAACCCAGTGGCTTCATGAAGTCGTGCATGGTGTCCACGCCTAACTCATTGGCGAGCGAATAAAAATAGGCGTTGCTCGACTCTACGATGGCGCGGCGCATATCCATGATGCCGCCACGCTCGTTCTCCGGGCTGCCAAAGCGGTGGCCGCCAAACATATAAAAACCAGGGTCGTTAATTAAGGTCGTGGGCTTGCGTGTGCCTGTCTCCAGCGCTGCCAGGGCCATAAAGGGTTTGTAGGTAGAGCCCGGCGGATAGGTACCGCGCAAAGCGCGGTTAAGCAAGGGCTTGTCCGGTGATTCATTGAGCATTTGCCAGTTGTCTTGGTCAATGCCTTCAACGAATAGGTTCGAATCAAACGTAGGCTTACTCACAAAGGCCAGCACTTCGCCGTTTTGCGGGTTGATAGCCACCAGCGCGCCGCGTCGATCGCCAAACATACTCTCTACCAGGTGCTGTAATTTGATGTCGATGGTCAGCAACACGGTGTCGCCCGGCGTGGCTTTACTGCTGGACAGGCGCCGCGTAGCCCGCCCGCCCGCCGATGTCTCAATATGCTCCACGCCGGTGATGCCGTGCAACTGGCGTTCAAAGCTTTGCTCTATGCCCAACTTACCAATGTATTCGGTGCCACGGTAATTGGCCTGGTCATCGTCGTCCTCGATTTTTTCTTTTTCACTATGGTTGATCCGGCCGATGTAGCCGATCAAATGGCTGGCTAATTCACCATAAGGGTAGTTGCGGAAAAGCCGGGCCTTAATTTCTACGCCGGGAAAGCGAAAGCGCTGCGCCGCAAAGCGCGCTACTTCCACATCGGTGAGTCGGTTACGCAAGGGTAGTGACTCAAAAGTCTTTGATTCTTCGAGTAGCTTTTTAAAGCGTCGACGGTCGCGCGGGGTGATCTCCACCACCTCGGCCAAAGCATCTATGGTCGCTTCCAAACCATTGGTTTTAGAGGGCGTTATCTCCAAGGTGTACGCTGAGTAATTGCTGGCCAGCACAATGCCGTTGCGGTCCTGAATCAAGCCCCGGTTGGGCACGATAGGCACGATGGCAGTGCGATTACTTTCGGCCTGCGCGAGCAGGTCCTCGTGACGCCACAGCTGCAAATACATCAAGCGCAGCAAAAGCAATACAAAGCACACCAGCACCAACAACGTAAACACAAAAATGCGCTGGCGAAAACGTTGTAGGTCGTGGTCAATATTGCGCAAGTCCATGGTGCGCTCTTGTTATAGCGGACGGTTATCGTCCGGGTCGGGCGCGCGGCGCTGCGGTGCCAATAGCATCCAGCTAATCACCGGCCAGAGCAAGGCCTCGCCCACCGGCGCTATCAACACCCACCAACCTGGAAAGTTTCCGCCAATCATGGCGTTGAGCACCAACTCAAACATATGCACCAGCGCAAACAAGGGCAATACTTGCAGCGTCTGTTCAGGCAAGCTAAACCACAGCAAGCGGCGGTGCACCATGATCGCAAAGTAACTAAGCGCCGTATAGGCCATGGCGTGCTGCCCGAGCAAGCCGCCCTGGTAGACATCGAGCATCAAACCCAATACAAAGGCGGCAGCCACGCCCACACGCATGGTCTGGTGTACCGTCCAGAACACCAGCACGATGGAGAGCACATCAGGGGCCCACGCGGCGCGGCCCCACAGCAACATATTTCCCAGCATATTGGCGATGAAGGCAAACACCAGGCTCATCCACAAAAAAGCGGGGTTGACTGGCATGAGCAGGCGTTGGCCTGGGCGCATGATCATCGACGGCCTCCAATGCGCTGGGGTTTGTGCTCAGGCTCCGGTGGCGGGCGGGCGATAGCGGCTCGTGCAACAGGCAGTAAAACCAGTACATGGTGGGTACCTGCGACCATGGCAATTGGCACGCATTCGATACGGGCAAACACCGCTTCGGTGCGGCGCTCCACCTTATCGATACGCGCCACCGGTAAGCCGGCCGGATAGACACCATCGACGCCACTGGTGGTTAGTACATCGCCTACTGTTACATCCGCATTGGCGGCCATGAAGCGCAACTCCAGCGCGTCCGCGTTACGGGTGGTTTCGCCATAGGCCACCCCGCGCGCGCCAGTGCGCACATTGACGACGGGAATGGCGTGGTCCCGATCGGTAATCAAAGTCACCTCACTGGACATGGGAAAGACCCGCGTCACCTGCCCAATCACACCAAATTCGTCTATCACCGGTGAAGCCAGGCGCACGCCCTGGCCCTCTCCTTTGTCCAGTACCACTTTGCGGGTGTAGGGGTCGGCGGCGTCATACACCACCTGGGCGGCCAGCGTTCCAGGAAATTGACGTTCCTGCAAATTCAAAACGCTGCGCAAACGCTGGTTTTCCAGCGTCAACTGCTCGGTTTGCTGGGTGCGTTGCCGCTGCTCTGCCAGTTGCTGACGCAATTGGCGCAGCGAGGCTTCGTTGCTGAGCATGCCGTCCATGCGCTCGCCTAAGTGCTGCGACAACCACAGGGGCTGCAATACCAACCATTGCAAAGGATAGAGCGCGGTAGCAATGGTGGCGCGCAAGGGTTGCACCATGTGAAACCGTGCGTCAGCCACCATCAGCAACAGCGCCAAAGCACTGAACACCACCAAACGCGACAAGGCCGAGGGGCCTTGCCGGAAAAACGGAGGGGGGTCTCGGCCCAGCGAAGCCAGAGCCATCGCTGCGTCCGGCGCTTACTCGTTGGTGAAAATCGAGCCCAAGCGTTCCATTTGTTCCAGCGCGATGCCGCAACCGCGCACCACACAGGTCAAGGGGTCTTCGGCTACCAGCACTGGCAGGCCTGTTTCCTCGGCGAGCAAGCGGTCCAAGTCGCGCAACAGCGCACCACCACCGGTCAGCATCATGCCCCGGTCAGCAATATCGGCGCCCAATTCAGGCGGCGTTTGCTCCAGCGCATTTTTCACGGCAGAAACAATGTTGTTAAGTGGGTCGGTCAGCGCTTCCAAAATTTCATTGGAAGAGATGGTGAAGGAGCGGGGCACCCCTTCTGACAGGTTGCGCCCGCGCACTTCCATTTCCTTCACTTCGGAGCCAGGAAAGGCCGAGCCAATTTGTTTCTTGATAGCCTCTGCGGTCGGCTCGCCGATCAGCATGCCGTAGTTGCGGCGGATGTAGTTAATGATGGCCTCGTCAAACTTGTCACCGCCCACGCGTACGCTGCCTTTGTAGACCATGCCGCCGAGCGAAATGACGCCCACTTCGGTGGTACCGCCACCGATGTCCACCACCATGGAGCCGCAAGCCTCGGAGACCGGCAGGCCAGCGCCTATGGCTGCGGCCATGGGCTCTTCAATCAGGTACACATCGCTAGCACCGGCGCCCAGCGCCGATTCGCGGATAGCGCGGCGCTCGACCTGGGTAGAGCCGCAGGGCACGCAAATAATGATGCGTGGGCTGGGCCGAAATACGCTGCGCGGATGCACCATCTTGATGAACTGCTTGAGCATTTGCTCGGTGACGGTGAAGTCGGCAATGACACCGTCTTTCATGGGGCGAATGGCTTCGATATTGCCGGGTACCTTACCCAGCATGGCCTTGGCTTCTTTGCCCACTGCCTGAATGGATTTTTTGCCCTGCGGGCCGCCTTCGTGGCGGATCGCAACCACCGAGGGCTCGTCGAGCACAATGCCTTTGTCGCGCACGAAAATCAGGGTGTTGGCGGTACCCAGATCAATGGCCAGGTCGGTTGAAAAATAACGGGTGAAAGCTCCAAGCATGGCGTGTCCTTGTCGACATGCAGCGCGGTCGCATGCTGCATCGTCTGTGTTTTGTCGGTAAATGGCTGATTTCAGGCGCAAACGGCAAGGGGAAAGGCCGCGCAAGCCAAAGGCAGGATAATAACCCATTGCCCCCAAAATTTCGCCTTGCGCCCAGGGGCGCCCCAAGCAAACCACCCTGTAAAGACCGCCTTTTTTCACATGTCCCTGACTTCCCACGATATTGACCGACTCGCGCAGCTCTCTCGGCTGCAATTTGAACCGCCCGCCGCCGAACGATTGCTTGGGCAGCTCCATGGTTTTTTTGAGATCGTTGAGCAAATGCGTGCCGTCGACACCCAAGGCGTGGTGCCCATGGCGCACCCGGTCGATGCGATGCAAGGCTTAAGCCAGGCGATTGCCGACGCCGACGCGCGCGGTATGACGCTGCGTTTGCGCGAGGACGTGGTCAGCGAGCCCAACCAGCGTGAAGCCAACCAGCGCAGCGCTCCTGCGGTAGAACGCGGCTTGTTCTTGGTGCCGAAAGTGATCGAGTAAACCATGGCTGATCTGCACAACAAAAGCGTGGCGCAGTTGGCGGCTATGCTGAAAAACAAAGAAGTCAGTGCGGTGGAAGTGGCCACGCGTTTTCTGGCGCGCATGGGCGGCAATCCGCACACCGCTTTTCTGGATGTCAATAGCGAAGTGACGCTGGCGCAAGCCCGGGCCTCTGACAACAAAATTGCCGCAGGCACCGCAGGCCCTTTAGAAGGTGTGCCTATCGCGCACAAAGATATTTTTGTCACCAAAGATTTCGCCACCACGGCGGGCTCCAAGATATTGCAAGACTACCGCTCGCCATTTGACGCCACTGTGGTGACGCGTTTGCGCGATGCGGGGATGGTGACGTTGGGCAAACTCAATTGCGATGAATTTGCCATGGGCTCGGCCAATGAAAACTCAGCCTACGGTGCGGTCACAAACCCCTGGGACACCACACGCATTCCCGGTGGCTCGTCAGGCGGCAGCGCGGCGGCGGTGGCCGCCCGCCTGAGCCCTGCCGCAACCGGCACCGACACCGGCGGCTCCATCCGCCAGCCAGCGGCGTTTTGTGGCATCACCGGTATCAAGCCCACCTATGGGCGCGCCTCGCGCTATGGCATGGTGGCATTCGCCTCCAGTCTGGACCAGGCCGGCCCGATGGCGCGCAGCGCTGAAGATTGCGCTTTGTTGTTGTCCGCCATGTGCGGGCCTGACCTGGACCGGGACTCCACGTCGTTGAATGTGGCGAAGGAAGATTTTTCGCGGACCTTGATGCAGCCGCTGCAAGGTATGCGCGTGGGCATTCCGACCGAATTTTTTGGCGACGGATTGGCCAGCGATGTGCGCAGCGCCATAGAGGTTGCTTTGAAACAACTGCAAACCTTAGGCGCTTCGCTGGTGCCCATCGCTTTGCCGCGGACCGAGTTGTCTATCCCGGTGTACTACATCATCGCGCCTGCCGAGGCCTCAAGCAACCTCAGTCGTTTTGATGGGGTGAAGTTTGGCCACCGCGCCAAAGAATTTGCAGACCTGGCAAGCATGTATGAAAAAACCCGTAGCGAAGCCTTTGGCCAAGAAGTGAAACGTCGCATCATGATCGGCGCCTATGTGCTGTCGCACGGTTATTACGACGCCTACTATTTGCAAGCGCAAAAAATCCGCCGCATGATTGCGGATGATTTTCAGCAAGCCTTCCATCAGTGCGACGTGATTGCGGGCCCGGTCGCGCCGACTACGGCATGGAAACTCGGCGACAAGTCAGACGACCCGCTGGCCAATTACCTGGCTGACATCTTCACACTGCCTGCGTCGCTGGCCGGTTTGCCAGGCATGAGCATGCCCGTAGGATTTGGTGAAAGCGGTATGCCTGTAGGCATGCAACTCATAGGCAACTATTTGCAAGAGTCGAAGTTGTTGAATGTAGCGCACCAGTACCAATTGCATACCAACCATCACACCCAGCTACCCGGAGGTGCCGCATGAGCGCCGCCAAACTGGTTCATGGCTACGAAGTCGTCATCGGCTTTGAAACCCATGCCCAACTCTCCACGCAAAGCAAAATTTTTAGCCGGGCGTCTACCGCTTTTGGTGCCGAGCCGAACACCCAAGCTTGCGCGGTCGATTTAGCCTTGCCCGGCACCTTGCCGGTAATGAACAAGGGCGCGGTGGAACGTGCCATTGCACTCGGGCTGGCACTGGGCTCACACATCGCTGAGCGCAGCATCTTTGCGCGTAAAAATTATTTTTACCCTGATCTGCCCAAGGGCTACCAAATCAGCCAGTTTGAAATCCCCGTGGTGCAGGGCGGCGAAGTTTCTTTCTTTTTGGGCGATGAGAAAAAAACCGTGCGCTTGGTGCGTGCGCATTTGGAAGAAGATGCAGGCAAGTCGCTGCACGAAGATTTCATCGGTCAATCGGGTATTGACCTGAACCGCGCTGGTACGCCACTGTTGGAAATCGTCACCGAACCCGATATGCGCTCCAGTGAAGAGGCCGTGGCCTATGCCAAAGAGCTGCACAAAATTGTCACTTGGATTGGCATTTGTGACGGCAATATGCAAGAGGGCAGTTTCCGCTGCGACGCCAATGTGTCGGTACGCAAACCCGGCGCGCCGCTGGGCACCCGCCGTGAAATTAAGAACTTGAACAGCTTCAAGTTCATGCAACAAGCGATCGACTATGAGGTGCGCTGGCAAATTGAACAAATAGAAGACGGCCTCGCGATTCAACAAGCCACCATTTTGTTCAACCCGGACACCGGGGAGACCCGCGCCATGCGCACCAAAGAAGACGCCGCCGATTACCGCTACTTCCCGGACCCGGATTTGCCGCCGCTGGTGATTTCGCGCGAATGGGTGGAGCGCGTGCGCAGTGAGATGGCCGAGTTGCCGCGTGTCATGGCCGAACGCTTTGTCACGCAATACGGGCTGCCCGAATACGACGCCACGCAACTCACGCAAAGCAAAGCGATGGCGGCTTATTTTGAAGAGACGGCCAAAGCTTGCGGGCAAGCGAAGTTGGCGAGTAACTGGGTCATGGGCGAGTTGTCGCGGCGCATGAATGCGGATGGCCTGGGCATCGAGCAGTTGCCCGTGAAGGCGGCGCAGCTCGGCGCGTTGATTCAGCGTATCGCCGACGACACCATCAGCAACAACGCGGCCAAGCAAGTATTTGATGCCTTATGGAGCGGAGGCGAAGATGCGCAGGGCGCCGCTGGCGCAGCACGTGTTGACGCCATCATCGAAGCCAAAGGTCTCAAGCAAATGAACGACACCGGCGCCTTGGAAGCCATCATCGACGAGGTGCTGGCCGCCAACCCGAAAAACGTCGAAGAGTTCAAAGCCGGTAATGCCAAGGCATTGAACGGCTTGGTTGGCCCCATCATGAAGGCCAGCAAGGGCAAGGCCAATCCGGCGCAGGTCAATGCTTTGTTGCTAAAAAAGCTCAGCTAACACGTATAGCCGCCTCAAGCCAAAAACACGCGCCCGCCGCGCGGTCGCAACAGCACCAGGTCGGCGTCGCGCAGTGGCTTGGCGGCATATTCCTGCAAGCCCAGGTGCACCTCCAGCACTTCGCCCTGGGGCACGATGGCTGCATCCTGCGGGGCAATCTCTAGGCGCACCAGCGGGCCCGCGGCCAGCACACGCAGCACCTGACCCTTTATCCAACCGGCCGCATCCGCATCGGGCGCAACGAGGAGGCGTAGCTCTAGTTCATAGGGCCGCACAAAGGCATAGCCCGCTTGTTGCCGTGCGGCCTGATTCCATTCAGGGCAGGCCACGCGCGCGTGGCCTTGGCCAATACGCAAACTGCCATCTTCAATATGCCCTTGCAAGCGATTGACCTGGCCCAAAAAGCTGAACACAAACGGACTGGCCGGTTGCTCCCACACCGCTTGCGGCGTGCCTACCTGCTCGATGCGGCCCCGGTTCATCAGCACCACGCGATCGGACACTTCGAGCGCTTCTTCTTGGTCATGGGTGACAAAGACGCTGCTGACATGTAACTCGTCATGCAAACGGCGCAACCAGCGGCGCAATTCTTTGCGCACTTTGGCGTCGAGCGCTCCAAACGGTTCATCGAGCAGCAAGACCTGTGGCTCCACGGCCAGGGCGCGGGCCAAGGCAATGCGTTGGCGCTGCCCGCCCGAGAGCTGCGCCGGGTAGCGATCGCCCAGCCAATCGAGCTGGACCAGGTCCAGCAACTGATGCACTTTGTCTTTGATCTGCGCGTCGCTAGGGCGGCTGGCACGCGGCCGCATGCGCAGGCCAAAGGCCACGTTATCAAACACCGTCATATGGCGGAACAAGGCATAGTGCTGGAACACAAAGCCGACGTTGCGTTCACGCGGGTGTACGCCGGTGGCATCGACCCCGGAAAAATAAATACTGCCGGCATCGGCACTTTCCAGGCCAGCAATGATGCGCAGCAAGGTTGTCTTGCCACAGCCCGACGGCCCGAGCAGCGCGACCAGTTCGCCCGATGCAATCTCCAGGCTGACATCGTCCAAGGCTTGGAAGCTGCCAAATTGCTTGCTGACATGGTCAATCGAAATACTCATAGGGGGGATGGTCTTAAGGGCTGACAGGACGCTCGGGTGAAAGGCTTTGAGCGATCCGCTGCTGGCGCTCAAACTTCCACTCCACCAAGCTTTTGGCGACCAGGGTCACCAAGGCCAGTAGGGTGAGCAAGGTGGCCACGGCAAAGGCCGCGACCGATTGGTATTCGTTGTACAAAATCTCGATATGCAAGGGCATGGTGTTGGTTTGCCCACGTATATGCCCGGACACCACGGACACCGCACCGAACTCGCCCATGGCGCGGGCATTGCACAAAATCACACCGTAGAGCAGCGCCCAACGGATATTGGGCAGTGTCACATGCCAAAACGTCTGCCAGCCTGTTGCGCCCAAGACCATGCTGGCTTGCTCCTCGTCCGTGCCTTGTGACTGCATCAAGGGCAATAACTCGCGCGCCACAAAGGGAAAGGTCACAAACGTCGTGGCCAGCACCATGCCCGGCAGCGCAAAAATGATTTTGATATCGTGCGCCATCAACCAGGGGCCGAACCACCCATGTGCGCCAAACATCAACACATAGACCAAGCCGGCCACCACCGGGGACACCGAAAAAGGCAAATCAATCAAGGTCGTGAGTGCGGACTTGCCCGGGAACTCAAACTTGGCGATCGCCCAAGCCGCCGACACGCCAAATACCAAATTGCAGGGCACCGCGATGACAGCGGTCAGCAATGTCAGGCGAATCGCACTCAAAGCCTCGGGCTCAGCCAGCGCGCTGAGGTAGCCGTCCAGCCCTTTGCGAAAAGCCTCGACAAATACCGCAGCCAAGGGCAACAACAAGAACAAAAATACAAAAGTCAGCGCCAAGGTCAGCAGCACCCGCCCTACCCAAGCGGGCTCTGCACGCACCGCACGCTTTGCGGGGTGCTGGGCTTGGCCGCTCACGACGACGCCCCCAAGCGCTGACGCTGCCAGGTTTGCAAAGCGTTGATCACGAACAACATAGCAAACGAGGCCACCAAGAGAACCGAGGCCACGGCGGTGGCACCAGCGTAGTCGTATTGCTCGAGCTTGCCTATGATGATGAGCGGCGTGATCTCTGACACCATGGGCATATTGCCGGCAATAAATATCACCGAGCCATATTCACCCACGCCACGTGCAAAGGCCATGGCAAAGCCGGTCAAAAGTGCCGGCGCAATCGTCGGGAAGATCACATGCGAAAAACTTTGCCACGGCGTGGCGCCCAGGCACATGGCGGCCTCTTCCAGCTCCTGTTCGCAATCTTCCAGCACCGGTTGCACGGTGCGCACCACAAAAGGCAGGCCAATAAAGGTCAGAGCGATCACCACGCCGTTGGGGTTGAAAGCCAGCGCAATGCCATAGCGCTCCAACAGACTGCCGACCCAGCCATTGCTAGCCAGCAGCGCAGTCAGTGAAATACCGGCCACCGCGGTGGGCAGCGCAAAGGGCAAATCCACCAAAGCATCGACCAACTTTTTACCGAAAAACTCGTAGCGCACTAGCACCCACGCGATGACCAAGCCAAATACCGTGTTCACCAGTGCAGCAATCAATGAAGCGCCAAAAGTTAATCGGTACGAGGCCAGTACGCGCGGGCTACTGACAGCGGCGACAAAGTGTTCCCAATCAAGCGTCAGGGTTTTGGCGAACAACCCGGACAAAGGGATGAGCACAATCATGCTCAGGTAAAACAGCGTGAAGGCCAGAGTAAGCTTGAAACCGGGTAATACGCGCAGGCTCTTGCCGCGCGCCACGCCAGAGGCCGCCGGCCTGCTAGCCACTGGTGTCTGCATACGGTGGTCGTTTATTTGACGGTATACAGCCGGTCAAACTGACCGCCGTCATTGAAATGCACTTTTTGGGCTTCGGCTGGGCTACCGAAATAGTCTTCCACGGTGAACAGGGACATGGGCTTGAAGGTGCTGGCGTATTTTTTCAGGATGGCAGGGTTGCTGGGACGAATGGCGTGCTGCGCTGCAATTTCCTGCGCCTCGTCGGAATACAAGAAATTTAAGTAGGCTTTGGCGGCGTCTTGCGTGCCTTTCTTCGCAACCGTGCGTTCCACCACCGCTACTGGGTTTTCGGCGACGATGGATGCGCTGGGGTGTATCGCATCGACCTTGCCCGCCCCAAATTCGCGGTCCACCGAGACCACTTCGGATTCAAAGGTAATCAAGACATCGCCCAGATTGCGTTGCAAGAAAATAGTGGTCGCATCGCGCCCGCCTTTGGCCAATACCGGCACGTTTTTATAGAGCTTGGCCACATAGTCTGCGGCCTGCGCATCGGTACCGCCGCGTTTACGCACCTGGCCCCATGCCGCCAGATAGGCCATGCGCCCATTGCCGCCGGTCTTAGGATTGACGACCACAACTTGAACACCGGGACGGATCAGATCGTCCCAATCTTTGATCCCTTTGGGGTTTTTATCTCGCACTAAAAACAACATGGTCGAACTGGTGGGCGATGCGTTGTGCGGAAATCGTTTCGTCCAGTCTTTCGCCACCACGCCATTGGTGGCCAAAAACTCGATGTCGGTAGAGGTATTCATGGTGACCACATCGGCTTCGAGTCCATCGTTCACCGCCCGCGCCTGCGCACTGGAGCCACCATGGGCCTGGTCCACACGGATGTCTTTACCGCTGGACTTTTTGTACTGCGCCACAAAGGCGGTGTTGATATCTTTGTAAAACTCACGCGCTACGTCATAGGAAGCATTGAGCAAAACCGTTTGCGCTAAAGCGGCCTGGCCAATAAACATGCCAATGGATAAAGCCAAGGACCAACGAAAGTTGCGAATAGCCATAGTATTTCTCTTTAAGTGTTCTGGGCTCAAGGCCGTCTGTAATCAGAAAATCGATTATTGCACCAGAGCAGCTCCGGCGGTTTTGTGACTGCTCACATCCACCAAAATCAAAGCGCCCAATGCCCGCGATTGTGCAAAAGGCAGCGTCACCAAGGCTTCCTGCAATTGCAGACTGATACTGCCAATTTCGTTGACCGCCAGGCTTGCTGCGGGTTCTTGTGCCAAGGTGTGGACATTACGGCGATGTGCAATGTGCGCTACTTTGGCCTTGACCCAGCGATGGCCATGCAAGACCCAGTACGTGCGCCCTGGTACCAAAGGCTCTTCGTCCATCCAGGCCAAGGTCACTTGCAATTGCTTGGAGTCATTGCCAGCGAATGCCTCGGCCAACACACTGTCGCCGCGAGACAGGTCCACCTCTCGGTCCAGAATGATGCCGGCGCTGGAGCCCGCAGCGACAGTACCCGGATTGCGCGCCGCGTCGAGCACCGTACTGACGCGCGCACTGTGCCCGCTGGGAAATATGCGTATCTGCTGACCAGGGCTAACTTGCCCGGTACCGACCCGGCCCCAAAATATGCGGCGCCCTTGTTCGATGACGCCGCTGTCGTGCTGTTTCTCCACCCACTGCACCGCAAAGCTCAAAGGCAAATGGGCATCACTGGGCGTGGCAGGCAGGCCTTCCAATAGCTCGAGTAAACCCGGCCCCTGGTAGTGCGGCCACGCTGCTCCTTCGGGCGCACCCGACTGCACAATGCCCCAGCCTTTGAGGGCCGACACTGGCACCAGGGCAGTGACCGTGATACCTGCTTGCGCCGCAAAACTGCGCAAGGCTTGGCTGATGTTGTCAAAGGCGCGTGCGGGGTCGGCTACCGCATCCAGTTTGTTCACCGCAAAAACAATGCTCGGTATGCGCAGCAGTTGCACCAACAAAGCGTGGCGCCGCGTTTGCGGCAACAAAGTGAGCTGCGGGTTTTCCCATTCGAGCTTGAGTGCATCGACCAAGAGCACCGCCGCATCCGCCGTCGATGCGGCAGTGACCATATTGCGGGTGTATTGCTCATGGCCAGGCGTATCGCCAATGATGAACTTGCGCTGTGGCGTTTGAAAGTAGCGGTAGGCCACATCAATGGTGATGCCTTGCTCGCGCTCGGCGCTCAGGCCATCGGTCAGCAGTGCCAGGTCGGTCTCACCGGCGCGCTGCACGCCAGCTAACTGGTCTTGGAGCACGGACTTGCTGTCCACCAGCAGCCGGCCTATTAAGGTGCTCTTGCCATCATCAACCGAACCGCAAGTAATAAAGCGCAGAGGGGCCAGGCCCAGACGCGTGTGATCCACCAATTGCATCAGAAATACCCTTCTTTCTTGCGCCGCTCCATGGAGGCGTCCGAGGTTTTGTCGTCCATGCGCGTGGCGCCGCGCTCGCTGATATCGCTGGCGATGGTCTCTTCAATCACTTGCTCTGCGTTGGCCGCCGTGCTGGCCACCGGGCAGGTGCAAGTGATATCGCCTACGGTACGAAAGCGAACGGTACGAGTTTGTACGGTCTCGTTGGCGGCCGCGGGCGTTAAGCCCGTCACCGGTACCAGCAAACCCCGGCGCTCTACAACCTGGCGTTGGTGGGCGTAATAAATCGAAGGCAGCGCAATGGTTTCGCGGCTGATGTACTGCCACACATCCAACTCGGTCCAGTTGGAGATCGGGAATACGCGAAAGTGCTCGCCCTTGCGTAGACGGGTGTTAAACAAATTCCACAACTCGAGCCGCTGTGATTTAGGTTTCCATTGGCCAAATGCGTCGCGGTGGCTAAATATGCGCTCCTTTGCCCGCGCCTTCTCTTCGTCGCGACGGGCACCCCCCATCAGGGCGTCAAACCCGAATTCTTCAATTGCCTCGAGCAAAGTCACCGACTGGTGCGCATTGCGGCTTTCGCCTGCATGCGCTAAGCGCACGGTGCCACGCCGCATCGACTCCTCTACCGAGCGCACGATAAGCTGCGCGCCCAGTTCCCGCGCACGCTCATCGCGAAATTCGGTAACTTCGGGAAAATTATGGCCGGTGTCAATCATGAGCAAGGGGTAAGGCAGCCGCCCTTTGCCGCTGCCTGCGTCCTTGCCGCCAAAGGCTTTTTCTGCACACTTGAGTAATACCAGCGAGTCTTTGCCGCCAGAAAACAGAAGCGCGGGGCGCTCAAAGGTAGCGGCTACTTCGCGCAGGATAAAAATGGTTTCTTCTTCCAGCGCATCGAGCTGCGCATTGCTTATTGATTGCATTTCCTGTTGGTTAATGGCATTCATATGCTGGACTCCTTGACGTGCAAACCGCACTCTTTGGCGTTGTCAGATTCCCACCACCAGCGTCCCGCACGAAAGTCCTCGCCGTCGCTGATAGCGCGGGTACAGGGTGCGCAGCCGATGCTGGGCATAAAGTCGTCATGCAAAGGGTTGTAGTCCACACCATGCATTTGGATGTAATGCCACACATCACCCCAGGTCCAATCGACCAAGGGGTTGCACTTGACCAAGCCGCCTTGCGCCTCTTCACAGGTGTCGAGCAAGAGCACCTGGGCGCGTGCGTCGGATTGCTCTTGGCGCAGGCCGGTCACCCAGGCTTTTTGCCCTAGCAAGGCCCGGCGCAGTGGTTCCGTCTTGCGGATACGACAGCAGGTTTTGCGCAGGGACAGGCTGCGGTACATCGCGTCCTCGCCATTGGCGCGCACAAAACCCAGAACCGCATCGGCATCGGGTTGAATCACCTGGATGGGCACCACCGCCCGCGCTTGAATCCGCTGTAGCAGTTGCAGCGTCTGCGGGTGCAGGGCCCCAGTTTCCAACACAAAGGCCGGGATTTTCAAGCCCAGGCTTTGAATCAAGTGGCTGATCACGACATCTTCCGCGCCAAGGCTAGAGGCTTGGGTGAGGGGCTGATAGCGCGCGGCAGCATCGCGCAAGGCTTGCTCGGTGCAAGCCAGTTTGTCGGCAAACCGCTCGCTTGCATGGGCATACCTCTGTGGCGCAGTGCTACGCTGGTTGAAAGAGATTTCGCTACGCATAAAGGCCTATCAGAACGCTTCGACTTGTTTTCGGAAGAAGAATTTTCATCGCAAGGCCTTAGATTGCAAAGGATTGAATTCTTATTTTTATATACCGCATAAGCTAAGAGTTATTCAGCTATATCGCGGTTTGATGGCATGGTTTTGGTAGCACCTCAGGCTGCAGTAGCCTCCAACAAATTCCCGCTGGTATTTTGCTTATTCCTCTTTGCTTATTCCCATAAGAACATGCCTAATTAGTCGTTTGAATTTTGCTTTGACGATCTCACAATTTGCGCTTCAAACTTTTTTGGAGCTATGCCATGCAAGGATTTAGACAAGACCTTCAGACCACGCGCTTGCGGTATTCCCTTGTCGCCTTCTTCCTCACCCTCAGCGCTTTGTGGAGTCCGCTGGCCTTGGCCCAGCAGGCGATAACACTGCTCAATGTGTCTTATGACCCCACACGCGAGCTCTACACCGAATTCAACGCCGCTTTTGTCAGATACTGGAAGGCCAAAACTGGGCAAGATGTCAGCATCAAACAAAGCCATGGCGGCTCAGGCAAACAGGCCCGCGCCATCATCGACGGACTCGATGCCGACGTGGCCACGCTGGCCTTGGCGGGCGACACCGACGCAATCGTGAAAAACGGCGGCTGGATTGCACCAGGCTGGCAAAAGCGCCTGCCCCACAATGCCTCGCCCTATATATCGACCATCGTTCTGGCAGTGCGCGAGGGCAACCCGAAAGGGATTAAAGATTGGGATGATTTGATTCGCCCTGATGTCAAAGTGATCACGCCCAACCCCAAAACTTCGGGCGGTGCGCGTTGGAATTACTTGGCTGCATGGGAATTTGCCAAGCGTAAATATGGAAGCGACGCTAAAGCCAAAGAATTTGTCGCCAAGCTCTATGGCAACGTACCGATTTTGGATACCGGTGCCCGCGGTTCGACCATCACCTTTGCACAAAGAGCACAAGGCGATGTGCTTATCGCTTGGGAGAACGAAGCCTTTTTGCTGGAGAAAGAGTTCAGTTCGAAATTTGATGTGGTCGCACCATCGCTGAGCATACTGGCCGAGCCTGCCGTGTCGGTAGTGGATAAAAACGTGGACCGAAAAGGCACGCGAGCGGTGGCCGAGGAGTACCTGAAATATTTATACAGCGAAGAGGGCCAAGACATTGCGGGCAAGAACTTTTACCGCCCGGCAATATCTGAAAAAGCGAAGGCCAAATACGCGCATCAATTCCCCAAAATCAAGCTTTTCACCATAGAGGAAGCCTTTGGCGGCTGGGAGAAGGCCGACAAAGAGCACTTCGCCGAAGGCGCAAGCTTTGACCAAATTTATACCAAGCGCTGATGGGCGCTTGCGCGTAATCTAAGTGCCAGGAATCTCTTCCGTGTCCACCTCGCTGCGCGCCTGGTCTGGGTAGCGGTTGCCTTGCACCGTCTGACTGTTGATCAAGGCTTCGCAGGCGGCCAGGGTTTCAGGTGTCAATACCTTTTGTGCCGCGGCGGCGTTTTCCAGCGCATGCGCCACGTTGGTAGTGCCGGGGATGGGCAAGACATGCGGCGCTTGATGCAGCAGCCAAGCGATAGCCAGTTGTGCGGGCGTGCATCCGGCCTCTTGCGCCAGCCTTGTAAACGATGGCAAGAGTTGGCGATTGGCCGCATAGGCATCGACGGCAAAACGCGGCATGTTTTTGCGAAAGTCTGTCGCCTCAAACAGTGCCGGTTCGGGTGGGGCACTAGTTAGGAAGCCACGGGCCACGGGGCTGAAAGCGACCAAGGCCACTCCCAGTTGCGCACACGCTTGCAGCACTGCCATTTCGGGATTACGGGTCCACAACGAATACTCCGACTGTACGGCGCTGATAGGAAATTCGGCATGCGCTTTGCGCAACGTGGCCGCCGACACTTCAGACAAGCCCACCGCGCGAATTTTTCCTGCTTTTACTAAGTCACCGAGCGCGCCTACGCTTTCCTCAATAGGCACGGTCTTGTCCCAGCGGTGCAGGTAATACAGGTCAATCACCTCGGTGTTGAGGCGTTTGAGCGAGTCTTCGCAGTTTTGCCGCAGCGTTGCGGGGCGCCCATCGATCGCGCGCATTTTTTTACCGTCAGGCCCGGTCACCGCGTGTATGCCGCATTTACTGGCCAGGGTAAAGCGCTGACGGTGCGCCATGAGGTACTTGCCCAGCAACAACTCGGACTGGCCAAACCCGTACAAGGTAGCCGTATCAAAGTGCGTGACGCCGGCATCGAGCGAAGCCAGCAACACGCGCTGCGCCTGCGCCTCGGACACGGGCGCGCCATAGGCATGGCAAAAATTCATACAGCCCAGGCCGATGGCGCTGACAGTGAATGGGCCCAGTGAACGCTGTTGCATGGTTTAAGACTTTAGTTTGGAAGTTGCAGACTTACGCGCTTTTTTGAGGCGCGGCACCGGCAGAGCCGCTTCGGTAGCACGCACCAGAGCGCACAGCCAATGGCGGTCGTCCACGCGCTCTTGTACAGCGTACCAGGCTTTGGCGCCCGGGAAGGGCGCGCCACGCGGGCCCTTGCCATAGAGGGCTTCGGTGGCTTCGGTCGCTTTGACAAACAAGCTGTTGCCCACCACCAATCCGACTACTTTGCCTTCGCAATACAAGGCGTATTCGCCGAACATTTTGCGATAGGTGATGGTGCCTGCGTCCTGCAACTGGTCGCACAGGTATTCGATATAGCCAAAGTCCGAGGCCATGGCCAACGCTCTTACGGGCCCGACGCCGGCAGGTCTTCAGGATACGCCGTAGCGGGCCCGGTAGGCCTGCACGCGCTCCCGATGTTCGCCCATCGCGTTGCCGCTCTGGGTTTGCAGGTAGGCCAGCAAATCATCTAAATTGGCAATCGCGCACACTTGCAGGCCCAGGGTGTGGCGCACGTATTGCACCGCGCTGTAGGGCACATCGTGGGTGCTGCCATCGGCTTTTTTTTCAGTGGCCATTTCCTGGCGGTCCAGCGCGATCGCAACGGCGTGGGGGGTGGCCCCCGCGGCTTGGATCAAGGCAATCGACTCGCGCGCTGCTGTGCCTGCGCTCATAACGTCGTCAACAATCAGCACCCGTCCTTGCAAAGGCGCACCCACCAGTGTGCCGCCTTCGCCATGGTCTTTCGCTTCTTTGCGGTTGTACGCAAAGGGTAGGTTGCGGCCCAAGCGCGCCAGCTCAACGGCCACCGCTGCACCCAGAGGAATGCCTTTATAGGCGGGGCCGAACAGCATGTCGAACTGCACCCCGTTATCGAGCAATGCCTGCGCATAAAACTGCGCCAGGCGGCCCAACTTGGCGCCATCGTCAAACAAACCGGCATTGAAAAAATAGGGGCTTAGGCGTCCGGCCTTGGTTTTGAATTCGCCAAAACGCAATACCCCCGATGCGATGGCAAATTGCACAAAATCTTGCGCCAGGCTGCGATTGGGGGTGGGCTGGTGGGTGCTAGCGCTGGTGCGGGAGGTGGTCATGCAGTGTCCTGAAAAGGTAGCGTGCGCATTGTATTGAGCGACAGGTACGGAAACGGCAGCGGCAAATTTGCGCAAGGGTGGCTTTTTTGGTGCGCAAGCGGTGTACCATGAAATTTCTTGCGTTTTAGCGGCCCATTTGGTGGATGCGCGCGGAGGAGAACTGAAGAAACCTAATAATTCTCTGGAGACCTGTATGTCAAACCCGACCCGTTTTTCTCATATCTGGACGCTCGCAACCGCGGCCCTTGCAGCTTCTTTGTCTTTGGTGGGCCAAGCCCAAGCGGCCGAGCCCGCTTCCTGCCAGGCGGTGCGCTTTGCTGACGTGGGCTGGACCGACATTACCGCCACCACGGCCGTGATGTCTGAAATCCTCAAGGGCATTGGCTACAAGCCGTCGGCGCAAGTGCTCTCGGTACCGGTAACCTACAGCAGCCTGAAGTCGAAAAAGATTGATGTGTTTTTGGGCAACTGGATGCCGTCTATGGAAGGCGACATCAAACCCTACGCAGCCGATGGCTCGGTCGAGACCCTTGGCGCCAACCTGGAAGGCGCGAAGTACACCCTGGCGGTGCCTGACTATGTGGCCGAAGCCGGTGTCAAAACCTTTGCCGACATCGCCAAGAACGCTGACAAATTCAGTAAAAAGATTTACGGCATCGAGCCAGGTAATGACGGTAACCGGCTGATTTTGGACATGATCAAGAAAAACGCCTTCGGCCTAGGCGGCTTCAAGATCGTCGAGTCCAGCGAAGCGGGCATGGTCTCGCAAGTGGTACGCGCCGTTCCCAAGAAAGAGTGGATTGTGTTTTTGGGCTGGGCACCCCACCCCATGAACAGCAAAATCAAAATGACGTATTTGGCCGGTGGTGACGAATTCTTCGGCCCTAACTTCGGCGGGGCTACGGTCTACACCAACACACGCAAAGGCTATTCCACCGAATGCGCCAATGTGGGCAAGCTGCTGAAAAATACCAAGTTCAGCCTAGAAGCCGAAAATGAAATCATGTCCTCCATCTTGGACAAGAAAATGAAGCCCGAAGCCGCCGCCCAGGCGTGGCTCAAAGGCAACGCCTCCACCTGGGGCAACTGGCTCGCTGGCGTCAAAACCTTTGACGGCAAGGACGTGACCCCCACGATGATCAGCAAGTAAGCGCATGGCGGCCGGTCTGGAAGCGGCGCTTGCGTGGCTCACCGACAACAAACTCCCGCTGGGCGAGGGCATCGCAGCTAGCGTCGAGCGCATTACCCAAAGCGCGCCCTGGTTGTTTGACGCGGTATCCGAAAACCTCAGCGCCCTGGTGCTGGGGTTTACCGGGGTACTGTTGTGGGTGCAGCCACTGTGCATGGTGGCGCTGCTCACCGCATTAGCTTGGGCGCTGCAACGGTCGGTCAGGCTAGCGGGTTTTGTCGGCGCAGCCCTGCTCCTGATCATCAATATGGGTTACTGGACCGAGACCATGGAGACGCTCTCCTTGGTCTCGTTTGCCACGCTGTCCTGCGTGCTGGTTGGCGTGCCCATCGGCATCGCGGCGGCACACCGACCCTGGCTAGAAACAGCACTTCGCCCGCTGCTGGACTTGATGCAGACCATCCCTACTTTTGTGTACCTCATCCCCACGCTCATTCTCTTTGGTTTGGGTGTCGTCCCGGGGCTGATTTCGACTGTCATATTCGCCCTGCCAGCACCCATCCGCCTGACCACGCTAGGCATTGCCTCGGTGCCGCGCCCGCTGATTGAAGCGGGGCAGGCCTTTGGCGCCACGCGCTGGCAGTTGCTGATTAAGGTAGAAATTCCCTCGGCCCTGCCCAACATCATGGCCGGCATTACGCAATGCATCATGCTGAGTCTGTCTATGGTGGTGATCGCCGCGCTAGTGGGCGCTGACGGACTGGGCAAACCGGTGGTGCGCGCGCTGAACTCGGTCAACATCGCCGATGGCTTTGAGGCCGGGCTGGCGATTGTGATCGTGGCCATCGTGCTCGACCGTTTGTGCAAAACCCGCAGCCATGAATGAAGGCTCAAGCCCGCAGACCAGGCCCGCCCCCATGGCCGAGTTTCGGAATGTGGACGTGGTCTTTGGCAAGCACAGCGCGCAGGCACTGGCCCTGTTAGACGCCGGCAAAACCCGGCAGGAAATTTTGGATGCCACCGGTGCGGTGCTGGGGGCCGCAGACTGCAATTTGCAAATCGCTGAAGGCGAAATTTCGGTGCTCATGGGTTTGTCCGGCTCGGGCAAATCCACGCTGCTGCGTTGCCTGAACGGCCTGAACCAAGCCAACCGAGGTGCCGTGCTGATACGCGACTCGCACGCGGGCCCTAGCGGCTATGTGGACCTGACGCGCTGCGACGCCACCACTTTGCGCCGTCTGCGCACCACGCGAGTGGCCATGGTGTTCCAGCAGTTCGCGCTACTGCCCTGGCGCACCGTAGCCGAAAACGTCGGTCTGGGTTTGGAGCTCAGCGGTATGCCCAAAGCGCAACGCGAAAAAATAGTTGCCCAAAAACTGGAGCTGGTAGGCCTAGCGCAATGGGGCAAAAAATATGCGCACCAACTATCAGGCGGCATGCAGCAACGTGTTGGCCTGGCACGCGCTTTTGCCACCGACGCCGATATTTTGCTGATGGACGAGCCTTTTTCCGCACTGGACCCGCTCATCCGCGAGCATTTGCAGCAAGAGCTTTTGCAACTGCAAAAACAACTCAAAAAAACGATTGTCTTTGTGAGCCATGACCTGGACGAGGCGATCAAGCTGGGCAACCACATCACCATCATGGAGGGTGGGCGCATTGTGCAATCGGGCGAGCCCGAGCAAGTGGTGCTCAATCCGGCCAACGCGTATGTGCGCGACTTTGTGGCGCATATGAACCCCATCAAAGTGCTGCGTGGGCGCTCACTCATGACGCCGCTAGAAAAACTCACGCACGAAGGCCTGCGCGTGCAACTGGACTGGACCGGCCACCATTGGCTGCAACTAGACGCCGCCGGACAACCCGAGCGTGCGGACATCGAAGGCCGACCCGGTCAGCTGCTGGCCCACCACCCCCAATTGGATATCGTGAAAGCGGGCCTGGACGGGCGCAGCATCGCCATGGTCGGCCCGGACATGCTGCTCGAACACATCATCCATATCCGCCACGCCACCGGCCGCCCGGTGCTGCTGTGCGAATCGGGCCGCTTTGTAGGCGTGGTGGGCGATGAGGAAATTTACCGGGGCATGTTGCAGACCACGCGCGGCTGAGACGCCTGCCTGCAACAGGCCTACGCACTAGGGTGCAGCTAAGTCGCACTTGAAAAGTCTTGCCTAGGGTAATTGCGTACTTGACAGTAGCGCTTGGCTGATTCACTGTGGAGTCGGGTGCGGAGCTCATGCCAAAGGGCCTTAGCCACCGGCCTACGGTTCAAAAAATCTACCATTCAGAGGAGCTTTCTAATGACACAGACCAGTCCGTCCGGGCGCGCCAGCGCCTGGCTTGAACACTTTGGTGCCGCGCTAGGCCGGCCTGACGCTGCCGCCACCGCAGCACTGTTTGACGCCGATTGCTACTGGCGCGATCTGGTGGCCTTTACCTGGAATATTTGTACCCAGGAAGGCCTAGGCGCTATCGAAAAAATGGTACAGGCGCGCGGTGCCGATGTGGCGGCCAGCCATTTCGCCTTGGAGGGTGAGGCCACCGAGGCCGATGGTGTGGTCGATGCCTGGTTCACCTTCGAAACGCGCGTGGCACGCGGGCGCGGGCACCTGCGCCTGAAAGGCACCGACCAGGGCGACAAAGCCTGGACCCTGTTAACCACCATGACCGAGCTCAAAGGCTTTGAAGAGAAAACCGGCAGCAAGCGCATTAAAGGCGCGGAACACGGCGTACACCCAGGCCGCAAAAGCTGGCTGGAAGCGCGCGCGCACGAGGAGCAAAGCTTGGGATTTACCGAGCAGCCCTATGTGGTGATCGTCGGCGGCGGTCAAGGCGGCATCGTACTGGGGGCGCGCCTGCGACGGCTGGGTGTGCCGACCATCATCATTGAAAAAAACGCCAAGCCCGGCGACTCCTGGCGCAATCGCTATAAAAGCCTGTGTCTGCACGACCCGGTCTGGTACGACCACCTGCCCTACATGCCCTTCCCGGACGACTGGCCCGTGTTTGCGCCCAAGGACAAGATCGGTGACTGGCTGGAGATGTACACCAAGATCATGGAGCTGAACTACTGGGGCTCTACCGAGGCCAAAAAAGCGCACTTTGACGAGGCCACGGGGCAGTGGGAGTTGCAGGTGGAGCGCGAAGGCAAAACCATCACCCTTCGTCCCAAGCAATTGGTGTTTGCCATGGGCGTGTCGGGCTACCCCAACGTACCGCACATCACCGGCGCCGAAAGTTTTGAAGGTGAGCAACACCATTCCAGCAAGCACCCTGGACCGGACAAATACCTTGGCAAAAAAGTGGTGGTGCTGGGCTCGAACAACTCGGCGCATGATATTTGTGCCGCGCTGTGGGAACACCAAGTGGACGTGACCATGGTGCAACGCAGTAGCACGCATATCGCGCCCTCGGACTCGCTGATGGAGTTGGCGCTGGGCGGCCTGTACAGTGAAGAGGCAGTCAAGAGCGGCATAGACCACCACAAAGGCGATCTGGTGTTTGCCAGTGTGCCCTACAAAATCATGCACACATTTCAAATCCCGGTGTACGAGGAAATGAAGCGGCGCGATGCCGACCTCTATGGGCGTCTGGAAAAGGCCGGTTTCATGTTGGACTTTGGCGACGACGGCTCGGGTCTGTTCATGAAATACCTGCGCCGCGGTTCGGGCTATTACATTGACGTGGGCGCCTCCGAGTTGGTGGCCAACGGCAGCATCAAGCTGCGCAGCGGCGTCAACATCACGCGCATCAACGCCAAGTCGGTCACCTTGAGTGATGGCAGCGAGTTGCCGGCCGATGTCATTGTGTATGCCACCGGCTACGGCTCGATGAACCAGTTCTTGGCCGATCTGGTTTCTCCCGAAGTGGCCGACCGCGTGGGCAAGGTCTGGGGCCTAGGTTCGAGCACTACCAAAGACCCCGGCCCCTGGGAGGGCGAGCTGCGTAATATGTGGAAGCCGACGAACCAGGCCCAGCTTTGGATTCATGGTGGCAATTTGCACCAAAGTCGGCACTATTCGCAGTTCCTGTCGCTGCAACTTAAAGCGCGCTACGAAGGCCTGCCTACACCGGTCTACGCGCAGGCGACAGTGAACCACCTGAAGTAAAGCCACGCCACCGGCCGCCCGGTGCTGCTGTGCAAATCGGGCGGCTTTGTCGGCGTGGTGGGCGATGAGGAAATTTACCGGGGCATGTTGCAGACCACGCGTGCCTGAGACCGCGCGAGGCAATGCGCTGCAAGGGTTCGGTTATCTTCCTTCCTTTCTTTCTAACAATCTACCGGAGACCCGCTTGTTCACACTCACCAGCCTGAACCTCAATGGCATACGCTCGGCCAACAGCAAAGGGCTGCAGGACTGGCTGCACAGTTTGCAAGCAGATTGTTTGTGCGTGCAAGAGGTCAAGGCGCAAGCGGTAGATGTCGCCGGGCAGTTTGAATCCTTGGCCGGTATGGCCGGGCATTTTCACTTCGCTGAGAAGAAAGGTTACTCTGGGGTGGGCATATACACCCGCCACGCACCTAGCGATGTGCGGGTGGGCTATGGCTCTGCCGAATTTGACGCCGAGGGCCGCTATGTGGAACTGCGCTTTGATACCCCTAAGCGTAAGCTGTCCATCATCAGCTGCTATTTCCCCAGCGGTTCCTCGGGCGAGGAGCGGCAGGAGGCCAAATACCGTTTTCTGGAAGGCATGTACCCGCACTTGCAAAAGCTCAAGCGCTCCCGCGAATTTGTGCTGTGCGGTGACATCAATATTGCGCACCAGGAAATCGACTTGAAAAACTGGAAAGACAACCGCAAGAACTCCGGCTTTCTGCCCGAAGAGCGCGCCTGGATGACGCGCTTGCTCAGCGAGGGTGGCCTGGTCGATGTCTATCGCCAACTCGAACCTACGGCTACCGATGCGGCCTACACCTGGTGGAGCAACCGGGGGCAGGCCTATGCCAAAAACGTAGGCTGGCGTTTGGACTACCACCTGGCCACGCCAGCGCTGGCGGCCGGCGCTCGTCAACACGCCATCTACAAAGACACCCGTTTTTCAGACCACGCACCTATCAGCATTGAATATGACTGGGGCTTGTAAATTAGCAGGGGATGCGCCTAAAATGTACAGACTGTACAGTTTGGAGACCCTATGGCTGCGCCCACGCACTACGGCTTTGAACAAGCCCGCGCTCAATTATCGACACTCATTGCCCAGGCCCATGCCGGGCAATCGAGCATCATCACCAAACATGGTAAGCCGTATGCAGCCATCGTGCCGCTGGCAGATTTAGCGCAAGCGCACAAGCGGTCAGATAAAGGATTTCTGAGCTTGCAGGGCAGCGGCAAAGGCTTGTGGGGCAAGAAGTCGGCCGAGACGATTGCACAATTGCGCGATGAATGGGGCCAGGTCTAAATGGCTACAGACCCTGCTGTCAGCTGGGGCGGCTTAGCGATTGGTAGCACGGTGCTGGTGGACAGCGCGCCATGGATTTATGTGTTGGAAGCGCGCCCACGATTCGCGCCCAAATTTACCGGTTTATTTGAAGCGGCAGCGCGACAGGAACTGGTACTGTCGCTCTCGACGATCACCCTGTCCGAAATTCTGGCGGGCCCCTACAAAAGCGGGCAGACCGCCTTGGCTAAGCGCTATGAAAAGGCGCTCGCCGGCTACCGCGTGGTGGAGCTAAGCACACCCATTGCAGTGCTAGCAGCACAACTGCGATCGCGCTTTGCGCTGAAGATGCCTGATGCCATCCAGGTGGCCACAGCCCTTGAGATAGGCGCCGATGCGCTAGTCACCCACGACCGCGACTTTTCCAAGGTGCGGGGTATCTCTGTTTTGATGGGTGCCTAAACCTACGCCTTCCGGCGTTGCGCCTAACGTTCGCTCGAACCGATGCGTGCACAGCGCTAGACCCTAGGTCGCGTCACGGGCCTATAAACCCAGCATGGGCAAGCCCGGCGCAAAAGCCGAGTGGGTGGCTACATCCACGCCACTGCGTGCGGGCAAGATGGCGCGCAAGGCGGAGGTGATGCCGCTAGAGCCCAACACCACCTCCAACTCTGTGCGCTGTGACGCGCTTAGCGCTCTAAATTGGTGTTGCAGCATTTCCAGACACAGCAAGCGGTAGCGCGAGGCGCGCACTTGCCGGTAGGCGCAGCCTTGTAGGGTCACATCAAAACGCTTGTGGCCTTGGGCTACGGCTTGCGCGTTGGCCAGCAAATAGGGCAGGTAGGCCTGGCCCACATCGCGCAGCAGCGGCGCAAAGTCTTGCGGCAGCATAGGCGCCAATTCGCCCTGCAACTGGCCGCCGCGGCTGGCCCACATGCGGGCCACCCAGGCCTTGGTGTGAGGCGCGCGTTCTTGCATGAGCACGGCGGCTGTCGGGTCCTGGCTGAAGTGGCGAAACATGGGCCCGAAGAAGCCGATGTCCACCAAGCTAGGCCGGGTGCCCAGCATAAAAGGCCGGTTGGCCAACATGGCCTCCAAGGCGGCCAGCGTATGGAAGTAAATGCCCTCAACATGCGCTTGGGTGTCTGCGCTAACGCCGTCGCCCACCGTAAACAAAGCGCGCTGACGGCGGCGCACAAAAAACTGTTTGAGCCACACCGGGCCGGGCATGTCGGAGAGCAATTCCTCGCTGATGTGGCGGCTCAGGCGTGCGGCATCGGGCGCGTAGTGCCAGCGGTAATACATGGCCGGGCGCCACAGCCACTCATCCGCATAGTCTTCCAGCAGCAGGCTGACAAAGCGCAATACCGGGTCTTGCGGCAGCAGCGGGTAGGCCGGATAAGCCTGGTCCAGCCACTGCAGGATCAGCGTCGAGTCCGTCAACCAGCGTCCGTCTTCCAACTGCAAAGCCGGCATTTGAAACACGCCGGTGGCCTGCGGAATCAGGCCCCGCTGCGCTTGCGAGCGCATAGGCTCTAAGCGGTAATCAATTTCTTTGTAACGCAGCGCCGCTTCAAGCTTTCCCGTGAAGTAGGAAATCGTCGAACCGTACAGGACCAGCGGCATGCGTGCTTTCGGACTAACGCGACACGATGCCGAAAGTGCCCGGTGCTTTTTCTATCAATCCAAAAAAGCGCACCAGGTCCACTTTGCTGCCACTGACAGTCAGGTCATCGCTCAGCAAGGTGTCCTGCATGCCTGCGCTACCGGCGATGATTTTTACAAACAAGGGTTTGGTCAATGTCAGCGTGGCATGGGCCTGTGGGTGCTGGCCGCGTTTGAAATGCAATACCGCGTTATCTATCCACAAGGCATAGCTTTCTTTCTGGTCGCTCAACACGATGTTGATGCGGTAGTTTTTACCCTCCGCCGCAGCGCCGTCCAGGCTGGCAGCCATGGCTTCTAAAAACCGTTCCATCGGCGTTTGGAGCAGGAGGTCGATAGCTGCGGCCTTGGACATGCCTTTCGCCGGGGCACCATGGCGCAACTCTTGTGCGCCGCTTAAGTAGGCATTGCGCCAGGTGGCGGATTCGGCGCTATAGCCCATTTGTTCGTAGCTTTTGGCCAGCAACTCTTTGGCAGCTTTGTTGGATGCGTCGGCCATCACCACATGGTTGAGCAGCTCGGCCGCCCAGCGCATATCGCCTTGGTCGAATGCCTTTTGCGCGGCCACTATGGCTTTGTCTGCGCCACCGACCAAGTCCACATAACGCTTTCCAAGGTCGATGGGCGCCAAGGGGTTCAGGTGCGCTGGGTTGCCATCGAAAAAGCCCAGGTAATACTGGTACACCGCTTTGACGTTGTGGCGTAAATCACCATAGTGTCCGCGCACTGCCATAAATTCGGCCAGGGACTTAGGCAGTTGCACTTTGTCGGCAATTTCATTGGGCGTGTAGCCGGCGTTCATCAAGCGCACGGTTTGGTCGTGCGTGTATTTGTATACATCGCGGTGCATGGTGATGAACTGCTGGATATTCGCATTGCCCCATATCGGCCAGTGGTGCGAAGCGATATACACCTCGACCTCGCGCGTTTGTTCTAGGGCCTGCTCCATGTAGGTAGCCCAACGCAAAGCGTCACGCACTTTGGCGCCGCGTATGGGCAGCAGGTTGTGCATGGTTTGCGACAGGTTTTCCGCACCGTCGTAAAGCTTCATGGATGGAATCGAAAAGCTCAATTCAGCTGGGCATTCGGCATTGGGGACGTTATGAAACACAAAGTCCACACCATCGATTTGCATAG
This sequence comes from Comamonadaceae bacterium, assembly GCA_947447975.1. GTDB lineage: Bacteria > Pseudomonadota > Gammaproteobacteria > Burkholderiales > Burkholderiaceae_C > Allorhodoferax. The sequence goes on along the minus strand of CANFLU010000001.1, from coordinate 225,315 downwards.
GCTGATTGGCCTGGTATATCAGCCAGGTCGGCGTCAAGATACCGATGCTGCCGTAGATCACGTCTTTGCCCAAGCCCGTGTCCACATTGCCTTTGGCACTACGCGGCAGGTCGCGGCCAAACTGGTACACCGAGCGCCTGCCCATGGCGGTGCCGACCAGCACGTTTTCGCTAGTAGCCTCTTCCATAAATCCCGCCGGGGCGACGATGGGCACTTTGCGTTGCACCGCCTCTTCCTGGGACAAGACGCCTAGCGCACCGCCAAAGTGGTCGGCATGCGCATGCGTCAATACCAAACCACTGACCGGTTTTTTACCCAAGTGCTGCTGGGCAAACGCCATAGCCGCTGCAGCGGACTCGCGCGAGGTAAGTGCATCGACCACGATCCAACCCGTCTTGCCTTCGATAAGGGTGATGTTGGCGATGTCAAAACCACGCAACTGGTAGACGCCGTCCATCACTTTGAACAGGCCAATATTCGCGTTGAGTTGCGCATGGCGCCACAGACTGGGGTTGACGGTAGCGGGCACAGCACCTTGCAGAAAATCATAGGCGGCAAAGTCGCGCAAGACGCGGCCATCAGCCGCAAGTATCTGGCCTGAGGGCCGCGCAATCAGGCCGCGTTTGGCATCATCGAAATCATGCGTCGGCGCCTGCGCGATGGCCAGCGCAACAGCGGCGTTTTCTTTTTGCGTACTGGCGCTGGCGTCGCTGCTGGATCCACCTATGCCCTGGTTTTTGCTGCAGGCCACCATGCACATTGCCAAGGCAATCAGCCCTGCGCGTTGACACACCATCCACATACGCACGCTCCTCTTTGTTGTGAAGCGCCGCTGCTGGTTCGCGGCGCCGCTTAGACCATGGTAACCAAGGATTAGAAAGGTGCTAGTCGCGTTGGGGATGTCGCCGCAAACTCGCCAGCTTGCTGACCTTGGGACTTGCGAACACAGCCCCCATTGCGGCCTGGTATCCGCAAGCGCACGGCATCCTAAGCCGCCGGTGATTGCCCCTCAAGTGCGCATGGATCGCCGGGCCATTTCACTCTTGGGCAGGACCTTCTTGTGCCGGCTTAGCCTACGCCAGCAGCGCCACGTTCCCACCCGCAGCAGTGGTGTTGACCGTCACCGTGCGTTCGGCACAAAAGCGGTAAAGATAGTGCGGCCCGCCAGCTTTGGGGCCGGTGCCACTCAGGCCTTCGCCGCCGAAGGCCTGTACGCCGACCACCGCCCCGATCATATTGCGGTTGATATAGACGTTGCCGATATGCGCCGCTTGCGCCATGGCTTGTGCGCGGCTGTCAATGCGGGTTTGGATGCCCAGCGTCAAACCGTAGCCCAGGTCGTTGATCTGTTCGATAGTATCGAGCGGGTTGCCCTGCCAGCGCAGCACCTGCAATACCGGACCAAATATTTCGGTATCCACATCGGCAACGCTTTGCACCTCGTAAGCGTGCGGGCAAATGCGGTGCGCCAGGGTGCAGCCATCTTGCGCCAAAGCGGTTTGCCACGCTGGGCCAAACAAACAGGTGTGGCGCGCATGCAGGCGCGCGATATGCGCTTGCAGTGTGGCTGCTGCCTCTGCGTCGATAACTGGCCCCAAATCGGTCGCCAGGTCTGCCGGGTCACCCACACGCAATTGCTGCGCGGCGCCTTGCAACATCTCCAACACGGTGTCTGCGATATCGGCATGCACGCACAAAAGGCGCAGCGCCGAACAGCGTTGCCCGGCAGACCGGAATGCGCTGCTTAGCACCGCGTCCACCACTTGTTCGGGTAGTGCGGACGAGTCCACCACCATGGCATTAATGCCGCCCGTCTCGGCAATCAGTGGCACGATGGGGCCAGGCTTGGCGGCAAGCGCACGCTGGATGATTTTGGCTACCTCGGTGGAACCGGTAAACACCACGCCTGCCACGCCGCTTTGCGCTACCAGGGCCGCACCTACGGTCTCACCCGGCCCATGCATCAAGTGCAATGCGTCATGCGGGATGCCTGCAACATGCAGTAAACGCACTGCCTCTGCCGCAATCTGCGGGGTTTGCTCGGCAGGCTTGGCCAACACCGTATTTCCGCTGGCCAAGGCCGCAGCGATCTGACCCATAAAAATAGCCAGCGGAAAATTCCAGGGGCTGATGCACACCCACACGCCACGCCCGCACAATTGCAATGTGTTGGTTTCGCCGGTCACGCCGGGTAGCCAGGGTGCACCGCCCGCTTGCGCAGCGGATGTGCTGGTTGCGGCACCCGCGCCTGACCATTCATAAGCGTGGGCCACAGGCATAAACAGCGGCTGCATGATGCGCAGGGCCTCGTGCGCGTAGTAGCGCAAAAAGTCCACCGCTTCGCGCACTTCAGATTGCGCATCGCCCCAAGTTTTGTGGGCCTCGTGCACCAGCAAAGCGCACAGCTGCGGGCTTTGTTGTTCCAGACTATCGGCGGCGCGCAGCAAGGCGGCGCTGCGCTCCTCCACTGACGTGCGGGACCAGGTCTTAAAGCTGGCTGCTGCACGCTGCATCGCGTGGTGTACATCCTGCACCGTCGCCTGTGCTGGTGCTCCAGGCCTGGTTTGTGCCAGGGCTTGCAGGTAGGGTGCTCGCATGGCGGGCACGGTGAAGTCCATCCCCCCACTATTGGCGCGTACGCCTTCGCCGCTGCCAAATAAGTGCGGCGGTTGGGGCAAAGCGCCCAAGGATTCCAGGCGCAACGGTGAGATCAGCAAATCGCGCACACTCAAGTTCGGGTCGGCCAGCTGATGCACAAATGATGAGTTGGCACCGTTTTCCAACAAGCGGCGCACCAAGTAGGCGAGCAAGTCTTTGTGCGCTCCTACTGGCGCATACACGCGGCAAGCCATGAGCGGGTTTTTCAGCACCTCACGGTACACGCCCTCGCCCATACCGTGCAGGCGTTGCAACTCAAACGCACCGCCACTGCGTGCGCCCATTTGCATGATTGCCGCTATCGTGGCCGCGTTGTGCGTGGCAAATTGAGGGTAAATCACATCGGGCGCGTCCAACAGCGCCCAAGCGCAGGCCAGGTAGGAAATATCGGTATGGTGTTTGTGCGTGAACACCGGGTAATGCGGTAGCCCCAGCTCTTGGGCGCGTTTGATTTCAGCGTCCCAATACGCTCCTTTCACCAAACGGCACATCAGGCCGACGCGGTGCCGGCGCGCCATGGCCACCACGGTGTGTACCAGCTCCAGCGCGCGGCTCTGGTAAGCCTGCAAAGCCAGGCCCAGGCCGCGCCACTGCGGCCAATGCTGCGCTACACGCGGTAGCAAAGCCTCTAACACCTCGAGCGACAACTCCAGGCGATCTACCTCTTCGGCATCAATCGTGAGGTTGATATGGGCGCGCGCCGCCTGTTCGCACAAGTCCCACAAGCGTGGCAGCAGTTCTGCCATAACGCGCGCGCTTTGGCCCTCTTCGTAGCGCGGGTGCAGTGCGCTGAGCTTGATGCTGATGCCGTCGTTGCCCTGCGGCCCACGCCCTGGCACGGCGGTCTGCGCCAAGGCGGCTATCGCATCGCTATAGCTTTGCAAATAGCGCTGCGCATCGGCGGCGGTCCGCGCACCTTCACCCAGCATGTCGTATGAAAAACGCAGACCCTGGCTTTGCGCCTGGCGTGCGCTGTCAGCATGGCGCATGGCCTCGGCCATGGTCTGGCCCAGCACAAATTGGCGGCCTAGCAACTGCACTGCGCGTAGCGTGGCAGCAACCACGGTGTGTGCGCCCAAACGGCCCATCAAGCCGCTACCACCGGCACCTTGCGCATCGGGTAAAAAGTGTTTGGACATGGCAATGGCCGCGCGCGATAAACGCGCCAGCACCTGGTCCCCGGACTGCGCAAAATCAGCGCGGCCAAGCTGGTCGGCGGTCAGGGCGATGGCGGTGTCCATGTCGGGCACGCGTAAGAGCGCTTCGGCCAGGCGCATCAACGCGAGACCCTCGGCGCTGGAAATCGGGTACTCCTGCAATAAGCTCTCCATGGCCCAAAACGGAGCGGGATGGTCGCGCACGGTTTGCACCCAGGGCGCGGCCACTTGGGCGGCGGCAGACCAGTCCAACTTGTCTTGCAAGCTGCGCAGGCGCTGGGCCACGATATCGGCTTCGGGACGGTAGGGGTTAGGAAGGCGTTGCTGCATCAACATAGGGCTTGCTCCTGCAGCCGGCGGGCCGCATGCTTGGTGTAAAACGCTATATTCCCATTATTTACAGCAAATATTTATCTTTATTTTTATCACTTTATAGCGAATAATTCATATATGACCGCAGTTGCTGCCAACCTGGATCGGACCGACCTGAAGATCCTGCGTGCCTTGCAGGAGGACGGGCGCATCTCCAACCTCAAGCTGGCCGAGACGGTGGCCTTGTCGCCCACCGCTGTGTTGGCGCGGGTGCAGCGCCTGGGCAAAGAGGGTTTTATCCTGGGCTACCAGGCGCACCTAAACCCTGACAAGTTGGGCGCGGGCCTGATGGTGTTCGTAGAAGTGCTGCTGGACCACACCACGCCACATGTGTTTGAGGCCTTCAAGGCCGCCGTGCAAGTGCGCCCCGAAATCATGGAGTGCCATATGGTGGCGGGCGGCTTTGACTACCTGCTCAAAACCCGCATGGCCGACATGGCCGCCTACCGCGACTTCGCCGGCACCGTGCTCTGGCAACTACCTGGCGTGCGCGAGACCCGCACCTACGCGGTGATGGAAGAAGTGAAAAACAGTACCCACATCCCACTGAAGGGATGATGCACCGCTCGCCCGGGTGTGCGGCCCGTTCAATTGCCGATCGCTGCATACGCCAGCGCAATAGACGAGGCGAGGCGGGAATTGTTGAGCACCAGCGCGATATTGGCGCTTAGGCTGTCGCCGCCAGTAAGTTCGTTAACCCGTGCCAATAAAAACGGGGTGCTAGCTTTGCCGCTAATGCCTTGCGCAGCGGATTCTTGCAGGGCCTGGGCTATGGCGCGGTCTATGGTGTCGCGCTCCATGGCATGCGCTTGCGGAATCGGGTTGGCCACCACCATGCCGCCGGGCAGACCCAGCGCCCACTGGGCGCGCATAGCCGCCGCTATTGCCTGCGCCGAATCCAGCCGGTAGTCCACCTTAAAACCACTCTCGCGGGTAAAAAATGCGGGTAGCGCTTCGGTTTGATAGCCCACCACCGGCACGCCTTGGGTCTCTAGGTACTCCAGCGTTAAGCGCAAATCGAGTATGGACTTTGCGCCCGCGCAGACCACGGCGACCTGGGTTTGCGCCAGCTCTTGTAAGTCCGCCGAAATATCGAAACTCTGCTCGGCGCCCCGGTGCACGCCACCGATACCACCCGTAGCAAACACGCGTATGCCCGCCAGCGCGGCGATACGCATGGTCGCGGCCACGGTGGTTGCGCCATCGGCGCCTGCGGCCACCACAAAACCCATGTCACGGCGACTCACCTTGGTCACCGCATGCCCCGCGCGGCCCAGACGCTCTATCTGCGCTACCGACAAACCCGCTTGCAATCGCCCTTGCACGATAGCCACTGTGGCAGGCACGGCGCCATGGGCGCGCACCTCGGCCTCGACCCGTAGTGCCGTCTCGACGTTTTGCGGAAACGGCATGCCGTGCGAAATGATGGTGGACTCCAAAGCCACCACCGCCTGCCCTTGGGCCAGTGCGGCTTGCACTTCGGGGGCGATGTCTAAATTCGGATTCATAGTCAGGTGTGTTGCAAATAGTTTTGTACGGCCTGCACGCTCAGCGTCGGGGCATTGGCTGCGGGGCTGCCTAAAGTGATTTCGGCACAGGCCATGGCCCATTCCAGCGCCGCCTCCAGAGGCCAGCCCTGCAAGTGACCATACACCAAGCCGCCCATCAACGCATCGCCCGCGCCCGTGGCACTGAGCACCGGCACTGCCCGCGCCGCGCAGTGGCCACAGCGGCCATCGGCATCGCACCAGGCCACGCCTTGGGCGCCCAAGCTGATCAACACCCGGCCTACGCCCTGGCGGTGCAAGTCCAGCGCGGCATCGCACGCCTCCTGCACACTATCAATGGCGCGGCTACACAAAGCCTGCGCCTCTAGGCGATTGGCTTTGAGCGTGTGGATATGCTGCAGCACCGGGCCCAAGCGTGCGCACTTAGCTACAGACACTGCCTCAGCAAACAGCGCCGGGTGTGCCGCCTCGGCGGCCAGCCATTGCCACACATCGGGGCGCAAATTGCAGTCCGCCACCAGCACCGCTGCGCTGCGCAACAGGGCCATCTGCGGCTGCAAGAGCGCGGGCGTGAGCGCATCCATGATGTCCATGTCGTTCACCGCCACATCCATATCGCCATCGGCTTGGTGCAAGCACACATAGGTGGCGCTACGCTGACCAGGCAGCGTTAGGCAAGCGCGCATGTCCAACCCCATGGCCGCTCCAGATTGCCACAAAGCCTGGCCGAACACGTCGTCGCCGAGGACCCCTAGCAATCGCGCATCCACCCCAAGACGCAACAAGTTCTCCGCCACATTGCGTGCCACGCCACCGGGGCTGCACTGCACCCGCCCTGGGTTGGAATCGCACGCGCGCAAAGCATGGTGGGCGTAGACGGAGACATCCATATTGATGCCGCCTAGGAGGACGATATGCGTGGGGACGGGGGACATGGAAAGGCAGCGTTGTTGCATGCCTACTGTAAGGCAAGCCTTGATGGCTGGCGCAATCAGCTTGAACCGCACTGCTTACCTTTGGCCAAGGCGGGCATACGTCTTGCCCGTGGCACTAAGTTCCTGTCCGTCGAAAAGTTTAGATGTACCAAGCTTGGCGTCATGCCAAGCGTAGCGCTGTACGCAGGATGAATTTTCCATCCAAGCGATAGTGGTCTGCATAAACGCATCAACCTGCTCTTGCGTAAAGCGATCGGGTTTCTCGCGTGCGCCCCCCGCAGTCTGTGGAGCGAACTCGGTGACCCAAACGGGCTTTTTATAGGTGTCACACAAAGCTTGCACATCCGCGATGAACTGCTTGGCGTTCACACCTTTGTACCAATGTAAGGTAATGAAATCGACCTTAGGCGCTGCGCGCATGAATTCGTCCAGCCACGAGGCTTTTTTGAGCGGGTTGCCCGCCGTAGCGGGCGCACCTAGCGACTGTGCACGGGCTTGCAGGCTGGGCCATGCAGCTACCGCGTCAGAAACTCGCAAATCGGACTGCTTAGCATTATCTGGTTCGTTAAAACCCAGCACGATCGGCACATTGCTAGGCAGCTTGGCAATGCTCGCCGGGCTAAATGCCATGGGTACGAATGGAACGCGGGTTTTGATCTGCGATTGCGGGCCCCAGTTGTAATACCAAGCGACCTGCAAGTCTTGCAGCTGGCTATCACCCAAGCCTTGGGACTCCGCCAAGCCAATCCCTTTTTTGGTATCGGCGGCTTGGCTTTGGCCGAGCATGGCGAGGCTCATTAGGGCAAAGGCCAGGGTGGAAAATAAATTTTTCATGGTGTTTGTTTGCGGGTCCGAGGAGTTTGGAGTCAGGCCGCATGTGCCCATCCCATCTAGCGGCCCCGCTGACGTTGCGCCAATGGCTGGCGCTTTAGTTCGGTGGCTTTGCGTCAGCGGTTTTCACCGGGTTTGCCCTTCAATTTTCTTTTTCATCGAACAAGGGCTGTAGCGATGAAAAAAGCATATCACGGACGCTTCGCCGGCTACTTCTAATTCGATGAATTATTCGCGCTCGCAGAATCACTCCCGATGCGTCCGCATCCACAGCGCCTGCCAGTTTTTCGAAAGAGGATAGGTTGTGAAACGGGACCACCTTCAGCACGGCCCGCATACACTCCCCCCGTCGCCATTTCCACCCCGCACCCCATGGCCCTTGACCTCCTCCCTCGACTCCAAGCACAGCGCCCGCTGCAAACCGCCGCCGCCGCGCTCGGCCTTGCCCTGCTGGCCTGCCCGCTGGCCGCGCGGGCCGCACCGCAGTTGCAGTGCAGCTTTGACGTGAACTCCGAAACCCACCACAAGACCTTTGGCGTGGTGACCGACCCCTACACCACCGAGGCGGTGGCCATTGGCAATCGCTTTCGCTTTAAGGCCATAGTGCTAGCCGCAGGGCCGGATGCCGGTGGCGCCTCTGGCCTGGAGAGCATTAACTTGTACGTGTACTACAACACACGCCGCCAGCCCATGGTCATGCAGCACACGCGTTTTTTACAGCCGGTGGCGCAGACCGCGCCCAAGCCTGATGCCCTGACGGGCCGGGTTTCTTTGTACTCGCCGTTGCTAGGCAAAGAGCTGCAATACCAATGCGCCCTGGCCGAGGTGGCGCCATGATGCGCAGCACACTTTTTGCCGCGCTCGCCGCTGGCGCTTTACTGCTGGCATTTGCTACGCCGCCGGTGACAGCCGCAGAAGCGGGCGCAACACCAGTCACAGACAAACCTGCCAAGTCCAAAACCCACGCCAAGACGCAGCACCCACACAAAGTTCACCGCACGGCCAAAGCGCCGGCCAACGCTCCGGCGCGCAGGCCGGACGCTGAAGGGCCTTTGTCCCTGGTGGTCGTGGGCGACATGATGCTGGAAGACGGGCCCATGGACGCCATGCGCAAAGGGCAGGACCCGTATGCCGGCTTTGCCCGTTTGTTTGCGGGGGCGGACATACGCATCGGCAACCTGGAATGCGTGGTCGCCACCACCGGCAGCCCAGAGGACGACAAGCCCAATGTGTTTCGCGTGCATCCGCGCGCTTTAAAGTACATCCAGCGCCACTTTGACGCGGTGGGCTTGGCCAACAACCATTCGGGCGACTTCGGGCCGCAGGCTTTTGCGCAGATGCTGGGTTTGCTCAAGCAAAATCAAATCGGCTTCTATGGCGGCGGTATGAACCTGACCGAGGCGCATACGCCCTGGATCATCGAGCGCAAAGGCGTGCGCGTGGCTATCCTGGGTTACGACGAGTTTCAACCGCGCAGTTTTGAAGCCGACACCGACCGACCGGGCGTGGCCTGGAGCGAGGATTCGCAAGTGCTGCGCGACATCCGCGCCGCGCGCGCGGTGTACAAAGCCGATGTCGTGATTCCGGTGATGCACTGGGGATGGGAAGAGCCCATTGCCAATGACCGCCAACGCCAGTTGGCACGCCTGATGATCGACGCTGGCGCCGACGCCGTGATCGGCGGCCACCCGCACCAGTTGCAGGATACAGAGCGCTACAAGGGCAAGCCGATTTTTTACAGCCTGGGCAATTTTGTGTTCGACGGCTTTCCGCTGCCCATCAACTACATTGGCTGGGCCTTGCGCATGGAGTTGGACAAAAACGGGGTTCAAAAAGTAGAGGCCCACGTTTCGCACATCGGCCCCACTGGCTTACCCAAGCCGGGCAAGGTGCTGGCAGATCCGACGCTGAAGTAAAGACCAGCGAGCCCGCCCGAGCTAATCGCCGCCTAGCTCCTGCGCGATGTCGTCTACCAGTTGCTGGCGTTGCTGGGCGCGTTTGCCCAAACGCATAGCGACGTGGTGGCTGAGCAGTTGCAACATGCTGGTGGCCGCCATAGCGGAGAAGGCGTAATCGGTGCTGCTGCTGTAGCAGGGCAGCACCACGCTGGAGAAGCGCTGCGCCCATGCGCTATGGCGCACATCGACCACGGCCACGGTTTGCACGCGGGTGGTGCCAGCGTGTGCGGCAAGGCGGTCCATAGCACTGTCGCGGGGTTGGGTCATGATGAGCAGCAGCGCATCGCGCGGGCCTGCCATCGCCAAGTCTTCGGCCCAGACGCCGCTTTGCATGCCCAGCGCATAGACCTCGGGCCGAATACGCGCCAGCTGCGGGCGCACAAAACGCATCAGACCCTCGTCCATGCCCAGCCCCAGTAGCCAGACTTTGGGCGCCTTGGCCAACACGCTGGCGGCTGCCAGCAAGGTGTCGCTGCGCAGGGACTCGAAGGTGCGCGCCAGACTTTCCGACTCGGTTTGCAAATGCGCGCTGATGCTGTGGGCGCGCACGGGTGCCCTTGCCCCTGACAGGCGCGGCGCCTGAAACGGCGGGGCCAGGTTACGCTCTTCGCGCGCTTGCAAACGCACCTCGTTGAAATCGGCATAACCCAGACTGCGAAACAAACGCGCCGCCGTGGCCTTAGACACATCGGCCATGGCCGCCAGCTCGGTGGCCGAATAGGTGAGCATGTCGTCGGCGCGATCCAATAAGAGCTTGGCCAATTTGCGCTCGCTGGGCGAGAGCTGCTCAAAATGCTCTTGTATAGCCAGCGTCAGGCGGGTAGTCATGGCCGCAGTATCGCAAGTCGAACGGGGCCGCCGCCAACAGGACAAAGGGGCATGGTGACCCGTAAATGCAGGCGCTGGGGCATGGGCCAAAAGGCGGTGGTTGAAACAATCATTCCATGATACTATGAATATCTGAAACAATGGTTCCAGCCTTGCGGCCCCCCGATGTGCCGCGATCAGGCCGGGCCGCAAGCCTTGGATTTGTCAAACCCACGCACAAGGACACCGATTGGCCGCTTCCGCTTTTGCCCGTGAACAACTGTGGGACGGCCTGCGCGCCGTGGCGCTGGCGGACTCGCGTTTTCATTTGCGCTTTTCCGAGTTCATCCCCGATTTCATTGGCTCTGATGCCGCGCTAGACCGGCTGTGGGCCCTACCCGGTTTTGATGCGGCGCGCCATGTATTTGTCACGCCAGACAACAGCCTTACCGGCCTGCGTCAGCGCCTGTTGGCGCGCGGCGTGAGCCTGGTGGTGTCCAGCTACAACATGGCCAGCGGCTTTTACTTGCTGCGCCCGGGCGCAGTGCCCACAGGCCATGAACTCTATGGCGCCTGGCCCGACGGGCTGGCGCATTTTGGCGAGCCGCTGACGCTCAACGCATTGGCCGATTTGGGCGCTTTCGATTTTGTAGCGACAGGGGCCTCGGCAGTGGCGACCTCGGGCGTGCGCTTTGGGCGCGGCCACGGTTTTTTTGATCTGGAGTGGCGCATCTTCAGCGACATGGGCCTGGTGGACAACCTCACGCCGCTGGTGACCGTGGTGCACGATGTGCAGGTGCTAGACAAAAAGCTCTACCCCAGCCCCGACGATGTACTGGTGGACTGGATCTGTACCCCGACGCGCAGCCTGCAAGTGGCGCGCGAAACCCAGCGCCCGCGCGGCCTGAACTGGAAAGACATCACACCCGAGCAAGTGCGCGCCATTCCCGCTTTGGCCGAGTTGCGACGCATCATCGGCCTGGCCTGAAGACCATTTTCTCAACGCATTTTTGTACCGATTTCCCCGCCCCTTGTTTTTTAACTTCACACCTTCAAAGGATGACACCATGAAAGCATCACGCCGCCAGTTTCTTGCCACTTCCGCCGCCTTGGCGTCTATGGCGCCCATGGGCGCCTGGAGCCAAAGCGCCGCCAAACTCACCATGCAAGCAGCATGGGTGAACGACGCCGAATTCATGGGCTACTTTGTGGCTATGGACAAAGGGTTTTACAAAGCCGAAGGTCTGGACCTGACGTATTTGTCCGGCGGCCCGGACGTGATCCCAGAGGCCTCGCTCTTGTCCAAAAAAGCCGATGTGTGCCTGACCACGGTGGAAACTGCCATCAAAGCCATTACCGACCAAAAAGCACCGCTGGTCATCATCGGGGCGCAATACCAGAAGAACCCTGTCGGCATCGTCAGCCTGGCCTCCAAGCCATTGAAAACACCGCAAGACCTGATCGGCAAAACCATTGCCGTGCCACCGGTCAACCGCCTAACCGTCGAGGCCATGCTCAAGCTCAACGGCATCGACAAAGCCAAGGTCAAGATTGTGCCTTATGCCTACGATCCGACGCCCTTGATCAAGGGTGAAATAGACGGTTCGCTGGACTTCACCACCAACGTGCCTTTCACCATCAAGAGCATGGGCAAAGATGCCACCAGTTTCCTGCTGGCAGACTTCAAGCTGCCACTGTTTAACGACGTGGTGGTGGTCACGCAAGAGACCCTAAAGGCCCGCCGCAAAGATATAGTGGCCTTTATGCGCGCCAGCCGCAAGGGCTGGGACGAAAACTTCAAAGACACCAAGGCCTATCCACCCAAGTTCAAAGACACCTGGTTCAAAGGGACCGGCCGCAGCATAGAAAACGAGTTGTTCTTTAACGAAGCCCAAAAGCCTTTGATCGCCAACGCCGGCGGCGTGTTCGCCATGAGCGATGAGTCGATTGCCAACTGCATTGCCGCACTCAACGCCGTCAATGTGAAGGCCGACAAATCGCACTTTGACACCAGCTTGCTCAAAGAAATCTGATGCGCAACAGCGAACTGCGCATAGCCCAGGTCGGGCGCGTGTTCGCCGTCTCCGGCGCCCCCCCTTTGGTGGCGCTGGAGCATGTTTCTTTGCACTGCCCCGATGGTTCGTTTACCGCGCTGATCGGGCCTTCGGGCTGCGGCAAGTCCACCTTGCTGCGTCTGGTGGCTGGGCTGGAGCAGCCCGATAGCGGCACGGTGCGCATTGGCGAAGAGTCGCCATTGGCTTTGCAGCAACGTGGTGCGCTGGGCATTGCGTTTCAAGACGCAGCGCTGTTGCCATGGCGCTCGGTGGTGGACAACGTGCGCTTGCCACTGGATGTGACCGGTGCGCCGGTGGACATGGCGCGCATCCGCAGCCTGGTGGAGTTGGTAGGCCTCCAAGGTTTTGAAAGCGCGCTACCTTCACAGCTTTCGGGCGGTATGCGCCAGCGGGTGGCGATTGCGCGCGCGCTGGTGACGCAGCCCGAAGTGCTGTTGCTGGACGAGCCTTTTGGCGCGCTGGACCAAATCCTGCGCCGCAGCATGAACCTGGAGTTGCAACGCATTTGGCTGGAGCGGCCCACTACCACGCTGCTGGTCACGCATGGTATTGACGAGGCCTTGTTTTTGGCCGACCGCGTGGCGGTAATGCAAAGCCAGCCCGGGCGCATTGCGCAGATCGTAGAGGTACCTTTTGCCAGGCCACGCACAGTGGACTTGTTTAACAGCACTGCATTCCGCGCGCTGGAGCAACAAGTAGCCGGTATTTTGTACGGCACGGCCTAGCGGGTAGCCAATGGACACGCCCACACGCCACCGCGCGGCCTTGCCCGGCTTGCTGCTGATGCTACTGCTGTGGGAATTGGCAGGACGGGCCCAATGGGTAGGCCAAGGTGCTCTGCCTGCTCCCAGCGGCATCCTGCGCCAATGGTGGCTGGACCGAGGCGACTACCCGCCGCATATTTGGGGCACGCTCAAAACCGCTTTTGTTGGTTTTTTGATCGGCAATACGGTCGCGGTATTGATGGGCATGTGGTTTGCGTGGTGGCGTCCTGCAGGGCGCTTGATGGCCGGTGTCAACGTAAGCTTGTTTGCCATGCCAGCGATTGCGCTGGTGCCGATTTTGGTGATCGCTTTGCCTGGCGATACACCGCGCGTGGTGCTGGCCGCGCTGTCGGTGTATTACCCGACCATGGTCGCCACGGTCCTGGGCCTGACGCAGGTGGACGCGCGCTTGGTGGACCTGGTGCGCGTGTATGGCGGCAGTGATGCACAAATACTGCGCCGCATCCGATTGCGTAGCGGCTTGCCAAGCTTGCTAGCCGGTTTACGCGTTGCAGCGCCCGCCGCGGTGCTGGGCTCGATACTGGCGGAGTTTGGCAGCGGCGGCAATGCCGGGCTGGGCACCTATTTAATCGGCTCGCTAGGCCGGGCCGACCCAGCGCGCTTGTGGGGGATTGGCCTCACGGCCACGGCAGTTAGCGGCATCGCGTACGGCTGCGCGGGCCTGATCGCGGCGCGCTTTGCGGGCGACACCCAAAGCGCCAGCACGCCGCTGGGTTTTCAGGCGGGCTTGGATACCGAAAGCGCAGCCACGCGCTGGGCCATGCGCCTGGGTACGCTGGCCATGCCTTTTGTGTTGTGGTACGGGGTGATTGCGCTGTTCACCTTGCTGGGCGTGTCCGATATCGTGCTGCGCGGACCGGCAGGCGTGCTGGAACATTTGTTTGCCGCGGACAACGCGGCCGAGAACCGCGAACTCTTACTTGATGCGCTGTCGCAAACCTTGCCCTACACCGTGCTGGGCATGCTGGCGGGGCTGGCGGTGGCGCTGTTGCTGGCGGTGAGCACCACGGTCTATAAGGCGCTGGGCCTCAGCCTGATGCCGGTGGCCTTGGTCAGCCAATCCATGCCACTGGTGGCGCTGACGCCATTAGTGGTGCTGGTGTTCGGGCGCGGCACCGCAAGCATCTTGGTGGTGACAGTGTCGGTAACGTTTTTCCCCGCCTTTGTGACGATTGCCCAAGGGCTGGCACTGGTGCCAAGCAGCGCTACCGATTTTGTGCGTGTGTATGGCGCCGGGCGCTGGCGGCAGTTGCGCCTGATTGCGCTGCCCTGGGCCTTGCCGTATTTATGCGCCGCAGCGCGCTTGGCGGCACCACGCGCGTTTTTGGGCGTGATGATTGCCGAATGGCTGGCCACTGGCACCGGCATCGGCAATTTGCTCAATGTGTCGCGCGGCGTGCTCGATTTCGGAATGATATGGAGCGTAGCGGTGGTGGCCATCCTCATCGCCGTACTGCTCAATAGCCTGGTCGTGGTACTGGAGCGCTACGTGCTGCAACGCTATGCGATGGCGCCTGCGGCCTGAGTGCGCAGCCCACTTTTTTTGATTGAAGGAAATAAGCCTATGGAACACACCGACCATAAACACACGGTGCGCGAACGCGTGTTTGCCGCACTGCGCGAAGTGGCTTTTGCCGATAGCCGTTTTCATTTTGATTTCGGCGAATTCATCACCGACTTTGTGGGCAGTAGCGCGGCTACTGATCGCTTGATGGCGCACCGGTATTACCAACAGTCCGAATGCATCTTCATCACGCCAGACAACTGCATCGAAGAGCTGCGCTACCGTACGCTGTGCGAAGGCAAGCGCATCTTGATGACCACCTATTCCATACGCCGGGGCTTTTGGCTGCTGGATCCGGCCACCATACCCAAAGACCGCTTGCTGTATGCCGCCACACTCGACGGCATGGAGCGCCACGGGCGGCATATGACGTTGGCACAAATTCGCGCTGAGCTACCGCGTCTGGACTACATGATTACCGGCACCGGCGCTATCAATGAGCACGGCGTGCGCTTTGGCAAAGGCCATGGTTTTTTTGATGCGGAATGGGGCATGCTCTACCGCATCGGCGTGATCCATGCGCAAACGCCTACGGCGGCGCTGGTGCACGATTGCCAAGTGCTACAAGAGACTTTGTACCCCGAGATTTTTGACACCGTAGCCGACGCGATTTTTACGCCCACGCGCACGATAGAAGTGACCAACCCGCACAAGCCGCGCTGTGGCATCGTCTGGGATATGCTGGACCCGCAGATGCTAGCCACCATACCGCCATTGCAAGAGCTGCAAGCCATGGAAGCGGCTTTGCCGCCACTGGCCTGAGCGCTTTACGGGAGCCCCTCACCATGACCTACGCCACTATCGCCCGCAACCACCTTTCCGCCTTACTGGCGCGCATGCCCAAAGCCGAGTTGCACATCCATATCGAGGGCTCTTTGGAGCCAGAACTGATATTTGCGCTGGCCGCGAAAAACGGCATCACGCTCAGCTACCCCAGCGTAGAGGCTTTGCGCGCAGCCTATGCGTTTACCGACTTGCAAAGCTTTTTGGATTTGTATTACGCCGGTGCTTCCGTGCTGATAGAGGAAGACGATTTTTACCGCATGGCGATGGCCTACTTTGCGCGGGCGCATGCCGACCATATCGTGCATGCCGAATTGTTTTTTGACCCGCAAACCCATACCGAACGCGGCGTTCCCATGGGCGCAGTGATCCAAGGGCTGGCACGGGCCTGCGCGGACGCCAAAGCCCACTGGGGTATCAGCGCCAGCCTGATCCTGTGCTTTTTGCGCCACTTGTCCGAAGCATCTGCCTTTGATACTTTGGAGGCAGCCTTGCCTTACCGCGCGCACTTTATCGGCGTGGGCCTGGACTCGGGAGAACGCGGCAACCCACCAGAAAAATTTGCCCGCGTTTTTGCCAAGTGCCGTGCACTGGGCCTGCGCATCGTGGCCCATGCAGGTGAGGAAGGGCCGCCGGCCTATATCGAAAGTGCGCTCGATGTCTTGCACGTGGAGCGCATCGACCACGGCGTGCGCTGCAGCGAGGACCCAGTGCTGGTACAGCGCCTGGCCGACAGCCGCATGCCGCTGACCGTATGCCCGCTGTCCAACGTGAAGCTCTGTGTGTTCAACACCATGCAAGAGCACAACCTGGCCACACTGCTGCATGCCGGGCTGTGCATCACCCTCAACTCGGATGACCCCGCCTATTTTGGCGGCTACCTGCTTAGCAACTTCGAAGCCGTGTTTGCCGCACTGCCTGAGCTGAGCGGGCAGGACGCGTGGCAGTTGGCCCGTAACAGCATCGATGCCAGCTTTGCGCCTGAAGCAGACAAAGTGCTATGGCGGACGACGCTCGACCACGTGTTTGACCAGGCGCTAGCCACTTCCTAGCCAAGCGCCCGATTTGCAAGACCTACAGCGCGTATTGCAGCTCTGCAACCAAGGTGCGCCCCGGATAGGGGTGGAAGTTCCAGTACGCTTGATTGGTCAGGTTGTCAACGCCAAAGGCGGCTACCAGTTTGGGCTGGATGGCATAGCGCACCCGAAGGTCCAGTACGGTAAATCGGCTTGCGGCGGTGTAAGCAAATCCGTTGATATCCGTGTTGTTCAAACTACTGAACTGGTCGGAGCTGTAACGCAAGCCCAAGGAGGTGCTCAGTTGCGGGTTCCAGTGGTAATTGGCTAGCGCAGTGGCGCGCCACTGCGGTACGCGGGGCTGCAATTTGCCAATGGTGTCGCCAGGTGTGGCCACGTAGGAGCTATTCGCTTGGATGCGCGAGTCGGCATAGGTCACGCTGCCCGACAGGTCCAGGCCATGGGTGAGAAGGTTCTCTCCCTGAAATGCCATCTCTAAGCCATGCGTGCTGATGGCGTCAATGTTTTGCACCATGTTGACCGGGGTGTTGTCGGTCTTGAGGCCTGCCACTTGCGAGTACAGCGCGTCTGCCACATCCTCATTGAAATAGGTCAGCCGCAAGAGTCCATTACCCAGTTCTTTTTCCAATGTAAGCTCTGTTGTCCAGGATTTTTCCGGTCGCAGATTGGGCTCGTTCAACCACGTCTGCCCGCTGGTACAGGCGCTGCTGACAATTTTCTTGGCGGGGTTGATGTCCACGCATTTGCTCGCAGTAGCGCCGTAGAGCTCAGACACGGTTGGCATACGAACCGCTCGCCCAAGCGAGCCTTTGAGCACCGTATCGTGTGACCATTGGTAAGCCAATGCGGCTTTGGGCGAGGCGAAAAACTCATTGCGCGGGGCATAGCGATCCGTGGCCGCAGTGGTTACGGCATAGCCGTCCGATGCACTCCAATTTTCCAGTCGCAAGCCCAACACGGTTTTCCAGTCTCGCGCAAACGCCCAAGCGTCCTGCGCGTAAATACTTTGCAGCTTGCTTTGACCGCCTACGTCGGCGCTTAGACTGGCCGCGCTGCTGGTAAACCAGTTGTCGGTAGCACTCAGGTTGGACTTCAGGACGCGCAGTTGGTAGCTATCTTGCTGGACACCAAAATCCACCAGGTGCGCGCCCTGCAGGCCTTGGGGGCGCCAGATGCCTTTGACCGCCAGCGTGGTCCAGCCCGTGCCGTTTTGGTCGGTCAATGTGGCGGCACTGCCGTTGCCCATGGTGCCGTTGAGATTGGCGGCGCTATTGATAGAAGACTGGCGGGCCTGGTCAGTGCCGTAGTCCACCCGACTAGCAGCCAGCTCCCAATCCCACTCGCCCTTGGTATTGCTCTTGACTGACAGGCCGTGCATCCAATGGTCTAAGCGCTCTTGGGTGGCATTGAACAAGCCGTTGGCGGAGAAGGTCTGCCCGCTGATGACATGATTACCGCCATAGGGATTGGCCGTGTCCGTCAGGTAGCTTTTGGCCGTACCGTCGGAGGTGTTTTTCCAATTAGCCAGCGTGTAACTTGCGCGTACGGTGGGGGACAAGTCATAGGCCAATTTGAGTTTGGCGTGCTCTTGTACCGTGTGGTACTGGGTATTGGTGCCTAGGATGTACCAAGGCGTATTGGTTTTATCCAAACCATACACCGCGCCGTTATTGCTGCTCTTGGTCGGATCGACCGTGAAGGATTTGGTCGCAAACACCAGCGGTTGGCCCTGGCTATCGGTGCGGTTGATGTTCACCCACCACGCCCAGTCGCCGCTCTTGCTGCCTAGCGAGGCACTGGCCTGGGTGGCAAAGTCGGTCTCGTGCGTGTTGTACAAGTCAAAGTTTTGCTGCGAGACCACGATTTGCGCGTGTCCTTCGAACTGCTTTGGCATCCGGGTGACATAGTCCACCACCGCACCCACCGAATTGCCGGGGTAGGCTGCGGAAAACGGGCCATACATCACGTCTGCGCGCTCGATCTCTTCAGGCGTGACCATGCCCCAGCGCGGCGCATACGTGGCGCCATTGCCTAAATAGTTGGACAACAAAATGCCATCGGCATAGACGGCCGAGCGCGCACTATTGCCAGTACCGGAAGCCCGACTGGAAAGCACTGCATGGTTGTAGTCGCCGATATAACGCCGCCGTACGACCAGGCTGGGAAAGTACTTGAGCACGTCTTCGCTGTCTGTCGCGTTAATAGTTTGCTCCATTTGCGTGCGGGTAATGCCTTCAATCGTGGTGGGAATTTGCGTAGGTAAGGAACTGGGGCGGCTGCCGAAAACGGTGACTATGCCCAAAGATTTCACTGGCGCTTGCTCTTGCGAAGGGTCTGTGGAAGTTGGTTGGGCCCAAGCACCCAGGGATGTAGATAGGCCGATGGCTATGGCCACCGGAATGAATCGATGTTGCATGAATATTTACTCAATAAGGGATTCGAAATGAATGCCCCAGCGCGGGGCAAAAGCGTCCCGCGCAAGCATCCAATTGATGCGCCTGCAATGGCAGGCAGCTGTGGCAGCTCAGGCCAGGGTCGGAGGACCGCGCGCGAAGGCGGCTTCCAGAATGGCCGCTGCACCTGGTCGCCGCCCATACGGCGCGGGCAGTGCTTGCTTGGCGAGGGTGTCAACGAACCCTAATGGCGTAAAAGTCGCCGGGCCGAATGCGTGGGAAGAGGCGAAGCACCACAAGCAATGGCCTCCAGCGCTCTGGTGGCTATCCGAAGTCGGCGCATGGTCATTCGCCAGTACAGGTGTGGCAAACGCAACCTCACTAGTGCCCAAGGCACTAGTGCTACTGCATATGTCTAAGTTGGCTAAGGTGGCGCGTGTCGACGATGCGCTGAGCCCCGGTAACAACGGCGCCACCAGCAGGAGGCCAAGGAGCAGCCACACCCATGCACGGCGCCATGCCCTACCTTGCCGATCAAGCATGCGGCCCACCCGCCTTATTACAAGCTAAGGTGCAGCAACTCAATGTTCACCGTGCTGGTGCTCTTTGCCGCCGCCAGGCGCCACCTGAGACACGGGCACTTTGATCTCCACACTGCTCTCCACACCCTTGGCGTCTTTGAAGCGCATGGTCAGGGGAATGGTGGTGTCTTTTTGCAGCGGCAGCTTCAAGTCCATCAGCATCACGTGAAAACCGCCGGGCTGCAAAGCCACCGCCTTGCCTGCAGGCAGCGCCAGCCCGTCGGGCAGGGCGCGCATTTGCATTACGTTGTTATCCATCTTCATTTCATGCACTTCGGCCACGCCGGCCACGCTGGTGCTGACGCCGACTAAACGGGTATCGGTTTTGGAGGTGAGCGTCATAAAGGCACCCGTGGCCTTTTGCCCTTGCACCGTGGCACGCACCCAGGCGTTGTGCACACTGATGTTTTGCGCCCAGGCACTGGTAAGCATCAGGCTGGCGAGCATCAGGCTGCGGATAAGGAATTTGCTGTTCATGGTGTTTACTTTCTAAAAATAACGATTGATACACCGACCAAACAAAGCGAATGGTCTGCGCAAACGATTAATGTGCGTGGCCGCTAGCGGCCTGCACATCCAAAACTTCGAGCAAAGCCGCTGGCATCTTCAAGCCTTTGGTGGATGTACCGTTTGCGGGTACTTCGACCCAGTCATTCGACCCCTTGGCGCAGGCTTGCACGACCTTGAACCACAGCGGGCCGGGCTTGGCGGGGGTGGTTCCGCGCAGCACAAATTCGTCGTAAAAATCAGAGGGCAAGGCATTGTCCACACCATTGGCAGTCCAGCTGATTTCCAGCACGCCTTCGGTGTATTTCTTTCCGTGGCTTTCATAGGGCACGGCCAAAGGGCCGATGACAGTTCGCAGCGTCCAACCGGGCTTAGGCATGGGCTGGGCGCCATGGAAACCAGCGGGCAGTATGACGCGCATGGACGTCGTCGGCTCGCCATCGCAGCCATGGCCCACACGCAAGGTAGCGCGGTAGCTGCTGTTGGCGGCAGCGGCACCATCTTGTAACACCACATGGGCCTGCGCCGGGATTGCTACCAGGGCTAATGTGCTGACCAGCAACAGAAAAGAATTTTGGAGTATGTGCATGCTAAAAATTTGTTGGGGCTAGAGAAATCTTCGATAGCGCGCAGGCATAGCGCAGCGCTTACTTCGATAGAACGGTTTGGGGCAGAGCGCCCGGGGAGCCGCGCACAGCGCGAGGCACCATGCAACAAGTACCTGGCGCTTAGCGGGCTGGGATTACACCTGGGGCGGGCCGCGTCCTGGCGGCGGAGCCGCGGTACGGCGCTGCGGGCCCATAGATGCCGCTTGTGCCGTGCGCAGCAGTGGCACCGGGTCGGCTGCAGGCACTGGCGCCATCGCAAGGGGAGGAGCCCCGGTACCCAGGCACAGCACGCAATCGAGATGGTGGCTGGCCGGTGTATCCGGTGCCCCGGTGTCCTGCACCGAGACGCTGCCCGAAGCGCTGCATACCAGTGTGTGCTGCACCGGCTGCAACCACGGCGCGGCGACGGCTACGCCCAGGGCCATGCACCACCATAGCAACACCCAGCGGCCTAGGTCGGCGGAGGTGCGCAAGTAGTGGAGCAGAGACATCGTGTCATTATGGCAGCAGGGCTGCTATCCTTGAACCATGCTTAGCCTGTTTCATCTCGCCTACCACGTCACCGATTTGCAAGCCGCCCGCGCGTTTTATGGCGGCGTGTTGGGCTGCACGGAGGGGCGCAGTACCGACACCTGGGTGGACTTTGATTTTTTCGGTCACCAGATTTCCTTGCATTTGGGCGAGCCGTTTAAAACGAGCTTGACCGGGCGTGTAGGCGACCACCTTGTGCCCATGCCGCATTTGGGACTGGTGCTGGCCCTGCCCGACTGGCAATCGCTAGCGCAGCGTTTACGCGATGCGCAAGTAAAGTTTGTGATGGAGCCGCAGCTGCGCTTTGCAGGACAAAGCGGCGAGCAATGGACCATGTTTTTTCTGGACCCTAGCGGCAACCCGCTAGAGATCAAAGGCTTTGCCTCATTGGACACGGTGTACGCCACATGATGAATTACACCTTTGTTTCAGCGACGATTTTGCTGGTATTGATCACCGACCCGATAGGCAATATTCCGGTCTTTGCCAATGCACTCAAACACGTGCCGCAAGCGCGACGCCTGCGCGTCATTCTTCGGGAAATTTCGATCGCCTTTTTTTTGCTACTGACATTCATGTTTGTCGGCGAAGGCTTTTTGCGGGTGATGAACTTAAGCGATTTAGCGCTGCAAATCGGGGGTGGGGTGATTTTGTTTTTGATCGCCTTGCGCATGGTATTTCCGCCCCCTACACCGCCTGAAGCCGAGCTACTGATAGAGCCGTTGATCGTTCCACTGGCTGTGCCCTCCATTGCAGGGCCCTCGGCTTTGGCTACGGTCTTGCTACTGGTATCGCAGCAACCGGAAAAACGTCTGGAGTGGGTAGCCGCCTTGTGCATCACCATGCTGATCAGTGCCATCGTGCTGGTATCTGCCGAACGCATCCAACGCCTCATCGGTATCCGTGTGGTCACGGCCATTGAGCGCCTAATGGGCCTGGTGCTGGTGTCGGTAGCCATTGAAATGCTGTTGCGCGGCATCCGCACGTTTGCGATGCAGTTGGTACAGAGCAGCAGCGCCTAAGCGCAGCGCCAAGATCTATCGCCATAAACCGCCGTGGCGGCCCTGTAGGAGTTTGCGTTGCCCTCCCTGAAATCCCGGTTTTTTTATTACGCAGTTAAACGTCAGTTGCGTAAATTCGCTTTGCGCGGCGGCACGCTGGAGCAGGTCCGTGCAGCGCGTAACAAGTCTTCAGCGCGCATGTTCCCTGCCCCGGCTGGCGTACTGGTGCAGCCGGCGCAACTGGACGGATGCACTGGTGAATGGCTGCGGCCCACAGGCGCTGAAGCCGCTGCGGTGGTTTTGTATTTGCATGGCGGCGCCTATATCACCGGCTCTTGCCACACCCACCGGGGCCTGGCCGGCCACTTGGCCCTAGCCGCCGGGCTAGATTGTTTTTTGCTGGACTACCGGCTGGCGCCTGAGCACCCGTTTCCCGCCGCGCTGGACGATGCCCACACCGCCTACCTGGCGCTGCACGCGCAAAATCCGGCGCGCACCATCGTGCTGGCCGGTGACTCTGCGGGTGGCGGTCTGGCGCTGGCCCTGGCGCTGCGACTGCGCGATAGCGGCCACCCCGCGCCCGGGGCGATGGCATTGCTCTCGCCCTGGACCGATTTAACGCTTAGCCAGCCTACGCACCAAAGCAAAGCCGCTGTCGACCCGTTTTTTCCAGACACATCGACCCTGTCTATGGCGGCCCAACTTTATGTTGGCATCAGCAACTTGGCTCACCCATTGGTTTCACCCCACTTTGCCGCCCTGCACAATCTGCCGCGCACCCTGATTCACGTTGGTGAACATGAAACCCTGTTAGGCGACGCCAAGACGCTGGCGGTCAACTTGCAAGCAGCAGGTACAGCGGTGCAATTGCAGGAGTTCCAAGGTATGTGGCATGTTTGGCAAATTTTTGCGGGGCGTTTTGCCGAAGCCGATTCCTCGGTACGGCAGTTGGGGACATTTTTGCGCGCAAGCGGCATAAAAGTTTAGGTGACTGCAAAAACCGAATGCCACAGCGCTAACCCCGCCTGGCGCTCTTGATGGGCATCGTCCAGGGCCACATGGGTGGGCTCTTCGTTCAGGCGGGCTTTATGCTGGATGCGTCGCAACGTGCGGTAGGCTTGAGCGGCATCCTGGCCTAGCGGCGCGCGCAACAGGCCACTGTCTTGTGCTGCTTGCAATAGAGCGATATTGCCCACATTGGCGCGCAAAGCCGGATGGGTTTGTCCGAATGCCAATACCAGGTACTGCACGGCAAACTCAATGTCCACCATAGCGCCTGGGCTGTGCTTGACGTCAAAGCGATCGGCGGGCACCGGATGGGCAGCACGTACTTTGTCACGCATCGTGGCAATTTCGTCGCGCAAGGCGCTCTGGTCGCGCGGGCTGCAAATCACGGCTTCGCGGATGGCATCAAAACGGTTTTGCATGTCGGCGCTTCCCAGCACGCAACGTGCGCGTGTCATCGCCTGGTGTTCCCATGTCCAAGCGGTGTTCGAGCCACGTTGCTGCTGGTAGTCGGCATAGGCGCCAAAAGTAGTGACCAAAAGGCCAGAGTTGCCATTGGGGCGCAGCGCCGTATCGATTTCGTAAAGGTCGCCCTCGCTGGTTTTCACCGTCAACCAGTTGATCAGTTTACGCACCAGCGTGCCGTAAATTTCGCCTGCTTGCTCATCTGGATCGTCGTACAGAAACACAATGTCCAGGTCGCCGCCATAGCCCAGCTCTTTGCCGCCGAGTTTGCCGTAGGCAATGATGGCGATACGCGGCAACTCGCAATGGCGCTGTTTCATGCGTTGCCAGACCCAGCGGGTGGTGATGCGCAGAATCACTTCGGCCAGCGCGCTTAAATCATCGGCAACTTGCTCCACCGTTATCAGGCCTTCTACATCACGCGCCAACGTGCGAAACACTTCGGCATGGTGCGCGCGGCGCAGCAAATTGAGCAAGCTTTCGTCGTCCTCTTCGCCGCTGTTGCGCAAAGCCATGCAGCGCCTCTCTATGTCGGCCTCGCATTGCGCAGCGTCAAAGCGTTCGCGCACCATGGTGCTTCCGGCCAACTCGTCGATAACGCCTGGATGCTTGAGCAAGTAGCGCGCCGGCCACCGCGCTGCACCCAAGAGTCGCAGCAGTCGCTGGTGCACCGCTGGACGCTCCACCAATAAAGCCAAATAGCTTTCGCGGCGCAGCAGTGACTCCATCCAATCCATCAGCCGCAAGGCCGCATCCTGTGTGATATCGCCCTCGTGCAGCCACTGGCCAGTGCGCTGCACCAAGCGCAGCAAGCGGCCCCGCGATTCCTCCCGCAACGCCAAGATGCGCGGATGGTCACGCCACAGTGCCAAGTGCTCTTGCATGGCCGCTGGCAATTGGTCCAGTACGCTGTCCAAGTCCGTCTCCAGGGCCGGGCCGCCCTCATTCGGTTTACAGACGGTGCATGGTTTGTCCTTGCCGCCGAGCAGCACATCAAATTCTTGCGCCACGTTTTCGCGATGGTGATCGAGCTGCGTCAAAAATGCGCTGACGCTGGCTATACCCATGGTATGCGCGATCCAAGCCAGATCGTCATCACCCGTGGGGAGCACATGGGTTTGCTGGTCGTCTAGGTATTGGATACGGTGCTCTACACGGCGCAAAAAAACATAGGCTTCTTGCAAGGCCAGGGCTTTTTCAGTGGGCATCAAGCCTGCTTGAACCAGGCGCTGTAGCGCGCTGAGCGTAGGGCGGGTGCGCAACTCGGGAAACTGGCCACCGCGCACTACTTGTAATAGCTGTACCGTAAATTCAATTTCGCGGATACCACCGCGCGAGAGCTTGACATCATTGTGCCGCTCGGGGCGGCCGGCGCTGCGTTTGCCCGCATGCTCACGGATTTGGCGGTGCAGTATGCGCAGCGCATCGAATACGTTGTAGTCCAGGTATTTGCGAAACACAAAGGGCGTTACGACCGCGCGCAGTTGCATGGCAAAAGCGCTACCCACGCTGGACTGCGGCGCCAGTACCCGGCTTTTCAGCCATGCAAAGCGCTCCCACTCGCGGCCTTGCGTCTGAAAATATTCTTCCAAAGCGCCCAGGGACACCGCTGGCGGCCCAGAGTTGCCATTGGGCCGCAAGGCCAGGTCGACCCGAAATACAAATCCGTGCTCGGTGGTTTCGCCCAATTGCGTGTAAAGCGCACGCACCAGCTTTCCAAAATACTCCTGGTTGGAGATACGGCCCCGCCCTTCGCTATTGCCAGCGGTTTCGCCATCGGCTTCGTACACGTAAATCAAGTCAATGTCGCTGGACACATTGAGCTCCCGCGCGCCCAGTTTGCCCATGCCAATGATGCACAGCGCGCTAGGGCTTGCATCGGCTTTGCAGGGCGCGCCATGCACGGCCTGCACATCGGCGCTAGCCTGGGCATAGGCTTCGCACAAGGCCAGTTCCGCCAGTTCGGTCATGCACTGGGTGACCGCGCGCAAGTCCAGGCCCGCGTCGCAGTCCAGCACCAGCAATCGTTCGAGCACGTGCTGGCGCGTCATGCGCAAAGCCGCACCCACCGTGAGGCCTTGGGTGCGCAGCGCCTGGTAAAGGACAAGCTGCGCCGCCGCATCGGGCAGGCCCTCTGGGAGCATTGCCAATGTTGGGCCATACCGTCTGCGCACTCTTTGCGCAAATCGCGCATGGTCCGAGAGCGACTTGTGCATATTGCCGGTCATAATTCCCTGCCTGACTGCACGTGCCAATGACTGATACCCCCAAGACCCCTTCGCGCACCCTGTTGGCAGTCGCGCTTCTGGCCAAGTGGCTGCTGCGTCTGGTCAGTGCTGGGTGGCTGCTGTTTGTGGTGTTTTGGGCGGTGCTGCACTTTGCCATTGTGCCGCGAATCGACACCTTGCGCCCCTGGCTACAGGAACAAGCTACGCTGCGTTTAGGGATAGGGGTACGCATAGGCCATATCGAAGCGGTATCCAACGGACTGATACCCTCGCTGGCGCTGCATGAGGTGCAATTGGTTGACAAAGAAGGACGGGTCGCGCTGACCCTGCCCACGGTGAGGGCCGCGATTTCCCCCCGGTCGCTGGCGGCTGGCAACCTAGAACAGCTGTATGTTGAAGGCGCGGTACTTGACATACGGCGCGGTGCCGACGGGTCCATCTGGATCGCTGGCTTACAACTCAGTCATATCGATGAAGCCCCCGATGCCGCCAGCGATTGGTTCTTTAGCCAACCAGAAATTGCGATACGCCACGGCCAGCTGCGCTGGACCGACGAAACGCGCAACGCAGTAGCGCTGGATTTGTACGATGTGGATATTGTGCTGCGCAATAGGCGTTTTAGCCACAGCATGCGGCTCGATGCCAGCCCGCCAGCCCAATGGGGCGATCGCTTTACCGTGCAAGGCGTATTTACGCATCCAGTGCTGGCATTGCATGCGGGCAAGTTGGCCACCTGGACGGGGCAGATGTATGCGATGTTTGGTGACGTGGACTGGGGTCAGCTACGCAACTATTTGGACTTGGGTACGCAGGTCAGTGAGGGACGCGGCAGCATACGCACTTGGTTGGATGTGCGGCGCGGCACATTCACAGGTGCGACTGCGGATGTGCTGGTCAAGAACGTACAACTAGGCCATGCTGAGCAATCCTCCCCCATGGTGGTGCCCACGGCATCGGGGCGCTTGGCCGCGCGCCGCATCGACGGCGGCATGGAGTACACCAGCGAGGGCCTGCAATTTGTCACCGCAGACGGCGTACGCTGGCCCGGTGGCAATGCGCGCTTATCGATGTGGGATGCACAAGCGGGTAAAGGTGCCAAGATTGACTCCTCGCCAGCCCATGGTGAATTGATTGCCGAGCGCCTGGATGTGGGCGCTTTAAGCCAAATCGCACAGCGCTTTCCCATGGACCCCAAGTTGCGTTCCTGGTTGGAGGCCTACCAGCCCCTTGGCAATGTGCAAGATTTCCAAGCCTCTTGGAAGGGCGCTGCCAGCGCGCCGGAGACGTTCGCCCTGAAGGGCCGTATCCGACAGGCTGGGTTTGCTGCGCAGGCCGAAGGGACGCCAGGCGTTCGCGGCCTGGACTTGGAACTGGATCTGAGTGAACGTGGTGGGCGTGCGCATCTCGCCATAGACAAAGGCGTTTTAGATTGGGGAAAACACTTGGTCGAGCCGCTGGTGCCCGTCACGGAGTTGAACGCGGATCTGCAATGGAAGAAGGCTTCTGCGGGCTGGACGGTCAGCGTCAGTAAGGTGCGCTTTGTCAATGCCGATGTGCAGGGTGAATTAGATGGGCAATGGACCGTGCAGCCAAACGGGTCTGGACCAGGCTTTACGGACCTGCAAGGGCGCTTCACCCGGCTGGACCTGGCCCGCGTACCGCGCTATTTACCGCTGTCTGTGTCGAAAGACCTGCGCGATTATTTGCGCGATGCGGTGCGTGCAGGAACCGCCTCGGACATCAAGCTCAAACTCAAAGGCAACCTGCGCGACTTTCCATTTGCCCAGCCGCGCCAAGGCGATTTCCGCATTTCGGCCAACCTGAGTAATGCGACTTACGCCTACGCACCAGCCTCACCCATGCCAACGGCTAAGCCACCATGGCCTGTATTTACCCAACTCACCGGTGAATTGGTGATCGACCAAAGCGCGCTCTATCTCAACGGCATGCGTGGCCTGTGGGGAACGGTGCCTATGTGGCGCGGCGACGCGGTGATTAACAATTTGTACGGCAACTCAACCGTTTCAGTCAACGCGCAAGGGCGCGGCCCACTGGCCGATGCCTTGGCCGTGAGCAATAACTCGCCCTTGGCGGAAATGACGGGCCAAGCATTGGCAAAAGCTTCGGCCAACGGCTTGGCCGATTACCGCGTCAAACTCGATTTCCCACTGGCCGATACCAATCACATGACGGTCAATGGCAGTGTCAATCTGCAAGGCAATGATGTACAAATCTTGCCAACGACGCCACGGGTATTGCGTGCGCGCGGACCCATTAACTTTACCGAATATGGCTACAACGTCAATGGGGTGACCGGGCGCCTTTTTGGTGGTGACGTGCGCATCGACGGCAGCTTAGGGAGCATGGGCGCGCCAGCCGAGAACGCAGTAGCCCTTGTGGCTAAAAGTGCGGACGGGGGTGCCAGCCTGAAAGCCAGCCCCGCCGTACTCAGACTGGAAGGACGCGTGGCCGCCGAAGGTTTGCGTGAAGCTACCGAACTAGGCGCCATGGCCAACTTGGCGCACTATGCGACGGGTGCCACCAATTACCAGGCCGCAATCATGATGCGCGCCGGCGTGCCAGACATCACCGTGAGTTCCAATTTGCAAGGCATGGCGCTGGCCCTGCCTGCGCCATTTGCCAAGGGCGCCGAAACACAGGTGCCGCTGCGACTGCAAGTCGCAGCACCACTGGATTCCAATAGTGCGGCCTTGGCAAAAACCCAAGAACAATGGCAAGTGATTCTGGGAACCAGCGCGAATTTGAATTTGTTGCGCGATATCTCCAGTGCCACACCGCGGGTGCTGCGCGGCACCCTCGCACTGGGCGCGGGCGCTAACGAGCCCATGACCATGCCGGCGCAAGGCATTTCCGCACGGCTGAGCATGGACACGCTGGATGTGGATAGCTGGTCGGTCCTATTTAGCGGTGTAAGCACTAGCGTCGGTACGCGCAAAAAAATCAGCACCCCGCAGTTTGATCTGGGCACTGATTTTCTTCCCAATGCGCTGCAGCTGCGCGCCCGAGAAATTAGCTGGAGTGGCCATGCGGTGCACGCAGTAAATCTCAAAGCTACGCGCATCGCAAACCTGTGGCGTTCGCAGGTCGAGACCACCGAGTTCAGCGGCCAACTGGAATACCGCCAAGCCTCCTTGGGCGGCACGACCACAGATAGCAGCAATGCCGGCCGACTGTTTGCACGCTTGAGCCGGCTCACGCTCAACAGCAGTGCGGCACAGGAAGTGGACAAGTTGCTAGACGAGCAGCCCTCCAGCATACCGGCGCTGGACGTAGTTGCAGAAGAGTTTGAGCTGCAAGGCAGGAAGCTGGGGCGGCTGGAAGTCGAAGCAATTAACCAGGTATCGCCCGCCGCCCGCGATACGCAGCGCGAGTGGCTGCTCAAGCGCTTTAATGTGAATATGCCCGAAGCAGTACTGAACGCCAGTGGATCGTGGCGCTTGCAACCTGCGTCGTCAGGCGCAGCCGTCAACCCGCCCGCCGAATCCATGCGCGACCGCCGCCGCACACAGCTGGACTTCAAACTCGACATCAAAGACTCGGGCGACCTGTTGGCACGCTACGGTATGAAAAATGTCATCCGCAGAGGTAAAGGAAAAATAGAAGGGCAAGTGGGATGGATGGGATCGCCCATCACCGTGGACTACCCCAGCATGACCGGCAGCTTTAACGTGGATATAGAAGACGGGCAGTTTTTAAAAAGCGAGCCCAACATTGGCAAGCTGCTGGGTGTGCTGAGCTTGCAATCGCTGCCACGGCGTTTGCTGCTTGATTTCCGCGATGTGTTTAGCGAAGGTTTCACCTTTGATTTCGTGCGCGGGGACGTCAATATTTCGCAAGGTCAGGCCCGCACCAATAATCTGCAAATGAAGGGCCCCAATGCGGTCGTTTTGATGGAAGGAAGCGCCGATATTGCCAAGGAAACCCAGGCGATTAAGGTGGTGGTTATCCCCGAGATCAATGCGGCCGGTGCCGCCCTGGTCTATACAGCGGTCAATCCGGTGGTGGGTATTTATTCGCTGTTGGCACAGTGGCTCTTGCTCAAACCCTTGGTACAGGCGAATACGCATGAGTTTTTCATTGACGGCACTTGGTTGGAGCCGCGCGTCACCAAGGTGGAACGCAGCAATACACCCAAGTAAGCCTTACCGGCTTTTTTCATCAACCCAGATTCGCAGGAGTGCGGTATGCAGGTCGCAGCAATTCAAATGGTATCCACCGGCGTGGTGGAGGACAACCTGGCCCAGGCCCGTTTGCTGCTAGAGCAAGCCGCTCAGGCCGGGGCGGAGTTGGCAGTTTTGCCCGAATATTTTTGCCTCATAGGGCAGCACGATGGCGAGAAGCTAGCCATCCAGGAACCGTTTGGCAGTGGCCCGATTCAACACTTTTTGAGCGGCCAGGCGCGTCGCCTGGGTCTGTGGATTGTGGGCGGAACCTTGCCTTTGTCCATCGATCCCTCGACCCATGGCGACAAGGTGTTTAACAGCAGCCTGGCCTTTGACCCCCAAGGCGCTTGCGCCGCGCGTTACGACAAGATTCATTTGTTCCGCTTTGACAATGGCACCGAGTCTTATGACGAATCGCGCGTGCTGCAGGCGGGTCATCAGCCTGTGCAGTTTGCGCTGCCCTCGCGCGACGGCCATGTGTGGACCGTGGGCTTGAGTGTGTGCTATGACTTGCGCTTTGCCGAGTTGTACCGGATGCACTCCGCGGCAGGGGCGGATGTATTGTTGGTACCTAGCGCCTTTACCTACACCACCGGCCAGGCGCATTGGGAATTGCTGCTGCGTACGCGTGCCGTAGAAAACCTGAGCTTTGTGCTGGCCGCTGCGCAAGGCGGCACGCACCCCAACGGGCGGCGCACCTGGGGCCAGTCGCTAGCCATAGACCCCTGGGGCGCGGTGCTAGCGCAGCAGGCGCAAGAACCCGGCGTAGTGCTGGCCGATCTCGATGCGGCACAGTTGGCGCGCTGCCGCATGCAGTTACCCGCCTTACAGCACCGTTTGCTGTGAATTCAGATCACCGCTTGGGGGGCGTTTCTTCGTCGATAGCTGGGGGGGGAAGCTCCCCGATTTTGCGCCCCGAAAACATCGTCCACCATACGATGCCGATAAGCAGCAGGCCGGCGCCAAGTGCTTCCAAAATAATCAAGGTCATGGGGTGGGGTGCTGCCGCAGTGATGTGCGCGCTGATTGTAGGAAGCCTGGGCGCTTGCGGCAGTAGCCCTACCAAGGCGCCGGTTGAAGACCGCACACCGGCGGCCTCTACCTCGCCAACGCCAGCTTCACCCGATGCGCCGGTGGTAGTGCCGCCCAAGGTAGAGATAGGGCCAACCATCGTCCAGGCACGCAGCCGCTGGGTGGGCGTGGGCTGGGATGCTTTGCCCGGCTTGCAGCAGGACGCATTGGACCAGGGCTGGCGCGCATGGATAAAAAGCTGCGAACGCAGCGCCAGCATGCCCCCGGCGCTGGCGGCTTTGTGCCCGCAAGCCCTGGCGCTGGCCAATGCAGACGCGGCCGGGCAACGCGCCTGGATGTTCCGCCACTTGCAGCCCTACCGTGTCGAATCGCTGCAAGGCGAATCCCAGGGTTTGCTGACCGCGTATTACGAGCCCGTGTTTGAGGCTAGCCGCACCCCCAACGCCCATTTCAGCGCGCCGATTTATGCGCCACCGGCCAATCTGGCCAGCCGCAAACCTTGGTATACACGCAAAGAAATGGACACCTTGCCCGAAGCCATGAGCGCACTCAAAGGCCGTGCCCTGGTGTATTTCGGCGACCCGGTCGATGCCCTGGTTTTGCAAATTCAAGGCTCAGGGCGCATCCGCGTGCAGCAAGCCGATGGTAGCTTTCGCACCTCGCGCCTGGCATTTGCCGGCACCAATGACCAGCCCTATAAAAGCGTGGGCAAATGGTTGCTCGACCAAGGCCTGAGCAAAGATGCCACCTGGCCGGGCATCAAAGCTTGGCTGGCACGCAACCCGCAGCGCCAACAAGAGCTGCTCTGGAGTAACCCACGCGTGGTATTTTTCCGCGAAGAAACCATCAAGGACGGCGACGCGGAAGCAGGCCCGCGCGGCGCGCAAGGTGTGGCCCTGAGTGCGGGCCGCTCGATCGCCGTCGATCCGGGCAGCATCCCCTA
The DNA here is from genome assembly GCA_947447975.1 of Comamonadaceae bacterium. Lineage (GTDB taxonomy): Bacteria > Pseudomonadota > Gammaproteobacteria > Burkholderiales > Burkholderiaceae_C > Allorhodoferax. Next base: position 193,367 of record CANFLU010000001.1, on the reverse strand, counting down.
CGGCACACCGGTATGGATGAGCTCTACCGGCGCACAAACCGCCTTGCAGCAATTGGTTATCGCCCAGGACACCGGCAGCGCCATCACCGGGGCCGTGCGCGCCGACTTCTTTGCCGGCTCGGGGACGCAAGCTGGGGAATTGGCCGGCAGGCTGAAACAGCCGTTGCAGATGTGGGTGTTGTGGCCTAAGTGAAGAGGGTCATGGAGTCTGTCGCCCTGCCGCGCTGCCGTTGACGCCTGGTCCGCTATACGCTTCCTAAGGTACGCATGGGGCTTCAAGGGCGCAATACACACGCACCCCTAGTTTGACTACACTGCGCAGCAGACGCAGCCCTCCTACACGGAGCCAACTGCACAGACTACAGCCCACAAGGCGGCCCAACATTCCAGGAGCCCATTGCCATGAACGCCCCCCTGCACCCCGACCAGCTGCGCGCCGCACCCGTCACACTGGACGATAAATACACCCAATCGACTGGCCAGGCTTTTATGAGCGGCGTCCACGCCTTGGTGCGCCTGCCGATGATGCAGCGTGTGCGCGACCTGGCAGCGGGCAAAAACACCGCGGGTTTGATCAGCGGCTACCGCGGTTCACCATTGGGCAGCTACGACCAGTCGCTGGCCAAAGAAAAAAAGCGCTTGCTGGAGCACCATGTGCATTTCCAGCCCGGCGTCAATGAGGAGCTGGCCGCCACCGCTTTGTGGGGCACGCAACAACTAGGCTTTGCGCCGCCGGGCAGCAATCAATACGACGGCGTGTTCGGCATTTGGTACGGCAAAGGCCCGGGCGTGGACCGTTGCTCGGATGTGTTCAAGCACGCCAATATGGCCGGCACCACGCCCTGGGGTGGCGTGATCGCCGTGGCCGGTGACGACCATGTGTCCAAAAGCTCGACGGCAGCGCACCAGAGCGACCATATTTTTAAGGCTTGCGGCACGCCAGTGTTTTTCCCGGCCAGCGTGCAAGATATTTTGGATTTGGGCGTACATGCGTTTGCCATGAGCCGCTACGCGGGCATCTGGGCGGGCATGAAAACGATTCAGGAAATCGTCGAATCCAGCGCAGCAGTCGATGTCGACCCGCAGCGCGTCAAGATTGTGATGCCCACCGATTTTGTGATGCCCGCAGGCGGCGTACACATCCGTTGGCCCGATGGTGCGCTGGACCAGGAGGCGCGCCTGTTTGATACCAAATGGTATGCAGCCCTGGCCTATGTGCGTGCCAACCGGCTCAACCACAATGTCATCGAAGGCCCGAACGACCGCTTTGGTTTGATGGCCAGCGGCAAGGCCTTTAACGACACGCGCCAAGCGTTACTCGACTTGGGCCTGGACGATGCAACCTGCCGCCGCGTCGGCATTCGCTTGCACAAAGTGGCAGTGGTCTGGCCGCTGGAGGCGCAGCTGACGCGCGAATTTGCCAGCGGCTTGCAAGAGATTTTGGTGGTCGAGGAAAAGCGCCAGGTTATTGAGTACCAACTTAAAGAAGAGCTCTACCACTGGCGCGCCGATATGCGCCCGCGCGTGGTGGGCAAGTTCACCGTGTCCGATGACGCGGCCAGCCCCTACGGCATTGGCGGCGAATGGTCGGGCCCTGAACCCTCGGCCAACCGCTTGCTGCGCGCCAACGCGGATTTGTCGCCCGCCATGATTGCCCGCGCGATTGCGCAGCGCCTGAGCGCCCTAGGCGTAGATGCCGAGGTGCGTGCCCGTATGGATGCGCAGTTGGCGATTTTGGACGCCAAAGAAAAGTCCATGCAGGCGCTGGCCCTGGGCGCGCCGCTGGCCGAACGCCAGCCCTGGTTTTGCTCGGGCTGCCCGCACAACACCTCCACCCGCGTGCCCGAAGGCTCGCGCGCCATGGCCGGCATCGGCTGCCACTTTATGACGCTGTGGATGGACCGCTCCACCACCGGCTTTACCCAAATGGGCGGCGAAGGCGTGCCCTGGGTCGGACAGCAGCCTTTTGTCAATGACACCCATATTTTTGCCAACTTAGGCGACGGCACCTACTTCCATAGCGGATTGCTGGCGGTGCGCCAGTCGATTGCGGCGGGCGTGAACATCACCTACAAAATTTTGTACAACGACGCCGTGGCCATGACCGGCGGCCAGCAAGTGGGCGAGCGGGCGGAGGGCCACAGCGTGATCCAGATCGCGCAAAGCATGCGCGCCGAAGGTGCGCAGCGCATTGTGGTGGTGACCGACGAGCCCGAAAAATACGATGGCGTCAAAGGCCTGCCCGAAGGCGTGGCGGTGGAGCATCGCGACAGCCTAGACGCGGTGCAGCGCGTGCTGCGGGAGATCCAAGGCACCACCGTCATCATTTACGACCAAACCTGCGCCACTGAAAAACGTCGGCGCCGCAAACGCGGCACCATGGTGGACCCGGCCACGCGCGTGGTGATTAATGAATTGGTCTGCGAGGGCTGCGGCGACTGCGGCGTGCAAAGCAATTGCGTGAGCGTCGAGCCACTAGAAACCGAGCTGGGCCGCAAGCGGCGTATCAACCAAAGTACCTGCAACAAAGACATTTCTTGCGTTAAAGGTTTTTGCCCCAGCTTTGTCACTGTGGAAGGCGGCACATTGCGTAGAAAGAAAAGCTCTGCGCAATCCACTGGCAGCGGCCCCGCCATGGGCCTGCCTGAACCAGCGGTGTTCGATTTGCAAGAAGCGCATGACGGCGTCTGGGGCTTGGTAGTCGCAGGCGTGGGCGGTACGGGCGTGATCACCATCGGCCAGTTGCTGGGCGTGGCGGCGCATATCGAAGGCAAAGGCATCGTCACGCAAGACGCGGGCGGCCTGGCGCAAAAAGGCGGCGCGACCTGGAGCCATGTGTTGATCAGCCACCACCAAGACGCGATACGCACCACCCGTGTAGGCATGGCCTGCGCGGATTTGGTGATCGGCTGCGACCCTATCGTCACCGCTGGCAAAGAAACCAGTATGCGCCTGCGCGCCGGGCGCAGCCGGGTAGTGCTCAACAGCCATAGCCAACCCACCGCCGCTTTTGTGCAAAACGCCAACTGGAGCAATCCTGGCGAAGCCTGTATCGCCGCCATTGGTGCCACTTTGCAAGACCCGCAATCGCTGGGCTGCGTGGACGCCGAAGCCATCGCCACCGAGTTGCTGGGCGATAGCATTTTTACCAACCCGGTACTGCTGGGCTATGCCTGGCAAAAAGGCTGGATACCGCTGGGGCAGGATGCGCTTTTACAAGCCATGGCGCTTAACGCCGTGGCCGTTGAAAAAAACCAAGCGGCTTTCCATTGGGGCCGCCTGGCCGCACACGACCCGGCGGCGGTGCAGCGCAGCTTGCTGCCCGCGCAGACGGTGCAATGGGTGCGCAAACCGGCACCCATATCGCTAGACGCACTGATAGAGCACCGCGCCACATTTTTAACCGGCTACCAAAACGCCGCCTATGCACAAAGCTACCGCGACTTCGTGGCCAAGGTGCGCAGCGTAGAAAGCGCGCTAGGGGCCCAGGCCGAGGACAAAGATTTACCGCTGAGCAATACCGTGGCGCGCTACTTATTCAAGCTGATGGCCTACAAAGACGAATACGAAGTGGCGCGTCTGCATAGCGACCCCGCGTTCAAGGAAACAATCAACACCATGTTTGAAGGCGACTACCAAGTCCACTACCACCTGGCGCCGCCACTCTTGGCGAAGCAAGATGAAAAAGGCCGCCTTATCAAACAGCGCTTTGGCCCCTGGATGGGCTTGGGCTTTCGGCTGCTGGCGCCGCTCAAGGTCTTGCGCGGCACCGCGTTGGATATTTTTGGCTACAGCGAAGAGCGCCAAGGCGAACGCGCCCTGGTGCACAACTACATGCAGACCGTGGAGCGCATGTTGGCGCAATTGAGCCCCACGACTCTGCCCGACGCCCTGCGCTTTGCCAAATTGCCCGAAGAGATTCGCGGCTTTGGGCATGTGAAGGCGCGGCATATCGCGGCGGTAAAACCTAGCTGGGAAGGGCTGGGAGGGAAGCTGCCTTAAAACGCTTTAAGGAATTTTTACGCAAGTTATTTCACTGGGGCATTTGTACGCGGCTGGCCTTGGGGCACATGGCTCCGCTCATGTCCTCCGCCCTACGGGCTCCCGCTTTACTTCGCTATGCCATACGCCCCAAGTCCAGCCGCACCGAGGTCTTTGGTGCGTAAGGGATTCAAAGACATCTTCTAAATACCGAGCCTTGGAAAATTTTGCGGCAGCGCGCTTATTCGAAGTAACTGTATTCACAGCATGGGCCTGCAGTCACCAGCGCTTCAGCGGGACGGCGTGCCGCCCGGCGTAGTGAGGTAAAGGAGGAGCCCGCAGGGCGGGGGACACGAACGGAGCCGGGTACCACGCCGTCCCGCGTGCCATCCGCTAGTTGGCGAGTGACTTCAAACTCCAACATCGATTCAAAACAAACAAAAATGCTCGGTAAACCGGGCCTTTTTTTCCTTACAAACGCAAGAAAATTTGATACGCAATCAAGTGCTCAAATATCAATATTCCCCGCCCGCAGCGCATTGGTTTCGATGAACTCGCGGCGCGGTTCGACTTCGTCGCCCATCAGCATCGTAAACACGCGGTCGGCTTCGATGGCGTCGTCGATTTGCACTTTGAGCAAGCGGCGTACCGTCGGGTCCATGGTGGTTTCCCACAGTTGCGCGGGGTTCATTTCACCCAAGCCTTTGTAGCGCTGGCGCGCCGTGCCGTTTTCGGCTTGGGCAATCAGCCAGGCCATGGCTTGGCGGAAATCGCTCACTTTTTCTTCCTTGGCCCGCTCGCCCTCGCCGCGCATCACACGGGCGCCTTCGGACAGCAGGTCTTTGAAGGTGCTCGCCGCTTCGGCCAGCGCGCCGTAGTCAGCGCCGTGCACAAAGTCTTGCGTGAGCACGCTGCTTTTCACATTGCCGTGGTGGCGGCGGCTGATGCGCAGAATAGGTTTGTCGCTGCGGGCGTCAAATTCACCAGCCACTTCGGCATCGGGCAGGCGCGCTTGTAGGGCGGCAGCGGACAGCTCGGCATCGGCCACGGTGTCTAAGTTCAGCGCCACGCCATCGGCCACTGCGCGCAGGGCTTCGGCGTCCATGAAGTTTTGCAGGCGCGCGATCACGCTTTGCGCCACCTGGTGCTTGCGCGCCAGCTCGGCCAGGGTGTCGCCTTGCAAGGTGCTGCCGTTGGGGCCGCCGGTAAACACCGAGGCGTTGATGAGCGCGATGCGCATCAAAAAGCTGTCCAGCGCCGATGCGTCTTTCAGGTAAAGCTCCTCTTTACCCGCCTTCACTTTATACAGCGGCGGCTGGGCGATGTAGATATGACCACGCTCGACTAACTCGGGCATTTGGCGGTAGAAGAAGGTGAGCAAGAGCGTGCGGATATGCGCGCCGTCCACGTCGGCATCGGTCATGATGATGATGCGGTGGTAGCGCAGCTTGGCGACGTTAAAGTCGTCGTTGCCGGTGGTGCCACCGGCTTTGCCGATTCCGGTACCCAGGGCGGTAATCAGCGTCAAAATTTCGTTACTGGTCAGCAGCTTTTCATAGCGTGCTTTTTCCACGTTCAGAATCTTGCCGCGCAAGGGCAGGATGGCTTGGAATTTACGGTCGCGGCCCTGCTTGGCGCTGCCCCCGGCGGAGTCACCCTCGACGATGTAGATCTCGCACATGGCGGGGTCTTTTTCCTGGCAGTCGGCCAATTTTCCGGGCAAGCCCATGCCGTCGAGCACGCCCTTGCGTCGCGTCATGTCGCGGGCTTTGCGGGCTGCTTCGCGGGCGCGCGCGGCTTCGATAATTTTGCCGACGATGATCTTGGCATCGTTGGGTCGCTCTTGCAGGTAGTCGGCCAGCAGTTTGCTGACGATGTCTTCCACCGGGCCGCGCACTTCGCTGGAGACTAGCTTGTCTTTGGTTTGGCTGCTAAATTTGGGCTCGGGCACTTTCACCGAGAGGACGCAGCACAGGCCTTCGCGCATATCGTCGCCTGTTACTTCGACCTTGGCTTTTTTGGCCAGCTCGGATTCGTCGATGTATTTGTTGATGACCCGTGTCATGGCGGCGCGCAGGCCGGTCAGGTGGGTGCCGCCATCGCGCTGGGGGATGTTGTTGGTAAAGCAGAGCACTTGCTCGTTGTAGCCGCTATTCCACTGCATAGCCACTTCCACACCGATGTTGGTGTTCTGGTCGCTTTGGCGGTCGCCCGTGGCGTGGAAGATATTGGGGTTGAGAACGCTCTTGCCTTTGTTGATGAAGTTCACAAAGCCCTTGACGCCACCCGCGCCCGAGAAGTCGTCTTCTTTGCCGGTGCGCTCGTCCTTTAAGCGGATGCGTACGCCGTTGTTCAAAAAGCTCAGCTCGCGCAAGCGCTTACTCAAAATTTCGTAGTGGAAAACATTGTTTTCTTTGAAAATGTCGGTGTCGGGCAAAAAGTGCACTTCGGTGCCGCGCTTTTCGGTGTCGCCCGCAATCTTCATGGGTGAGACTTCTACACCGTCCTGCATTTCGGTAATGCGGTTTTGCACAAAGCCTTTGCTGAACTCCATGACGTGCACTTTGCCGTCGCGCCGAATCGTCAGGCGCAGCATTTTGGACAGGGCGTTCACGCAACTTACGCCCACGCCGTGCAGACCGCCTGAGACTTTGTAACTGTTTTGGTTGAACTTGCCGCCCGCGTGCAGCTCGGTGAGGGCGATCTCGGCAGCGCTGCGCTTGGGCTCGTGCTTGTCGTCCATCTTCACGCCGGTGGGGATGCCGCGGCCGTTGTCGGTCACACTGATCGAGTTGTCCGAGTGGATGGTGACCACGATGTCGTCGCAATGCCCGGCCAGCGATTCGTCGATGGAGTTGTCCACCACCTCGAACACCAAATGGTGCAGGCCGGTGCCGTCCGAGGTATCGCCGATGTACATACCCGGACGCTTGCGCACGGCCTCCAGGCCTTCCAGAATCTGGATGGAACCTTCGCCATACGCATCGGTAGCGCCGGCCTGGTTGGTGTCTATGGTGGGCTGGAAGTTGGAGCTGTCCGCGCCGCTTTCGCCGGTATTGACGCCTTCGTCGGAGTCATGTTTGGGGGCGTCGGGCTGCTGGTCTTGGGTCATGGAGAAGTCTTCTGGTTATCAATTCGGGCATCGCCAACATCTAGGTTTTGCGTTGCCACTCAAAAAATCGGCTGTTCTTGAATGTCCAAACCCCCGGGCTGCGGGGGTTTGGCTTGGGGGCACCGGATAGAGCGAAATCAAATCCGCATGGGCATCACCACGTATTTGAAGGTCGCGTTGTCGGGGATGGTCATCAGCGCGGAGCTGTTGCCGTCCGAGAACTCGAGGGTGACCATTTCCTGGCCCATATTGGACAAGGCGTCGATCAGGTAAGTGACGTTAAATCCGATTTCGATGCTGTCGCCCTCGTAGTCGATATCGATTTCGTCCACGGCCTCTTCTTGCTCGGCGTTATTGGCCGCCATGCGCAGGGTGCCGGGGTCGATGTTTAGGCGCACGCCTTTGAACTTGTCGCTGGTCAAAATCGCAGTGCGCTGCAAAGTAGACAGCAGGGTGGCGCGGCCTAGGACAATCCGGTTTTTGTGGTTTTTCGGGATCACGCGGTTGTAGTCGGGGAACTTGCCCTCGACCAGCTTGGTCACAAACTGCATGCCCTCAAAGCTAAAGCGCGCTTGGTTGCTGGCAAATTGCATGTCGATGGCGCCTTCGGCATCCGACAGCAGGCGCTGCAACTCGATCACGGTTTTGCGCGGCAAGATGACTTCCTGCTTGGGCACTTCCACGTCCAGCGTGGCCGAGGCGAAGGCCAAGCGGTGGCCGTCGGTGGCAACCAAGCTGAGCTGCTTGCCTTCGGCGACAAACAAAATGCCGTTGAGGTAGTAGCGGATATCGTGCACCGCCATGGCAAATGAGACTTGGCTGAGCAGGCTTTTGAGGGTTTTTTGCGGCACGCTGAAAACCGGGCCGAAGCTGGGCGACTCTTGCACCAGCGGGAAGTCTTCGGCGGGCAGGGTTTGCAAGGTGAACTTACTTTTGCCGCCTTTGAGGATGATTTTGCTTTGGCTCGCTTCCAGGGAGACGGTCTGGTCAGCGGGCATGGTGCGCAGAATATCGATGAGCTTGCGCGCGCCTATGGTGGTGCTGAAATCACCCGCATCACCGCCCAACTCGGCACTGGTGCGGATCTGGATTTCCAGGTCGCTGGTGGTGAATTGCAGACTAGAGCCGGTTTTGCGCACCAGCACATTGGCAAGAATGGGTAAGGTGTGGCGACGCTCGACGATGCCGGCCACCGATTGCAACACGGACAACACCTGGTCTTGCGTGGCTTTCAAAACAATCATGTAGGACTCCAAATTTCTATCTATTTAGCCGCTGGCAGGCGCAAACATGCAGCACCCGCCATTTTCGCTGTTTATTGGCCTGTTTTCGGTCGAGAAAGGCACTTTTATCTCAGCCTTTGAGGGTTTGTTCCAAAACATGCAGTTGTTGGTTCAATTCGGTCGCCTGCTGGCGTTCCTGGCTGATTTTGCGCACCGCGTGCAGCACCGTGGTGTGATCACGCCCGCCGAATAGCTCGCCGATCTCGGGCAGACTTTTTTGGGTCAGCTCTTTGGCCAGGTACATGGCGATCTGGCGCGGCCGGGCAATACTGGCGGGGCGTTTCTTGGAATACATGTCCGCGACCTTGATTTTGTAGTAGTCGGCCACGGTTTTTTGAATGTTTTCCACAGATATCTGCCGGTTCTGTATATAAAGCAGGTCTCTTAGGGCTTCGCGCGCTAGCGGGATGGAAATTTCCTTTTGGTTAAAGCGCGAATACGCCAGACATTTGCGCAAAGCGCCCTCAAGCTCGCGCACGTTGGAGCGCACATTTTTGGCGATGAAAAATGCGACCTCTTCGGGCATGTCAGCGCCCTCTGCGCGCGCTTTGTTGATCAAAATCGCCACCCGCATCTCCAATTCGGGCGGCTCGATGGCTACCGTCAGGCCGGAATCAAAACGCGAAACCAGGCGTTCGTGGATGTCCGTCAAGCCCTTGGGATAGGTGTCGCTGGTCATCACAATGTGGGATTTTTTGGCCAGCAAAGCCTCAAAAGCATTGAAAAACTCTTCCTGGGTGCGCTCCTTATTGGCAAAAAACTGCACATCATCGATGAGCAACAAGTCCAGGGAATGGTATTTGTCCTTGAATTCGTCAAAAGTTTTGCGCTGATAAGCCTTGACCACGTCGGACACAAATTGCTCGGCGTGGATGTACAAAACCTTGGCCGCCGGCTTGTCCGCAAGCAAGCGATTGCCTGCGGCATGCATCAAATGCGTCTTGCCCAGACCCACGCCACCATAGATAAACAAGGGGTTGTAGAGGTGACCAGGCGCCGTGGCGACGTGCATGGCCGCGGCGCGCGCCATGCGGTTGGCGCTGCCCTCGACCAAGTTATCGAAGTTGAGCATGGTGTTGAGGCGGTTTTTGGGCGCCTCGGGTGGGGCGACGCCAGCCTGGCTTTCGGCACCCTGGGCCCGCACGGCGGGGCTGCGCGCCGAAAGCTCCTGGCGGGGCGGGGCTTCGCGCTGGCTGATCACCAACTCGACCTGCACCGGCTGGCCGCACAGACGCTCGAGCACAGCGGCCATCGGGGCCAGGTACTGGGCGCGCACCCAGTCGAGCTTGAACCGGTTGGCCACGATGACCTGGACTTTGCTGAAGTCTTCGGATACCTGGGCCGTCAAGGGCTTGAGCCAGGTATTGAACTGCTGCTCGGGCATGTCCATGGCCATTTTTTCCATGCACGAATGCCACAAGGCCTGACCCGCATCGCCTGTGGGCGCGGCATCGCCATTGGGCAAATAATCTTCAATCATGAACGCAGTCAATCTGTGGATAAAAAGGGGGTTGAGGCTAGCAGTTGTGCGCATTATCAAACACTTATCCACAAAAGCGGAGCGCCTTCCCAGCGCCCTCATGCTAACCGCAAGCGAGCATCTTGGGCCGTGAATTTTGTGAAATTTGTATTTAAAAACGTGTTCGGAGCCCGGGCCTAGGGGGCCGTTTGCACCCGCCACTTGGCTTGGCCCTGAAAATTTGCGATAATCCTAGGCTTTCCCTGAAAATCCTTGGGGAATTTTGCCGGCGAGTCCGTCCCAAAAGTTGTTCTTTTGGGAGCAAAGACGCAAGTGCCGGGTCCGCTTAGTCAGGAAATCCAAATGAAACGCACTTACCAGCCCTCGAAAATCCGCCGCGCCCGCACCCATGGCTTCTTGGTCCGCATGAAAACCCGTGGCGGCCGCGCAGTGATCAACGCACGCCGCGCCAAGGGCCGTAAACGCCTGGCTGTCTAAGCGCCACGCATCAAGGCGCCGGTCGGACACGTGCAGGGACTGCGCACCCGCGCCCAATTCCAGGCAGCGATGGCCGGCACGGTGCAAGCCCGCAGCCATCACTTCGTGCTGCACTTTTGCAAGTTCGATGTGGCCCAGTCCCCCCAGAGCCCAGCGCCTGGAAGCACCGTTTTTGACAAAGGCCTCGCACTCGAGCGCCCCGCCGTCGGCGCGCTGGTTCCCAAACGCTGGGCCAAACGCGCCGTCACCCGCAACACCATCAAGCGTCAGATCTACCACGTGAGCCTGCTTTTTGAAACGCAACTGGCCGCCGGCGCCCACGTGGTGCGACTGCGCAGTGCATTCGATCCCCGCCTGTTCCCCAGTGCCACCTCGGCTCCTTTGCGCGCCGCGGTGCGTCAGGAGCTATTGGACTTGTTCGGGCAGCTCGGCCACGCACCTTCCCCGCCCACGCCATGATGCAAACCCTGCTCATCGCTGTGGTCAAAGGCTACCGCCTGCTGCTCAGCCCCTGGCTGGGCAGTGCTTGCCGTTTTGAGCCGACCTGCTCCCGCTATGCGCTAGGGGCTTTAGAAAGCCATGGCGCAGGCGTCGGCACGTACCTGACAATCGCCCGTCTTGCGCGCTGCCACCCTTGGTGCGATGGCGGGCTGGATCCGGTTCCAAAAGACAAACCCCGGCTTTTTCGCCACCTGATTTCACCTCCTTCTGAAAAGAAACCCTCATGAACGATATACGCCGCACTGTTTTGTGGGTGATTTTTGGCTTTTCCATGGTTCTGCTGTGGGACAAATGGCAAATTCACAATGGCAACGCGCCGACATTTTTCCCCGGTCCACCCACGGCCGTCAGCACCAGCGCTTCTGGCGCTGCCAAAGCAGCCGCCTCTGATGCCAGCGTACCGGGTGCTGTGCCCATGGCCGCAGCACCGGCCACTGCCAATGCCGCAGCGGCAGTGGAGTCCGGCGCACTTTCGCGCGGCGAGCGCATCCGGGTCACGACCGATGTTTTGACCTTGGAATTTGACACCTTAGGCGGCACCCTTGTGGGCTCGGAATTCCTGAAATACGGTGAGTCGGGCGACAAGGAGAAGCATGTCAAGCTGCTCGATGACAGCATGGAGCGCGTTTATTTGGCTCAGTCGGGCGTGGTAGCGGGCGCAGTGCCGGGCAATTTCCCGACGCACAAGACGCCTATGGCTTTTTCCGGCGCGACGCAGCTCCAAGACGGGCAGGACAGCCTGCAACTGACGTTCAGCTCGCCCGATGTGGGCGGTATCAGCGTGGTCAAAACCTATACCCTGCACCGGGGCTCATACGCTATGCAGGTCAGCCATGCGCTAAGCAACCATTCGGACGCGCCGATTGCGCCTCAGCTGTATTTGCAACTGCTGCGCGATGGCAAAAAGCCGGCTGGCGAATCGTCTTTCTACTCCACCTTCACCGGCCCTGCGGTGTACACCGAGGCCAAAAAATACCAGAAAGTCGAGTTTGCAGACATCAAAAAGAAAAAAGCCGAATACGAAAAACAGGCCAGCAATGGCTATATCGCCATGGTGCAGCACTACTTTGCAAGCGCCTGGATACTGCCCGATGGTGTGAGCCGCAGTATTTCGCTTGACGGCGTGGACATGCCCGGCACCTTGGCCGACTGCTGCTACCGCGCAGCGATGGTGGCGCCCCTGGAGGCGATTGCACCTGGCACCAGCCGCAGTCTGGAAGCGACTTTGTTTGTCGGCCCCCAAGAAGAAAAAATGCTGGAAGCGCTAACGCCTGGCCTAGAACTGCTTAAAGACTATGGATGGCTCACGATTTTGGCCAAGCCTTTGTATTGGCTGCTCGACCGTTTGCACAGCGTCATCCAAAACTGGGGCTGGTCGATTGTGGCCTTGGTGCTCCTGCTGAAAATTGCTTTTTATTGGCTCAACGCCAAGGCCTATTCCAGCATGGCCAAGATGAAGGCGATCAATCCCAAGATCATGGAAATGCGCGAGCGCCTCAAGGACAACCCGCAGCAAATGCAGCAGGAGATGATGCGTATTTACCGAGAAGAAAAGGTCAACCCCATGGGTGGCTGTTTCCCGATCATGGTACAGATCCCGGTGTTCATTGCGCTCTACTGGGTGCTGCTATCGACCGTGGAAATGCGCAGCGCGCCCTGGATGGGCTGGATCCATGACTTGTCCGCGCCAGACCCGTATTTCATCCTGCCGGTGATCATGACGCTGACCACGCTCTTGCAAACCGCGCTGAACCCGGCACCGCCCGACCCGATGCAAGCCAAGCTGATGTGGTTTATGCCACTGGTTTTTAGCGTGATGTTCTTCTTCTTTCCATCGGGCCTGGTGGTCTACTGGATAACCAACAACATCTTGTCGATTGCCCAGCAGTGGATTATCAACACCCGCATGGGCGTGCCGCCGCAATTCAATCTGCCCTCGTTCAAATAAACATCCCGCTGCCGCGGGATCCGCTAAGGCCGCGCAAGCGGCCTTATTCGTTGGGACGCTGCGCTTTGGGGGCCCAGCTTGGCGCGCGGATAATGGGCGCATTCACCCAAAGCCCTAACCCATGCTTGCCCGCCACCACGACCCGATTTTGGCCATCGCCACCGCACCCGGGCGCGCCTCGGTAGGCATCGTGCGCTTGAGCGGCAAGGACTTGCGCCCACTGGTCCAGGCCTGGTTTGGACACGGCCTGGATCCGCGCCATGCGCACTACCTGCCCTTCCCGGATGCCCAAGGTGCGCCCATAGACCACGGACTTGCCCTGTATTTCCCAGCGCCGCATTCCTTTACCGGCGAGGATGTGCTGGAGTTGCAAGCCCACGGCGGGCCGGTGGTGCTGCAATTGCTGCTGGCGCGCTGCCTGGAGCTGGCAAGCAGCAGCAGCGAACACGGCCACGCCTGCCTGCCGGGGCTGCGCCTGGCGCAAGCGGGCGAATTTAGCGAACGCGCCTTCCTCAATGACAAGATCGACCTGGTACAGGCCGAAGCGATTGCCGACCTGATAGATGCCAGCACTGAGGCCGCGGCGCGCAGCGCCGTGCGCTCGCTAGCCGGGGATTTTTCGCGCGAGGTGGACCAATTGCGCGATGGCCTGGTGCGCCTGCGCCTGCTGGTGGAAGCGACACTTGATTTTCCGGAAGAAGAAATTGATTTCCTGCGCAAGTCCGATGCCCAGGGACAGCTCGACGGTCTGCATGCGGCGCTGAGCAAAGTACTGGGCGCCGCACGCCAAGGCGCGCTATTGCGAGACGGCATACGCGTAGTGATTGCCGGCCAGCCCAATGCGGGCAAATCCTCCTTGCTCAATGCCTTGGCCGGTGCCGAGTTAGCCATCGTCACGCCGATTGCCGGGACGACCCGCGACAAGGTACAAGAGACGATACAAATTGAAGGCGTGCCGGTCCACGTGATTGACACTGCCGGGCTGCGCGAGGGCGCTGACGAGGTGGAAGCCATCGGCATTGCGCGCGCCTGGGACGCAGTCCTACAAGCCGATGCCGTCGTGTTTTTGCATGACCTGACACGCGCTGAGCAGCCGCAATACCAGGCCGATGACGCACGCATCGCCGCGACATTGGGCCACAAATTAGCGGCCACCGTTCCGGTCATCGACGTCTGGAACAAATGCGACGCGCAGGCTCCGGATGCGCAAATTCCGGGCTTGTACCTGTCGGCCAAAACCCGGCAAGGCCTGGACACGCTGCGCAAGCATCTGCTTGAATTGGCAGGCTGGCAGTCGGGCGCAGAAGGCATTTCGATGGCGCGCCAACGCCATGTGCAAGCGCTCAGCCAGGTCAGCGCCCATCTGTACCTCGCCCACGCCCATTTACGCGCCCAGGCGCAGGCCCTGGATTTGTTGGCCGAGGAATTGCGACTTGCGCAAAACGCACTCAACGAAATCACCGGCGCCTTTAGCTCCGACGACTTGCTGGGTGTGATTTTTTCAAATTTTTGTATTGGAAAGTAAGCGATGGACGCAGTGCAAGCTAGCAGCCATGGCAGCTGTATGTGCGGCGCTGTCCACTACCGGGTAAGCGGGCCGCTGCGACCCATCATTGCCTGTCACTGCATTCAATGCCGCAAAAGTAGCGGGCACTACGTCGCTGCGACCGCATGCCCCACCGAAGCCCTGCACATCGAAGGCGATACCTTGCGATGGTTCGCATCCTCCCCTCAGGCCGAGCGCGGTTTTTGTGGCCGTTGCGGGAGTAATTTGTTCTGGCGGCGTATAGGCTCCAGCAGCACCTCGATTTGGGCCGGTTCGATGGATGGACCAACGGGCTTACACATTGCGCAGCAAATGTTTACCCGCTCCAAAGGGGATTACTACGATTTACCGGACGCGCCGGCAGTACCTGATGGAGGGGCTTAGCGCGCAGCCTAATTGCCCGATCGTGGGGCATCACCCCGCTGCATGCGTGAGCCAATGGCTTAATGCCCGGCGAAATCTACCAACGTGAAAAGCGGCATGCCGGTGGCGCGCAATTTGTCAGAGCCGCCCAGTTCTGGCAGGTCCACGATGGCCGCGCCTTCCATCACGATAGCGCCGAGTTTTTCTAATAGTTTTTTACCCGCCATCATGGTGCCACCGGTGGCGATCAAATCGTCGATGAGCAGTACCCGGTCGCCGGGGTGTACGGCATCGGTGTGCAACTCTACGGTGGCGCTGCCGTATTCGAGTTCATAGGTTTCTTCCACCGTGGTAAACGGCAGCTTGCCTTTTTTACGGATCGGCACAAAACCAACATTGAGTTCATAGGCGACCACGGCCCCGAGTATGAAACCGCGTGCGTCCAGGCCGGCAACCACATCGGGCCGGTGCGCGTTGTCCATGTAGCGGTGTACAAAGGCGTCTATCAGGACGCGAAAGACTTTGGCGTCTTGCAGCAGCGGCGTGATGTCGCGGAATTGAACGCCGGGCGCCGGCCAGTCAGGTACGGTGCGGATATGGTTGCGTAAGTATTCGGTAACGTGGGTGTGTTGCATAGCGTCGGGCATCCATCAGGGGCTAGGAACAACGGGCCGAAATCCATGCAGCCCGCGGTTTCTCAAGGCCTATTGTGACCCCTGCGCTATCACCGCCAGCAAGTGGGCGCGGCCAGCTCGCCGTACACGTTATTTACGCGGGGGAGGAGGTGGTGGGGCCGGTGGCTTAGGCGGTGGTGGTGGTGCAGGCTTGGCTTGCACCACTGGCGCCGCATTTTTTGGAGGAGGCGGTGGCGGTGGCGGCGGTGGTGCGAATGGGTTGGCGGCAGCATTTTTTAGAGGAGGAGGAGGTGACGCCGCCGCCATAGCCTGCGCCGCCGGTACGCGGTCGCTCAATGTTTTCAGGAAGGCGAGCACATCGTCAATCTCTTTTTCGGTCAACGCGGGTCCCGACCCGGCGGGGCGGTTAAATGGCGCGCGGTCCCGCACGATGTTGGCTTGGTAGGCCAAGGGCAGGTCGTTGGGCACGCCAGCGGGGCCATACCAGCGCTTGGGGTTGTTGTCGCGGGTGGCGTAAAAGCTAATGACATCGCGTAAGTTGTTAAACACGCCGTTGTGCATAAACACCTGACGCTCGCCCACATTACGCAGCGAGGGCATTTTGAAGGTGCCACAGAATTTTTCGATGCTGACCGAGGCCGGGACATTGGCGCTCAGCGCGGGACGCGCGCGATTAGGGCCGCACAGTCCGAGGTCAAAATACGAGGGCTTGGCATTGGCCGGTATGGCCGTGTTACGCGGTACACCGGTAGCGTAATGCGCAAAGTCGGTGAACAAATTGTCAGCTGGCAGAGTGGACTGGGGATTCATGGTGTGGCAGCTGGCGCAGTTGCCTTTAGCCGGGTCCATAAACACTTTCATGCCATTGTCCTCCGCCGGTGTGAGTTTGACGCGGCCCGCAATGTAGTCGTCGTAACGCGCGCTGAAGGCTTGAAACCGGACGGTCGATTCAAATGCGGCCAAGGCCTCGCCGACACGGGTAAAGGCCTGTGTCGGGTTTTTGAAAATATCCTTGCCATAGAGGTCCGTCATGGCTTTGGCATAGGGTCCCAGCGCGATTTTGGCAATCACACTGGCACCGTCTTTGTTGTTCATTTCATTGGCTGCTAAAAAAGGCATTTGCGCCTGCTGCGCCAAGGTGTCGGCCCGGCCGTCCCAGAACAAGCCACCTACCGGGTCCACATCGCCATTGAGCACCCGAAAACCAAAGGGTGGTGTGAAGCTGCTGTAGGAGTTTTGCATCACACTGCGCGTACCAAAGGAGTTGGGTAAGCTTCCCAGCGGTACACCGATACGCGATCCATTTAAGTTGGCAAATCCGGTGCTGGCTTGATGGCAATTGGCGCACGCTGTGCCACGCGGTTCGGAGAGGTTTTTGTCATTGAATATCTGTTCGCCCAGCGCTTGCACAGGCGTCAGTGCGAGGGCAGGAGCGGGCGTTGTGGTGGCGGCGTTGAGCAAGGCGCTCCAGGCCACTAGGCTTAGGCCTGCACCCATGTGCGCAGCTAGCCTGTAGGCGGACCAGGTCTTTGACCCGTACTTACGATTCGCGGTAATCATGATCGACTCTCTCCTTCTATAAATAGGAATTGCACAACATCAGGGCAACTCGCACACACAGACTTCGAATTGCAACAAGTGCCTACACCACCATGCGGCGCTAGCGGGTTCGTTGCAATTTGCGTACCCGGTATCAAGCCAATCTGTTGACGTTTTTATTGACGGTGTAATGCGCGTAATGGCTGCGTGAAGCACGCACTATGGATCGCAACCCACCTTTTGACCCTGATGGCCCTTGGCCTGGGCAGGGCCGCTGCACGGACCGCAGCATTGCCTGCTGGCATGTAGCGCATTCGAGCGCAAGGTAAAGCTTAGTAAAGCGATGGCATTAGAAGTGCTTGCGCATAAGCCTGCGGGAGCTGGCATGCACTGTATTTGGGACGCCTACGCAGGCCTGCCTAAAATGCCCCGATGCATACTTCCGCAACGCCTCCCTTAGCGACCGTGCCGGGCTTGGACCTTGCGCGTGCGATTGCCGTGGCGCACACCACGTTCGACATTGAAGCGGCAGCCATCTTGGGGCTCAAAACGCAAGTAGGCGAGAGCTTTGCGCAAGCCGTGGCACTCGCACTGTCCATACCCGGGCGCGTGGTGGTGATGGGGATGGGCAAGAGTGGCCATATCGGGCGAAAGATTGCAGCAACCCTGTCGTCCACGGGTACACCGGCGCTGTTTGTGCACCCGGCTGAAGCGAGCCATGGCGACCTGGGCATGGTGACGTCGCAGGATTTAGTGCTGATGATTTCCAATAGCGGCGAATCGAACGAGATCAACGCCATCGTGCCCGTGCTCAAGCGCCTGGGTACGCCGCTGATTGCCATGACCAGCAACGGGCAATCGAGCATGGCGCAATACGCCACACTGTGGCTGAACACGGCGGTGGCCAAAGAAGCCTGCCCGCTCAACCTGGCGCCTACCGCCAGCACTACAGCGCAATTGGCGATGGGCGATGCGCTGGCGCTAGCGCTGTTAGAGGCCCGCGGCTTTCAAGCCGAAGACTTTGCCCGCTCGCACCCGGGCGGCGCACTGGGGCGGCGCTTGCTGACCCACGTCAGCGATGTGATGCGCAGCGGTGAGGCCTTGCCAAAGGTAAGTCCCGGTACCAGTTTTGGCGCGTTGATGCGCGAGATGAGTGCCAAAGGCCTAGGCGCCACAGCGGTTGTGAACGAAAACAACCTGGTAGTGGGCATATTTACCGACGGCGACCTGCGTCGCTTGGTGGAGCAAGGCGCTGATCTGCGAGACAAGACCGCCTTTGATGTCATGCGCAGCAAGCCGGTAACGATTTTGCAAGATGCCTTGGCAGTTGACGCGGTGGCGCTTATGGAAAACCGGCGCATCAACAGCGTGTTGGTGGTCGATATGCAGGGCGCCTTGATTGGCGCGGTTACTTCTAACGACTTGCTTCGGGCGAAAGTCATCTAATGTCTGGCGATGCTCGTTTCACCGAATCCGTGATAGCACGCTGGAGCGGTATCAAAGTATTGCTACTCGATGTCGATGGCGTGCTTACCGATGGGGGTTTGTTGTATAGCGCACAAGGTGAAGCGCTTAAGCGTTTTAACACTTTGGACGGTCATGGCCTAAAAATGTTGCAAAGCGCAGGTATCACCGTGGCGGTGATTACCGGGCGCGATTCTGAGCCACTACGGGCACGCTTGCAGGCACTGGGCATTAACCACGCGCGCTATGGGATCGACGACAAGCTGCCGGCAGCCCAGGACATCCTGGCCGACCTGAACTTTGAATGGAGCCAGGTGGCAGCCATGGGCGACGACTGGCCCGATTGGCCGATGATGAAAGACGCAGCGCTGCGCTGCGCGCCAGCCAATGCCCATCATGAAATTCAGACCCGCGCCGATTTTGTCTGCAAGACATCAGGCGGCCATGGCGCGGTGCGCGAAGTCTGCGACTTGCTGCTCAGTGCGACAGGCCACTACCAAACCATCGCTAAGAAATACGCATTGTGATCCGACTTTTCGCGCTTGTCATTGACCGCTTCGTGCTGACCTTGCCACTGCTCATGGTGGCCATGCTGGCCTTAGGCAGCTATTGGATGGTGCGCAGCGCGCCCAGTGCAGACACCGGTGAATTGCCCCGACCGCCGGACGACACACCGGACTATCTGTTGGAAGGGTTCACCATACAAAAATTTGACGCCAACGGCCGCCTGAGTGCTCTATTGCAAGGTAGCTCCGCGCAGCGTCTACCCGATGCGCCCTGGATAGAAATTGAAAAATTCTCTTTTATCTCGACCGATGCACAGGGGCTGGTCAAACGGGTCTCAGCAAGCCACGGCTTGAGCAATGAAAATAACAGCGAATTTCAATTGAGTGGCCATGCGCTCATGGTGCGTGAAGCGCATCCCGCAGGCGACTTTCCGCGCCTGGAGATTCGCAGTGACTATTTGCATGTATGGACGGAGCCCGAAAAAGTCGAATCAGACAAACCCGTGCAATTGGTCCATGGCAAAGACCGCATCCGTGCCGACACCCTGCAATACGAGGGTACAGGCCGAACCTTGCAAATGGACGGACGCGTACAAGCGGTCTTGGTTAACGCGGAGAGCAAGCCCTGAATTGGCCTGGCTAAGCTTAAATCGTCATGACTGCTTTGGCAGCATACAAAAAAAGGGCCCCTAAGGGCCCTTGATTTTTTAGAGCGTGCAGCCCATGCGGATGCGATTAGTAACCGCCGCCGCCGCTACGGCCACCGCCGTAACCGCCGCCGCCACCACCACCGCTGCGTCCGGCGCCACCGCCGTAACCACCACCGCCGCCGCCGCCGCTACGACCGGCACCGCCGCCGTAACCGCCGCCGCCTGCACCGCCACCAAAACCGCCGCCACCCGTGCGGGGGGGACGCGGTTCCATGGGACGCGCTTCGTTCACTACCAAGCCACGGCCACCGAATTGTTGGCCGTTCATTCCGCTGATGGCTGCTTGTGCTTCGGCATCGCTGCCCATTTCCACAAAGCCGAAGCCTTTGGAACGACCGGTGTCACGCTCCATCATGACCTTGGCGCTGGTGACAGAACCGTGTGCGGAAAATGCTTGTTGCAGGTCTTCGTCACGGAAAGAATATGGCAGATTGCCAACGTAAAGTTTGTTGCCCATGCTGGGACTCCTCAAAATAACTCAAAACGCGATGGAGTCCAAAACCGCAATCAACAAACCATTAAAGACTTAGAGCAGACGCGAAACTGACCAAACACCGCAAACCTGCCTTGCCAATGAAAAGCAAAGCAATTTCATTATGCGCTATTTGCGCAGTTTGCAAGCGTTTTTTTTATAAACCACGAAAAAAAGATACTAATTTCCCATATTTGTGCCGGATTAACTGCAATATCTAGGGAAAACCCTGTTGTCTACCAATTGGTCTCGCGCTCCGGGGTCGCGCTTATTTTGTGGATAGAGAGATCTGCACCATCGAATTCCTCTTCCTGGCTCATGCGCAAGCCCAAGGTCATTTTCAGCACGCCATAGACAAGTAATCCACTGAAAAACGCCCAGGTCACGCCGATCAAAGTACCGGCACATTGCGCGCCCAAACTGACCCCGCCCAAACCACCGAAGGCTGGTAATCCAAAAATACCCGCGGCCAGGCCGCCCCAGGTGCCACACAAACCGTGCAAGGGCCAAACGCCCAGCACGTCATCAATTTTCCATTTGTTTTGGGTGAGGGTGAACATCACCACGAAAATCGCGCCCCCTACGCCGCCAACCACCAGCGCGCCCAAGGGGTGCATCAAATCCGAGCCGGCACACACCGCCACCAAACCAGCCAAAGGGCCGTTATGCACAAAGCCCGGGTCGTTCTTACCCAATACCAAGGCCACCAAAGTACCACCCACCATGGCCATTAAAGAATTCACCGCCACCAGACCGGAGACCTTGTCTAGGGTTTGCGCACTCATCACATTAAAGCCAAACCAGCCCACCGTCAGCACCCAGGCCCCTAGCGCCAGAAAAGGAATGCTGGAGGGCGGATGCGCCGAGATCGCGCCGTCTTTGCGGTAGCGATTGCTGCGCGCACCCAACAGTAATACCGCGCCCAGGGCCACCCACCCACCGACGGCATGCACCACCACGCTGCCGGCAAAGTCATGAAACTCCGCACCGGTATGCGCCAGTAGCCAGGCTTGCACGCCCCATTGCTGGTTCCATGCCACGCCTTCAAAGCAGGGATAAACGAATCCCACCAACACGGCTGTTCCAATGAGTTGAGGCCAGAATTTGGCGCGCTCGGCAATCCCGCCCGAGATAATTGCCGGAATGGCGGCCGCAAAAGTAAGCAGGAAAAAGAATTTAACCAAGCCATAGCCATTATTGGCAGCCAATTGTTCAGCGCCTACGAAGAAATGGGTGCCGTAGGCCACGCTGTAGCCGACGGCGAAATACACCACGGTAGAAACCGAAAAATCGGCCAGGATTTTTACCAATGCATTGACCTGGTTTTTACGCCGTACCGTGCCTAATTCCAGAAAAGCGAATCCCGCATGCATGGCCAGCACCATCACAGCGCCTAACAAAATAAATAGCGTATTGGCGCCCTGTTGCAGTGCATCCATAAGACGCTCCTAGAAAAAATGCTTTGTTTTGGTGCAATTTGTGTGTTTGCACCGCCTGTGCACTAAAAGTAAGCAAAATTTGCGCCAAATTTGGTGCGCCATTGCGGCTTAGCGCTTGGATGTTAGGAGGGACAATCAGCCTATGTTCTTATTTCGAGTTAGCCGTGTTTTGCGGGAACTGCAACAGCGCGCTGATAGCGCCAGAGCGGTACGCGTGTTGGCGCTGGCTCTACTGTGTGGCGCTCATGCGGCGCAAGCTATGAGTTTGCGCCAGCTCCAGGCCCTGGAAAAGCAAGATAAGCAAAGTGCCAACTATGTACGGTACTACCTGGTAGGCCTGATGGAAGGCCTTGTGGACGCTGAAAAAGAGCACAGTACTACGGGCGCCCGTGCGCGCATCTGCCAAGCGGATAAACGCATGGAGCCGGCCATGGCCGTGGCGCTGTTCGAGGCCGAGCGCAAGCGCAACCGAGATATGTACGAAGCCGATATGCCAGTCGCATTGGTGATGCGCTATGCCCTGCAAAACGCTTACCCCTGTTCTGAATAGAAACCGACGGCTACTGGTGTCCTAAAGAAATACGCAATGGAAGCATTCCTGGTCTCCACGGGCATCGTCGCCTTGGCCGAAATGGGCGATAAAACACAACTGCTGGCGCTGATCTTGGCGGTGCGTTTTCGCAAACCCATTCCTATCGTGCTGGGCATTTTTGTGGCCACCATCGTCAACCACGGCTTGGCCGGTGCGCTAGGGGCCTGGTTGACCCAGGTAATGGGGCCCGAGCTATTGCGCTGGGTACTGGGCGCATCGTTTATCGCCATGGCGGTCTGGATGCTGATACCCGACACCATGGACGAAGAGGAGGAAGGTCAGGAGCCACGTTGGGGCGTTTTCGGTACGACAGTGGTGGCCTTTTTCCTGGCAGAAATGGGCGATAAAACCCAGATCGCCACCGTCATGCTGGCGGCGCGCTTTGATGCTTATTACTGGGTGGTGGCCGGCACCACGCTGGGCATGATGGTGGCCAATGTGCCGGTAGTCTATTTGGGCGAGCGCATGACGCGTTTGGTACCGATGCGTGTGGTGCATATCGTCTCGGCGCTGGTGTTCGCGCTACTGGGTGCGCTGGCGCTGCTGCCCCTCTAAACCGGGAATGCGCAAGCGGGCATTGCTATACTTTGCCCGCAGCGCCAATTTGCTCCAGCTTGCGGGCGCTTAATAAATACAGCTAAACACGGACCCCCGCGATCTTTGCTTGACCCGGCCCCGCGATTAGCGTTGCCGGGTTTTGTTTTTTTATGTTGATTGCCACATCCCAGTCCCTGCATTTTGAGGCGCCACTGCCCTTGCAAAGCGGCGCGTCTATCCGCGCCTATGACCTGGCTTTTGAAACCTACGGCACGCTCAACGCAGACCAATCCAATGCCGTGTTGATTTGCCATGCGCTGAACGCCTCACACCATGTGGCCGGGGTCTATGCAGGTCAAGCCAAATCTGAAGGTTGGTGGGACAGCATGATCGGGCCGGGCAAGCCGGTGGACACGAATCGCTTCTTTGTCATCGGCGTGAACAACCTGGGCTCCTGCTTTGGCTCCACCGGCCCGATGCACATCAATCCGGACAGCGCTGATGGGCAGGTTTATGGCGCCGACTTCCCGGTTGTTACCGTAGAAGACTGGGTGGACGCGCAAGCGCGCCTGCTCGACCGATTGGGTATTGACACCCTCGCCGCAGTGATGGGCGGCAGCCTGGGTGGCATGCAGGCGCTGGCCTGGACCTTGCGATACCCCCAGCGCGTACGGCGCGCGGTCGCGGTGGCAAGCGCCCCAAATTTGACGGCGGAGAACATCGCTTTTAACGAAGTAGCGCGCCGCGCCATCACCACCGACCCGGATTTCCATGGTGGGCATTTTTACCGCCACGGGGTGGTGCCCAAACGCGGCCTGCGCATCGCACGCATGATCGGGCACATCACCTACCTGAGCGACGATGTGATGAATGCCAAGTTTGGACGGCAGTTACGCCATGCGGTGCAAGATGCTGCGGCCCACGCCGACTACCGCTACAGCACCCAAGAAGTAGAGTTCCAAATTGAAAGCTACTTGCGCTACCAGGGTGATAAGTTTGCCGATTATTTTGACGCCAATACCTATTTGCTGATCACCCGCGCCCTGGACTACTTTGACCCAGCGCGCAAATTTGGCGGTAGTTTGACCAAGGCACTGGCGGCTGCACGCAGCAAGTTTTTGCTGATCAGCTTTGTCACCGATTGGCGCTTTGCGCCGTCACGCAGCCGTGAGATCGTCAAAGCCCTGTTGGACAACCAGCGCGATGTCAGCTATGCCGAGATCGATGCACCGCATGGGCACGACGCCTTTTTGCTCGACGATGTGCGCTACCACGGTGTGGTGCGCTCTTACTTCGATTCCCTGGGCACTGAGGTGGGCGTATGAGCGACCTCTCTATTCAAAACGCGCTTGCGCAACTGGTGCCCGAAGGCGCACGCGTGCTCGATCTAGGTTGCGGCGATGGCGCCATGCTGGCGCATTTGCAAGCCACCCGTGGCTGTAGCGGCTATGGCATTGAAATCGACGACGCCAACGTGCTGGCCTGCGTGCAACGCGGCGTCAATGTGATCCAGCTCAACCTGGACGAAGGCCTGGCCATGTTTGACGACGCCTCGTTTGACGTGGTGCTGCAAATCGACACCTTACAGCACTTGCGCAATGCCGAGGTCATGTTGCGCGAAACCGCACGGGTAGGGCGACTGGGCATTGTGGCCTTCCCCAATTTTGCGCATTGGCCCAATCGCTTTAGCGTGCTGCAAGGCCGTATGCCCGTGACCAAGCGTTTGCCCTACCAGTGGTATGACACGCCCAATATCCGCGTCGGCACGCATGCCGATCTAGGCGCGCTAGCGCGCAAGAACGGCCTGCGCGTGATCGACAGTTTTGGCCTGCAAGATGGCGAGGTCGTCCGCTGGCTGCCCAACTGGCGCGCCGGCACGTCGGTGTACAAACTAGCGCGTTAACAGCCCAGCTGCTGCGCCAGATCCAGCAGATCACGCGCATGCATGTCGTTGGCAAGGTGCGGGGTCACATCCTTGGGGTTACGCGCACCCAACTCCAGGGGCCGCTCGATATAGGCAGTTTGCAGGCCGCAGGCGCGGGCCCCCTCCAAATCGTTGTGATGGGCGGCCACGAGCATCACCTGTTCAGGCAGCACGTCAAAGGTCTGCGCCACGCCGAGATAAGTGCGCGGGTCGGGCTTGTAGGCGCGAAACACTTCAGCGCTCAAAATGCAATCCCAAGGCAGGGCCGCCCGCTTGGATAAGCGGGTGAGCAAATTGAGGTTACCGTTGGACAGGGTACAAAGGACAAAACGCTTTTTCAGACGCGTCAGGCCTTGCACCACATCGGGCCAGGGGTCCAGCCGGTGCCATACGCGGTTGAGGTCGGCGCGCGCAGTCTCATCCAAATGGGTCAGGCCGAACTGAACCACTACCTCGTCCAAAATCATGCGGTGTAAATCGTCAATCAAGGTCCAAGGCAGCTCGCCCGCCATCACGCGGTGCATGGCCGGTTGGTAGCCTGCGCGCCAGGCCAACGCAAACGCATCAGCATCGACGGCTGGATGCGCGGCACGGATTTCACGCGCAATACTGCCGTGCCAGTCCACCACGGTGCCAAAGATATCGAAAGCCAAAACCTCCGTCTCTATTGCCGTATTGCGCATAGCCGCCGTCCCGCGAAAGTGAGTATTACGTGGATGATAGTTGCGGGCGTGGCATCATGCGAAGCGTTCACGCAGCCTAGGAGACCATATGACCGCTCGTTTACCCGATTGCGCACTTGATAACGCCCAGGCCCTGGCCCACGTCAGCAGCGCCTGGGATGGGGACATCGTTGCGCGTTTGTCCGACTACATTGCCATTCCGGCCAAATCGCCGATGTTTGACGCCGACTGGCTGGCCCACGGCTACTTAGAGACGGTGGTACGCAATACGGCGCAATGGATAGAGGCGCAAAAGCTCGAAGGCCTGGCCTTAGAAGTGGTGCGCCTGCCAGGGCGCACACCGGTGATTTTTTTCGAAGTGGCAGCTACACGCAGTCAGGAAGCGGGCGTGTCAGAGCAAACCGTGCTGATGTACGGTCACCTGGACAAGCAACCCGAGTTTTCCGGCTGGCGCAAAGACCTGGGACCCTGGACGCCCAAGTACGAAGACGGCAAGTTGTATGGGCGCGGTGGCGCAGATGACGGCTACGCTGCCTATGCGGCCATCGCGGCGATTGCCGCACTCAAGGACCAAAAAGTGGCGCATCCGCGTATTCTGGGCTTGATTGAGACCTGCGAAGAGAGTGGCTCCTACGATTTGCTGCCCTATGTCGATGCGCTGCGCGCGCGCCTGGGCGACGTCGGCCTGGTGGTTTGTTTAGATTCAGGCGCTGGCAACTACGACCAGCTCTGGCTGACCAATAGTTTGCGCGGCATGGCCAGCGGCGTGCTGCGCGTGGATGTGCTGACCGAAGGCGTGCATTCGGGCGACGCCAGTGGCGTAGTGCCTTCCAGTTTTCGGGTTTTGCGCCAGGTGCTGGACCGGCTAGAAGACAGCGCCACTGGGCGACTGCTGCCGGGCATCTTCCACTGCGACGTACCGCCCGAGCGCCTAGCACAGGCGCGCGCCACGGCCGACATCCTGGGCGATGAGGTGTACAAACGCTTTCCCTGGGCGCATTACGACTGCGGTGGGGCCAGCCAATCGGTACTGCCCACGACGACCGACCCGCTACAAGCCCTGCTCAACCGCACCTGGATGCCCACGCTCAGCGTCACTGGCGCAGAAGGCTTCCCCGCAATGAAAGATGCGGGCAATGTGCTGCGTCCTTTCACCGCCTTCAAACTTTCGCTGCGCCTGCCGCCGCTGGTGGAAGCAGCCACGGCGGTGCAAGCACTCAAGGCCCTATTAGAGGACAACGCGCCGTATCAGGCCAAAGTGACGTTTGAGTCTTCCGGTGGCGCGACCGGCTGGAATGCGCCCACTACCGCGCCCTGGTTTGAGCAAGCACTCAACGACGCCTCGCAAGCCCACTTCGGCGCGGGCTGTGGCTATATCGGTCAAGGCGGCACGATTCCGCTGATGAATATGCTCAGCCAAGGCTTCCCCAAAGCGCAAATGATGGTCTGTGGCGTGCTCGGCCCCAAGAGCAATGCACACGGCCCCAACGAGTTTTTGCATGTGCCTTACGCCAAAAAACTCACGGCCGCGGTAGCGCAAGTGATTGCGCGTTTTCCTTAAATCAGGTGCTTTGCCATGACCGATACCTCTACACTTTCTAAACTCAAGCTTACGCCGGACCAGCAATTGGCGCTGCGCGATTGGCCGCTGACCGACCTGTCCGGCGCGCGCGCGCAAGTGCTGATCGTGCACGGCCTGGGCGAACATAGCGGGCGCTATGAACATTTGGCGCAAAAGCTCAATAGCTGGGGCTACGCAGTGCGCAGTTTTGACCTGTGGGGTCACGGCTTGTCGGACGGCGAGCGCGGCAGCATGCGCGACGAACATGCGATGCTCGATGATCTCGCTGCCGTGGTAGACCATACCCGCAAAACCATGCCGCCAGGCCAGTCACTGGTCTTGCTGGGCCACAGCCTGGGCGGCTTATTGGCTGCGCGCTTTGTGTCGCTGCGGATGCGGCCCATCGATGCCTTGGTTTTATCCAGTCCCGCACTGGACCCGGGCCTCAATGCGTTGCAAAAACTGCTACTGGCCACGCTGCCAGGTATCGCGCCCAATCTTCGCGTGGGCAATGGCTTGCAAGTGAAATACCTTTCGCATGATGCCGCCGTGGTTGCCGCCTACCAAGCGGATCCCTTGGTGCATGACCGCATTTGCGCGCGCCTGGCTTTGTTCATCGCCCAAGCAGGTCGCGCAGTGTTGGTCACGGCGCCACAATGGAACACGCCTACGCTGTTGCTGTTTGCAGGCCAAGACAAACTGGTAAGCCCGCAAGGCAGCCGCGACTTTTTGAAACTGGCCCCTGGCGCCATGGTGCAGTCGCTTTGCTTTGACGCGATGTTCCACGAAATTTTTAACGAAAGCGACGCCAGCAGCGTGTTCGCCGCCTTGCAGCAATGGCTGCAAGTGGGCTGGGCTGATCTCCGCCTACCGGCCTAAGCTGGGCGGACACCTCAAGCCAAAAGCGCTAACGCCGTCAAGGCCGCCGTCTCCGCGCGCAAGGTGCGCGCACCCAAGGACTGTGGGGCAAAGCCCGCTTGCAGCGCCAGGGCTTCTTCTGCATCGCTGAAGCCACCTTCGGGGCCAGACAAAACCAGTGCCGCTTGCGTGCTGGGCATCCCAGCCCATTGGCGCAAGGACTTGGCGTCCCCATGCAGTGAAAGCAATAGGCGCGCCGGGGCCGCTGCGCCCTCGGGTCCATTTGCAGCGGCGAGCTGGCGTAAAAAGTGCGGCAAGCTTTGTACCGCATGTACCCGCGGGACCTGGTTGGCGCCGCACTGCTCGCATGCCGCAATCGCCACGCCTTGCCAATGGGCGATTTTCTTGTCGGCGCGCTCCCCGGAGAGGCGTACCACGCTGCGCTCGCTGGTCAAAGGATAGAGCGCGACCACACCGAGCTCGGTGGCCTTTTCCACCAACCAATCCATACGTTCGTTGGCCGGCATCACCACAGCGATGGACACGCTGCGTGTAGCTTCGCAGGCGCGTTCGCTGTGCACTCCGATACGCACCTGCACTTGGCTTCGCCCCATCAGCAAGATTTCCGCTTCGAATTCGCCGCCGCTAGCCAGCGTCTGAGGAGCCGGATCCCAGCCAGGGCCCTGGTTAAACAAGGTAATGGTCTGGCCCGGTTGCATGCGCAAAACTTGCACATGGCGCGCCGGACCGGGCGGCAGGTCAAGCACCGCACCCGTGTGCAAGGGCAATGGGCAGTAAAAACGGGGCATTGTTGTGTAGCGCTGGGGCGGTACAAGCTATCCGTGGGCAAGCAGGGCTTACGCCCGGCCAAATGAAAAAGCCTGGGGCGGGACTATGCCCTCTATGTGCTCCACCAACCGCAGCAAGGGTTTGAGCTCGCGGTAGCGGCCACAGGTAGCGCGGATGTACGCAATAAAACGCGGCGTATCGGCCAAGTATTTGGGCTTGCCGTCGCGCAAGGTCAGACGCGCAAAGATCCCCGCAATTTTGATATGGCGCTGCAAGCCCATCCATTCCACGGCGCGGTAAAACTCACCAAAGTCATCGCCCACGGGCAAGCCGGCGGCGCGCGCCTTTTGCCAGTAACGCACCGTCACATCCAGGCAAAAATCCTCTTCCCAGCTAAGAAAGGCATCGCGCATCAGGCTGGCGATGTCGTAAGTGATCGGCCCATACACCGCGTCCTGAAAATCCAGCACACCCAGCGGATGCGCGCGCCCGCCATCCATCAGATTGCGCGGCATAAAGTCACGGTGCACATACACCGAAGGCCAGGACAAGTTGTTGCCGATGATGGTTTCAAACGCCTGGTCCAGGACTTTGTTTTGCGCAACATCGAGTGACACTTGTCGGTGTTGCGCGATGTACCACTGCGGGAACAAATCCATTTCACGGCGCAAAAGCGCATGGTCATAGGGCGGCAATACGCCGGGTTGCGATGCCTTTTGCCAGGTGATCAAGGTATCCACCGCTTGCAAATACACGTCCAAAGGTGGCGCTGCGCTAGGGTCTATACGCTGCATCATGGTCTGATCGCCCAGGTCGTTCAGCAGCATAAAGCCGTGCGCCTGGTTCCAATCTAAGATCTGTGGGCAGTGAAGGCCCGCATGCTGCAACAAAGCAGCGACTTGGACAAAAGCTGCGCTGTCTTCTTTGTCTGGCGGCGCATCCATCACGATCAACGTGGGGCCCAGGTCGCTATGCACACTGTCCAAACGCAAATAGCGCCTGAAACTGGCGTCCGCCGAGGCTAAACGCAAACTCTCAGGCTGTATGCCAAAGCGCGCTTGCACAGACTGTAGCCAGGCATCAAATGCATGTTTGCGCCCGGTGTCGGCCCAATGCACTGGCTGTGCCGCACCCGGCATGGAAGTATCTGGGTTAAGCCGGGGCGGGCTGCCGCTTGGCAAAACCAGGGTGGACGCGTGTGCGTCGCCAA
Organism: Comamonadaceae bacterium; assembly: GCA_947447975.1. Lineage (GTDB taxonomy): Bacteria > Pseudomonadota > Gammaproteobacteria > Burkholderiales > Burkholderiaceae_C > Allorhodoferax. The sequence continues at coordinate 163,757 of CANFLU010000001.1, read as the reverse complement.
CGCGAGGGGAGGGTTCAGTGGGGCTCATGGATAATCCATTGTCCATCTTTTTACGCCCCTACCTTGCTCCCCTCTTTCTTCTTGGTTCCAGATTACCGCTTGCCGCCCGCCTTGGCACGGGTTGCAAAAGCCAAAATCCTGATCCATCTGGTGCTATGGGCCACACTGCTAGCCTTAGCCATGTCCACGCGTGCGCAAAGCGCGCAGCCCGTGAAGCCGGACCAATCCAGCCTGCTGGATAGAACACCACAAAAAACTTGGGCCTACCTGTCTGGCGACACGCTGAGCGGCCATACGGACCAAGAGGTGGAGCTTCAAGGAAACGCCCAAATGCTGCGTTCAGACACGCAGATAAACGCCGACCGCCTGCGCTACGACCAGCGCACGGACCGCATGCAAGCCGAGGGGAACGTGCGCATCAAGCGCAATGATCGTATTTACACCGGCAGTTATCTGGACATGGATGTCGAGCGTTTTGAAGGTTTTTTCACCCATATCACGTACCAGCTGGGCGGCGAAAGTGGCCACGGTGATGCAGTGCGCGCTGACTTCACTGATAAAAATCATATGACGGCGCACCAGGGCACTTACACCACCTGCCGACGTAAGCCAGGCCCCGAGTGGATGCCCGAGTGGGTGCTGACGACAACGCAGCTCCACATTGACAATGAAGAGGAAATCGGCAGGGCGCAAGGTGCGTATTTGCACTTTCAGGGTGTACCGGTCCTGCCGGTACCGCCCTTTAGTTTCCCGATCTCGGAAAAACGTAGATCTGGGTTTTTGCCGCCCTTATTTGGGCTGGACAGCACCAACGGCTTTGAACTGGCTACACCCTATTACTTCAATCTTGCACCCAATTACGACCTCACGGTGACGCCCAACTTCATGAGCAACCGGGGCGTGAACATAGAAAACCAATTGCGCTATGTGGAGCCCAATTATTCCGGCGATTTGAAATTGGCCTATATGCCAGGCGACCAATTGCGTGGCAAGGACCGCGTCGCACTAGCGCTCACCCATAGTAGCCAGCTTGCAAGCCCTATTGGCAACCTATCCGTAGCGGCCAACATCAGCCGTGCTGGCGATGACAACTACTGGGCTGACTTCAGCACCAGTACTCTTTTGCAAACAGGCGCACCCTTGGGAGGCACCAACCGCCAATTGCCCGCCGACCTCACGGCCAGCTGGGGCCGGGGAGATTTGTCCTCAATGCTCAAAATACAGAAGTGGCAAGGCCTACAAATCATCACCCCCTATGACCGCGTGCCGCAGTGGACCTTGCGTTATGCGCAAAGCAATGTGCGAGGTATCGACTGGTCGGTGGACACCGACTTCACCCAGTTTGAAGGCGACCGCACGCTGACACGTCAGCCCAATGCCCAACGGGCCTTTGCGTGGGCACAAGTGAGCTACCCGATGATCTGGCCGGCTTTTTACCTGACGCCCAAACTCCAAACCCATATGGCTGCGTACCAGTTTGATGCGGCCATCAACACGCAACAGTCCGCCAGCAACGTGATCAGCACCATGAGCATTGACGCCGGCCTAACCTTTGAACGCAGCACAGAGATTTTTGGAGCGCAGGTGCTTCAAACGCTGGAGCCTCGCGCCTTTTACGTGTACACGCCTTACACCGACCAAAGCCTATTGCCTAATTACGATACAGCGGCGCAGGACCTGAATTTGACCGCGGTGTTTACCGAGAACGCCTATGTCGGCCATGACAAGATTTCCGATAACAATTTGTTAACGCTAGGCTTGACGACCCGCTTTTTAAATCCTGAGACGGGCGCACAGTTCGCCAGCTTTGGCGTCGCACAGCGCTTGCGTTTTGAAGCGCAAAAAGTGACCTTATTTCCAGGGCAAGCGCCGGCCGCTACCGGCCTGAGCGATATCTTGCTGGGCTCGCGCTTAAACCTAGGCGATCGCTGGGTGCTGGATGCCGCCACCCAGTACAACATCCAGACACAGCAATCCATTCGCTCGGTAATTGGTGGTCGTTACCATGCAGGTGACTTCCAGACCTTGAACGTGGCCTACCGTTCACAGGCCAACAGCAGCGAACAAGTGGACCTGAGTTGGCAATGGCCGCTCCATCGCTTGTGGGGCATGGCCAGCGGCGCAGCCGATGCCGATACGGGCCGGTTTTATGGTCTGGGCCGCTTGGCCTATAGCTTGCGGGACCAGCAGTTGGTCGATAGCCTTATGGGCCTAGAGTACGATGCGGGATGCTGGATTGCACGTGTGGTTTATAGCCGCACGCCTCTCACGCCCGAAACCGCAAACTCCAAGCTGATGTTCCAAATCGAATTGGTGGGCTTCACCCGCTTGGGCATAGACCCGTTCAAAACTTTGACCGATAGCATCCCACGCTACCAATACCTTCGCTGAGACCTTTATGAAGATGCATGTTTGGATTTTCTCTCTCTTTGTAGCACTAGGTGCAACGGCATACGCACAAACTGCACCCAATAATGACTACATTGTTGCGCTTGTCAATTCAGAGCCCATTACCAATGCGGAGCTGGAAAATCAGATACGTCAATTGGTAGACAGCCGGGGGCCCCAGTCTGCATCGCTGCCGCCGGCAGCTGAGCTGCGTGCGGCTGTGCTCGAGCGCATAGTAGTCGAACGCGCCCAACTACAACTCGCCCGGGAAATGGGCGTGCGCATTGATTCCGCACTGATTGACCAAGCCGAAGCCAATATCGCCGCCCAAAACCAAATCGACGTGGCGCGACTGCGTGCCAACCTGGAGCGTCAGGGAACCACGCCAGCCGCATTTCGCAAGCAGTTGCGCGATCAGCTCACGATCAACCGCCTGCAGGAGCGCGAGTTAGAAACGCGCGTCAAAATCAGCGATGCGGAGGTAGAGACTGCTTTAGCCGCACGTTTAGAGGCGTCCAAAGACCCGCGCAACCAAGAGATAAATCTGGGGCATTTGTTTTTAGCATTGCCTGAAAATCCCCATGCCGATGCACTGGCCAAAGCCGAGCAACAAGCCCAGAAAATTCTCGATCGCATCAAGGCCGGCGATTCCTTTGAATCTCTGGTGCAGGAGTTTTCAGCGGCTGAACGCAGCAACGCGGGGCAACTGGGCTTGCGCCAGGCCGATCGCTATCCGCCTTTGTTTGTCAATGCAATCCAAGCGCTGGCCGTCGGCGCGGTGTCGCAATGGGTGCGCTCCGATGCGGGCTTGCACCTACTCAAAGTATTGGAGCGACGGGTCAATGGCCTGTCGGATACCCAGGTGCAACACCATGCGCGCCATATTTTGTTGCGGCCCGATGCGTCTATGACGCAGGAACAAGCGATCAAGCAACTGGCGGCGCTACGCGATCGCATCCTGGCAGGCGCCACCAATTTCGACGCGCAAGCGCGCGTTTTGTCGCAAGACGGCAGCGCCGCCCAAGGCGGCGATTTGGGCTGGGCAAGTCCCGGCATGTTCGTTCCCGAATTTGAGCAAGTACTCCTGCGCCTCAAGGAAAAAGAAATTGCCGAACCGCTGGTTTCACGCTTTGGAGTGCACCTGATTGAGCTGTTAGAGCGGCGCAATGTGGAGCTCACTGCAGCACAGCTACGCGAGCGCGAGCGCAACCTGTTACGCGGCAAACGCGCGGACGAAGCCTTCGAGGCCTGGGTTCGCGAAGTGCGTGGGCGGGCATTTGTCGAAATTCGTGACGCAAGTTAAGTCCTTGGCGCACACCCCGCCACCGCCTTAGATTGCCCTGCATGCAGCATATACCGCGCAAACGCTTTGGGCAGCATTTTTTAAGCGACGCCAGTGTCATTGATGCGATAGTGCAATGTATCGCGCCGCAGGCCGGTCAGGCGATGGTGGAAATCGGGCCAGGTCTGGGGGCCTTAACCCAACCTTTGGTCGAGCGCCTTGGCGCGCTGACGGTGATTGAGTTGGATCGCGATTTGGCGGCGCGTCTGCGCAGCCATGCGCAGTTACATGTGATCGAGTCCGATGTCCTGCGGGTCGACTTTCGTTTGGTCAGCGCTGCCGGCGCACCTCGGCCGGGGCGCTTGCGGGTGGTGGGTAATTTGCCCTACAACATATCCACGCCCATTTTGTTTCACCTGCTCGATTTTGCGTTCTGCATTGAAGACCAGCACTTCATGCTGCAAAAAGAGGTGGTCGACCGCATGGTGGCAGCGCCCGATACTGCCGATTTTGGTCGCCTCAGTGTAATGCTGCAATGGCGTTACCGCATGGAAAACGTACTGGCCGTAGGGCCCCAATGTTTTACGCCACCGCCACGTGTGCACAGTGCCGTCGTACGCATGCAACCCTTGGCTGTCCCGGCGCTGCAGGACGCTGCATTACTCGGCCCTTTGGTGCAAGTAGCCTTCAGTCAACGCCGCAAATTGCTCAGGCACACCCTGGGAACATTTTTAGAAAAACACCATTTCGCCGGTAGCTTTGATTTGCAACGGCGGGCGCAAGAGGTTCCGGTCGCTGAGTACGTCGCGCTCACCCAGCAGCTTGCAAGACAAATAAGCTGATCAAGTCTGTACACGGACCGTGATGCAAAGCCGGTAGCCGCTGCTGCGCAGTACTTTGATACTGGCACCGCCACCCAAAGCAGGGGTTAGTTTTTGGCGAAGCCTACTGATCAATTGTTCAATGCGGATTTTGTTGACCTGTTCGGACACATCCGCATCACCAAGCACTTCAAACAAACGGTAATACGTCAGCAATTGCGCCGACACCGCAAGCTCTTGCAAGAGTAGGCATTCGCGCCCGGTCAAGTCGATGGCCTGGCCGCTGGGTGGCGTCACTCTGTGGCCCCGCAAATCCAAAACCCAGTCTTCATCTTGCGCCGGGGGAGCAATTCGGCGACACACACTTTTCAGTACCGTGCTGACCTCATCGGCATCTGCCGGTTTGGTCAGGAAAACATCCGCGCCTGCTTCGTAAGCCTGTTTGCGATCGTTACTGCGCAACCTGGCCGTCAAGACAACTACGCCCAAGCGCGGATAAGCCCGTTTGACGCGCTTGATGATGTCAATACCGTCTTCCTTGGCCAGGTTTAAATCCACCAAAATCGCATCGGGCTGGTTGGCATGAATGACGCTGGCGAGGCGCTCGCCGTCCTCAAGGGAGGCGACACGAAAACCATCTTGTGAAAGATAGCTCTCTAAGCCTTCACGCAGCGCGGTGTTTTCGTCGACGATGATGATGTTAAACAAGCTTGTCTCCGCTTCGTAAATCAAGGCGCAACATAACTAATTCGCACTTTAGAGGCTGACCATTTCTGAAGCGCTGACCACGGGGAAATCGGGTGGTCAAGGCGCAGCTGCGCCACGCAAGGTCCGCGTGCGCCCAAGGCTTGTGCACCCGGTTCGGCTCCTCATGTGCCCGATGCGCTGGTACGGGGGTGACAGCTGAAGGACTGGTAAAGCACAGGTCGCCATGGGTTACACCTGTGCTCTGCGTAATGTGTGTATGGCTCAAAACGTGTCCTTCACGAGGCGCAGAGAACGCTGCGCCTGTACCCAGAGCCGATGCCCGTCGTGGCCTGAACGCCCATGACGCATTGGGCGATTTGCCCGCTTAATAGGTCCACAACGCACCGCATGTTTCATCGTCTGAGGCTTTGGGTTTCCGCGCTCGCTGCGGCGGAACTTGTAGGACCCTCCCGAACGATTGAAACAAATTGTAAATTAATTACAACTATTGTTGATTACAGGTTTACCCATGTGATCAATTTATATTTTTGCTACCATGTTCTATAAATAAAATCTATGTAAGAGACACAACATGGCGCTGGCGCAAAATTGCCTTGTCGAGACCTGCCCTGACGACGACTCCCATCATTCATTTGATGCCGGATCGGCCCGTGCCAGAGGGCGTAATGTTTTAAGCCATACCTACGAGGTGACTTATTCCGGATTGATTGGGCCCGAAGCCAGGCTTTACCTATACCAGCAGATATTTACAGCGGCCAAAGGCCGTATAACGCTAGAAATCGGCCATCACGCGGTATGGTGGGGCGACCCAAACGACCACAGTTATGGGGGCGCAAAACAAACCCTAGAGCGCCTTGCCTTTGGCACCGTCGGGGTATGGCTTAGCCCGATAGAAAAATACCAGAAATCGGTAATTCGCGCGCACAATTTGCGCCAGTACGGAATCGTTAGGGTTGTTTTTCCGCTCGACTGCCTGTCGCTCGCGCTTGCATTTTGCGAGAGTCAACGACCGCGGAGATGATGAGTTGGCTGGCCTGGGCGAACACTTGCGCCCGCAGCAAAGTGTCGTTTTCGGGCAGCAATGCGATCAATGCATCCAGGCCCACCCCAGCAATCTTTTGTGGTTGCCGATCGGGCTCATCCTCGCCCGTTAAAAGCCAAAGCCTGGATACGCCCAGGTAGGACGCGGCCTTTTCATTGTTGATCGCGCTGAGCTTACGCTCCAGGCCCCCAGCGCTATTGAGAACCATGCCAATAGCTTGGGGAGAAATCTCCATAGCCGCAGCCAATTGCTTGCGCGACCGTCCCGCCCGATTGAGCGCATATTGCAATCTGTCTCCATAATTCATACTGGGATTATGCGTGGTTTTTAAACCCTTGTTACTTTGTTTTTAGAAGATCTTAGGAGCATTGAGGGTATTCGTAAATCAAAATCAAACCGACAAATTGAATAGGGGCGGATGAAGCAGCCTGGTGTTACCCCGTGCTAAAGCCTACTGGCTGCAATGCGCTCGAAATCCGGCGCCCCCACGCCGGCATGCAAACAACCCCATTACGTCCAAAGCCTGTCCATGCTTGCTACTGCGAATCTCTTCACCGAGCAAAAGGCCAGCGCCCCCTCCTGTGCAGTTGAACAATCCCTACACTTGCCCTCTTATCGCTCTGCAGCCATCGCTAATGCACACCTCCAAGCCCTTGTTCCGTCGTAGCCTCCTAGACCTGACCTGCGCCGCGTTTTTCCCAGGTATTGCGCGGTCCTCGCTCTTTAGCAGCGGTAGCTGGGTATTTGACGTGGCGCCGCAGTTACCGTTGTCTTTGTTTGCCCATGGTCGCAATGAAGCCCAGGAGATTGCGCAATACGAAGCCTTGGGCGGCGGGCTCGAGCCCGCACCATGATGCGCCGCCTGGCCCCGGCCTTTCCCCTGCTCTTTGTCATTCTGTGGTCTACCGGATTTATTGGGGCTCGATTAGGTTTGCCGCACAGCGAGCCGCTGACGTTTTTATTTGTGCGCTATCTGCTGGTAGTAGCGCTGCTGCTGGTACTAGCGGTACTGAGCAAAGCGCCCTGGCCGGTAAAGCCCCGGGATTGGTTTCACATCGGCGTCGCCGGTTTGCTGATTCACGGCATCTACCTAGGCGGGGTGTTTATTGCTATCTCTATAGGCCTGCCTGCAGGTGTGGCGGCCTTGGTGGTGGGCTTGCAACCGCTGCTGGTGGCGGTGGGAGCGGGCCTGTTTTTGCGCGAGACGGTGGTGCGTAGGCAATGGCTCGGGCTGGTCTTAGGCCTGGCGGGCGTGGCCCTGGTGCTGGCAAACAAATTGGGTACGGGTTTTGAGTTACAGGCCTTGCTGCCCTGCGTGATATCGCTGTTGTCCATCACCTGCGGCAATTTGTACCAAAAGCGCTTTTGCCCGCAATTTGACTGGCGTACCGGTGCCATAGCGCAGTTTGTTCCTACCGTGGTGTTGACGGGCATCGCAGCGGCGCTGACAGAGACGCTGCGCATTGACTGGGTGCCCGACATGGTATTCGCCATGGGCTGGCTGGTGCTGGTGCTGTCGCTAGGTGCCGTCAGCCTGCTCAACTGGCTTATACGCAACAACAACGCGGTCAATGTAGCCAGTCTGTTTTACTTGGTGCCGCCTTGCACAGCGGTAGTCGCCTGGTTGCTGTTTGGCGAATCCTTTGCAGGTAGCGCGCTGGTGGGCATGGGCCTGGTGGTGTGGGGGGTGTATTGGGCTAGGGCCGCATAAACGCGCAGGGTGGCGCGAAGATTTTTCACGCTGGCCAATTTCCTGATATGGCACTGACGATAAATCCCATACTTGCGTTTTTGGGCTAAAAAACAGCGTCCCCGCTGGATATGCCTACATGCCTTTAAACAGCCCCGCATAACTGCGGCTGACCTCCAGCAGTTCTTTGCTACCGCGCACCGAGACCATTTGCCGGCCGCGTTCGTCGCGCTGCACGCCGGCGATGGCCCGTACATTGACCAGGGTGCTACGATGAATTTGCCAAAAGCGCTGCATGTCTAGCGTGTCAATGAGCTCTTTGATGGAGGTACGAATCAGCGCCTCCTGCGTAGCGGTTTGGACGCGGGTGTATTTTTCGTCACTCACAAAAAACAATATGTCTTCAGCCGCAATCATCTGAATTGTCGCGCCTACTTTGGCCTGTATCCATTGCAAAGGCAGGGGCGCACGGGGGGGCGAGAGCTGTGCGGCCAAGGCCTGTAACAGGCTTTGCATAGCAGGGGTGTGTACGGGCAAGGGCTGCGCGGGTTCTGCACTGTGCTGGGCCAGTTGGCGCGCCAGCATGCGCGCACGCACACGCTGTAAGGCCAGGGCCAAGCGCTCGGGCTCGGCGGGCTTGAGCAGGTAGTCGACCACACCCGCTTCAAAGGCTTGTACCGCGTACTGCTCATAGGCCGTCAAAAACACCATTTCGCAGCCCGGCCATTGGCCGTCGCCGCTGGCCTCGCCCCAGGTGGGCAACTGGGCGATGTGGCGGGCCGCTTCGATGCCGGTCATCACTGGCATACGAATGTCTAAGAACACCAAGTCCGGCTGCAATTCGCGCACGCGCTCGAGCGCCTCTTGGCCATTGCGGGCATGGGCCAGCACCTCGATACTGGCATCGACCTCGCGGAGCCGAATGCAGAGTTGCTCGCGCATGAGGCGCTCATCATCGGCCACGACGACGCGCAAGGGCTTCATGAAACCTCGCCCTCCTTCACGCCGCCAGTGGCCAGGCGCCAAATCAGCCAGACGATGAACAAGGGTAGCAATCCCCACAACACCATGCTGAGCACGCCCAGTCCAGCAGCGATCAGGGCGATTACCGCCAGCACTGCGCCCAGCGGTAGCAACAACACCAATAGCGGCAACACCGCCAGCGTGGCCAGCACCAACAAGCCCAGTAAGACGGCTGCGCCGATGGCGATCCACGCTACACCGGGCAGCGTGAGCGCTTGGCCGTTGACGCTGAGCATCACATCAGGCTGCCAATGCAAGCCTCCGACAACGGCGGCAGCAATGGCCAGCAAAACCGCCACAAACAAGAGGCGGGCGATCCAACGCAAACTGCGGCTGATCATATAAATACCTTTGACATGCTTGGGACGCTCAAGGCGCTCCTAATTGGTAAGGAACCGTGATGGTGACACAAGCGCCGCCGGTGCTCGGGCTGCTGGTTTGCAAGCTGGCTTGGGCGCCATACAACAGTTGCAATCGCTCGCGGATGTTGGACAGCCCGATGCCCCCGCCTGTGGCACCCGGCGCAGCGGGCGCAAAGCCGACACCTGTGTCCTGCACTTGCACGATCAACTGGCCATCCTGCACTTCGGCGCGCACGGTGATGCTGCCGCCTTCGGCCTGGGGCTCCAGGCCGTGGCGGATGGCATTTTCAACCAGACTTTGCAACATCATGGGCGGAAAGCGGGCGCTGCGCAGGCCCTGCGGTACTTGCAAGTCAAACTGCAAGCGCTCTTCCATGCGCATACGCATGAGCTCCAGGTAGGGCTGCACCACCGCCAGTTCGCGGCCTAAATCGCGCTCGGCTTGCGCATTGGCTTCGCGCAGCGTGGGCATGGTGGCACGCAAAAAAGCGATCAGGCTTTTTTGCATGGTCGCTGCGCGCGGCGGATCGGTCTCAATCAGATGCTCAATGCCCGCCAGCGTATTGAACAAAAAGTGGGGCTCCATTTGCGCCTGCATAGCCGCCATACGCGCTTCCATCACTTGGCGCTTGAGCGACTCCGTTTCGGCCACTTGTGTGGCGGCAGCGGCGACGGCCTCGGCCTGAATGCGGCCGCGGTAGCTGATTTTGAGTATCAAGGAGGCGACGATCAACAACATCGCCAGGTTGGGCAGGCCGTCGCCGTGCTCGACATCGCCTGCGTCGGCGCCAAAGTGCACCCCATCTACCGCGTCGTCTTGCACAGTGGTTTGGCCTTGGAGGGCGCGGCGCACGGTTTCTACGGCTTGCTCCACCTCTTGATCGGTGGCATGGGGGCCGATTTGAATATCCACCATGGGCTTTACCACGGAGGCGCCACTTTGACCGGCGTTGGCGGGCGCATCGGAGGGGGTGCTGATACGCAAACCTTTTTCGTCGATTTGCAATTGCGCAGCTTGGCCCTGTGGGTCTCGCGCGCTGATATGCACGCCGGTCTCGTCGATTTGCACTGACACCTTGCCCTTGGCCACCGGGGCCGAGGTATCGCTCGCGGGCACTTGCGTGGTGGACTCAGGGGTCGCGGCACGTTTGGTTTGCGTAAGCACGGCTTCACGACCATGATGGTGCCCTGCGTTACCACCAAAAATCGAGCCGGTGATAGCCGCCAAGATCATCACCAAGATAGAGATTAGAAAAAACCGCCACCAGCTGATGCTGACCAGCCAGCTGGCATAGGCATGGAAGTAGCGGACACAGGCCGTGCGCATCAGCAGCCATTGGCTGAGCAAGGTCTTATCGCCCGCGGGCGGGGGGGTGGGGGAGCTCAGCATGGGTGAATCCTTTCAGTTCAGTCATGGCGTAAGGTGAACGCCTGATAAACCACACTGTAGGCAGGGCAGCGTCCCTGCACCAGCGCTTTGCGACCAACTGCACAAAGCAGGGGTCAGGCCGTAAAAAACCGGCGCTATACGCAAGCGTCGACCCATTGGCCCTGGGTCAACTTAGCCATTAATTGGGGGCTGATACGCAAAGCGCTGTTCACGGAGCCGGCGGCGGGTAGTACCTCGTCAAAAGCCAGCAGGCTGCGGTCCAAATAGACGGGTAAATCCGTTGCCAGTCCGAAGGGACAGACCCCACCCACCGGATGACCGGTCAGAACCTCTACGGCGTCGAGAGCGAGCATCTTGCCCTTGCCGAAGGTGGTTTTGAATTTGGCGTTGTCAATGCGCGCGTCGCCGCTGGCCACCAGCAGAAATACTTTGCCATCGGCCAACTTAAAGGCCAAGGTTTTGGCAATTCGACCAGGTTCCACGCCATGGGCTTGCGCGGCTAGGGCCACGGTGGAGGTCATCGACGGCAACTCCACAATGGGCATATCGATCTGGTGCGCCTGAAAAAAAGCGCGCACGGAAGCAACGCTCATACGCCTTGCGCCAACTCAAGTACCCACGACATAGGGATTGTTTGCGCGCTCTGCGCCAAAGCTGCTTTCCGGGCCGTGGCCGGGAATAAAAATGGTCTGATTACCCATAGGCCATAAACGGTGGGTAATGCTGTGCATCAAGTCCGCATGGTTGCCCTGCGGAAAATCGGTTCGGCCCACGCTGCCTGCAAACAAAACGTCGCCCACAAACGCACGGTTCATTTCTGCCGAATAAAACACCACATGGCCGGGCGTGTGGCCGGGGCAGTGGCGTACTTGCAGCACATGCTCGCCCAAGCTGACGGTGTCACCATCTTGGAGCCAGCGCGTAGGCTTGAAGGGGCGTGCCGGCGGAAAACCGTAGGTAGCGGCCGCCATGGGCAGACCATCGATCCAAAATTGATCGCCCGGGTGCGGCCCGATGATAGGCAGGCCCAAGCGGTCGGCCAGGTCTTGCGTGGCCGCCGCATGGTCCACATGGGCATGGGTAATCCAGATTTGTTCAAGCGTCACCCCCAGAGCTTTGGCCGTCGCAATCAAAAGGTCCAGATCGCCGCCGGGATCGATGATGGCCGCCTGGTGGGTCTGGTCGCACCAAACAATCGAGCAATTTTGCTCAAAAGGGGTAACAGGAACGGTTTCGTAGTGGAGCATGGCCTAAGTTTATCCATTGCCTATCCGATGTGGTCGAAAAGCGCATGGCTTGAACCCCGGGGCGCCCACGCGTCAAATTGACGTGTATCAAGGCCTCTATGGAATAAAGCGCCAACAATCTAAGCGATGGATTTTTCGCCTTCTGCAACTTCCCGCATCTGGTTGCAAAAAGCTCAAACCTTTTTTGAGCGCTACGTACTACCGCACAACGCGGCCTGGCACCAAAGCGTAGCCGATGGCGTGTATCCGCCACCGTTCTTGGCCGACCTGAAGGCACTCGCCCAGGACGAGGGTTTATGGAATTTGTGCCTCCCCACGCTGCCATTGGAGGCGCCGGGCACGTGCTTGTCGAATCTGCAATACGCGCCGATTGCCGAGCTTTTGGGCCGCTTGCCCTGGGCCTCGGAAGTATTCAATTGCCAAGCGCCCGACAGCGGAAATATGGAATTGTTGTTGCGCTATGCCGATGCGTGGCAAAGCGCTCGTTGGCTGGCACCATTGCTGAACGGTCAAATACGTTCTGCTTTTGCAATGAGTGAGCCCGATGTAGCTTCGTCTGACCCAGCCAATTTGCAAACTTCTTTACGACGGGACGGCGACACCTTGGTATTGCAAGGCCGCAAGTGGTTTATCACCGGTGCGGCGCATCCGGATTGCCGCCTGCTCATCGTCATGTGCCGCGACTTGGATGCGGTGGGGCACATAGACACGGACGGGCACCGGCAACATAGCTTGGTTTTGGTACCCATGGATGCACCAGGCGTACAAGTGCTACGCAATATCCCGATGTTGCACCACCTCGCGCCCGAGGGCCATTGCGAGATTGTGTTACACGACGTGCGCCTAGGCCCGCAGGCTTTGCTGGGGCAAGCCGGGGCTGCTTTTGCCATGGCCCAGGCGCGCCTGGGGCCAGGGCGTTTGCACCACGGTATGCGCAGCATCGGGCAGTGTGAATTGGCGCTGCAGTTAGCCTGCGCGCGGGTGCGTGAACGCGAAGCCTTTGGCCGCCATGTATCGGCTTTTTCCAATGTGCAGGACTGGATTGCCCAGTCGCGGGTGGCTATCGACCAGGCCCGCCTGTTGCTTTTGCAAACCGCCTGGCGACTCGACCAAGCCGATAGCGACCCACAGCAGCTGCGCAGCGATGTGGCCGCGGTCAAGGTCGTAGCGGCGCAACTGCAAACCCAGGTGGTGGATCGCGCCATACAAATGTTTGGCGCCATGGGTTTATCGCCCGACACGCCGCTAGCCTATTTCTGGTCCTGGGCACGCGCCATGCACCTGATGGATGGCCCCGACGAGGTGCACCTGCGCAGCATTGCCAGGCATGCCTTGCGGCAATCCGCCGACCAAGCAGCAGCACTGGCCGCTTACTTCACTACACCGGAACAATTGCAGTTGCCGCCGCGGATCCGCTGATCATCGTCGCGTGCGCCATAGTGGGCGGCAAGGGGCAGGGCACAATCGGCGCACTTGCATACCGCGCGATGTCCAGCCAGCCCTTTTCCGTTTCTCCGCAACCGACCGTCGAGTCCTTCGCCCGCATTGCGGGACTAGAGGCTTTGTGCCGGGGCTGCACCTTATCGGTTTTTCCATTGTTGCTCTACCGCGCATGGGGCAGTGCGCAGTTGGTTTCAGAGATTTATTTTTGTGTCGGCTTGGCGTCGTTAACAGCGGCGCTTTTGGTGCCTGCATTGGTGCGCGTATTCACCCGTAGACAGGTGTATTTAGCCGCAGTGAGTTTGTATCTAGTGGCCTCTTTTTTTGGCATATTGCAAGGTAAATGGACGACCTTAGCGCTCTTGTGCGCCATCGTTGCCGCGGCGATTTCCTTTGTTTGTTACAACAGCTATGTGCTGGACCATCTGGAAAAGTCCGATTTCAGCCGTCTGGAGACCATGCGCCTTTTTTATGGGGGTGCTGGCTGGGTTGTAGGGCCTTTTGCGGGGGTCTGGCTGCTATCGGTGTGGGGCGGCGCGCCATTTATTTTGCTCAGCGCGGCTGCAAGCTCCATGGCATGGTTGATTTGGCAAACACCTTTAGGAGACGGCAAGTTTCTAGCACGGGCTAGGGGTCGCGAAAACGCAGGCGCACATGATTCCCGCAGGGCCAATCCCTTGGCACTGATTGTTCGGTTTTTCTCCCAGCCCCGCTTGGTGACCGCTTGGTTGTTACCTTTGGTGCGCTCTTGCGGCTGGTGGATGTTTTTTGTTTATTTGGGCATTTTCGCGGTGGAGAACCAGCTTGGTGAGCAAGTCGGCGGTATAGCCAGCTCGGTGGCTAATATGGGACTATTTTTAGCGCCTTTGATGCTGGTCTGGATGCAGAGGCGCTCGGTACGTACCGCGATCCGAGTCGGCTGCCTTGGTGCTAGTGCATGCTACCTGGCTGCTAGCGCGCTCTCGCACTGGCCCTGGGTAACGGTCGGTTTTCTATTGGCGGGGACGTTTTTTTTAGTTTTGCTGGATACCTGTGCAGGTCTGCCTTTTCTCATGTCGGTGAAACCCTCTGAGCGCACAGAGATGTCCGCGGTGTATTCCAGTTTTCGGGACGTCTCCGGTATCGTGTCGCCAGCGGTGGCCTGGCTGGTGTTGCAGTTTTCGCCGGTGGTCGGTGTGTTTGCAGTTGGCGCGTTGATTTTGCTAGGGGCGTGGGCGCTGGCTAGCCAACTGCACCCTGACCTAGGGCTTGCAGGCACCGCGCGGATACGCAATGCCCGCTAGAAACCGCTATGCCAATGTGATAATTTTTATTTAAGTAATGATTGTATTTTTGTGATTAAACGTTTTTTTGTTGTATAAACCCCTCTTGTAGGCGTGCCTCAGTAAATATTGCTTTGCTTGCAGGTCCTGAAAGCCCTCTTCGATAGGTACTTACTTCATGAACAAGGTTGTCCATAAAAGACAAGCCGCTCAAGCTGCAAAGGAGTCGCAGCTTCTGCAGGCTCTCGAAGGCGCAAAGTTGTCAGCCACGCGGTCCGCCTTAAGCCGTATTTCTAAAGGCCAGGCCGAATTTAAGCCAAGGCAGCCACTTGCCGATCCGAACACCACTTCCCGCAGTGCCGCAGGAGTTGCCCCTAAGGCACAAACTGCTGAAAGCCTATTGCGCGCGGTAGCCCAATCCTTACAGGCTTGGCGTAGTCAATTACCACCGCATTTACAGCCGGGCTTATTAGCATTGGTGCATGGAGGGGCGTCGATAGATGTGCAAACGGTCGCGTTTTGTAGCCCAGACTCTATTCGTCTAAGTGGAAGCTATCAGGGCCGTGCGTATAAATTATTTGCACCAGCCTCTGAAATACAGTTTCTTTGTGTGCCCAAGATGGATGCGATTGCGGGCACGACAGCCAGCATCGTTTTTGACTTAGGCGGCGAGGTGTTTTCCGCCTGAGTTCGTGGCATTCAGAACAGGATGCGGCCGCGCAGTATGTCCCACCACATGCGCCAATCGCCCATGAAGCTAAAAAGAGGGTATTTAAAGGTTGCTGGGCGGTTGTGCTCAAAGAAAAAGTGGCCCACCCAGGCAAAGGCGTAACCCTGTAACAAAGAAAGGGGAATCAGCCAGGCATTGAGGGTGGCTGCGGCGGTCAAGAGCAACACCAGGCCGATGCTCGAACCCACAAAGTGCAAACGCCGAGAAATGCGATTCGCGTGCTCACCTAAGTAAAAAGGATAGAACTCGGCAAAGGTCTGAATGCGGGTTTCGTCGGGCATGGGCATCTCCGTTGCGTGGGTTTCCATCATAAAGCCTGCCCGCGATTAAGCACCGGGCTATTCATCCGGCGGGGGCAAGGTGTTTTCGCGGGACAATGCCGGCTTTAAGGCAGCGATCACCATGCTAATTTCTCCTGACCAATCGCGTACCGACAACACCCGCATCGAAGCCATACGTCCGCTCATAGCACCAGCCCTGTTGCAAGAACAATTGCCGGCCTCCGAAGCGGTGCTCGCACGCGTGGAACAAAGTCGTAAAGCTATTTGCGATGTGCTACATGGTCGCGATGACCGCTTATTGGTAGTGGTGGGCCCCTGCTCTATCCACGACCATGACCAGGCTATGGAATATGCCCACTGGCTTCAAAGCCAATCGGAACAGCTCGGGGAAGATTTATGCATCGTGATGCGTTGCTACTTTGAAAAACCACGCACCACGGTCGGCTGGAAGGGTTATATCAATGACCCGCACATGGACGGAAGCTTCTCTATCAACGAAGGCTTGGCCCTGGCGCGGGCACTGTTGCTTGATATTGTCAATGTGGGCCTGGCCGTAGGTACCGAATTTTTAGATTTACTCAGCCCGCAGTACATCAGCGACCTGGTCAGCTGGGGCGCTATTGGCGCTCGTACCACCGAGAGCCAAAGCCACCGCCAGTTGGCCAGTGGCCTGAGTTGTCCGGTGGGCTTTAAGAATGGTACAGATGGTGGGGTGAAGGTGGCTGTAGATGCCCTGCTGGCGGCACAATCGGCGCATGCGTTTATGGGCATGACCAAGTGGGGCCAAGCAGCGGTTTTTGAAACCCAGGGCAACGCCGATTGCCACATAATTTTGCGCGGTGGCAAGCAGCCCAATTACAGTGCTGCTGATGTGCAAGCCGCTTGCGGTTTGCTGCAAGCTTCGGGTTTACGGCCACAGCTGATGATTGATGTATCGCACGCCAATAGCAGCAAACAATATGCGCGTCAGGTCGAGGTTGCGCAAGCGGTTGCTGACCAAATTGCGCAGGGCGACTTGCGCATTACCGGGCTAATGGTAGAGAGCCACCTTCGGGAAGGGCGTCAGGACAAGGTGGCGGGGAAGGCTTTAGAGCACGGCATTTCGGTGACGGATGCCTGCATTAGCACAGCGCAAACAGCGCCGGTGTTACAAAGCCTCGCAATGGCAGTTCGCCAACGGCGCGCGATGGCGCGTCTAGGCACTTAAATTATTAGCCAGCAGTGCGGCGCGGAACCATGGGGCCACGGCCTTCAATGTGGCGGAAATTGATGCGGCCTTTGCTCAAATCATAGGGCGACAGTTCCAGAGATACACGGTCCCCGGCCAGGATACGGATATGGTTTTTACGCATTTTTCCCGCCGAATAGGCGATTAACTGGTGGCCGTTGTCTAGGGTCACGCGAAAACGGGTATCCGGTAATACCTCGTTGACGATGCCCATCATTTCAATTAACTCTTCTTTTGCCATAGGGTTTCCTTTGATCGCAATGCGGATTGTGGCATGTTCGGGGGGTTTAGGGGCTGCCGATGGCGCTGTGGGCCCAGCCTATGCCTTGCTCCAGCGCATATTGTGCCGCTGCGTCATGGCTATGAAACACGGGCGTAAAGCGCATCACCCGGTCGGTGCTGGCCTGTCCCTGGCCACTGGCGATAGATACCTGTGCGCAAAACTGACCCGCGCTAAGGCGAGCCGGCAGCGCGGCGATTCGGTATTTACCGATCGTGGTCGCAGCTTGTTGGGCCGCGGAAAATTGTCTGTACATCATGAAAAATAGAAATTCACCGCGCTCGGCAGGGCTCAAGTGACAAGGAAAAGGAAAGTCGCAAAGTAGGCGTGAAAGCCTGTTGTGGCATCGACTAGCAGATGCTTGGCACCATCCTCTGCCGGGAAGGTGCTGGGCGTGGGGGGCGCCGTTTCTGCATGGCTAATATAACACGCGGCCATGAACGCCTAAGATCTAAGGCCGTGGCAGGCGTTTCGTGTGCCTACCCCGAAAATTGTTTTCACTGGCAATACCCGGTATCCCGGGAGATACAGGCAAGAAATGAAACTCGATCGATTTGACCAACAAATTCTTCAACTGCTGCAAGAGGATGGTCGCATCAACAACCAGGACTTAGCCGACCGCATTGGCTTATCGCCCTCTCCCTGTTTGCGCCGGGTACGTGCTTTGGAAGAAGCGGGTTTAATTTTGGGTTACCGTGCGCATGTCGATGCGCGCAAATTGGGTTTAACCTTGCTTGCGCTTATCCATATTTCTATGGATGTTCATACGCCTGAGCGATTCGCTCATTTCGAGGCGGAAATTGCTGTCGTGCCAGAGGTCTTAGAGTGCCTGCTCATTACCGGCCAGGAAGCCGACTACCAACTTAAAGTTATTGTGCGCGACATGGACCACTACCAGTCGCTACTGCTGCAACGCATTACCCGTATCGCTGGCGTCACCGGTGTGCATTCGAGCTTCGTGCTGCGCAAAGTGCTAGACAAAACGGCGGTGGCCGTGGCCACCGGCTCACCATAAAAGTCTAGCGTGCGTCAGGCAACTCTATTTTGACTTCAAGCACTTCTAGATTGTCTTGGCGTTCAAGTTGAACCTTGATGTCATTCGGATTGATTTTGATGTATTTGCTAATTACGGCAATCAAATCGCGCTGTAAATCGGCCATGTAGTCGGGCTCGGAGGCATTGCGGCCCGTGCGTTCGTGTGCGAGTATGAGCTGCAGGCGTTCTTTGGCGACGCTAGCTGTTTTTTTCTTCTCACCCAACAAAAAAGAGAGAAAGGACATGCTCTTAATTCCCACCGAATAAACGCTTGAAAAAGCCGGGTTTCACCGCCTCGGTGAAACGCATGGGTTTGTCAGTGCCTAAGAAGCGATCAATCACGTCCTTGTAGGCTTCAGCGACTTCGCTGCCTGCCATATGAACCGCTGGTACGCCTTGGTTGGAGGCTTGCAACACGGTTTCACTCTCGGGAATCACGCCAATGAGCTTGATACGCAAAATATCTTGAATATCTTCGAGAGACAGCATTTGCCCCTGGTCCACGCGGGCCGGGTTGTAACGCGTGATGAGCAAATGTTCTTTGATCGGCTCTAAACCCTCTATGGCGCGCTTAGTTTTGCTTGCCAACATGCCCAAAATACGATCCGAATCGCGTACTGAAGACACCTCTGGGTTGGTCACCACCAGTGCTTCGTCGGCGTAATGCATAGCCATCAATGCGCCCGTTTCGATACCCGCCGGGGAATCGCAGACAATGAATTCAAAATCCATCGCTGCCAAGTCATTGAGTACTTTTTCAACGCCTTCCTGCGTCAGAGCATCTTTGTCGCGGGTTTGTGATGCGGCAAGTACATACAGGTTTTCACACTGTTTGTCTTTGATGAGCGCTTGGTGCAAATTGGCTTCACCGGTGATCACATTGATCAAGTCATACACCACGCGGCGTTCGCAGCCCATAATCAAATCGAGGTTACGCAAACCCACGTCAAAGTCGATAACGGCTGTCTTGTGTCCGCGCAAAGCCAGACCGGTTGCAAAGCTGGCACTGGTCGTTGTTTTACCAACACCGCCTTTACCGGAGGTGACCACAATAATTTTTGCCATGAAGAGCTATCTTTCCAAAGAGAGGGTCAGTGCATTGAATTTTACGATTTCAACGCTTCGATAATAATTTTTTCTTTTCCATCGTCGCTCAATCGCACCTGTGCCGGTTTTCCCAGCACATCCGGGCCTAATTCCTGCTCGGTCGTACGGTACACACCCGCGATGGATACCAATTCAGGCTCAAGTGCTAATGCAAATATACGGGCCGAGGTATTGCCTCTTGCACCTGCCATAGCTTTACCACGCAAAGGTGCATACACATGGATATTGCCATCCGCAATGACCTCGGCGCCCCGGTTCACCATAGCCATCACGATCAAATCAGCGCCTCGGGCATACACTTTTTGTCCCGAGCGCAGCGGCTTACTCACCACCATGGTCGGATTGGCACCCTCTCTGGCAATAGGCGCCATGCCTGCGGGACTTGGGGGCTGATTTGAGGCCTTGCTAGGCGCATTAGCAGGTGATGCTGGAGTAGGTGCCGTGACCGGAGGTGCTTTAGCGCTTGCCGGGCGGCGCAGTTCAGGTGGTGCTTCAGCAATACCAGATTTTTTTGCAATAACCAGACTGCTTTCATCCAGGCCACGTACCGCGCTGGCTAGCAAGCGGCATTGCGTTAGCGTATTGAGCAACAAATTCCATTGCGGATGGGGAAGGCTTAAACCCGCCTGACTAAAGTCCAAAACCAGCCCATCGGTATCAAAAAAGTCCGGACTTTCGCCGTTGGGGCCGAATTTTTTTAAGAGTTCAGCCGCTACTTTGGCCAAGTCTGGGGTTTTTACCATAAGGGCCACCAGGGTCAGCTGGGCACTTTTAAGCTCAAACGCTGGTGCGTCACTGGCAGAAAAAGCGAGATCTGGTTGAACCGGCATGGTGAGCTGCACAGAGGTAAAAGCGAAAAATCAATTTTACCTGACGAAAATATAGCGAGGAAGCGCATCGCTACCATGGCATAAGCCATTGCGAAATTTGTCCACTGTCTGCTTGGCTCTCTTGTTTTCTTGGTATCTGTATTTTAAATTAGTAGTAGTAGATAGAGCACGTCGATTTTTTAGAGAAAGTCGATTTTTTCTATACAGATCAATGGTTTAAACCATGGCATAGCATGTGTATGAAGTGCTTGATTGGAATCGTTCCACAATGAATAACACGCGCTTCGCGCTTGGTCCTGTGGATAAGTTGCTACTTGTTCCAATCTTATGCACAGCCTTGTTGTACGGCTGGAGCAAGCGTATGCTTGCGCATTCATTGAATTTAAGAGGTCGTATATGTGGTTTTTAGTGCTGGGTTTGTTCCTGTTTCTAGGCATCCATGGATTACGCATTGGTGGCGATGGGATGCGTGACGGTTTATTGGAGCACTTAGGGCCTGCCAAATTCAAAATCTTGTATTCCCTGGTTTCTGTGCTGGGTTTTGCGATGTTGATTTATGGTTTTGGTATGGCACGCGATGCACCCGTTTTGCTATGGACACCGCCACCGGCGATGAAACATGTGGCCTATCTTTTGACCTTGGTCGCAATGGTCTTGATGGCCGCGGCCTATGTGCCGCGTAATGCGATCAAAGCGAAGTTACACCATCCGATGGTGCTGTCGGTGAAGACCTGGGCTTTGGCACATGTACTTGCCAATGGCATGCTGGCGCATCTGATTTTATTTGGCAGTATTTTGTTGTGGAGTGTTTTACTCTTTAAAGCTTCGAGGACGCGCGATAAGCGCGCTCCAGTGGTTTATGCGTCGGGAAATTGGGGCTCTACGATTCTGACCTTAGAGATTGGTATTGCCCTGTGGTTGGTGTTGGTAGCTTGGGCCCATGGCTGGCTCATAGGCGTTCAAGTGATGCCCTAACCATACCAAAGGCCATAATCGGGCTTTAGCGGAGTTTTCACTATGCCTAGACATGTATTGGACGAGTCCCGTATCCATCCATCCATCCGAGAGACGGTCGCCAAGCACCATAGCCATATGGTGGACCAGGTGGAGGCGGCTATCGCCAAACACGCAGTGCTAGTGGTTGGCATGGCGCTCAATCCTATGCCTAAAAAAGCACGCGCTGCTTTAGATGCTGCGGGCATTGCCCATGGTTACTTGGAATTTGGCAGTTATTTCAATACCTGGCGCGAGCGTAATGCGCTCAAAATGTGGACTGGCTGGCCTACGTTTCCCATGGTCTTTGTCAAAGGCGAGCTAGTCGGCGGTGCCACGGATGTGCAAGCTTTGATTGCCAGCGGCGCCTTGAAAAAAATGCTCGCATAAAAAAACCCCGGCTTGACCGGGGTTTGTGCACAGCGCTTGGGCTTGTTGTGCATTAATTGTGCTGCGGTCCATGCATCCAGCCTGGCATGGCTTTGGCATCAAAGGTTTTTTTCTGCTCTGGGCTCAAGGCGGCATAAAACGTTTTCACAGCCGCCGCATGTTTGTCCATCTCGGCCATGCGTGCTTCATGGTGCTGGGCCATGATTTGTTTTATTTTGTCCAGGCGCTCGGGCATGCTGAGTTTTTCCATTTCAGCACGATCAGGCCGCGGTGGGCGTGCCGCTGGTGTCATAGCGTTGGCCAGTGCCGCCCAGGCGGGCTCTTGTTCGGGCGAGAGCTTGAGCTCGGTCTTGAGCTTTTGCATGTGGTGCTTCATGCGCATGCCCATGTGCTCGTCACCTTTGTCGTGCATGCCGTGCATGCCCGGTTTGGCGGGTTCTTCTTTGCTCGGGCTATTTTGGGCGCTGGCGTAACTGGTCATCAAAGTTAGTGCTGCAGCCGTCAGCCATAGAGTCGTGCGGGTTTTCATGACAGGATTCCTTCAATTGTTTCGGTGGGGCGCAATGCCAGTTCGGAGGGGCCTATAGTGCGCGTCTTGTGTGTGCCTGGTGTTGCTCCATGGCAAGGCTTTGTAAAGTTGTGCGGTTTTACGCTGGCCCGGAGGCGCTTTTTCTGCAAGGGGCGGGGTTTGACCCGCATCAAAGCGCCACCGCATAACCTTCCTCGACAATCGCTTGGCGCAGGGCTTCGCGTTCCTTGGTGGACTCGATTCGCACCAGGTTTTGATCCCGCTGGATCAGCACCTGGGCCTGGGGATCTTGTTTTTGAATGGCTTTGGTCACCGCTTTTTCACAATGGCCGCAGGTCATTCCGGTCACGGTAAATTCATAGTTCATGGTGCATCTTTCAAAACATGGTGGCAGCTGCCTAGCATTGTGCCTTGCACGGCGTACGCTTTTTTTGACGCAAAACAAGGGCCTCATCGATGCTTGAAACAACACGCGCACCGCCGCTTTCTTTGGATATCGGCATTGGCGGGATGACCTGTGCATCCTGCGTCGCGCGGGTAGAAAAAGCGCTCTTGCGCGTCCCGGGCGTACAAAGCGCCAGCGTCAACCTGGCCACCGAATCAGCCCGCGTGGCCTATGCCGCCAACCCAGTTAGCGATGCCCCGGTGGACGCCTTGGTGCGCCGAGCGGTGCGTGATGCAGGTTATGAGCCTAAGGATGCAGACGCTGCGCTCGACGCCCCTGAGCCTTCTGCCTGGGCGGGTTTTGGCCCGGTGGCCTGGGGCTTTGCTTTGTCTATTCCCTTGGTCTTGCCTATGTTGGGCGAGCTGCTGGGTTGGCATTGGATCCTGCCGGCCGCCTGGCAGTTTGCATTGGCCACCCCCGTCCAGTTTCTTCTCGGTGCGCGCTTTTACCGGGCCGCCTGGCACGCGGTGCGCGCAGCCAGTGGGAATATGGATTTGCTGGTTGCGTTGGGCACTACGGCGGGCTGGGCCTTGTCGGTCTGGCTGTGGTTGCGCGCGCCCGAGGGCGCTATGGTGCATTTGTATTTCGAAGGTTCAGCCCTGGTGATTACCTTGGTGTTATTGGGCAAATGGCTGGAGTTGCGCGCCAAGCGGCAAACCACATCGGCCATACGCGCACTGCACGCCTTGCGCCCGGCGCGCGCGCATTGGCTGGGCCCAGATGGCGAAGTCGATGTGCCGGTGTCCGAGCTACTGGTAGGCGATGTGGTGGTGGTGAAAGCCGGTGAGCGTTTTGCTGCCGATGGTCTGGTCAGTGAGGGGCAGACCCAGGCCGATGAATCTATGCTGACTGGCGAATCGATGCCGGTGATAAAAGAGGTGGGCGCGCGTGTCCACGGCGGCAGTATCAACGGGGATGGCCGGGTGTTGGTCCGCCTGACGGCAGTGGGTACGCAAACGGTGCTCTCGCACATCATCCGCCTGGTGGAAGACGCGCAAGCGGCTAAAGCGCCCCTACAGCGCCTGGTAGACCAGGTCAGCGCCGTATTTGTACCCGTGGTCTTGCTGGTAGCACTGGCAACCCTGATCGGCTGGATGTGGGCGGGCGAGCCGCTGGAGGTGGCGCTGATTCGCGCGGTAGCGGTTTTGGTGATTGCCTGCCCCTGTGCTTTGGGCTTGGCCACGCCGGTGGCCATCATGGCCGGCACCGGCGTCGCGGCGCGATACGGCATCTTGATCAAAGACGCGCAGGCGCTGGAGTTGGCGCACCGGGTGGATGTGGTGGCTTTTGACAAAACCGGAACGCTGACCGAGGGCAGGCCCAGGCTGACGCGTTTTGTGGTGGCAGATGCGCCTTCTGCGGGACTGGCCGGTGCTTCGCTGCCCTTGCCCGGTTTGCTTGAGCACGCGTTAATGCGCGCGTGCGCCAGTTTGCAAAGCGGCAGCGAACATCCGCTGGCCCGCGCCGTGTTGGCCTATGCAAAGGCGCAGGGAGCCAATTGGGTCGCACCGCAAGATGTGCAGGCCGTCCCCGGGCGCGGTAGTTTTGGCAAAGTCGATGGCCAAAGCTATGCCCTGGGAAGCTGGCCCTGGATGCTGGAGCTGCAAGGAAGTGGCGAGGCCCTAGACACTTCTGCTATCGGCGCACAAGCGCATGCGCTGCAAGCCCAAGGCAGCAGTGTGTCGGCTTTGGCTTGTTTGCAAGATGGCCGCTGGCAGGTGCAAGCCTGCATGGGCTTTAACGATGAGCCTAAAGCCGGGGCGGCGCAAGCGATTGCGGGTTTGCGCGCCAAAGGTTTGCAAGTGGTCATGATTTCTGGCGATAACTGGGGCGCTGCACGGGCCATGGCGGCGCGCTTGGGGCTCGATGCCAGCGAAGGCAGTACCGAGGTAATGGCCGCTGTCTTGCCGGGCGACAAAGCGCAACGTGTGCGTGACTTGAAGACCGCAGGCCATGACGGCAAGCCGCATACCGTGGCCATGGTGGGCGACGGCGTGAACGATGCGCCAGCGCTGGCCGCCGCCGATGTGGGCATGGCCATGTCCAACCCAGACGGCGGCGGTACCGATGTGGCCATGCAAGCGGCCGGCATTACTTTGATGCGTGGCGATCCGCGCTTGGTGCTTGCCGCCTTGGACATCTCGCGCTTGACGGTGGCGAAAATTCGGCAAAACTTGTTTTGGGCTTTTTTCTATAACGCAGCGGGTATTCCGCTGGCTGCCTTAGGCTATTTACATCCCGTGTTGGCCGGTGGCGCAATGGCACTGAGCTCGGTCAGTGTGATGGCCAACGCCTTGCTGCTCAAACGCTGGAAAGGCCCTTGATACGTGGACCGCAAAAAGGTTTTGCACAGCCGCATGCACGCGCTGCCTGTTGCCCGGCGCATTTGTCGCTAGGGCAAGCCTTTTGCCAAGCCAAGCCTTGGTTTAAGGCGTAAGCGTCGGGTAGTCGGTATAGCCTTTGTCGCCACCGCCGTAAAAAGTCATCCGGTCCGGCGTGTTGAGTGCGGCGCCCTGGCGCATGCGTTCGGTGAGGTCGGGGTTGGCGATAAACAAGCGCCCGAAAGACACCAAGTCCGCGCCTTCGCTTAAGGCTTTTTCCGCCAGCGCCTGGTCGTAGCCGTTGTTCACCATCCATGCGCCTTGGCCGCCTGCGTCGCGGTAGGCTTGGCGCAAAGCGGCGTAATCAAAAGGCCTGTCGCCCTGGTGGTAATCGCGTTCGGCAATCGTCGAACCTTCAATCACATGCATATATGCAAGGCCCATGGGCCCGAGTGTTTGCACCACATGCGTGAACAAGGCCTTGGGCTGGGGGTCGAAGGCATCGTTGGCAGGCGTGACCGGTGCTAGGCGTATGGCACAACGCGCGCCACCGATTTCTGCACACAAAGCCTGCATCACCTCTATCAGCAAGCGTGCCCGGTTGGGCACAGCGCCGCCGTAGGCATCGTCGCGGTGGTTGCTGCCCGAGCGCAAAAATTGGTCGATCAAATAGCCATTGGCCGCGTGTAGCTCCACGCCGTCAAAGCCGGCGTCTATGGCCTTGCGCGCGGCGCGACGGTAGTCGTCCACGATGCCGGGTATTTCTTCGATGCCTAAGGCGCGGGGCATGGAGGTGGCAACAAACTTGGGCACACCCTCTTTGATGAGTACGGTTTTGGTCTTGGCCGTAATGGCCGAGGGCGCGACCGGCGCCTGGCCGCCTTCTTGCAAATCTACATGGGACACACGTCCCACGTGCCAAAGCTGCATAAAGATGCGTCCGCCTGCGGCATGCACCGCGGCGGTGACGGGCTTCCAGGCCTGTACCTGGGCGTCGCTCCAGATGCCGGGCACATCCGCATAGCCTTGCGCTTGCGGGCTGATGGCGGTGGCTTCGCTGATGATCAGGGCGGCGCCTTGCTGTGGGTTGGCGCGCTGCGCGTAGTAGAGCGCCATGCCTGCATGGGCCAGCGCGCCGGGCGCACGGTTGCGCGTTAATGGCGCCATTACCAAGCGGTGCGGCAACGTCATTGCGCCTACGCGCAGCGGTTCAAACAAATCGCCCATGGTCTGTGTGTTCCTGTCTTGATGCTGTCCCAAGGCCGGCCTTTCGCTTGCGCAGCGTTCACGCCACGCTGGCCTCACAATTGGGCGTGTTGTGAATTTTCTGGAGTGTATGTGCAAGCTTCTCCGGGGCGCTTGGTCGCCCTCGCGCTGGCCTTGTCGGTAGGGGCTGCGCTGTCTTTGGGTATTACCCGTTTTGCTTACGGCTTGTTGCTGCCGGCCATGCGCGAGGATTTGGCTTGGAGCTACACCTTGGCAGGCGCTATGAACACGGCCAATGCAGCGGGTTATTTGTTGGGTGCCTTGCTCTTGCCCTGGGCTTTGCGCCGTTGGGATCCGGTGTTGCTGTTGGTGCGCGGCGCGCTGGCGGCGACGGTGTTTATGGCTTTGAGCGGTTTCTTTACCGATGCTACGGTCTTGTTGCTACAGCGCTTACTGGCCGGTGTTGCCAGTGCTTCGGTATTTGTGACCGGTGGCTTGTTGGCTGCGCGCCTGGGTAGCCGCGATCCGCAGCGTGCCGGATGGTTGTTGGGCGTGTACTACGGTGGCACCGGTTTGGGCATCAGTGTGTCGGCGGTACTGGTGCCTTGGGCTTTGGGGTTTTTTGCAGGGCAGCCGCATGGCTGGCGCTATGCCTGGTGGTTGATGGCCTTGGTATGTTTCCTGTGCAGCCTGGTGCTGCTTTGGCCTGCCAGGCGCTTGGCAGACGGTGCACCGGCGGGGCAGCAGGCCCAGCCCACGCGCGTCGCTTTGCGCCCTCTGGCTTTTGGCTTGGTCGGGTATGGCATGTTCGGCGTGGGCTATATCGGCTATATGACGTTTGTGGTGGCTTTGCTGCGCACCCAGGGCAATAGCCCAGAGGCTATATCGGTGTTTTATGCGGTGCTGGGTTTGGCGGTGATGGCATCCTCCCGCGTCTGGGCGCGATTGCTGGATCGCGAGAAAGGTGGGCGGGCCATGGCCTTGCTCAATGGCTTGCTGGGCGTGGCCACGCTCTTGCCCGCCGTCTCTGACAACTTCGCAGTGTTGATGGTTTCGGGCATTGTGTTTGGCGGTGTTTTTCTGTCGATCGTGGCCTCTAGTACCGCACTGGTGCGGCATAACCTGCCGCAAAGCCAGTGGGCTACCGGCATCAGTGCGTTTACCGTGGTGTTTGCAGCGGGCCAAATTGCGGGGCCTACGATGGTGGGGTGGATTGCCGACGGCGAAGGTGGCCTGGCGCGCGGCCTGCTGGTATCGGCTTTGGCTTTGTGGATGGGGGCGGGTTTGGCTTGGCAGCAACAGCCTTTGGTGCAACACCAAGCGCGTTCTGCTTAAGTGCTTTGTCGTTGCCCTCAGGCAAGTCATTGGTTTGATTCACGGCTTGCTGCTGTGTATGGCAAGGCTGGTTTCGGCCGGTGGGCCGGCTTGCTGCCTGCCGCAGGCCTCACTTTTCTTTGCTTCGCCAAAGAAAAGGTGAGCAAAAGAAAGGCGAGCCCAAGTCCGTGCCCCTGCGGGGTGCCTTGCGCTACTCGCGCCGCCCGGGGTCGTGCGCAAACTCGCTACGCTCAAACAAGCGCCCGCCCTGAACCGTGCGCCGCTGCGTTGCTCAGCACGGCCAATGGCTTAGCAAGCCCGAACATCGCGTGTGCTCGTTCGCTGCGCGCACCTTGCACACGCTGCTTGGCGCGCTGCTGCCGCAGCCGCGCCAAGCCCCAATCCATTGACTACGACTGCCACGTTTCCCAATCGGGGCCAACAAACCCGTACTGCAACGCCCCGATTCAAAACCCCTAAGCCAAGCGCAAACAAGCAAATTGGGTGTTGAAGCTCCCCTTCACCCCCGCGGGGGTGAAGGGGCGGGGGGGAAGCGGGGGAAAACAATCGAGTGATAAACCATCAGCTTCGAAAACTACTGTCCATGCGGTCAAGCTTGCGCAGCATGGCCGGCCAAGCAAACGCCCCGCCGATCCCATTGCTTTGGGTGCGCATGGCGTGCCCCACGCCATCGATGATGCGCGGATCGACCTGCGTCAATTCACCACCCGCTTGCGCGCTGATCTGGATTTGGCAGGTGGATTCAAAGTTGTACATCAGCAAAAAAGCTTCTGGTATGGAGGTGCCCACGGTAAGCAGGCCGTGGTTGCGCAGCATCAGGTGGTTGGCGCTACCCAGGTCAGCTTGGAGGCGCGGTTTCTCGTCGTCGCGCAGGGCCACGCCTTCGTAGCTGTGGTAGCCCAGCGAGGCCAGCACAAAAGTCGATTGCTGGCTGATGGGCAATACGCCGCAGGCCTGGGCGCTGACCGCCACGCCCGCGCGGGTGTGGGTATGCAGCACGCAACCGGCGTCGTCGCGCACCGCATGCACCGCGCTGTGGATCACAAAGCCTGCCGGGTTGACGGGAAAGGGCGAGTCCATCAGCTTGTTGCATTGCTGGTCTACTTTGATCAGGCTGCTGGCGGTAATTTCTTCAAACAACAAGCCATAGGGGTTGATCAAAAAATGGTGCTCGTCGCCGGGCAGACGCGCGCTAATGTGGGTGAAGATGAGGTCGCTCCAGCCATAGGCGGCGACCAAGCGGTAGCAGGCGGCCAGGTCAACGCGCAGTTGCCATTCTTGCTCGCTGACGTGGTCTTTGACCGAGGGGATGTGCATGCGAAAACTCCTGTGTGTACGCTTCACTCTAACCCATAGGCTTGGGCTGCGCACTTAGGGAAATGACTAGGGCGCCTCCTGTGCGACAGCGCCGCCTAAAATGCAGTCCCCCCTTGATTTGGACTCTTGCGCCATGCTGTATCCCCAACACTTTGATGTGATCGTTGTCGGCGGCGGCCATGCCGGCACCGAAGCGGCGCTAGCGGCAGCACGCATGGGTTGCAGCACGCTTTTGCTGACGCACAACATCGAGACTCTGGGTCAGATGAGTTGCAACCCCTCCATTGGCGGCATTGGCAAGGGGCATTTGGTCAAAGAGGTCGACGCTTTGGGCGGCGCCATGGCTTTGGCTACTGACGAGAGCGGTATTCAGTTTCGTATCCTCAATTCCAGCAAAGGCCCTGCCGTGCGCGCGACCCGCGCCCAAGCCGACCGGGTGCTGTACAAAGCGGCGATACGGCGCATGTTGGAGAACCAGCCCAATTTGTCTTTGTTTCAGCAAGCAGTGGACGATTTGCTGGTGGAAGGCGACCGCGTGGTGGGGGCCGTTACCCAAATAGGAATTATTTTCAAAGCAACAACGGTAGTGCTGACGGCGGGTACGTTTTTGGACGGCAAGATCCACGTCGGCATGAATAACTATGGCGCGGGCCGTGCCGGTGATCCAGCCGCGGCCCGCTTGAGTGAGCGCCTGAAAGAATTGAAGTTACCGCAAGGCCGCCTCAAAACGGGCACGCCGCCACGCTTGGATGGGCGCACGATTGATTTTTCGCGCTGCCTGGAGCAACCGGGCGACGGCATGGCGGGCGGCATGGGCGCGCAGCTGCCGGTCTTTAGCTTTATGGGCAGGGCAGTGCAGCACCCGCGGCAAGTGCCTTGTTGGATTACCCATACCAATGCCCGCACCCACGAAATTATCCGCAGCGGTTTTGACCGCAGCCCGATGTTTACCGGCACGATCGAGGGTGTGGGCCCGCGCTATTGCCCTAGCGTAGAGGACAAGGTCAACCGTTTTGCGGATAAAGAAAGCCACCAGATTTTTCTGGAGCCCGAAGGGCTGAGCACGCACGAGTATTACCCCAACGGCATCTCCACCAGCCTGCCTTTTGACATTCAATACGACCTGGTGCGCAGCATGGCGGGGCTGGAGAATGCGCATATTTTGCGGCCCGGTTATGCCATCGAGTACGACTACTTTGACCCGCGCGAGCTCAAAACCAGCTTCGAGACGCGCGCGATCCGGGGCCTGTTTTTTGCCGGGCAGATCAACGGCACCACGGGCTACGAGGAGGCTGCGGCGCAGGGCTTGTTCGCCGGTATCAACGCCGCCTTGCAGGCCGGTGCGCGCAGTGCTTATACCGGCGAGAGCTGGTTGCCCGCGCGCGACCAGGCCTATATTGGCGTGCTGGTCGATGACCTGATTACCAAGGGCGTGACCGAGCCTTATCGCATGTTCACCAGCCGCGCCGAGTTCCGCTTGCAGTTGCGTGAAGACAATGCCGACGCCCGCTTGACTGCGGTCGGACGCCAACTAGGGCTGGTAGACGACGCCCGCTGGGAAGCCTTCAACCGCAAACAAGAGGCTGTTTCACGTGAAACCGAGCGCTTGCGCAGCCTGTGGGTGAGCCCGAAAAACCTCGATGCCCTAGAGGCTGAGCGCGTCTTGGGTAAGTCTTTGGAGCATGAATACAGTCTGGCCGATCTCTTGCGCCGCCCCGAAGTGGGCTACGCGGACTTGATGGCCATGGCCAGTGGGCGGTTTGCGAACCCGGATTTGCCCGTGGCAGCAGGGCAGGGCGTGGGTTCGGATGCCCCGGTGGCGGCTTCGGCGCAGCAGGTGTTTGTGCAAAGCGTTATCGAGCAGGTGGAGATTGCGATGAAGTACGCAGGCTATATCGACCGGCAAAAAGAAGACGTGGGCCGCGCCGCGCACTACGAAAACCTGCGCCTGCCCGAAACCTTGGACTATATGCAGGTCTCGGCGCTGAGCATCGAGGCGCGCCAGCGCCTGAACAAACAGCGTCCCGAAACCCTAGGCCAGGCATCGCGCATGTCTGGCATTACTCCCGCGACGATTTCGCTTTTGCTCATCCACCTTAAAAAAGGCAACTTCCGCGAGTTTGCCGCCAAGCCACCGCAGCCTGCGACTGAGGCGGCGCAGTGAGCGTCAGCCTGGCGGCGGGCTTGGACGCGGGGCTGGCTACGCTGGCTTTAGACCTCAGTATGGCGCAGAGGCAAGCCTTGCTGGACTACCTGGCGCTGCTGCAGAAATGGAACCAGGTCTATAACCTGACAGCGCTGCGCGACCCGCAGGCCATGCTTAGCCACCATCTTTTGGACTGTCTGGCCGTGGTCGCGCCATTGCGTCTGCGACTGGCAACCCTGGCCTCGCCGGGCCCGATAAGTTTGCTTGACGTTGGCGCGGGGGCGGGTTTGCCTGGCTTGGTGCTTGCGATTTGCCTGCCGCAGGTGCGGGTAGATTGCGTAGACACGGTGGCCAAGAAATCTAGTTTTATCCAGCAGGCGGCCCTGAGCCTGGGCCTTGCCAACTTGCGCGGTCTGCATGCGCGGGTGGAAAGTTTGGGTCCTGCGTATCACGTGGTCAGCGCCCGCGCCTTCTCGTCTTTGCCCGATCTGGTGGCCGGGTCTGATAAAGCCCTGTTGCCCGGTGGTTTTTGGATGGCGATGAAGGGCAAAACGCCGGATGATGAAATCCAGGCGCTGCCACTGCGAGTACAGGCGTTCCACGTGGAACCTTTACAGGTGCCGGGCCTGGACGCCCAGCGCTGTATTGTGTGGATGCGCCGCGCAAGCCAGCCATAACGTGCGCGAAGTGTATGGGCTGGTCAGGTCTGGGCAAGCGCAGCATAGGCCGAATTACGTTATCGCAAGCCCAGCGAAGCAAACCAGCGCTACCTGTAAATGAGTAACTTATGCATCATCACATGGCCGCGCACCGCGCGATGACAGCCTTCGGGGCCAAGACGCTAGCCAGGCAGTTGCTGTTTCACGTGAAACTATTGATCACGTAAACTCGCCTCCTTGTTTCCTGAGGGTTTGCGATGCTTGGCGTCACCGATTACGGCACTTTTGTGGCTGCCGTGCTGATATTTCTTCTGATACCCGGGCCGGGCAATCTGGCGCTGGTGCTTTCCACCAGCAAAGGTGGCATCCGTGGCGGCTTGGCAGCGACGCTTGGCGTCATTCTGGGGGACCAGGTACTGATGTGGATGGCCGTGGCTGGTGTGGCCGCTTTGCTTAGCAATTACCCGACAGCGTTTCATCTGGTGCAATGGGTGGGCGCCGCTTACCTGGCCTGGCTGGGCGCCTATATGCTTTTTGCCAAACCTGGCGCGCCGTCGCCCATTGAGATTCGGCCCAGCCAGTTTTTGCGCCAGGCATTCTTTATTACCTTGCTCAATCCCAAAGCCATCTTGTTTTACATGGCCTTCTTCCCGCTGTTTGTGGACCCGTTGCATCAGCAGGGCGTGCTGACCTATGGCTTCATGGCCGCGACGATTGCCGCGCTCACTTTTTTGTACGGTCTGGGGGCCACGCTGCTGAGCTACTACTTTGCCGAGCGCGTGCGCGCCAGCCCCAAGATCAGCCAGGCGCTGGAAAAGCTGGCTGGCGTGGTCTTGATCGGGTTTGGCGTCAAGTTGGTGGTCTCGCAATAGCCGCTTAGGCTGCTACAGCGCTTCGTCCTTTTTCATACGACTTTTATTGAGACAGCCCATGGCCAAAATATTTTGTGTTGCCAACCAAAAAGGTGGCGTTGGCAAAACCACTACCACCGTCAATCTGGCTGCCGGTCTGGCGCTGCAAGGCCAGCGCGTGCTGATGGTGGACCTGGACCCGCAGGGCAACGCCACCATGGGCTCCGGTGTGGACAAGCGCACCTTGAAACTCTCGGTCTATGACGTGCTGCTGGAGACGGCCACCATGGCCCAGGCGATTACCCGTAGCGACAAACTGATTGCCGCCAAATGTGGCTATGACATATTGGGCGCTAACCGCGAATTGGCCGGTGCAGAGGTGGAGATGGTGGAGCTAGAGCGCCGCGAACGCCGCCTCAAAGCCGCTTTGGCCGAGGTCAACGCGCAATATGACTTTGTGCTGATCGACTGCCCGCCCTCGCTGTCCATGCTCACCCTCAACGGCCTGTGCTGCGCCCATGGGGTGATCGTGCCCATGCAATGCGAGTATTTCGCCCTGGAAGGGCTGACCGATCTGGTCAACACCATCAAGCAAGTCAAAGCCAATTTGAATGACGATTTAAAAATCATTGGCTTATTGAGGGTGATGTTCGATCCGCGCATTACCTTGCAACAGCAGGTCAGCGACCAACTCAAGGCCCACTTTGGCGACAAGGTGTTCGACACTGTGATTCCGCGCAATGTGCGCTTGGCCGAAGCACCGAGTTACGGCTTGCCCGGTGTGGCTTTTGATCCGGCGTCCAAAGGCGCACAGGCCTTTGTGGCCTTCGCGCAGGAAATGATCCGCCGCATTCCCACCATGCAATAAGCGACTATGCACGCACAGGTATTGCTCTTGCCCGGTTGGCAAAACTCGGGCCCCGACCATTGGCAAAGCCGTTGGGAGGCGCGCTATGGCTACACGCGGGTGCAGCAACACGAGTGGATGCGGCCCTTGCGCGGCGACTGGATGGCGCAGCTCGAAGAAGCCGTACTCAGCCAGAGTCAGCCTTGCGTGCTGGTGGCGCATAGCCTGGGTTGTTTGCTGGTCGCTAGCTGGGCGGCGCATTCGCGTAACACCGCCAAAGTGCGCGCCGCTTTGCTGGTCGCCCCGGGCGACGCAGAGCGCGAAAACCTGCGCCCTTTGTTGACCAGTTGGGCACCGGTAACTATGCAGACCCTGCCTTTCCCCAGCGTTTTGTTTGCCAGCCAGAACGACCCGTTTTGCAGCTTTGCACGTGCCAGCGCCATGGCCGAAGCCTGGGGCGCACGTTGCATCGATTACGGCATGGCCGGACACATCAACGCGGACGCGGGCCTGGGCGATTGGCCCGACGGGCACGCACACCTTATACACATGTTGGACACAAAGGAATACAGCCATGGCGACTAAAAAACTCAAAGGTTTAGGCATGGGCCTGGAGGCCTTGCTCGGCCCCAAAGTACAAGACAGCGCGCCCGGCGCAGCAGACGAAAACGCCCTGCCGGTGACGCTGCCACTCGACGATTTGGTAGCCGGCCAATACCAACCGCGCACGCACATGGACGAGGGCGCCTTGTATGAATTGGCCGAAAGCATCAAGGCCCAGGGCATCATGCAACCCTTGTTGGTGCGCCAGCTAAGCGCTGAACAGGCACTGGCCGTACAACCGGCACGCGGCGCCAAACCACTGTATGAAATCATCGCCGGCGAGCGCCGTTTCCGCGCTGCGCGCCTGGCCGGTTTGGATGCGGTACCGGTGCTGGTGCGCAATGTGCCGGACCAGGCCGCCGCCGCCATGGCACTGATTGAAAACATGCAGCGCGAGGACCTGAACCCGCTGGAAGAAGCGCAAGGCTTGCAACGCCTCATTAAAGAATTTGGCCTCACGCACGAAGCCGCTGCCCAATCCGTAGGCCGCTCGCGCAGCGCGGCCAGCAACCTCATGCGCCTTTTGCAACTGGCCGAGCCGGTGCAAGCCATGTTGATGGCCGGTGACCTAGACATGGGCCATGCACGCGCTTTATTGGCCTTGGACAAAGCCACGCAAATATCCGCAGCCAACCAGATCGTCGGAAAAAAACTGTCGGTGCGCGAAGCCGAAAGCCTGGCCAAAAAACTCGGCGCGGAATTCACACTGACGTCTGCCAAACCGAAAAAAGAAAAGTCACGCGATTTGAAACGCTTGGAAGAAGAGCTGTCCGACACATTGGCGTCCGAGGTAGAAATTCGCATTAAAAAACGCGTGAAACGCAATGGCCGTATGGACGAGATGGGCGAGATGGTGATCCAGTTTGGCTCGCTCGATGCACTTAACGGTTTGGTAGAGCGCCTCTCCCCGCACACGGAGCGATAAGCCGTGTTCGACACCCCCGAGCCTCATGCCACCAGCGGCTGGCGCAAAGCACCGCCCTGGCCGGCACCCGCGCTTTTGTCTTGGGGCGCAAGCTGGGTCTTGTTCCGGTTTTTGAACACCCAGGGCTGGTCGCCGGTGTGGGCCTTGGTGATTGCGGCAGCGGTCGGCGTGCTGCTCAGCGTGTGGGGCAATAGCTGGTGGCGCAAGCTGTTTATTGCCGGTGGTTTCCCGATCTCGTTTGCGCTGAGTTTGCAAGTGCTGGGCCCTGGCGATTTGCCCAGTTGGATGTGGCTGCTGCCGCTGGCCATCATGCTCCTGGTGTACCCGGTCAATGCCTGGTCGGATGCGCCTTTGTTTCCCACACCGGCCAAGGCTTTGCTGGAGCTGCCCGCGCATGCGCCGCTGCCTGTGGGCGCCAAGGTGGTAGACGCGGGTTGCGGCATGGGGCACGGCTTGCGCGCTTTGCGGCTGGCTTATCCGCAAGCGCAGTTTTATGGTTTGGAGTGGAGCGTGGTGCTGCGCTGGTGGTGCGCGCTGCGCCTGCCCTGGGCGCGCATACGGCGTGCCGATATTTGGGAGGCGGACTGGTCCGGCTACGACATGGTCTACGCTTTTCAGCGCCCCGAAAGCATGCCGCGTGCAGTGGCCAAAGCAGCCAAGCAATTGCGCCCCGGTGCGTATTTGGTGAGCCTGGATTTTCAGGCGCACGACCTGGTAGAAAAAGCCAGTTACCAAGCACCCAATGGCAAAATGGTCTGGATCTACCAAAGCCCATTGGTCTATGCGCATGACTGATGCGACCAAGTCGGGCGCGCAGCCTGCGGCTATTCGAGTGCTAGCAGTATCAAGCAGCGCGCACACCTAAAAAACTTTGCAGCAACACTGCATCTAAACCACCGAAAGACCACCCCATGGGACAACGCCTGACACAAATAGCCACCCGCACCGGCGATGGCGGCACCACCGGCCTGGGCGATAACTCGCGCGTTTCCAAAAACAGCTTGCGCGTGCACGCTATGGGCGAGGTCGATGAACTCAATAGCCACATCGGCGTGCTCTTGTGCGAAGCCATGCCCGAGAGCGTGCGCAGCGTCTTGGTGGAAGTACAACACCAGTTGTTCAACTTGGGCGGCGAATTGTCCATCCCCGGTTTTGAGTTGCTCAAGCCCGAGGCGGTGATGGCCTTGGACCAGGCTTTAGAGCAGCACAACGAGCACTTGCCCAAGCTGCAAGAGTTCATCCTGCCCGCAGGCAACCGCGCCGCCTCGCTAGCGCATGTCTGCCGCACCGTAGCGCGCCGCGCCGAACGCGCGGTGGTGGCGCTGGGCAATGAAGAAGCTTTGAAAGAAGCCCCACGCCAATACCTGAACCGCCTCTCCGACCTGATGTTTGTACTGGCCCGCGTGCTGAATCGCTACCGCACCGATGGCACGGTGGGGGATGA
The DNA here is from genome assembly GCA_947447975.1 of Comamonadaceae bacterium. GTDB lineage: Bacteria > Pseudomonadota > Gammaproteobacteria > Burkholderiales > Burkholderiaceae_C > Allorhodoferax. Next base: position 127,600 of record CANFLU010000001.1, on the reverse strand, counting down.
TGTGTATTGGAAAAGTGAGCGTTTGGCGCGGGGGGAGCAGGGGGGGTAAATCAAACATTCTCCCCGGGCCATCTTGCGGCTGGAACGCACCGCACTATTTGATAACTTAAAGCAACACAAAAATATCTTTATGTTAAAGTTTGTGTTATGTCAAAAGCCTCTTTAGCAGCCGATCAACTCCCTGCTTCTGCCGCCAAAGCGCTGGCAGATTTGGGTGAAAACCTAGCGCTCGCCCGCCAGCGCCGCAAAGAAAGCCTGCGCGCTTGGGCCAGCCGCATGTCGGTGTCCGTACCCACGCTCATCCGCATGGAAAAAGGCGATCCTTCTGTGGGCATGGGCGTTTACGCCACCGCCTTGTGGCTGATGGGGCGCCACGCCGCATTGCCTGAGGTGGCTGCCCCGGTGCAGGACGTCAACGCTTTAGAACAGGACATTGCAGCGGTGCGACAGCGTGGGCGCCGCCAATCGCGCAAGCCCGGAGTACCGCCGTGAACCGCCCTTACCAAGCGCAAGACAGCATGGCGCTGTGGTGGCTGGCTGATACTGCCCAACCGCAGCGCATAGGCACCGTTAGCTTGCAAGACCAACGCCGCAAAGTGGGGTTGACCTATGCCCCCGAATGGATCGCATCCACCCAAGGCTTTGCCTTGAGCGAGGACTTGCCTCTGCAAGCAGGTTTGATCTTGCCCGCCGAGCAGGGCACGGCCGCAGGCGCGGTAGATGATGCGCGGCCCGACCAATGGGGCGAACGCGTTATCCGTTTGATCCAGCGGCCAGCCCGTTTGTCTTTGCTGGAGTACTTGTACTTTGCAGGCGATGACCGCTTTGGGGCCTTGGGCGTATCGCTGCAAGCGGATGCATATGTGCCGGCCGACAGTGCAGCCCTACCCAACTTTGAAGGCTTGGCCGACATGCACCAAGCCGTGCGTCGTGTCATGGCCGGCGAGGCCATCAGCGAGCAGCAGCGCCGCTTGCTGCAACCCGGCGTATCCATGGGCGGGGCACGGCCCAAGTCGCTGATGCAAATTGATGGCGCGTCGTGGGTGGTCAAGTTTGCCGAAGGGGCTGAGCTGGACACGCCGCTGATAGAGCACGCGAGCATGCAGCTGGCCCGCCTTTGTGGCATTCACACCGCAGACACACTTTTGCTGCCTTTGCCCCAAGGCTATGCCGTGGCGGTGCGCCGCTTTGACCGCGCTGGTAGCCAACGCCTTCATGTGCAGTCAGCCCATGTGGCGCTGCGGGCTGCGGGCGAAGCCATAGGCTACCCGGAGTTGGCCCAGCTCTTGCGGCGTTTGGCGCATCCAGAAAAAATCCGGGTACAACAACAAGAACTTTTCAGACGCATGGTGTTCAACATCCTGATCGACAACACCGACGATCACGAAAAAAACCACGCATTGGTGCGCGGCGAAGATGGCTTTTACGCCTTGTCCCCCGCCTTCGATGTGCTGCCTGCTGCGCAAGGCTTGGGCTACCAGCAAATGCGCGTGGGTGCGCAGGGGCATGAGTCAAGCATCACCAATGCGATGTCAGAAGCGCCAGCGTTCGGGCTTACCGATGCGCAAGCCCGGCAGATAGCGCAAGAAATTGCCAAACAAACAGCCCAATGGCACGCAAACTTTAAAAGTCTGGGTGTTCGCGAAAAGGATCTGGACTTTTTGGCGCAGTATCTGGATGGCGCCGGATTGTCATAACCTCAACATCGGCAGGGCAAACGGGAAATTTATAGTATAAATGCTATGTAGCATTTATACTATATGACATGAGCAGAAACGAAGAAGTACCCGTCTACAACCGCATCGCTGAACAGCGTGAACTGCTCGGGATGTCTCGGCAGCAATTGGCGGAAATGGTGGGTGTCCATTATCAAACCATAGGGTATCTAGAGCGCGGCGAATACAGCCCGAGTTTGGCTTTGGCACTTCGTATCGCCGAATCATTTGAAACGGACGTTCAGCGTTTGTTTTCAAACAAACCTTTTAAGAAAGGCAAATGAAATGGGTGACAAAAACGAAAAAACTTTTTATTGGGTAGAGGGCATCACACGCGATGAGGTTGTCCGTAGCCTGGCCGATAACCGTCCTTCTGTTTTCAGAAGCCAAAAAAACAGAAGAATACTGATTCTGTTCATTTCGTTCCTCATCATTGTCTTGGCTTTATCCGTCTTTATTGAGCAGCCGAAAGTGCGCTCCTATTTGGAAATCGCGACTTTGGCAAGCGTGCTGATTCTGTATTTCAAATTGAGAGCATCAGTTCGCCATGTCGCAGATGCGCCGGACGAACTATTGGATGAAAGACTCATCGCGATACGCAATGCTGGCTACTTAGACGCGTATCGCAATATGGGGGGTATTTGCGTAGTTTATGTTTTCACCTATTTACTGATCGCCTCTGAAATTTTTAGTCTCCCCCTTCCAACCAGCGAAACTGGGTTTTCGCAAACTATTGTTTCTTACTTTATGTGGTTAGCTTGCATGCCATCAATGGTCTTGGCTTGGACTATGCCGTCGGAGAGACCCGCGAGCCAGGATTAGCAGCCCTTCTGGTACATACCAGAGGTGGTTTGCAGGGAGCAAGGTCAAAGGGGGACTCCCACAAACCCTTGACTGCAAGGGCGCGCGCCTTAACCCGCAGGCGCCAAGATCGCCATCGTGATGCGCGAGATGCAGCTCATATTGCCAGCCTCATCGCGCAACTCAATTTGCCACACATGCGTCGTGCGGCCCCGGTGCATCGGACGCGCAATACCGGTGACCCAACCTGAGGATACGCCACGCAAATGATTGGCATTGATATCCAGCCCCACAGCGCGGTAGCCCGGGGGGCAAGAAAAAGCCGCGCCGCAGGAGCCCAATGTTTCGGCCAGTACTACCGACACGCCGCCGTGCAACAAGCCATAGGGCTGACGCGTGCGTTCATCCACCGGCACGCGGCCCACGATGTAGTCGTCGCCCACCTCGACAAACTCAATGCCCAGGTGTTCGTCCGCTGTTTTGCGAGTGCCCGCAGTGAGCAGCTCAATGCTAATAGGTTTTTGCCAAATACGCATGCAGCGCTCGCTTTAAGAAAATGTGCGGGATAGCTCGGCAATATGCTCGGGCGAAATGCCGCAACAGCCCCCCACCATGGTGGCGCCCTGGTTCACCCAGCGCTGCGCCCAGCCGGTGTAAGACAGCGGGTCCAGGTCGGCGCGGATGTCCAGAATGACGGCATTGGCCGTCGCTTTTTTCGATTGTGGAGGAAAGGCATTGGCATACACGCCGATGTCCACGCCCGTGTCGCCTATCACTTTGCGCGCCGCCACGACGGCCGCTTCCATCACCTCGGGCTGGCTGCAATTAAACAGCACGGCTTTGGCACCCAAGGCCAGCGCTTCGCGGACGGCAGCATCGACGGACTCACCCGAGCGCAGCGTAACGGCATCGCCTTCGGGCTCATCGTCGAGTGTGAAAGAAATCCACAAGGGTTTGGTGTTGGTGCCCAGCGCTTCGTGCGCGGCGCGGATTTCGGCAATCGAACTTTGCGTCTCGGCCAACCACACATCGACCAGCGCGTCCAGGCCTTCGATCAGTGTGCGGTGTATCGCCACCGACTGCGCATGGACAAACAAATCAGGGCGGTAAGACCCCAGCGCCGGTGGCAGCGAACCGGCTACCAGCACATGGTGCCCAGCCGCGTCAGCACTGGCGCGGGCCAGTTCGGCGGACAGGCGGGCCAGGGCCACGCCTTGCGCGTCAAAGCGCTCTTGGCCGATATGAAAAGGTACGACCGCGTAGCTATTGGTCGTCAGTACCTGCGCGCCGCTGTGGGCAAACGCATCGTGCGCTTGGCGTACAAACTGCGGCCCTTGCATCAGCGCCAGCGCAGACCATTCGGGTTGCTGAAAAGGTGCGCCTATGCGTTTGAGTTCACGGCCCATGCCGCCATCGAGGATTGTGACCGTGTGACCCATAATTTAAAGCTCGTCTTGCATCCAGTACCACTTGTACAGAAAGTGCTGGCCCAAACGCCGAAACGGCGCCAAGGCTTCGGAGCGGAACAACTTGAAGAAATTCGGATATTCCAGGGGCGAACTGTATATCGGAAGTTGGAACACCTCCTGCCCCTGGTCTTTGCCGGCCACGCGCTGGGCAATGCGCTTGCCCGCCCAGGTCGAAAAAGACACGCCGTTGCCACCATAGCCCAGTGCATGCCACACGGTTTGCGCCGGGTCTGGGCGGGCCAGGCGCGGCATCATGTCGTGGCTCACGTCCACCCAACCCCACCAGGAGTAGTCGATTGGGATGCCCGCTAAGGGCGGGAATTTGCGGGCGATGGCATCAGTCAGCAGCTTCAGATGCACGGGGCGCTCCGCGTCGGCGCCGCTAATGGCGCTGCGGCTGCCTAGTTGCAAACGGTTGTCCGGCAACAGGCGGTAGTAAAAGCGCAGGGTGCGCGTATCGGTTAAAAAAGTTTGCGACTTGAAATTCGTGGCTTTGAGTTCCGCATCCGTCAAAGGCCGCGTGACCACCGAGTTGGACAAAATCGGCAACAACTTGTTTTTCAAAATCGGTGTCATGCGCTGGCCGGTATAGCCGCCGGTACAAACCACCACACGCTTGGCCCGCACCACGCCGCCAGGGGTTTGCAAATGGTGTACGCCGTTGATGGTTTCCCAGCCTTGTACCGGGCTGGCGGTATGCACTTTGGCGCCCAGTGCGCGGGCTTTTTGCATCAGGCCAAAGGTAAATTTCAAGGGGTGTACGCCCACGCCTTCGGGCTCCCACATCGCGGCGTGCGCATCGCGCTCGTCGCAGTAGTTTTCGCGCAGCTCTTGCGCGCTCATCATGCGCGTACCGTAGCCAAAGATATCGCGGCGCACCCGTGTTTGCTCTTGCAAATACGCCACTTTGGACGCGCGGTGCGCCACGTACAAATGCCCGCCATCAAAGGCATTGCAATCGATCTCTTGCGTCAGCGTGCGAAAGTTCTCAAAGCCGGTGCGGATTTCGGTGTCCAGCTTTTTGGCCGTATCCAAGCCCCAGCGCGCAATCCATTGCGAGCGCGTGAGGCGCCCGCTGGCGTTCTGGCCCTGGCCGCCGCTGCGGCTGGAGCAGCCCCAGGCGGTTTGGTTGGCTTCCAGCACCACCGCACCGATGCCGTGGTCTTGCGCCAAATACAGCGCGGCAGACATGCCGGTGGAGCCACCACCGATGACCACTACATCTACCTCCATATCGCGCAGCACCGGGCCGTCGTCCGGCGGCGGCGTGCCGGCGCTGGCTACCCAGTAGGTGGGTGCGTAGTCACGCCCTGCGCCCGGCGTGGGCATGACCAGCGGGTCGTACTGCGGGTCGTAACGGGTGTTGGAGGGACGACTGGGAGGCATGGCCGTGAGGCCTTGGAAATGCTGCGCGGTGCTCATGGCGGGGTGCTCGGTAGGTCAGGCGGCGGGGGGCAAGTTGGGGCGGGCTTTACGGAAAGCGTTTTTCACGGCGATCTTGCCGTTTTTGAAAGTGAAGATGTCTACACCATCGGTCTCGACACGGCTACCGTCGGCGGCGGTGCCGGTATAGGTCCATTGCGACACACCAAAGTCGCCGTGCACAAAATGCACCCCATTGCGCCACTGCGCGTCCGGCAGCGTAGCCCAGGCCAGCGCAAAAGCTTTGCGCACGGCTTCGGGCCCGACATGGCGGGCCCCGCAGGCATCGGGGCCACCAGCGGTCATGAACACGCAGTCCTCGCTCATAAAGCCCATCAGGCCATCGAGGTCATGGCGGTTCCAGGCTTCGCTAAAGGCTTCCAGGGTGGCGGTGCTAACGGGGGGGTGGCTCACAGGCATTCTCCAAATACAGCAAGGTCAAGATGGCGCAAGGATAGAGTTCCTACCTGCCTGGCGCTAGAGCCAGATGCGCTTATCGGGCAAGCCAGCCAGACGCTGGCTCCCACTGGCCCCTTCTTTATACTGGCTGGCACCATGACCCCGCGCCACCGCACCAAAGACGCCCAGTGGGAAAGCCTGTTTGCGCTGCCCGATAAACCAGCGCTGCCCTTGCAGCAGCGTTTGCGTTTGTCGGTGGTGCAGGCGATTTTGGATGGCCGTTTGCCCGCTGGCGCGTTGCTGCCGTCTTCGCGCGAACTGGCCCAGGTGCTGGGCCTGAGCCGCAATACGGTTACCGCGGCCTACGCGCATTTAATGGACGATGGTTTTATCGAATCGCGCCCGCGCAGCGGCGTATTGGTGACCGACAACGCGCAGGCTGCGGCCAGCAAGCCGCTGGCCCTGGGCACAGGGCGCGGCGCTGACGCTGCGCAGACCCATGCCGATGCACAGGCCAGTGCCGCACAGCCTGATTGGAGCAGCCGCGTACTGCGCTCTTTGTCGGACCAGCGGACCCTGGCCAAGCCCGACCAGTGGCGCCGCTATGCCTATCCTTTTGTGTACGGCACTTACGACCCGCAGCTGTTTCCTTCCGAGGCATTTCGCGAATGCTGTGTGCACAGCCTGGCGCGCGCGCATTTGCCGCATTGGACGCCCGACTTTGAACTGAGCGATGTGCCCGAATTGGTCGAGCAAATCCGCTTGCGCTTATTGCCCAAGCGCGGCGTATTTGCGCTGCCGGAAGAAATCCTGATCACGGTGGGAGCGCAACATGCCTACTACCTGCTGGCCGAAGCCTTGTTCGATGAAAACCAGCGCGTCGGTTTAGAAGAGCCCGGCCACCCGCATGCACGCAATAGCTTTGCACCGCGCCATCCACAATGCCTGCCGCTGCCTGTCGATGCGCAAGGCCTGAAGGTGGACCGCCTGCCGGCACTGGACTATGTGTTCGTCACGCCCTCGCACCAAAGCCCCACCACCGGCACGCTGAGCATGGAGCGGCGGCGCCTGCTTTTACAAAAAGCGCAGGACAAAGATTTTGTGGTGATCGAGGACGATTACGAGGCTGAAAATTTGTATGAAGGCGAGCCCATGCCCGCCCTCAAAAGCCTGGACAAAGTGGGCCGTGTGATTTACGTGGGCTCAGTGTCCAAAAGCCTGTCGCCCTCTTTGCGCTTGGGCTATATCGTGGCGCCGCGCGCCTTGATTGCCGAATTGCGCGGACTGCGCCACGCCATGGTGCGTCACCCCAGTGCTTTTTTACAGCACACGTTTGCGCTGTTTTTATCCCTGGGCCACCACGATGCCCATGCTCGCCGCGTCAACCAGGCCATGCAAGAGCGGATGGCGATGGTGGCACGCGCGCTGCAACAGTATTTGCCGGATTTTCAGTTCACGCTGCCCTCGGGCGGCGCATCGGTATGGGTGCGCGCCCCGGCCTGGGTGGACTCGTCGGAATTGGCTTTGATTGCGCGTAAGCATGGGGTGCTTATCGAAGCGGGTGACGTGTTTTTTATGCACCCGCCCTATCCTTGCCCGTATTTTCGCTTGCGCCTGTCATCCATCGCTGCCGAACAAATTGCGCCCGGCATCAAAGCCCTGGGCGCTGCAGTGGATGAATTGGCGATGGCGCGGGGTGCGCCCAAACGCGTGGTGTTGCGGGTGGCGTAAGCGGCTGGCGCAACCCGCAAAATGGTATTGAAAACATGCGTATTCAAGCTGCCCAAAGACTTGCTGCGTGCGCCACCATGTTCGACCGAAGTTTGACTATGCGATGGGCTGTTTGGTGTGTCGCCGCCTTGCTCATGGTGTTCCATGCGGGTGCATCTGCCAACAGCCTGGCCGAAAAGCTTCATTCTTCGGACTATGTCTTGCTCATGCGCCATGCCTATGCGCCAGGCGTGGGCGATCCACCAGGGTATTCCTTAGATCGTTGCGAGACGCAGCGCGTTCTCGATACCCAGGGCCAACGCCAGGCTGAGCGTGCCGGGCAGTGGCTGCGTAAACAAGGCATCCACCACGCGGTGGTGCTCAGCAGTGTGTGGTGCCGCTGTCAGCAAACCGCCGAGCTGCTGGGCTACGGCCCCATCACGATAGAGCCAAGTCTGGCTTCTTTTTTCGACACACCCGATCGTGCCGAAGCACAAAACCAAGCCTTGCAGCAAAGCTTGGCGAAGCTGGTGTCGCAACCCACGCGCAGGCCATTGATATTGGTAACCCACCATGTCAATATCTTGCAGTACGTGGGCGAGAACATAGGCTCTGGTGATATGGTGCTTGCGCGGGTCGGTGCGCAAGGCCAGGTAGTGGAATACTCACGTATCCCCAGTCCTTAATAGATGCGGATGTTTCAATTTCTAGGCCTAACGCAGGCCTATTTTGTTACGCGGGGCGGGTGTTCATCAAACCCGGTACAGTGCTTCAGCGCCCTAGCCTTAACCACCGGAATGACCACTATGCCTATCCTTCGCCTCCTACTTGCCGCCAGCCTGTTTGTCTGCACTCTTGCCTTCGCCGCAGACACCAGCCCACCGACTCCTAAAGATACGGAGTTGGAAAAAGCCAAAACTGCGATCGCGCGCAAAGACTGGGTTGCGGCCCAAGCCGTGTTGGAGCCCTACACAACCAGCAACCCGCGCAACGCCGATGGCTTTAACTTGCTGGGCTACAGCTTGCGTAACCAGAAAAAATTTGACGAGTCGCTCCTTGCCTATAAACAAGCCCTCACTTTAGACCCCAAGCATCGGGGCGCACACGAGTACATCGGCATCGCCTACATCCAAATGGGTCAGCTAGACAAAGCGAAAGAGCACCTTGCCAGCCTGGACAAAATTTGCCCTTTGTCGTGCGAGGAATACCGGGACCTGAAGAAAGCGATTGCGCAAGTGAAATGAGCGCGCAGCGCTCACAGCTTTTGCTTGAATTGCAAAATATTGCCTTCCGGGTCGCAGCCATCGAGCACGGTGTGACCACGAATCGTCCAGGCCATGGCGTCTGGCTTGAGCCATCCACCGGTCGCTACCACCGCCAACCGCAGCGCCTGCAAATCCGGCACCACAAAGCTGGGTTTCATCGCGCTGTCCTCCCGCAGTACGGGCGGTTTTGCGATGGGTATCTCGCGCGCAATCTTGGCCGGGATGGCATGCACCACGACCTCGTAGCCATTGCCACGCAGCAGGTGGTGGCTGCGCGCGCTTTCGAGCACCTCCAGGCCCAGGGTGCGGGCGTAAAAAGCACTTAATTTTTTAACACTCTTGGCAAACACAACCAGGCCGGCCTGCCCGTGCTGGGGAGCGGACTTAGCCATGGTTGACCCCGCTTCCCTTGAGCGCTGTCACTTCGATCTCTATCTTCATACGCGAATCAAGTAGCCCTGCGCTTACCATGGTGGCGGCCGGACGGGCCTGCCCCAGGTAGTGGCGCAGCACCGGCCAGCAGGCTTCAAAGTCGGCGGCTTGGGGCAAGATGTAATTGACGCGCACTACCTCGTCCAAAGTGGTGCCAGCCTGTGCCAAGGCGGCGGCGATGTTTTTAAAGCATTGCGCCGCCTGCTCCGCCACGTCCTGGGAAATCGTCATGCTGGCGTAGTCAAACCCGGTGGTGCCAGATACAAAAATCCAGTCGCCCACCACTACGGCGCGGGAGTAGCCCATGTCGGATTCAAAGCGCGAGCCGGAACTGATATGTTGTCTTTGCATACTCAAAAAAAGAAACGCCACTGGCACCCTGCACAGCGGCGTTTCAATGTAGCGTTGCGGGCTTAGCGCGTCAAGCTTTGCGCCCTTTGATGCTATCGGCCAACACACACAAAATCTCAAACATCATGGTTGCCCCCACCAGGGCGGTGTTGCCGCTGGGGTCAAAGGGCGGCGAGACCTCGACCACATCGCCGCCGACCAAATTCAAACCGCGCAGCCCACGCACTACATGCTGCGCTTCTAGGGTGGTCATGCCGCCGATTTCGGGGGTGCCGGTGCCTGGGGCATAGACAGGGTCTAGCGCGTCCACGTCAAAGCTGACGTAGGTGGCGCCTGTGCCCACCACGCGGCGGGCTTCGGCGATGGTGGCTTCTACCCCCAGCGCGTTGAACTCGTCGATGTCGATCACGCGGATACCTTGCTCCTGGCCCCAAGTGTCTTCGGCGTCGCTGTAAAGCGCGCCACGGATGCCGATTTGCACGGTGCGCTTGGGATCGAGCAGGCCTTCTTCGACGGCGCGCCGAAACGGCGTGCCGTGCGTGTATTTGAAGCCGCCGAAGTAGCCGTCCCAGGTGTCGGTGTGCGCATCAAAGTGCACCATGCCCAAGGGGCCGGTTTGCTTGACGATGGCGCGCATGACTGGCAGCGATACCAAATGGTCGCCACCAATCGACAAGGGGACGATGCCGGCACTGCACACGCCAGAGAAAAAGTTTTCGATACGCGCAAGCGAATCCATGAGGTCTACCGGGTTGACCGGTGTGTCACCCAGGTCGGCGCAGTTGCACAGGCTAAAGGGCGCGATGCCACTGGCGCGGTTGACGTTGCGGATCATGGTGGAAATATCGCGCACTTGGCGTGGGCCGTGGCGCGCCCCCGGGCGGTTGGTGGTGCCACCGTCCCAGGGGATGCCGACCAGGCCGATGTCTACATCGGCAAATTCGGGGTCGTTTTTTTGCACGTAGGGCAGGCGCATCAACGTAGCCAGCCCAGCAAAGCGCGGCATCACCGAGCCGGTGATAGGTTTGAAAAATTCGCGTGGTGTACTCACATCTTGCCCCTCCAAGGAACTACCTTGTCTTCTACCCAGCGCATCAGCAGGTCAAAGGCAAAGGCGACCGATCCGATGACGATGATACCCATCACCACAATATCGGTACGTAGGAAGTTCGATGCGTTCAACACCATTTGGCCCAGGCCCACGTTGGCCGCCACCATTTCAGCGGCCACGAGCGTGCTCCAGCCAAAGCCGATGGAAATACGCATACCCACCAAAATTTCGGGCATCGCCGCAGGCAGCACCACATGCCAAATTACTTGACGGTAGCTCGCACCCATGGAGTAGGCCGCGTTCATTTGCTCTTGCGATGCGCTACGCATGCCCGAGCGTGCGGCCATGGCCAGCGGCGCGAAGCAGCTGAGGTAAATCAACAATATTTTGGGAAACTCGTCGATGCCAAACCAAATGATGATGAGCGGTAAATACGCCAAAGGCGGCAGCGGCCGCAGCAGCTCGATGGGCGGGTCAAAAATGCCGCGCCAAAAGCGCGACATGCCCATAGCGATGCCTACCGGAATAGCGGTTAAACACCCCAGAAAAAAGGCAGCAAACACGCGCAACATGCTGGCCCAGAAATGCGACCACAGTGGCTTGTCGTTGGCAATGCCGGTAAGGTATTCGTAAAACTGCTGGTAGGTGGCTTGCGGCGATGGCAGAAAAATAGGCTTGATCCAGCCCATATTGGTGACGATGAACCACCCTGCCAGCATGACCACAATCGTGACCGTGGTGATAAAGGCGCTGGAGCCTTCGCCTGGAATTTTGAAGGCGCTCGTCTTGAGTGCGGGGGTGCTGGGATTAGACATGGACAGCCTCGCGTTGGTGGATGATGGACAGCACTTCTTCGCGCATGCGGATGAACTCGGGCTCGGACTTGACTTTGCGCGCGTCGCCATGTTCCAGGAACTGGCGCGAGAAAGGCACGTCATCGTAGGTGTGGGTGATGCGGCCCGGGCTGGGGCTCATCACGATCAGCCGGGTGGCTAAAAACAAGGCCTCTTCCACCGAGTGGGTGATAAAGAAAACCATTTTGTTGGACTTGACCCAGGCGTGCAGCAAAATTTCTTGCACCGTCTCGCGGGTAAATGCATCGAGCGCGCCCATGGGTTCGTCCATGAGCAGCACTTCGGGGTCGCTGGCCAGGGCGCGGGCAATGCCAACGCGCTGCTGCATACCGCCGGACAATTCATAGACCGCGCGATCGGCGTATTTTTCGAGGCCGACAAGCGCTAGCTTTTCTTCGCCGATACGGCGTCGCTCTGCACTACCCATGCCGCGCATGCGAAGACCCAAGCAGACGTTATCCATCACCGTGAGCCAGGGCATGAGCGCGTGTTTCTGGAACACCACGCCACGGTCTGCGCCGGGTCCTTCCACATGCTCGCCGTTGAGCAGCACCTCGCCACTGGAGGGTGGCAAAAAGCCGGCGATGCAGTTGAGTAGCGTGGTCTTGCCGCAACCCGAGGCGCCTAGCGCGACGACAAAATCGCCACCTTGCATTTCCAGGTTAACGGGGGCCAGTGCTTGCAGCATCCCGCCTTTAACCGCGTAATTGACCGTCAGGTCTTTGATTTGCAATGTAGGCATAACAACTCGTAAAAATACGGTTCACAAGAAAAAAGGGGCGAACTTTGTGCAAGTTGCCCCTCTGTCGGCAAGCAGCCCAAGGCAGGGGTTCGTGCCCGTGCCTTGGCTGGTGCAGATTACTTTAGTGCGTCACGCAGGTAGCTGCTGTCCACGAACACGCTGTAGTCAGGTTTGACTTCCTGGATGCGGCCGATTTCTTTCCACAGCTTGGCGCTGTTTTCTAAAGTTTTGGCAGCGCCGCCGGCAGCTCCGCCTCCTAACCAGGCGTTGGACAATTGCGCAGTAGTGTCAGGGAAGACAAAAGCGGCCATGGCATCGGGCACGTCTTTTTCGTCAGCCTTGGTCCACTTGGCAATAGCTTTGACCTGGGGCGAGCCGACCGCCCACTTAGCGGTGTTGGCGCGGTAGTCGGCGTCTGCTTTGGTGATGGCTTTGATCAAAGCGACGACGAATTCGCGGTTTTGGGATGCCCACTTCGCGTCGACGACCAAGCCGTCAAAGGTAGGGTAGCCCTTTTTACCGATGTCGCCGGAGGTTGCAATGGCCTTACCGCTGCGCTTGATTTTGGACAGAACGGGGTCCCAGATGAAGGAGGCGTCGATATCGCCACGCTCCCAGGCCGCAGCGATAGCGGGTGGGGGCAAGTTCATCACGTTAACGCTTTTGGCATCGACGCCTTCCAAGCGCATACCGACCATCAGGGAGTAGTGGGCGGTGGACGCGAAGGGCGTGCCCACTTTCTTGCCGACCAGGTCTTTCCAGCTATTGATGCCGGAGCCGGTGCGGGCTACCAATTGGTCCGAAGCGGCAATGTCATCCAAGATGTACACCAAGCGCAGGTCTTGGCCTTGGCTGGTGGCAGTGGCCAGCGGGCTGGAGCCCACTTCGCCGATTTGCACATCGCCCGAACTCATGGCCTTGATCACTTCGCCGCCACCGCCAAACATTCTCCAGTTGATCTTGTAACCGGTGGCTTTTTCCAGCTCGGAGTCCATGAGAATCCGCAGTGGAAGCTGCATATCTTGGTGCGCAAAGGTCACCTCTTTTTTGGCTTGCGCAAACGCCGTAGACAGGCCGACCGCGATGAATACCCCCATAAGGGATTTGGCGATAAGTGGAACAAAAGTCTTTTTCATAGATCAACCTTTCAAGTGAAAAAACGGGAGAAACCAGGCCCATGCTACGCCCTTGCATAAAAGCCAAATGCATGAGCTTATGAGTTTGGCCCCTGCATCGTCCCCATACTAGAGCCAGATGCATGCCTTTATAGTGCCAGATAAAGCGGCGGTTTTGCACCACGGTGGTGCCGCAACTTGAAGCAAAATAGTGCGCCTTTCGCTGGAGATTCACCTTTGACGAGGAATTTTCTAGATTAGCCCGGCGAGGACAATCACATGCTTCGGTCTGGCAGAGCGCGGGTTTATCCCTAGGTGGTCTTCTGCTACTTTGGGGCCCTCTGGCCGTGCTGCACAAGCCTACAGTGAAGGTATTTTTATGAGTTCAGGTTTGCAGCGCTGGCTGCCTTTTTTGCAATGGTGGCCGCGTGTGGCCCGCGCCAGCTTGCGCGCCGACCTGATCGCTGGGCTGACCGGCAGTTTGATTCTGGTTCCCCAGGGGGTGGCTTTTGCCACGATTGCCGGTATGCCACCGGAGTACGGTTTATACGCGGCCATGCTGCCCGCCATCGTGGCCGCTTTGTGGGGTTCGTCCTGGCATTTGGTGTCTGGCCCGACCACGGCGATTTCAATCGTCGTCTTTGCCACCATGAGCCCACTGGCCGAGGCGGGCAGTGCGCATTACGTGCAGCTGGTTCTGACGCTCACTTTTTTGGTGGGTGTGTTCCAGCTTTTGCTCGGGGGTTTGCGGCTTGGCACCTTGGTGAATTTTGTGTCGCACACCGTGGTCGTCGGCTTTACCGCCGGTGCTGCGGTGCTGATTGCGATCAGCCAGGTCAAAAACTTCTTTGGCATTGCACTACCGCGCGGCGCATCGGTGGCATCGGTGATTCAAGGCCTGGCCCAACAGGCGCAGGACATCAACCCCTATGTGACTTCGGTGAGCCTATTTACGGTGCTGTGCTGTGTCGCTGCGCGCCGCTGGTGGCCGCGTGTGCCACACATGATCGTGGGCATGGTCAGTGGCAGTGTGCTGGCCTATGCCATGAACCAGGCCTGGGGCTTGCAGCGCACCGGCGTGGGGAGCATCGGCGCGCTGCGCATCGGCTTTCCGCCACTGTCCAGCCCGGACTTTGACTGGCAAACCCTGCAGACCTTAGCGCCTATTGCCATGGCGGTGGCGCTATTGGCCTTGACCGAAGCGGTGTCCATTGCGCGCTCCATGGCCTTGCACACCGGCCAACGCATCGATGGCAACCAAGAATTTATCGGTCAGGGCCTGTCCAATATCGTCGGCGCTTTTTTCTCGGGCTATGCATCGAGCGGTTCTTTCAACCGCAGCGGTCTCAATGTGCAGGCCGGCGCGCAAACCCCTTTGGCAGCGATTTTCTCCGCGGTCTTTTTGCTCCTCATCATGCTGTTTGTCGCGCCCTTGGCGCAGTTTCTGCCTGTAGCTGCAATGGCCGGCATTTTGTTTGTGGTGGCATGGGGTTTGATCGACTTTCACCACATCGGTGAAATCTTGCGCGTCAGCCGTTCGGAATCTGTGGTGCTGGCGGCAACCTGGCTGGCCACGCTCACCGTGCAACTCGAGTTTGCGATTTACATTGGCGTGGCTTTGTCGCTGCTGCTCTACCTCAAACGTACCTCGCAACCCACTGTGGATGACGTCAAACCGGTACCCGGTCAGATGCCGCCAGCCTTTAGCGCAGCTACCGCTTTGCCCGATTGTCCACAACTCAAAATTGTGCGCATCAATGGTTCTATCTTTTTTGGCGCAGTCAACCATTTACAAGAAGCTTTGCAAGCCATCGATGCGCGAAATCCGGCGCATGTGCATGTGCTGCTGGTGGCCTCGGGCATTAATTTTGTGGACTTGGGCGGCGCACAGTGGCTGGCACAGGAAGCGCAGCGTCGCCGCGCACTGGGCGGCGGACTTTACGTTTTCCACATGAAAGACGAGCCCTTAGCGATGCTGCATAAAAGCGGCGCTTTTGACGCGATTGGCGCAGAAAATTTCTTCACCCTGGGCGATGACTTGATGCCCGCCATCAAAGCGCGCCTCAAGCCCTCAACCTGTGCCCATTGCACTGTGCGTGTGTTTGCGCCGTGTAAATAAAAAGCGCATCTGCAAGATTACCGCTCGGCCCTGCAATCTTGCATTCACCCATGTTCGCAAGAAACTACGCCGCTAGCCGCTGTTCCAACTGCGTTTTGGTGCTTTCGAGTTGCGCGGGCAGGTGGTAGGCCAACTGCTTAAACAATTCGGTGTGCAAAGCGATTTCGGTTTTCCAATCGCTTTTGTCTAGGCTGGTGACGGTGGCGAACTGGGCTTTGCTGAAGTCCAGGCCGGTCCAGGTAATTTCGTCAAACGCCGGGCTGACACCAAAGCCGTTGTCCACGCCCATGGCTTTGCCTTCGATGCGGTCAATCATCCACTTGAGTACGCGCATGTTTTCGCCGTAGCCGGGCCACACAAACTTGCCGTCGGCACCTTTGCGGAACCAGTTGACGCAGTAAATCGCTGGTAACTTGGCGCCGGCCTGGCCCATTTTTTGACCGATGTTGAGCCAGTGCTGGAAATAGTCACTCACGTTGTAGCCGGTAAAGGGCAGCATGGCGAACGGATCGCGCCGCACCACGCCCTGCTGTCCTGCGGCAGCTGCGGTCGTTTCCGAGCCCATGGTGGCGGCCATATACACGCCTTCTACCCAATTGCGCGCTTCGGTCACCAGTGGCACGGTCGTGGAGCGGCGGCCGCCAAAGATAAAAGCATCGATGGGCACGCCGTTGGCATCGTCCCAGGCGCTGTCCAGCGCTGGGTTGTTGGTGGCTGCCACGGTAAAGCGTGAGTTCGGATGCGCTGCTTTGGCGCCGGTTTCTTTGGCAATGGCCGGTGTCCAGTCTTTGCCCTGCCAGTCAATTAAATGCGCAGGCAGTTTGCCGTCGTCTTTTTCCATGCCTTCCCACCACACATCGCCATCATCGGTGAGCGCAACATTGGTGAAGATCACGTCATGGCCTAAGCTGGCCATGCAATTGGGGTTGGTGTGGTAATTGGTGCCCGGCGCGACGCCGAAATAGCCTGCTTCGGGATTGATGGCGTACATACGCCCATCGCTGTGTGGTTTGATCCAGGCAATGTCGTCGCCGATGGTGCTGACCTTCCAGCCCTCAAAGCCCGCGGGCGGCACCAGCATGGAGAAATTGGTCTTGCCGCAGGCGCTGGGGAAGGCCGCAGCCACATGGTATTTTTTGCCCTGCGGATTGGTCACGCCCAAAATCAGCATGTGCTCGGCGAGCCAGCCGGTATTGCCGGCGCTGGCGTCGGCCCGGCCCATGGTCGAGGCAATGCGCAGCGCAAAGCATTTTTTGCCCAGCAAAGCGTTGCCGCCATAGCCTGATCCATAAGACCAAATTTCGCGTGTTTGTGGATAGTGCACGATGTACTTGGTCTTGTTGCATGGCCATTTCACGTCGGCCTGCCCCGGTGTCAGGGGCGCGCCTACGGTGTGCATGCAGGGCACAAAATCACCGTCAGCGCCCAGCACATCGTATACGGCGCGGCCCATGCGCGTCATGATGCGTTGGTTGACGGCCACATAGGCGCTATCGCTCAGCTCGATGCCGATGTGCGCGATGTGCGAACCCAGCGGCCCCATGGAAAAAGGCACCACATATAGGGTGCGTCCGCGCATGCAACCGTCAAACAAGGGCTGCAAGGTGGCACGCATTTCGGCCGGTGCCATCCAGTTATTGGTGGGGCCAGCGTCCTCTTTGCTTTCGCTGCAAATATAGGTGCGGTCTTCGACGCGCGCCACATCGCTGGGGTCGGACAAGGCCAAAAAACTATTCGGGCGCTTGGCCGGATTGAGTTTGGTGAAGGTACCCGCATCAACCAAGCGCTGGCACAGCATCTGGTATTCCTCCTGCGAACCATCGCACCAATGGATGGCGGCGGGTTTGCATAATGCCGCCATTTCGGTGACCCAGGCGATTAGGCGCTGGTTTTTTACATAAGCAGGGGCTTGGAGGTCCAGACCTGGGGTCGAGCTTGCGTTCATGGGAGGTACTCCTAAAGTTAAAAATCGGGTTTGCCACAGCCCCCGTCACGTCACGGACCGGGGCTGTGGCAAACCGCCGCAGGACAGCCTGCGGGGAGTCGATTTTAGGAAGGGGTACTTAAGTTACAAGCCGGTTACAGCCAATAGTTATGCATAAAATGCATAAACCTACTCGCCTAAACAAGGTGGCAAAAGCTTGCTTCATGCCTTTGCGGGCAGATGCTGGCGCCGACGAAAAATCTAAGCGCGCAAGGTGTGCTTAGACTTGCTGCAAGGGGGTTGGGGCTTGATGTTTGTGGGGCGGCTTGCCGCTAGAGCCACTGCCTCAGGGCTGCGCCAGGGCTTTTTGGATGTCTTTGACCAGGCCGCTGCTGTCAGGCTTGGTCATGCTGGAGTAGCTGTCGATAAGCTTGCCATCGCGCCCGATCAGGTATTTATAAAAATTCCACTTTGGGCTACCGCCACCAGCTTTGGCCAGGTCGCTAAACAGCGGGTTGGCACTTTTGCCGCTGACCACGGTTTTTTCAAACATGGGGAACTTCACCCCGTAGGTGTTGTAACAAAAGTCAGCTATCGCCTTCCCTTTGCCCGGCTCTTGCTCGCCAAAGTCGTTCGAGGGGAAACCCAGCACCACCAAGCCTTTGCTGCTGTACTGGGCATAGAGCTTTTCAAGGCCTTCGTATTGGGGCGTAAAGCCGCAATAGCTGGCGGTATTGACTACCAGCAGCACTTTGCCAGCGTATTGGCACAGGTTTTGGGGGGCGTCGTCTTGCAAGCGGTTAAAGCTTTTCTGCAAGAGCGGTGGGCAGGCGGCGGTGGCATTCTCGGTAGCGCTGGCAGAGCCGCTGCTGACCCAGCACAGGACGGCACCCACGGCCAGAACGCGACGCTGGAGACGGGAAAATCGCAAGGCAAAGGCCATAAGAAATACAAAACCTGAAGTCTGTGGCGCCGCCCAGCGAGCAGGGCGGGCCAGCGAAACCGCAAAATTAGGCCATGTTGACAGCGATAAAGGCTAGCAAGAACATCAGTACGGCTCCGGCTATGGGCAATACGATGGGCATCATCGGGACGACGTCTTCGATGGGGTCATGTTCGTGGTCTTCAGGGGCGTGGGAAGGAGCGCTGGACATACAAAGACTTTCAAAATAGTGCCGAGAAGGCCGGTCACAGCTGCAGATTTTAGTGCCAAGGCCGCATAGGTGGGTGCAATCCCGGCCGCCTGTCCGCTTGTGCAGAGCCCGGGAAGCAAAAAATTTACACAGCGGCTGTCAACCGCCCGGCGCACTGGCGCGTGATAGGAGGGCGCCACTATTCTTGTGGCGTTTGTGCCCGCAGGGGCCTTCACTTTATGGCTGTTATGCAAAAAACCGCAATCCAAATGCCCGAAAAAGGTACCTACCAGTGGCAGTTATTCAATTACTGGTCGGATGAATACCGCCAAACCCGGGCCGACCACTCCGCCTATATCGCCCTGAATTTCGCCGGTGCGCTCGATGTATGCCGGGCCAAAGTGCAGACGCTATTGCAACACCACCACCAACATGCCTCAGACGCCGCCCAGGGCCCGCGCCACCACAAAGCCATCGCCCGCCTGCAAAACACCTTGAGTGGCGCAGCCCTGGCCTACGAAAGCAGCTTCCAGCACCATTGAGCGGCCAAAGCCGCCCATCGCGCGATGCGTCGCCGGTCGGCTTCAGCACTTGCCACCAAGTGCCGCTGGTGTAAGGCCATACCGCTGACTACCCCCCAAACCCCGCAAAGCGGGGTTTTTTACGCCTGTGCCACGACACGCAGGACCTCGCTGGCATAGGCTTCCAGCTTTTTCACCCCCATGCCGCTGATGCCTTGCAAATCGCCAATGGAGTTCGGGGCCAGTTGGGCGATAGCTGCCAAGGTGGCGTCGTGGAAGATGACGTAGGCCGGCAAATTGTGTTCCCGCGCAACTTCCGCGCGCCAGGCCTTGAGCGCCGCGTAGCGCGCCAGGGCGGCGGCATCCAGGTCGACCGGCGCTTTCAAGGCCGAGGCACCGCCAGTCCCTTTGACCTTGGCCACCTTGGGCGTAGACAGCGAATGGCGCAGTCGCACCGCCTGCTCGCCTTTCAATATCGGGCGCGCCTGGGGCGTCAGCACCAGGGTATTAAAGGCCTGCACATCGACCATGACCGCGCCGAGCGCCAGCAATTGGCGCAGCACGCCGCGCAATTGCAGTTCGGTCAATGTCTGTCCTACTCCGAAGGTGCTGAGGTGTTCATGCCCATGTTGCAGCACCTTATCGCTGCGCTTGCCGCGCACCACATCCATCAGGTGCCCGGCGCCAAAGCTGATGCCGCTGTGCTGCTGGATGCGATATATCGTGGACAGCAACATCTGCGCCGCTTCGCTGCCGTCCCACACCGCCGGCGGGTTCAAACAGTTGTCGCAATTGCCGCAGGCGCTGCTGGCCTGGCCAAAGTAGGCCAGCAAACGCACGCGCCTGCAATCGGTGGCTTCGGCCAAACCCAGCAAGGCTTCGAGCTTGCCGCGCATGACTTGTTTGAAATCTTCTTCGGCCGGGCCCTCATCAATCATGCGCCGCTGGTTCACCACGTCTTGTAGGCCATAGCACATCCAGGCGTCGGCGCTGAGCCCGTCGCGCCCGGCGCGCCCGGTTTCTTGGTAATAGCCCTCTATGTTTTTGGGCATGTCCAGATGCGCCACAAAGCGCACATCGGGCTTGTCGATGCCCATGCCAAACGCAATCGTCGCCACCATCACCATGCCCTCTTCGCGCAAAAAACGGTCCTGGTGGGTCTGGCGTACTTTGCTGTCCAGGCCGGCGTGGTAGGGCAAGGCCTTGATGCCGGTTTGGCGCAGCATGTCCGCAATGTCTTCCACTTTTTTGCGCGACTGGCAATACACAATGCCAGCATCGCCCGCATGCTCGCGCTCGATAAAGCGCAGCAATTGGGTGCTGCCTTCCCGTTTTTCCACAATGGTGTAGCGGATATTGGGCCGGTCAAAACTGCTGATAAATGCGCGCGCTTGTTCTAGCTGCAAACGCTCCAGCACATCGGCACGCGTTAAGTCATCGGCGGTAGCCGTCAAGGCCATGCGCGGCACGCCGGGGTAGCGTTCGTGCAACACCGTTAGTGCGCGGTATTCGGGCCGGAAATCGTGGCCCCATTGGCTGACGCAGTGCGCCTCGTCAATCGCAAACAGACTGAGTTGCCCGCGTTCAAACAAGGAGTCGAGTTGCGCCAAAAAACGCGGCGTGGTCACGCGCTCGGGTGCAGCGTACAAGAGCGTGACATCGCCGCGCAGCAGACGTTGCTCCACCTGATAAGCCGCTTCGCCAGAGAGCGTGGAATTCAGAAACGCAGCACTCACCCCTGCCTCATGCAATGCGCCCACCTGGTCGTGCATGAGTGCGATCAGCGGCGAAATCACCACCGTGATGCCGTGCCCCGCACGCTGGCGCGCAATCGCCGGAATTTGGTAGCACAGCGACTTACCGCCACCGGTGGGCATCAATACCAGCGCATCGCCGCCCTTGCCCACATGCTCAATGATGGATTGCTGCGGCCCGCGAAAAGAGTCGTAACCAAATACTTCCTGCAGGATACTCAAGTAAGACAAAGGGCTGTAC
Source organism: Comamonadaceae bacterium (assembly GCA_947447975.1). Taxonomy (GTDB): domain Bacteria; phylum Pseudomonadota; class Gammaproteobacteria; order Burkholderiales; family Burkholderiaceae_C; genus Allorhodoferax. Next base: position 106,582 of record CANFLU010000001.1, on the reverse strand, counting down.
GCGGGTGAGGTGAAAAATGGGCTTAAGGCACGCAGCTGCCAAGCCCGCAAGCATCGATTGTCCTCGCACGAGCGCACACATCGTCCAGCGCACTACTGCAAGCTGCCCATTCTTGCGCCGGCCTCATTGCGTCGGCTTCTTTTCTGCCACCGCAGCGGCGCGTGCTGCAAACTCGGCGCGCAAGGCGCGTAGCTTTTCGCGCGGGTCTTCTTTGATGGTGGCTTTGTCCAAAGCCATCTCGGCAATAAAGCGGCTGGGCTGCGCGGCAATCGTGTCGCGCCCTTTTTTGCGCCGCCGCGTCCAGCTCACGGACAACGTGCGTTGGGCGCGGGTTATGCCCACGTACATCAAGCGCCGCTCTTCTTGCAAGCGGGTGGCTAGGTCTGCGTGCGCAAGCGCGGTAGCGGCTTCGTCCGACGCTTCATCGCCCGCTTTATCCGCACTGGCTTTACCCGTCTCCTCCATCTTGAAAGGCAGCATACCTTCGGTCACGCCCACCAGCATCACATGCGGCCACTCCAGGCCCTTGGCGGCATGCAGGGTGGACAAGGTAACGACGTTTTGGTCTTTCTCGCGCTCGGTCAAGGTGGATAAGAGTGCGATGTTTTGCGCCACGTCCAGCAGGTTTTTGCTGGCGCGCTGGGTGATCAGGATGTCATCGTCCATTTGCCCGCCGCAACGCTGCGCCATCCATTCGCAAAATTCCATCACATTGGTCCATTTGACGGCAGCGATTTGCGGGCTGTCTTCGGTGTCGTACAAATGTTTTTCGTAGGCCATGTCGGCCAACCAGGTCTTGAGAAAAAGCAAGGCGTTTTCCGCGCCCTCGGTGTGCTTGGCGCGAAACTGCAAGTCGTTCACCGTTCGGCCAAATTCATGCAAACTGCCTACTGCGCGGCTGGGCAAGACCGAGCCTAGCGAAGAAGAAAACAAGGCTTCAAACAAACTGAGTTTGTAACGGCTGGCAAACGTGCCCAGACTGCCCAAAGTCTGGTGCCCTATGCCGCGCTTGGGGGTGGTGACGGCGCGCAAAAAAGCCGGGTCGTCATCGTTATTGGCCCACAGGCGCAGCCACGCACACAGGTCGCGAATTTCGGCGCGTTCAAAGAAGCTCTGCCCGCCCGATACCTTGTAGGCAATACCGGCTTTGCGCAAAGCTTTTTCAAAAGGCCTGGCCTGGTGGTTGGCACGGTAGAGCACGGCAAAGTCGCGCAGCTCTTTGAACTGCAGCCCCGCTTGCGCCAGCGTGCCTTCAGCGCGCAAACTTTGGATGCGCGCCACCACGCGCTCTGCTTCGTGGTCTTCGCTATCGGCATCCACTACACGCACCGGTTCGCCTTCGCCCAAATCGCTCCACAGGTTCTTCGGGAACAACTTGGGGTTGGCGGCAATCACATTATTGGCCGCCCGCAATATGGCGGCGGTGGAGCGGTAGTTTTGCTCCAACTTGATAACTTTGAGTGCCGGGAAATCTTGCGGCAGCAAACGCAGATTGTCCAGCGTCGCGCCGCGCCAGCCATAAATACTTTGGTCGTCATCGCCCACCGCAGTAAAGCGCGCCGCGTCCCGCCCCGGTGCCAGGCTGCCATCGGGCTCGCAACCGACCAGCAGCTTGAGCATGGCGTATTGCGTGGCATTGGTGTCCTGGTATTCATCGACGAGTACATGCCCGGCAAAAGCCTGCCATTGCGCGCGTACCTCTGCGTGCTCGCGCAAGAGCTTGAGCGGCAGGCTGATCAAGTCGTCAAAGTCCACGCTTTGGTAGGCACTCAAGCGCTCCTCATAGCGCCCCATGATGACGGCGGCCTGGCGTTCGTCCTCATCGGCTGCCACGCCTAACGCTTGGGCTGCATTGAGCCCGGCGCTTTTCCAGGCGCTAATCGTCCATTGCCAGTTGCGTGCCGTGGCCGAATCGGTGCTGCCACCAGCGTCTTTTAAGATGCTGGTCACATCCGAGGTATCCAAAATGCTGAACTGGGGTTTGAGCCCTAAGACCGAACCGTGGCTGCGCAACATACGCACGCCCAATGCATGAAAAGTGCAGATCAGGACTTCTTGCGCGGCTTTGCCAATCAGCGCTTTGGCGCGCTCGCGCATTTCGGCAGCGGCTTTGTTGGTAAAGGTGATGGCGGCAATTTTGTTCGCCGGCATGCCCACTTGGATCAGGCGCGCGATTTTGTGGGTGATGACGCGGGTTTTGCCCGAACCGGCGCCGGCCAGTACCAGGCAGGGGCCGTGGATATAGTTCACCGCCTCTTGCTGGGCGGTATTCATAGCGTTGTGGGGGGAGGACATGCGCGAGGCGTCGGCTCAGGCCGGTAAGGGGCAAACTCAAAAGGCCGCGCATCTTAACGGCTGGCGGGTCTTGCATTTGGCTTGACAATCAGCGCATGTTGGAAATCTTTGAAGTCACCTTTCCGTTTTTTGCTTTGGTTTTATGCGGTTACACCGCTGCCCGGCGCCAGATGCTTCCCCTGGTGGCTATTGCGGGCCTGAATACCTTTGTCTTGTTTTTCGCGCTGCCCTGCATGCTGTACCGCTTTGGCGCCCTTACGCCAATTGCGCAGTTGCTAGATCCCGCCGCCAGCATCACCTATGTGGTGTGCGCACTAAGCATCGTGGCTCTGGTTATTGCCATGACCTTGCGCGATGCCATCGGCTGGAACGACGCTGCGTTTGGGGCATTGGTTGGCGCATTTCCAAATACCGGGTTTTTAGGTGTGCCCTTGTTGGTGGCGATTTTGGGCAAACAGGCTGCGGGTACGGCCATCGTGACGATTTTGGTGGACTTGGTGGTCACTACGTCTTTATGTATCGCCTTATCGCGCCTGGGTGCATTGGGCATGGCTGCGGGTGAGGATGCGGACCGTGTCAGCCCGGCGCAGGCCGCGCGCAATGCCTTGCGCGGCGTGGCTACCAACCCCATGCTCTGGGCCATCTTGACCGGCGCTTTGGCTTCGGCGTTCGGCCTGGTTTTGCCAGGCCCGGTCGACGCCACTTTGGGCTTGCTGGCCGATTGCGCTTCGCCTGTCGCTTTGTTCACCATTGGCGCCGTACTGGCCCGGTCCCAAATCATGGCACAAGAGGGCCAGGCGCCGTCCGTGCCCTGGTCGGATGTGCTGCCGGTGGTCGCCATCAAACTGCTTATCCATCCTTTGCTGGTGCTGGGCGTAGGCTTGTTGGCGCAGGCTCTGGACGCGCCCCTGGCCGATTCGGCGCTGACGGTTATGGTCTTGGTCGCGGCGCTGCCTAGTGCTAGCAATGTGTCGATGCTGGCCGAGCGCTTTGGCGCCAATAATGGGCGTATTGCCCGCATCATTTTGGTCTCCACGGCACTGGCGTTTTTTACTTTTGCAGCGGCCGTGGTACTGATGACGGGCTAGGCGCGCGCCGCTTTGTCAAATGGCGAGCGGGTCTACATCGATGGCCCAGCGAATCAGGCCTTTGCAGGCCGGGTCGCTCCGGCTGCCGTGCAGCACGTCCTGCCAAGCTGCCAAAAAACTTTGTAGCGCATGGCGCGAAGCACTTTCGACCAGCATTTGCGCACGTTCTACATTTGCCACACGCTGCATGGACATGGGTACGGCGGGATACAGCATCACCTGCTCCAGCACCTGCGCCCAGCCTGGCCATTGCCCCATATCGGAACTTGCGCGCTGGCGCGCGAGGTTCAAAAAAGCCTGGGCTGCCTCCTGGCTGCGCGCATCGGCGCGCACCAGCGCCTGGTAGCTAAAGGGCGGCATGCCCGCTTGCTCGCGCTCTTGCAGTTGGCTTTGGGCAAAGCTAGGGTAGTCGTAATTTTTGAGCGCGGCATAGACCGGGTGGGCTGGCTGGAAAGTTTGTATCCACACCTCGCTGTGCGCGCCCATGGCAGCGTCCCGTCCTGCCCGCCCCGCCGCTTGTAGCAGCAGAGAAAACAGGCGCTCCGGCGCGCGAAAGTCGCTGGAAAACAAGGCGCTGTCCGGGTTGATGGCTGCTACCAGCGTGATGCGCCTAAAGTCGTGGCCTTTGGCAATCATCTGCGTGCCTACCAGCACATCGACTTCCCCGGCATGCACCGCTGCCAGCTGGCTTTGCAGCGTCCCTTTCAGGCGTGTGGTGTCCGCATCAATGCGGCCTATGCGTACCGCTTGGCCCTCGGGCTGCTCAGCGCTTTGGCTGCCGGTGCGGCGCACATCGGCTAAGAGCGTGGTCAGCAATTCTTCGATTTGCTCGGTACCCCGCCCCAGGGTCAAAATATCCAGGTTGCCGCAGCCCGGGCAGGTGCGCGGTACGCGCTCGCTGTGGCCGCAATGGTGGCAACGCAGTGTTCGGTCGGTTTTATGAAATACCCTAAATGCGCTGCAATGCCCGCATGCACTTTTCCAGCCGCAGTCGCTGCAATGGAGCACCGGCGCATAGCCGCGCCGGTTGAGAAATACCAAACATTGCTCGCCGCGTGCAATGCGCTCCTTCATCGCTTCCAATAAGGGCAGCGAAAACACCGCATGGCGGGGCTGGTGTGTCATGTCCACCCGCCGCACCAGCGGCAGGCTGCGTCCGGCGGCGCCTATGCGGCTGGGCATGTGCAGGCGCAAGTAGCGTCCGCCTTCGCTTGGCGGGCGGCTGTGGAACCAGGACTCTAGCGAAGGCGTGGCCGAGCCCAAAACCACTTTGGCGCCTTCCAAACGGCCCCGGTATACCGCCAGATCGCGTGCCGAATAGCGTGCGCCTTCGCCGCTTTTGTAGCTGGGGTCGTGCTCTTCATCCACCACGATCAGGCGCAAACCGGGCATGGAGGCAAACACCGCCATGCGCGTGCCCAGCACGATGCGCGCACCGCCCTGGTGGGCCGCTAGCCAGGCCGATAGGCGCTGCGCCGGCGTCATGCCGCTGTGCAGACTGACGACGGCCTGCGGCCCCCATTGCGGCGCAAAGCGCTCCACAAAGCGCGCCTCAAGCTGCGGCGTCAGATTGATCTCGGGCACCATCACCAGCGCTTGCGCCTGCGGCTCGTGCGCCAGCAGTTGTTCCACCGCCTGCAAATACACCTCGGTCTTGCCGCTGCCCGTGGCGCCAAATAGCAAAAATGGCCCGCTTTGCGTAGTTATTTGCGCCAGGACTTCGGTTTGCTCAGCGCTCAGCACCTGCGCCTGCGCCTGGCCTGCATCAAGGACCACTGGCGAAGGCCTCTTGGCGTTTGCAGGTTCTCCAGCGGTCGCCTGCAAGCCCAGCGCTTTTTGCAGCCGCAGCGCTTTGCGCTGCAGTTGCAAACTGGACAGCTCGCGCAGTTGCGGAGGCAACGCAGCCAGCGCTACCTCGCCGGCCGAGCGCTGGTAGTAGCGCGCCGCAAAGCGCACCAATTGTTGCCAGGCGTTTGCCAGGGGTAATACCGTGTCCAGCACTTCGCTGATATCGCGTACTTTGTCTGGGTCGAATTCGCCGCTGGCCTCGTCATGGGCAGGTTCCCAGATGACGCCCAGTGTCTCGCGCGCGCCCAGTGGCACCCGCACCAGGGTACCGGCGGGCAGTACCTGCCGGTGCCGGTAGGTCAGCACCGGGCCCATGGCGGCATGGGCCGGGGTGTGCACCAGTACCGCTAGCCATGCGCTCATAGGTACCGGGGCGCAGCGCGCAATACGATGCCTAAATCAAACATAGGGCGTCTTGTGGATAAAAAACGGCAGAAAAACACGCTAAGTCCTTGATCTGATTGGCTGCCTTGTTTTATACCCAGAATTTGTGGATAACTTTGGGGATACAAGCGCCGTCTGCCCGCCCTGCCCTTGAAAAAAACAGCATATTTAGACCCTGCTTAAAAAATGAGCAAACACAATAATCATTAAAAATCAAGCACTTAGCTTAATTGCCATTTTGTTCGCGGCTTGGCTACCAGAACGCTTGAGCTGCCACACAGTAGTGGTCGCATTGTGCATAACTTGAGGGTGTCTGCCCTCTGAAGCGCCCTCTCGGCGCGCTTTTGCACCGCATGGCCATTGTGCCCGCTGGTTCGGCCCAAAAAACGACCATTTTTCACCGTATGAAGTGAAAATCTGGCTTAGCGTCCGGATCTGAAGCAGACTGGCGAAAATAGCCTTAAGTCATTGATTTGAAACGAAATGGCCTACTGTTCCCGCATTCTGTGGATAACTTTGTTGATATCTGCCCCGAGCAGGCAAAAATCCTCGGAAAATCAAGGCTTTCACCACGATGCCTCGAAAAAAAGCAAATCCACATTCCTATAAAAATCAATTACTTAGCTATCGGCTTGCGCTATGGCGCGGTTTTCGAGGCCTTGAGGTATGCCGCCAATGACGCCCCAAAATTTTGTGTACAAGTCCTAAAAATACGGCAAAAACCAGCGAAACCATGCTAGGAAAATTTTCCGGATTTTTTAATGGACCATTTACTTGGATTTGGCGCGCGGATGGGCCGCGTCGTAGGCCTTGGCCAAATGCTGGAAATCCAGCCGGGTGTAGACCTGGGTGGTGCTGATGTTGGCGTGGCCGAGCAACTCTTGTACCCCGCGCAGGTCACTGCTGGACTGCAACACATGGCTGGCAAACGAGTGGCGCAGCATATGCGGATGCACCGGTGCGCTGGTGTGTGCGAGCTGGCTGCGCCGTTGCAGGCGCTGCCAGACCGACTGCGCGCTCAAACGCGTGCCGTTGCGTCCGGTAAACAGCGCCGGTTGGGGCGGGGCAGCGACAGCCGGTACGCCTTGGCTTTTTTCGCCGCCGGCCCGGGTGACTAGGGTCGTTGTGGACCGTAGCGCGAGCCAGCGCTCCAGGGCGCGCAGGGCTGCGCCACCTACCGGTACCGAGCGCCGTTTAGCACCCTTGCCCAGCACATGGGCTTGCGCTTCTTGCAAGTCAACCCAGCCTTTGGCCTGTGGGCCCGGTTGAATATCCAGACCCACCAATTCGCCCACGCGCAGACCGCTGCCGTAAAGCAGCTCCACCATGGCCGCATCACGCGCCTCAAACCAGGCCGCGTCTTCACTGTGGAACTCGGCAAACCGTACGGCATCGTCGACGCCCATGGCTTTGGGTAGCGGCTTGGGCGCTTTGGGGGCGCGCACGTCCTGCACGGGGTTGCTGGCGACCAGCCCCTGGCGCCCCAGCCAGACATAAAAGCCGCGCCAGCCGCTCAATATCAAGGCAATGCCGCGCCCGCTGCGCCCGCCACTGTGCATCATGGCGATCCAGCGGCGGATGTGGTGGTGGCTGACTTCGCACAGTGCCAGCGTCGGGCCGTCTAAGCCTTCTATTTCACTGCGGTTGTTGGTTCCTGGCCCGCCCGATAGGGCCTTAGCGCCTGCACTCGCTGCTGCGCCTGCAAAGGCTTGTAACTTGCCCAGGTCCAGGGCGTAAAGTTCCACCGTGCGCTGCGCTAACCGCTTTTCGGTGCGCACGTATTCCAAATAGCGCTCGACCAGTTCGCTGTCGGTGGCCACGCCGGGTGTCGCTGCCGCGCTTTAACGCAAACGGCTCAAGGCGGCGCTGGCCACCTCGCCGATGCGGCATAAAAAGTCCGTGCCCATGCCGCCATGGAAACGCTGCGCGTCCATCGAGGCCAGCACCAACATGCCAAAGGCCGGTGCACTGCTGCCCGCGTCGCCGCTGCGCAAGGGGATGATGGCCATCGACGCCGCGGTGTCGGGCTTATCCAGCCAGGCGCTCACTTCAAAGCCAGTGTTGAGGCCGCAAAAAGGCTCGTTCAATGAAGAGGCAAACAATTTTGCTTCGTCGCTCACGCCCTGCACAAAGGCGCTATCGGCGTACTCGCTATCCAGGCCCCACAAGCGCAGGGCCACTTGCGGCACCGAAAATTGCTCGCGGATTTCTTGCGTAATCATGCCCGGCAGGGTTTGCGCCTGCGGCACCAATAAGAGCCCGCGCGCCCAGCGCAAAATTTTGTCGGACAGCAGCACGTTGTCATTGCCGTGGCGGATCATCTCCATGATGCGCGACTCGAGTAATTTGATTTTCTCGCGCAGCATTTCGGCCTGGCGTTCTTGCAGGCTGACCGCGCGGTGGCTGTGCGGGCTGCTAATTTGAACGGCCGCCAGCAAATCGGCGTGGCGTAGAAAAAAGTCGGGCGTGTTGGCCAGGTAATTGGCGATGTCGTCTTCGGTTATGGGGTTGTTCAGGCTAGGTTCGCTGGGTGTGCTCATAGTATTTAAAAGAAAGGCTGTCGTTAAAAGTGATCTGGCAATTCAATCTCACCACGGTACACCGTAGTGGCCGGGCCCGTCATCAGCACCGGCGCATCGCCACCGCCCCAGGCTATCGTGAGCACGCCGCCGCGCGTCTGCACGTCCACTAGCGCATCAAGCAGGCCCCAGCGTATGCCGGCCACTACCGCCGCACAGGCACCGCTGCCGCAAGACAGGGTCTCGCCCACACCGCGCTCGTACACCCGCAAGCGCACTTGCTTGCGACTGGTGACCTGCATAAAACCGGCATTGACCTGATGGATAAAACGCGCATGCTGCTGTATCCAAGGCCCTTGCGCCTCTACTGGTGCGCTGTCCACATCATCCACCCATTGAACTGCATGCGGATTGCCCATGGACACCGCACCAATATGCACGCTAATCGTATCGTGGAGGCTGAGAGCCCAATATTCCCATGCACCCCGTGGCTGGGCCTGCAATCCTTGCGCGTCAAAACCAATGGCTTGCAGATCAAAGGAAGGGGGCCCCATATCCACGGTCACGCGGCCATCGGCTTGTAGTTCGGGCTCAATCACGCCCTTCATCGTTTTTACGCGCAAACGCGTTTTATCGCTCAGACCTTGCTCGCGCACAAAGCGCGCAAAACAGCGCGCGCCGTTGCCGCATTGCTCGACCTGGTTTCCATCGGCGTTGTGGATGGTGTATTCAAAATCAATGCCTGCCGCAGGCGACGGCCCCACCGTCAAAATCTGGTCTGCGCCCACGCCCAGGTGCCGGTCGCCTAAAAATCGGTAATGCGCCGGGCTCAGGCCCAAGGGTCCGCGGCTTGCATCAAGCACCACAAAATCATTGCCGGCGCCGTGCATCTTGGTAAACGGAATTCGCATAGGCCCGATTATCAGGCGTGGCGCCCGCATGCCAGCTGTTTGGTTGCACAATGCCGTTATGCCCCGAAGTTCTCAGATTCTTGACCATGCCGCAGGCCAACTGCCCGCGCCCGGCGAATGGCAAAGCGCGCGCCCCGTGCCTTTGCTCGCCAACCTGCAACGCCTGACCGCACCCAACCCCGGTTTCATGACCGGGCCAGGCACCAATAGCTATTTGGTGGGCGATGCGGCTACTGGGTATTTCGTCATCGATCCGGGACCTGCGGACAAGGATCACATCGCCCGCTTGTGGGACGCAGCGCGCCATGCCGACGGGCGCGGCGGCCATATCCAGGCCATTGTCTGTACCCACTCCCATGCCGACCATTCGCCGGGCGCTGCGCCCCTGCAAGCCCTGTGCAGTCAGCTTAGCGGCCACACGCCGCCGATTTGGGGCCTGCCCTCGGCGCCGACCGCCCGGGCCAATAGCCACTTTGTGCCCGACCAGGTGCTCGCCCATGGGGCACTGTTGCAACTGCAAGGCGGCGGCGCGGCACAGCACACGCTGCTGGCGCTGCATACGCCCGGCCATGCGGCCAACCATGTGTGCCTGCTGCTGACGCAAGACGGCATATTGTTTTCGGGTGACCATATTTTGAATGGCAGCACCACGGTCATCGACCCGCCCGATGGCAATATGGCGGATTACCTCGATTCGCTGGATCTCTTGCACGCGGCCTGTGTGCAGCACAGCGTGGACTTCATCCTGCCCGCCCATGGCCACCCTATGCCCAATGCGCTGGGCGCCATTGCACACCTCAAAGCCCACCGCCTCCAGCGCGAGGCCAAGATCGCCGCCATCATGCAGGCCAATCCCGCAGGCGACCCGGACCAATGGCTGCCGCTGGCCTACGACGACGTCGATGCGCGTCTGTGGCCGGTGGCTAAGCGCTCGCTGCTGGCGCATGTAGAGCGCATCCAACTGCTAGCGCAAAGCCAAGCCGGCCAGCCATGAGCGCAGCCCCGGCAGCACGGCCCGCCCAAGGCGCGGGTGGCGGCGACTCAGGCGACGGCGAACGCCTGTCTAAGCGCGTCGCGCAGATGCTGGGCTGCTCGCGCCGCGAGGCCGAGCAAACCATCGAAGGCGGCTGGGTACGCGTGGACGGCCAGGTGGTCGAAGTCCCACAGCAACGGGTGCTGGCGCAATCGGTGACCGTGGACCCTAAGGCCAGCTTGCTGAGTTTGGGCGAAGTCACGCTCATTCTGCATAAACCGCCCAATGTGCTCGATGGTGTGCAAGACGACGTCGACGCTGTGGCTGCCCCGGCCCGCCCGCCCGCCGGGCGCGGTGGCCAGGCCCGTGCACCGGCGCTGCGTGGCGCCCGCCCATTGCTGATAGCCGCGAACCACAGCCCGCAGGATGCCAGTGGCCAGCGCCCTTTGCTGCGCCACTTCAAGCAGCTTCAGGCCAGCGTGCCGCTGGAAACGGCGGCCAGTGGTTTGCTGGTGTTTACCCAGGACTGGCGTGTGCAACGCAAGTTGCAAGAAGACATGGCGCAAATGGAACATGAACTCATGGTCGAGGTACGCGGCCACGTGCAGGCCGAGGCGATCGGTCCCATAGAGCGTGCGCTGCGTGACCCACGTCAGCGCTTGCCGGTCACCAAAATCAGCATCAGCAGTGCCAGCAAGGCACGCAGCATCTTGCGCTTGGCGGTCAAAGGCGCGCATCCCGGCCTGGCCGCCTTTTTGTGCGAGTTGGCGGGCTTAGAAATCCAGGCCTTGCGCCGCACCCGCCTAGGCCGCCTCAGCCTGGGCGATGTGGCGCCGGGGCAGTGGCGCTATCTGGCGGAGTTCGAGCGCTTTTAAGACGGCTGTTCTCAGGCCGGATGCACCACTACCAGCCAACCGGTAGCCACGCTTTTGCCGAGGTTGCGGATGCTGTGCTGGCAGTCCACGGCGTAGCGCGCGGTCTCACCGGTTTGTAGCTTTTGCTGCACATCGGCGGCCTGCACTTGTAAGACGCCGCTGTGCACCGTCAGATGCTCACGGGTTCCCGTTTCATGGGCTTGCGATTCCAGCGCGCCGCCTGGCTGCACGCTTAAGGCATACCACTCAAATTGACCCGCCAGCTCGATCGGCCCCAAGATGCGCAACTCACACAGGCCGTCCGGGCTGCGCAGCGACGGCGTGGCGTGGGCGGGCACCAGCGCAATAGCCGGGGCTTGGGGCGCGGGGGCTTGATGGAGCAAGTCAGCCAGCGGCACCCCCAGTGCATTGGCCAGGCGCCAGACCACGGCCACGGTCGGGTTGGCCTGGGCGCGCTCGATTTGCGAGAGCATGGATTTGGACACGCCCGCCAAGCGCGATAACTCATCGAGCGAGAGCGCACGGCCCTGGCGCAGCGCGGCCAGTGTGTCGCCCACGCGGGGCGGCTCGGCCGCAAGCGAACTGCGCGCGGGCGCGCTGGTGGTTTTTGCACTACGGGAGGCCATCAAATTCCTTTATACCGAAATATGTTCGATATACTGTACAAATAGTAATATCACCGAACATCGTGGAATCGATTGTCCACCAATCGGCCGCCGCACACCAGTCAAAGGACGCGTCACATGGCAAACAGCAGCGATTTTTACCTCTACCTCGCGCAGGAATTGGCCGGTATTGAAGCGGCTGGCTTGTTCAAACAGGAGCGGGTGTTGGGCAGCGCACAGGGCGCACATATCCAGACCCTGGGGGCCGACGGCCAGCGGCGCGACGTGATCAATTTGTGCGCCAACAATTATTTGGGCCTGTCGGCGCATCCGCAGGTGTTGGCCGCAGCGCATGCGGCGCTGGACAGCCATGGCTATGGCCTAAGTTCGGTACGTTTTATTTGCGGTACGCAAGACCTGCACAAAACCCTGGAGGCGCGCTTATCGGCGTTTTTAGGCACAGAGGACACGATTTTGTACGCGGCCGCGTTTGATGCCAACGGCGGTTTGTTCGAGCCCCTGCTCAGCGAGCAAGACGCCATCATCAGCGACGAACTCAACCATGCTTCCATCATCGACGGCATACGTCTTTGCAAAGCCCAGCGTTGGCGCTACCGCCACAACGATATGGCCGATCTGGAGCGCTGCTTGCAAGAGGCTGCCAAGGCCGGTGTGCGCCACACCCTGGTGTTTACCGATGGCGTTTTTTCCATGGACGGCACCATCGCGCAGCTCGATGTGATGCGCCGCTTGTGCGACCAGTATGGCGCGCTGCTGGGCGTGGACGAATGCCATGCCACCGGTTTTGTAGGCGCGAGCGGGCGCGGCACCCCAGAGTACCGCGGCGTGTTCGGCAAAGTGGACATCATCACCGGCACCTTGGGCAAAGCCTTAGGCGGCGCCAGCGGCGGTTTTACCAGCGCGCGCAAAGAAGTGATTGCCTTGCTGCGCCAGCGTTCGCGGCCCTATTTGTTTTCCAATACGCTTGCGCCGGTGATCGCCGGTGCCTCGATTGCCGTCCTGGATTTGCTCGAGGCCAGCACCGCATTGCGCGACACCTTGGCCGACAACACGCGCTTTTTTCGCAGCGCTTTAACCGATGCCGGTTTTGCGCTGCCGCCAGGCGAGCATCCCATCATCCCGGTGATGGTGGGCGACGCCGTGTTGGCGCAGCGCATGGCAGCGCGTTTGTTAGCGCTGGGCGTGTATGTGGTGGGCTTTTTCTTTCCCGTGGTGCCGCGTGGCAAGGCGCGCATCCGGGTGCAGGTCAGCGCGGTGCATAGCCGCGCCGATTTGGAATTTGCCGCCGCTGCCTTTGCGCAAGCGGGCCGCGAACTGGGCATCTTGCGCGAAGGAGCGGCCGTATGAATCCGCGCATTCTCATCATCGGCGCGAATGGCCAGATCGGCACCGACTTAGGCCACGCTTTGGCCGCGCGCCATGGCGCGGACGCCGTCGTGCTGAGCGACATTGCTGCGTCACCGACCCCCGTGCCTGAAGGCATGACGCACCACCTCTTGGACGCCACTGACGCAGACGCTTTGCAGCGCTTGGTGGTGCAGCAAGGCATTACGCAAATTTATCTGTTGGCTGCCGCATTGTCCGCACGTGGTGAGCAGCATCCTGCCTGGGCCTGGGACCTGAATATGCGCAGCTTGCTCAATGTGTTGGAGCTGGCGCGCCAGGTCCGCTTGCGGGTGTTTTGGCCCAGCTCGATTGCAGCCTTCGGGCCGGGCAGCCCCAAGACGCTTACGCCGCAGCACTGCGTCATGGACCCTGGCACGGTCTATGGCATCTCTAAGCTTGCTGGCGAAGGCTGGTGCGCCTGGTACCACCGGGTACACGGCGTGGACGTGCGCAGCCTGCGCTACCCGGGCCTGATCAGCTGGAAAACTGCCCCCGGCGGCGGCACCACGGACTACGCCATCGAGATATTCCACGCCGCATTGCGCCAGGGCCACTACACCAGCTTTTTGGCGCCAGACACCGCACTGCCCATGATGTACATGCCTGATGCGATACGAGCCACGCTGGAGCTGATGGATGCACCCGCGCACTGCGTGCAGGAGCGCCATAGCTACAACCTAGGCGCTCTGAGCTTTACCCCAGCGCAACTGGCCGCGGCGATTGCGCGCCAAGTGCCCGGCTTTACGGTGGACTACGCGCCGGATTACCGCCAGGCGATTGCCGATAGCTGGCCACAGTCCATCGACGACAGCGTGGCCCGCGCCGATTGGGGCTGGGCACCCCGCTTTAACCTGGACGCGATGGTGGCCGATATGCTGGCGCATTTGCGCCCGCAGGTAGAGGCTGCGCAGGAAGCTTTGGCCGCCTGAGGCGCGATAAAAAGTGTGAAGCCCACCGATAAGCCGGATTCTGTGCACGCCGGGTTGCCCCGGTGTGTGACCACCATTACTCTGGGCTTTTGATCACTCAAAAGCTCGGTGCTACCTACCCGCCAACTCCGGGGGCCCCGTCAACGTTGGCCTACTTGGTATTGCTGCGCGTAGAGATTGCCCGTTTCACCTCCGCACCCGTGGCGCAACTTGCGCTACGCCGGGGCCCGAAACTCGTCTCTGTTGCTCTAATCCTCACCTTATGCCGCACCCTTGCGGGCACTGTTTTCAGTGGACAGCCGTTAGCTGCTACGCTGCCCTATGCAGTCCGGACGTTCCTCCAGTGCTTTGTTTCCAAAATTGCACCAGCGGTGGTCTGGCGGGCTTCACGGGCTGGATTATCGGCCTTGGCATATCTTTATAACTAGCAAGCCGCCCAAACTGCCCCAAAATGGCAGCCACTCGCAGGCCGCAGCGCCCGCGGCCCTCACCACATACCGGAGACACCATGAAAGCCGACAACATACTGCACACCATTGGCAATACGCCGCACGTCCGCATCAACCGCTTGTTCGGGCCGGATGCGCAGGTCTGGATCAAGTCTGAGCGCAGCAACCCCGGCGGTTCGATCAAGGACCGCATTGCGCTGGCCATGGTGGAGGATGCGGAAAAGTCCGGCGTGTTGCAGCCCGGCGGCACCATCATTGAGCCCACCTCGGGCAACACCGGCGTGGGCCTGGCCATGGTGGCCGCCGTCAAAGGCTACAAGCTGATTTTGGTCATGCCCGACAGCATGTCCATCGAACGGCGCCGCCTGATGCTGGCCTATGGCGCCAGCTTTGACCTGACGCCGCGCGAAAAAGGCATGAAAGGCGCCATCGCCCGCGCCCAGGAACTGGTCGATGCCACGCCTGGCGCCTGGATGCCGCAGCAGTTTGAAAACCCGGCCAATGTCGAAGTCCATACCCGCACCACCGCGCTGGAAATCCTGGCCGACTTTCCTGAGGGATTGGACGCCATCATTACCGGCGTGGGCACTGGCGGCCACATCACCGGCGTGGCGCAGGTGCTCAAAGCCAAGTGGCCGGGCCTGAAGGTGTTTGCAGTCGAGCCCACACAAAGCCCGGTGATCTCTGGCGGCGCGCCTTCGCCACACCCCATCCAAGGCATTGGCGCAGGATTTATCCCGAAAAACCTGCACACCGAATTGCTCGATGGTGTGATCCAGGTCGAGGCCGAAGCGTCCCGTGAAATGGCCCGCCGCAGCGCCGCGCAAGAAGGCATGTTGGTCGGCATCAGCAGCGGCGCCACGCTGGCCGCGATCGCCCAAAAGTTGCCTGAACTGCCCGCGGGCGCCAAAGTATTGGGCTTTAACTACGACACCGGCGAGCGTTATTTGTCGATTGAGGGCTTTTTGCCGGCCTGAGTTTTCGCAGGGCGCTGCGTTGGCGAGTATGCGGACATACTTGCCAACGATTGATTTTTGTCCTAGGACACTAAACCCCCATTGGCAAAAGTGGGTGCTGCCTTTGAGCGGCATTTACCCAAGCAAATTACGCGACTTTCGACATATCCAAGATAGCAAGAATGTCCGCCGGGTAGATCGTTTCTTTAGTCGCTGCAATGTCAGACCGCGACCACCATTTGTACTTTTTCATGACCTCTAATTCCAATGGAGTCCAGCCTGCTTTGGAAGGCTCCGTTACGCCGGTACGCACCAAAAAATAGGCTTCTTCTGCCAGCACCTCTTCGCCGTCAGGCATCTGCATAATGAACGCCCGCAGCGCAATTTCAGCCCCCATGTGGTGGCTAAGAGGATTTACCTCTTCGCGCAATTCGCGCCTCGCCGCAGTTTCATAGTTTTCGCCAGGCTCAACCGCTCCTCCAGGCGTAGCCCAAAACGATTTGCCCGCCAGTGGGCCTGAAGCATGTTCAAAATAGAAAAGCAATATCCGCCCGTCAGGTGATAAAACCAATAATCGGGAAGATGGGCGGCGGCGCATCTGGGCTGCGTTTTTATCTGACTGCCAATGCATATGTCGTGCTTCAAGCGGCCGATCAGGTGTTCAATGCGCTGGGTTTTGACCGGTGCTTTGGAGCCAATTCTCCACTTTTAAGCCAGGATATTTCGCAAAGTCGCTGACGTTGTTGGTCACCACAATCACGCCAAGCGACACGGCGTGCGCGGCGATGAGTTTGTCGAGGTGGTCTTTTTTGGATTCACGTGTTGCTAAGCGGATTGGGCCGTAGGCCAGAGCGGCGGCGCTGTCGAATGGCGCCACCACAATGTCTTGTACCAAGCTCACCAGATTCTCGCGTTCCCGCGAGGGATCGGCCGAGGCGCGAACACCGTACTCCAATTCCGCATGGGTGATGGCAGATATCAGCACATCGCCCACCTGGCACGCAGCAAAGCGCTGTGCCACTTCGGGCGGCTGATTTTTCATGAGGTAGATACACATATTGGTATCGAGCAGGTAGAGCGCCATCAAAGCGCCTCTCTTTCCGCTTGTTCCTGGTCTTCGCGCCCTGCTTGCATAAAGTCGGGTGAGAAAGCCGCAAATTTGGACAGCACGCCAGCCAATGAGCGGCGCGCCGGGCGTATGCGTATTTCATCGCCAAGCCGCTCGATTTCCAGGTCGATATCTGTGCGCGCATAGGCCAGCGCGGCGGGTATGCGGATGGCTTGGGAGTTCCCGTTTTTGAAAGCTTTGGTTGCTTGCATTGTTGGCCTAATTGTGGATGTACATAGTGTGTACTATAAGTCAAAAGATGGAGAGAATGGTAAAAATGGATGTACATTTATACACACTTGAATTCAAATCATCCCTGTTTTGACCCAAAACAAGGCGCAACCTAGGGAAAACCCTTATAGTCGGCCGCATGCATGCCATCATTTCCGGGTATTACTGGTTCCTCGCCAAACTGCTGGCCCCGTGGCAAATGGCGATGACGGCCTTCAGCGCCAAGTCCACTTCAGAGGGACAAGACGGTTTTGTACCGGTGCGGGAGCTGCATGTGCAGGACCGCCAAGATGTGCTGACCCACCTGCTGGCACTAGACGGTACGGACCGTTACCTGCGCTTTGGCTATGCAGCGCAGAACGCACAAATCGAACACTATGTTGCCCACCTCGACTTCGGGCGTGACCGGGTGTTTGGCATTTACAACCGCAAACTCTGCCTGATTGCTATGGCGCATCTGGCCTACATCCACGATCCGAAGGCTGCTAGCTGCGCTGAGTTTGGCGTGTCGGTACTGCCCGCCTGGCGCGGGCGGGGTTTTGGCAGCGAGCTTTTCGCGCGGGCGGTGCTGCATGCCCGCAACGACCATATTTCTCTGATGTTCATCCATGCGCTGAGCGAAAACACCGCCATGCTGCACATTGCGCAGCGTGCAGGCGCCACCGTGGAGCGCCTAGGTTCGGAGTCCGAGGCTTACCTCAGCCTGTCTTCGCCAACCTTGCAATCGCATTGGCACGAAGCGGTCGATGCGCAGATTGCGGATACCGATTACCAGTTCAAAACGCAGGCCCGGCATTTTTGGGCTTTGCTGGCGGGCATCCAGGAAACGCGCCAGGCCATTCGAGACGCCAGCGGTAGCTCAGGCTCATAGGCTTTAGTCGCGCCTTTGGCGCTAGGTGCTGATGCCTTGGCAATGGGCTATCCTAGAGGCTTCGCAAAAACGGCAGCTTTGCCCCACGCCAGTGTCCGACCCCCACCCCGCGCATTCCCACGACAAAGAAGACAAGCGGACTTTTCTGCAGCGCCTGGCTGAGTTTCTGCACCCCGGCCCCGACTCGGCTGAAGAACTGATGGAGACCCTGGCTGAGGCCGAGGACAACAAAATCATAGGCGCCCAGTCGCGCGCCATGCTCGAGGGCGTGATCCGCATGGCCGATATGACGGCCGGCGACGTGATGGTGGCGGCCACGCGCATGGACTTGCTAGATATCCAGTCCCCCATGGACGAACTGCTGCACGCCGTCATCGACACCGCGCACTCGCGCTTTCCGGTATTTGAGGGCGAACGCGAAAACATCATTGGCATCCTGATGGCCAAGGATTTGCTCAAACTCCAGCGCGCCCCTGAACTCAATATCCGTGCGCTCTTGCGCCCTGCAGGGTTTGTGCCAGAGACCAAGGGCCTGAACGATTTGCTGCGCGACTTCAAAGGCAATCGCAACCACTTAGCCATCGTGATCGACGAGTTTGGTCGGGTGGCAGGCCTGATCACCATCGAGGACGTGTTAGAGCAAATCGTCGGCGAGATCGAGGACGAATTCGATATCGACGACGACGAGGGCGATGTGTTCGCGCTACCCGACCGAAGCTTTCGCGTGAACGGTGACGCCACCCTAGAACGCGTCAGCAGCGCGTTTGGCGTGGACCTGCTGGCGCGCGAAGACGCCGACGACTTTGACACCATAGGCGGCCTAGTAGCCCACGAAATGGGCCATGTGCCCCAGCGCGGCGAGCGCCACACCATGCTGGGTTTGCAGTTCGTCGTGCTGCATACGCGCGGCGGTGCGGTGCGCTGGTTCAAAGTGTCACCGCTGAGCGCCCCGCCCACCCCGTGATGCGACTGCTTGCGCAGCTTGCGATGCCCTTGTTGGCGGGCCTGCTGCACGCGGCCGGTGTGGCCTGGCCTTTGCACGGGCTGCTGGACTACGGCCAGCCGCAATGGGCGCTGCAATTGCTGTCCATGGCGCTTTTGGCCCATGCTTTGCTGGCCGCCAGTTCAGTACGCCAAGCCGCACAGCGCGCCTGGGTGTTCACCACCGTGTACTTAGGCTGCACCTTTGGCTGGTTATTTACCGCGATGCACACCTATGGTGGTATGCCTGCGCCTTTGGCGGCGCTCGCCGAGTGGCTGTTAGCGGGCGCCTTGGCCCTTTACTTTGCGTTTGCCGCTGGCCTATGGTGGCGCCTGGCGCATCGCAGTACTTTTTCCGGCGCGCTTGTATTTGGATTGTTGTGGATGATGGCCGAGCTGGCGCGCGGCACCTGGCTGACCGGCTTTGGTTGGGGCGCGGGTGGCTATGCCCATGTCGATGGCCCCTTGGCATTCTTTGCGCCCTGGTTGGGCTCCTACGGCATTGGTGCCGTGGCCGCGTTCATTGGCATGGCCCTGGCCCAGGCGCTTTTGAGCGCCATGGGGCGGCGTATGCCTGGCGGCCTTCGGCCTTCGGGCACGGCGGCTTTGTTAACGGCCTTGACCTTGCTAATCGCACCCCTTTTACTTCCAGCGGCTTGGAACCAATGGACGCGTGATGCGGGTAGCTTTAGCGTGACGCTTTTGCAGGGCGGCATTGCACAGGACGAAAAGTTTGAGCAGTCCAGCGGAGTGCCCCAGGCGCTTCACTGGTACGAAGCACAATTGCTCGGTGCGGGTACGGATCTGGTGGTCGCGCCTGAAACCGCAGTTCCCCTGCTCCCGCAGGACTTGCCCGCGGGCTATTGGGAGCGCCTGAGCACCGGCTTGCGTACAAACGGGCATGCAGCCATTTTTGGCATTCCACTGGGCGACAACCTGCAGGGCTACACCAACTCTGCCATCGGCCTGATGCCCGGCCAGTCCCCAATACAGCGCTATGACAAGCACCATCTGGTGCCCTTCGGTGAATTTATACCGCCCCTGTTTCGCTGGTTTACCAACTTGATGCACATCCCTTTGGGGGACTTCAACCGTGGCCCCTTGGGTCAGGCCTCGTTTCCCATGGGCGGACAAAGGCTGGCGGTGCATATTTGCTATGAAGATTTGTTTGGCGAAGAGCTGGCGACGCGCTTTATGGATGCGGCCAGTGCACCGACGGCACTGGTCAATGTGAGCAACCTGGCCTGGTTTGGTGATGGTTTGGCCATCGACCAGCACCTCAGCATCGCGCGTATGCGGGCTTTGGAATTTGGCTTACCGGTACTGCGTGCCACCAATACCGGCGCCACCGCCGTCATCGCGCACACCGGAGTGGTGCAAGCGCAATTACCGTATGGCAAGGCGGGCGTATTGCAAGGGCAAGTGCAAGGCCGCGCGGGGCTCACGCCATTTGCCCTATGGGCAGCGCGCTGGGGTTTGTGGCCGCTTTGGCTGATGGGGATAGCAGCCTTGTGTTGGACCGCATGGTCACGTGGGCGCCAGGACTGAGGCGCCCACGGTATGCAGTGCCACAAGAGCGCTTTTTGCCGCACATTGGCGCCGCTGGTGCCATGCTGATGCAAGCGCCGCCCAGGCCCTAGCGCACAGGGCCTATCTTGCGCCACAGCGTTTGCATCAATGGCCCGTAAAATTGCCAACTTACGCTGCAAACCTTGCTAAGCAGCCCAACCCAAGGCGCGCGTGCTGCGCCGCATCCATCGCATGTTGACATTCCAGCAAATTATTTTGACTTTGCAGTCCTATTGGGACGCGCAAGGTTGCGCGCTCTTACAACCTTACGACATGGAAGTGGGCGCCGGCACCTCCCACACGGCGACGTTTTTGCGCGCCATCGGCCCCGAGCCTTGGAAGGCCGCCTATGTGCAACCCAGTCGCCGCCCCAAAGACGGGCGCTATGGCGAAAACCCCAACCGCTTGCAGCACTACTACCAGTACCAGGTAGTGATGAAGCCCGCCCCGGCCAATATTCTGGATCTGTACCTCGGCTCCCTAGAGGCGCTGGGCTTTGATCTGAAACAAAACGACATTCGTTTTGTCGAAGACGATTGGGAAAACCCCACCCTGGGCGCCTGGGGTTTGGGCTGGGAAGTGTGGCTCAATGGCATGGAGGTGACACAGTTCACCTATTTCCAGCAAGTAGGCGGCATCGATTGCAAACCAGTGACCGGCGAAATCACCTACGGCCTGGAGCGCCTGGCCATGTACTTGCAAGGCGTGGACAACGTCTACAACTTGCAGTGGACCGCCGACATGTCCTACGGCGATGTCTACAAGCAAAACGAAGTGGAGCAGTCCACCTACAACTTTGCGCACAGCGACACCGATTTTTTATTCACCGCCTTTTCCGCGCACGAAAAACAAGCCAAGCATTTGATCGACGTGCCCTTGGCCTTGCCCGCGTACGAACAAGTGCTCAAAGCGGCGCATACCTTTAATTTGCTCGACGCACGCGGCGCCATCAGCGTGACCGAGCGCGCCGCCTACATGGGCCGCATCCGCAACCTGGCGCGCGGCGTGGCGCAGTGCTATTACGAGAGCCGCGAGCGCTTGGGCTTTCCCATGGCCCCGCCGCAATGGATTGCGCACATGGCAAAGAAGGCGGCATGAGCATGAATACGCAAAACCTGCTGGTCGAACTCTTTGTCGAAGAACTTCCGCCCAAGGCACTGAAAAAACTGGGCCTAGCCTTTGCCACCGGGCTGGCCGACAGCCTGAAAGCGCAAGGGCTGGCGGCTGCGGATGCAGCGGTCACCGATTACGCATCACCCCGTCGCTTGGCGGTGCATGTGGCTGGCGTTGCAGCGCAAGCGGCTGACAAAGCGGTGTCGCAAAAACTGATGCCCGTGGCCGTGGGTTTAGATGCTAGCGGCCAAGCCACACCCGCATTGCTGAAAAAACTGCAAACCCTGGGTGCGAGGCCGGAGGCACTACCCGGTTTGCAAAAACGCATGGACGGCAAAGCGCAAGCTTTGTACTTTGACAGTACGGTGCGAGGCGCCACTTTGGCCGATGGTTTGCAAAAAGCGTTGCTCGATGCAATTGCCAAACTGCCCATCCCCAAAGTGATGAGCTACCAGCTAGAGCGCGATTGCGAATTGCCCGGCTGGACTACGGTCAGTTTTGTGCGCCCCGCGCATGGTTTGCTGGCTTTGCACGGCAGCGCGGTGGTGCCGGTGCAGGCACTGGGCTTGCGCGCCACGGACAGTACCCAAGGCCACCGCTTTGAAGCGGCGGTGTCGCCCGTGCGCATCGCGCACGCCGATGACTACGCCGCCACCCTGGCACGCGACGGCGCGGTGATCGCCAGCTTTGACGAACGCAGCCGCGCCATGGTGCGCGCATTGCGCAGAGAAGCCAAACGCTTGGGTCGCCGCCTGGAAGTAGAGGCCCTCCATCTGAGCGATGACGAAGCCGAAGCAGCATTGCTGCAGAACGCACTGGTGCAGGAAGTGACCGGCTTGGTGGAGCGCCCCACGGTGATGGTGTGTAGTTTTGACGAAGCGTTTTTGCAAGTACCACCAGAGTGTTTGATTTTGACCATGAAGGCGAATCAAAAATACTTTCCACTGTTCGATGATGCGGGTGAGTTAAGCAACCAGTTTTTAATTGTCAGCAACATCAACCCATCAGATGCCAGTGCCGTGATCGGTGGCAACGAGCGCGTGGTGCGCCCGCGTCTGGCCGACGCCCAATTCTTTTACGACCAAGACCGCAAACGCAGCTTAGAGTCGCGCGTGGAGGGTTTGTCCAAAGTGGTCTACCACAACCAATTGGGCACGCAGGGTGATCGCATGCAGCGGGTGTGTGCGATCGCGCATACCATCAGCCAGGCCTTGCATTTGGACGCCCGTATGGCCGCGCAAGTGCAAACCGCGGCGCGTCTGGCGAAGGCGGATTTGCTGACCGACATGGTAGGCGAGTTCCCCGAACTGCAGGGCATTATGGGTGGCTATTACGCGCGCAATGACGCCTTGGGTGAGGCCGTAGCGGTGGCAATTGAAGACCATTACAAGCCACGCTTTGCCGGCGACGAATTGCCGCGCAGCCAATTGGCATTGGTGGTGGCCCTGGCCGACAAATTAGAAACCCTGGTGGGTATGTTTGGCATTGGCAACTTGCCTACCGGTGACAAAGACCCCTTTGCACTGAGGCGCCATGCTTTGGGCGTGATTCGCATGTTGATGGAAAGCGGGCAGCCACTGGCGCTCGAGGCGCTATTGCAGGACGCAACCGCCGCCTATGCCGCTTTGCATACAGGCTTGCAGGACGCAAGTGCCGCATTGGTCCACTTTATCTTTGACCGCCTGTCTGGTGTATTGCGCGAACAAGGCGCGAGCGCGCAAGAGGCCGAAGCGGTACTGGCTTTGCGCCCACAACTGCTGGCCGAAGTGCCTAAGCAGTTGGCAGCAGTGCGTGCCTTCTCCGCTTTGCCAGAAAGCGCTGCGCTGGCCGCCGCGAATAAACGCATTGGCAACATCCTGAAAAAATCGGACGCTGCGCAAGGCGAGGTGCATGCCGCCTTGCTGCAAGAAGATGCCGAGAAGGCCTTGTTCGCCGCAATGCAAAATATCGTTCCGCAGGCAGATGCCCTGTACGCTACGAAGGACTACACCGCCAGCTTGCAAGCCTTAGCCGCGCTGCGCGCGCCAGTAGATGCGTTTTTTGACGGCGTCATGGTCAATGCCGATGACCCTGCGCTTAAGGCCAACCGGCTGGCGCTTTTGCAACAATTGCATAGCGCCATGAACCGCGTGGCTGATTTGTCCAAGCTGGCCGCGTAAATACTATTTAGCACCATGAAACTTTGCATCCTCGACCGCGACGGCACCATCAACGAGGACAGCGACGACTACATCAAGTCCGCTGACGAATGGATACCGCTGCCCGGCGCATTGGAGGCCATTGCGCGCATCAACCATGCCGGCTGGCATGTGGTGGTAGCGAGCAACCAGTCCGGGCTGGGACGCGGGCTTTTTGATGTGGCGGCGCTCAACGCCATGCACGCCAAAATGCACAGCATGCTCGCCGCCGTGGGCGGGCGCATCGATGCGGTGTTTTACTGCCCGCACAGCCCGGCCGAAAACTGCCATTGCCGCAAACCCGCTTCGGGCTTGTTTGAACAAATTGCAGAGCGCTATGGCATGGGCCTGGCCACGATGCCAGCGGTGGGCGACACGCCGCGCGACATGATTGCCGCCATAGGCGCCGGTTGCACGCCGCATGTAGTGCAAACCGGCAAAGGCGCACTGTGGCGCGGCCAGCCTTTGCCCCAGGACTTTCCCCCGCAAACCATGGTGCATGCAGATCTGTCCGCGTTTGCAGACTATTTGGTAGCGAGCAGCTAGCGCCTGGTTTTACGTACGCAACAGATTTATGCCATTCATTCGTTCTGTTTTGCACATGCTGTGGATGATGGCCACCGTAGTACCTTTTGCGTTTGCGATTTTGGGCGCCTCTATTTTTATCCGCGGCAATCCGCTATGGGCCATGGCGCGTGCCTGGTTGCGTACGGCGATTGCCGGTGCGCGCGTGATTCTGGGTATCCAGGTGCGCGTGCGCGGTTGGGAGCATTTACCCACTGGGGAGAACAGCGCCGCCGTGTTACTGGTCAAACACCAGTCCACCTTGGAGACTTTTTTGCTGCCTTCGCTCATGCCGCATCCGCTGGCCTTTGTGTTCAAAAAGGAGTTGCTGTATGTGCCCTTTTTCGGCTGGGCCATGAGCCGTCTGGACATGATTCATATCGACCGTAGCCAACGCTCGAAGGCTTTTAACAAGGTGGTGTCGCAAGGCCAGGAATTGCTCGCCCGTGGGGTCTGGATCATCATGTTTCCTGAAGGCACGCGCATACCGCGCGGCGAAAAAGGTGTGTACAAATCCGGTGGTACGCGCTTGGCCATTGAGACCGGCGCGCCGGTGTTTCCCATCGCCGTCAACTCCGCCCGCGTCTGGCCACGCAAAGCCTTTATCAAATACCCCGGCTTGGTGGATGTATCCATCGGCCCGGCGATAGACAGCACTGGGCGCAGCCCAGACGAAATGATGCGCGAAGTAGAGGCCTGGATCGAGGCGGAAATGCGCCGTCTGGACCCAGACGCCTACCCGCCAAAGCCTTAGCGCGCGCGAGCACCCGGGCCATGCATCCGCTGCTGCGTTACACCCTGGATTTGTTTGAATCGCTGGGCCATACGCCACCGGCTAACACTGCGGCGCCAAAGCCCCCCACCCGTGCCCCACGCCGTGCTGGAACACCCGATACGCCAAAGGCCATAAGACCCAAAGTAAAAGCCCCCGAAGCAATAGGCTCCAGCGCCATCAGCCAAAGCGCTCTGGCGCACCCTTTGATAAGGGACGTAGGCTTTACGCATCCCCAAGCCACGCGCAGCCTGCGTTTGCAAGGCGTGCAGGTAGCGTTTTCGCTAGTGCGTGCGCGCCGCCGCAGCATCGGCATGCGCATCGGGCCCGATGGTTTGAGCGTGCGCGCGCCGCGTTGGACCTCCTTGCCTGAAATTGACCAAGTTTTGCAAGCCCGTGCCGACTGGATTGTGCGCAAACTGCATGAAAGCCGCGAGCGGCATACGCACTTAGAGCAAACCCGCATCGACTGGCGCGATGCTGCGGTCTTTCCCTATCTGGGCGGACTGCTGCGCTTGCGCTTGGATCCGGCGCATGGCTTTAGCGCGGTGGGTGCGGCATTGGCCGATGTTCAGGGCGAGCAACACGGGCCGCTATTGCGCGAGTTGCGCATTGCATTGCCCTTGGACGCCAGCCCGGCGCAAATCCGCGATGCCACACAGGCCTGGCTGATGCGCCAGGCCAAGGCTTTGTTTGAGGAGCGACTCAACCACTTTGCGCCGCAACTCCAAGTGCGTTGGACGCGACTCTCGCTGAGCAACGCCGACAAGCGCTGGGGCAGCGCCACCAGTGACGGTTCTATCCGCCTGAACTGGCGCTTGATGCATTTTGAGTTGCCGGTGATCGACTACGTGGTGGCGCATGAGTTGAGCCATTTGCGGGTGATGAACCACAGCCCGCGTTTTTGGCAAACCGTGGGCAGCGTGATGCCCGATTATTCGCAGCAGCGCGAAAAACTCAAAGACCCGACCGCGCCGCTTTGGTAAAGCGCGGCTTTAGCCTGGGAGGCTAAATCGGTACACGCCATCGGCGTCCAGGCTGCGGCGCAGCTTTTTCTGGAACCACAAGAGGTGCAAATGCGCCACCGCCTCGCCCATGGCAAAAGTCATTTGGTGTAAGTCCAGTGCGCGCGTGAAAAGCACCGGCACGATATCGCGTGCGCTTTGCGGCCCAGCGGCGCAGGCCTGCAAAACTTCGGCCAGGCGCTCGCGGTGGTGGGTGTGAAGCTGCTCGATGCGTATATGCAAGCCGGTGAAGGGCTTGCCGTGCGAAGGTAAGGTCAAGGTATCAAGGGGCAGGGGTTTGAACTTATCGATCGAGTCCAGAAACAGTTTGAGCGCATCGGCCTCAGGCTCTTGCTCATAGACGCTGACATTGGTGGAAATGCGCGGCAGCATCATGTCGCCGCCAATGAGTACCTGCAAATCCTCGCAGAACAGCGCAATGTGCTCGGGCGCATGGCCGTAACCGCTAATGCAGCGCCAGTTGCGCCCGCCGATTTCCAGCGCGGTCCCGTCCATGAGGCGGTGGTAGCTGTCAGGCACCGAAGGCACCAGATTGGGGAAGTAGTGGGTGCGCGCACGCACTTGCTCCACCGAGCCTTCGTCGTTCATGCCGTGCGCCGCAAAATAGGCTGCCGAGCGTTCGCCGCCAAAACCGTTAGCGCCCATGCAGGCAAAGCGCGCGACCTGGTAGTCGGCGGCGCTGATCCACAAGCCCACCTTCCAGCGTTCGCACAACCAATGCGCAAGACCGATATGGTCCGGGTGCATATGGGTGCAGATCACACGCAATATCGGCAGGCCTTGCAATTCATTCGCAAAAATTTGCTCCCATTGGGCCTTGGCCTCGTCGCGGTGGATACAGCAGTCCACCACACTCCAACCCTCTACCGGACCGTCCTCGCCTTCCATGCAATCGCGCAGCAGCCACAAATTGATATGGTCCAGCGCAAAAGGCAGTGTCATGCGTACCCACAAAATACCAGGCGCCACTTCGATGCTGCCCCCTGGCGCTGGCAGGGTGCTGCCCAAGGGATAGTGCAAGTGGGATTCGAGTGCGTTCATGGAGAGATTT
This sequence comes from Comamonadaceae bacterium, assembly GCA_947447975.1. Classification (GTDB taxonomy): domain Bacteria; phylum Pseudomonadota; class Gammaproteobacteria; order Burkholderiales; family Burkholderiaceae_C; genus Allorhodoferax. The sequence continues at coordinate 79,881 of CANFLU010000001.1, read as the reverse complement.
TTTGATTCATAATTGACGTTTACGTAAACGTCAATGCGGACTATTCTAGACAGGCAGGGATGCCCACGCTGTCGCCTCGGTTTGCAACTTCTAATTTCATAGCCCTGTGCCCCTACGATGAGCAGCACTTTCAGTATCAGTGACCTGTCGCGCGAATTCGACTTGACGACGCGGGCCATCCGTTTTTACGAAGACCTGGGTTTGTTGCAACCCGAGCGTACCGGCCCGGGCGGGCGCAACCGGGTGTATAGCGTGCGTGATCGCACCCGCTTGAAATTGACTTTGCGTGCCAAGCGCCTGGGCCTCAGCCTGACCGAGGCCAAGGACATCATCGATACCTACGAAAGCCCGCGTGACACCGGCATGCAGCTGACGAAGTTTTTGGAGGTGTTGGACGTGCACCGTAGCCGCATCGAAGAGCAGATGGCTGATTTGCAGGCCAATTTGGACGAGATCAAAGTTCACCAGCGCGAAGCACGCGCGCTGCTGGGCAAAGTCGCTGCCAGCGTACCTAAAAGCAAAAAAACCAAAGCCCAGGCTGCGCATGCCCGCTGATTCCCCGCCTTACCCCTTGCTGTGGCAGCGCATTGCCACCAGTTTGGCGCGCCAAGGCATGTCGCAGGCGCTGGGTGTGCGCCTGTTGCGCGCAGAGCCCGGTTGCGTCGAGTTGACCCTGCCTTATTCGGACAAAGTGACGCAGCAGCAACTGGGCTTTCACGGCGGAGCCACTGGCATGCTGGCCGATATCGCAGGTGGCTATGCGGCGCTGACGCTTGCCCCCGAGGGGCTTGAGGTCACTACGGTGGAATACAAAATCAATTTTTTGGCGGCGTTTAAAGATGGCGAGTTGCGCGCCACCGGCAAAGTGGTACGCGCCGGCAAGCGGATTACGGTGGCATCGGCAGAGGTGTTGCATGTGGACGCGCGTGGGCACACGAGCCCCTGTGCGCTTATGCAGCAAACCCTGACCACCGTGCCCGCAAGCGCCTGATCTATTTTTCTGAGGGAAAAAACATGAGCCTGCCAGGACTGGACTTTCAATTGGGCGAAGACGTGGATGCGCTGCGCCAAGCCGTGCATGATTTTGCGCAAGCCGAGATCGCACCGCGCGCTGCCGCCATCGACCGGGACGACCAGTTCCCCATGGACTTATGGCGCAAGATGGGTGATCTGGGCGTGCTGGGTATTACCGTTGAAGAAGCATATGGCGGCGCCGCTATGGGCTATCTGGCACATATGGTCGCCATGGAAGAAATCTCACGTGCCAGCGCTTCGGTGGGCTTGTCCTATGGCGCGCACAGCAACCTGTGCGTGAACCAGATTCGGCGCAATGGCACGCCCGAGCAGCGCCAGCGCTACCTGCCTAAGCTGATCAGCGGCGAGCACGTGGGCGCCTTGGCCATGAGCGAGCCTGGCGCGGGCAGCGATGTGCTGTCCATGAAGCTGCGTGCGCAGGACAAGGGCGGTTACTTTGTTTTAAACGGCAGCAAGATGTGGATCACCAACGGCCCGGATGCCGACACCCTGGTGGTCTATGCCAAAACCGACCCGGAACTGGGGGCACGTGGCGTTACGGCCTTTCTTATTGAAAAAGGGATGCCCGGTTTTTCCGTCGCGCAAAAACTGGACAAACTGGGCATGCGTGGCAGCCACACCGGCGAGCTGGTGTTCAACAACGTGGAGGTGCCTCTAGCTAATGTGTTGGGAGGTATCAACAACGGCGCCAAGGTCTTGATGAGCGGCTTGGACTATGAGCGTGCCGTACTCAGTGGCGGACCCTTGGGCATTATGCAAGCGGTGATGGACAACGTCATGCCCTATATCCATGCGCGCAAGCAGTTCGGTCAAAGCATTGGTCAGTTTCAGCTGATTCAGGGCAAGGTGGCCGATATGTACACCGTGCTGCAAGCGGGGCGTTCGTTTGCCTATATGGTGGCAAAAAACCTGGACGCACTGGGTACTGAGCATGTGCGCCGGGTACGCAAAGACTGCGCCAGCGTGATATTGTGGACTGCTGAAAAAGCCACCTGGATGGCGGGCGAAGGCGTGCAGATATTCGGGGGCAATGGCTATATCAACGATTACCCACTGGGTCGTTTGTGGCGCGATGCCAAACTCTATGAAATTGGCGCGGGTACTAGCGAAATACGCCGTATGCTCATCGGCCGTGAATTGTTTTCCGAGACCGCCTGAATTCACCAAATCTTGTAATTTTTATGACCCAGCTAAATGATTTATTCGCCCGCAACCGCACCTGGGCGGCTGAAATGGAGCGTAAGCAGCCCGGCTTTTTTACCGGCCTGACGGCGCAGCAAAAACCGCGCTATATGTGGATCGGCTGTTCAGATAGCCGCGTGCCCGCCAACCAAATCATCGGTTTGGCGCCAGGCGAGATTTTTGTCCACCGCAATGTCGCCAACGTGGTGGTGCATTCGGATTTGAATGCCTTGTCCACTATCCAGTTTGCGGTGGAGCGTTTGAAGGTGCGTGATATTTTGGTGGTCGGCCACTATGGATGCTCGGGCGTACAGGCGGCACTGGAAGGCGCACGCATTGGCCTGGCGGACAACTGGCTGCGCCATATCCAGGACGTGCGTGACCGCCACCAGGCCTTGATTGACGCCGCACCAGAGGTCGCCCGCGCCAATATCTTGTGCGAGCTCAATGCGGTGGAGCAAGTGCTCAATGTGGCGCAAAGCACCGTCTTGCAAGACGCCTGGGCACGCGACCAAGAGGTGACGCTGCACGGATGTGTCTACGGCCTGCACGATGGCTTGCTCAAAGACTTGCACATGCATTTGGGTGGTAACGACGATATTGCTGCCATCTACCGCGCTGCGATTGCTGCTATTGCCGCCGCACCGCGTTAATCGGGCCCTGCCATGTTCCCCACGCGCCTGGACTCGCCACTGGCCTATGACATTGCCAAGGCGATGATGGATGGCTTTAACCGCCACTACCGCCTGTTTCGCACCGAGTCTGCGCGCGCCAAACACCGCTTTGAAACGGCGGACTGGCATGGCCAGCAGCGCGCCCAGCGCGAACGCATCGAGTTTTATGACCTGCGGGTGTTGGAATGCACCAACCGCCTAGAGCGCGAGTTCAAGGCCGGTGAGCAGCCGATGGAAGTCTGGCAGCAGGTCAAGCTGCTCTACATTGGCTTGCTGGTAGACCACCACCAACCCGAGCTAGCGGAAACGTTTTTCAACTCGGTGACCACCAAAATACTGCATCGCAGCTATTTCCAAAACGACTTTATTTTTGTGCGTCCGGCGGTCAGCACCGAATACATCGAGAGCGGTGAGACAGAGAGTCGCCCCACTTACCGCGCCTATTACCCCACCCGCGAAACCATGCAGGCTACGGCGCTGCGTATGGTCCAAGACTTTGACTTGCGGCTAGGCTTCGAAGACCTAGAACGCGATACCGCCTTGGTGGCGCAGGTTATGACGCAGCAACTGGGTGAATTTACTTTGCGCGCCAATTTTCAGGTGCAGGTACTCACCGGCTTGTTCTTTCGCAACAAGGGCTGCTACATGGTCGGCAAGCTGATCAACGGCTTTCAGGAGCTGGGTTTTGCGCTCCCGGTTTTGCATGGCAAGACGGGACTGTTGCGTATCGACGCAGCCTTGTTTGGCGAAGATGATTTGCTGATGCTATTTAGTTTTGCGCGCGCATACTTTATGGTCGATATGGAAGTGCCTTCGGCTTATGTGCAGTTTTTGCGTAGCCTCATGCCACGCAAACCGCGCAATGAAATTTACAACGCCCTGGGCCTGGCCAAGCAGGGCAAGACGCTTTTTTACCGCGACTTTTTGCACCACTTGCGCCACTCTAGCGACAAGTTCCGAATAGCGCCGGGGATTAAAGGCATGGTGATGCTGGTGTTTGATCTGCCTAGCTTTCCTTATGTGTTCAAAGTTATCAAAGACTTTTATCCGCCGCCCAAAGACACCTCGCGCGAGCAAATCAAAGGCAAATATTTGCTGGTCAAGCAACATGACCGCGTCGGGCGCATGGCCGACACCCTGGAATACAGCGGCGTGGGTTTTACCTTGGATCGATTTGAGCCAGAGTTGTTGGCTGAGATAGAAAAATTTGCACCTAGCCAGCTACAAATCAATACCCGCAGCGATGGCACCCAGGAAGTCATCATCAAACACGTCTATATCGAGCGGCGCATGATTCCGCTCAACATTTACCTGCAGGAAGCTTTTGATGCCGGCGGTGCTGATGCGGCCAATGCCTCGGCCAACGCCGAACGCGCACGCAGCCAGATTGCGCGCGGCGTTGTGGAGTACGGCAATGCCATCAAAGACCTGGTAGCGGCCAATATTTTCCCCGGCGACATGCTGTGGAAAAACTTCGGCATCACGCGCCACGGCAAGGTGGTGTTTTATGACTACGACGAAATCGAATACATCACCGACTGCAATTTCCGCCGTGTGCCCGCGCCTCGCAATGAAGAAGATGAAATGTCCGGCGAGACCTGGTACAGCGTAGGCCCCAAAGACGTCTTCCCCGAAACCTTCACCCCGTTTTTATTGGGCAACCCGGCCGTGCGCAAAGTATTCATGGAGCACCATGCCGACTTGCTGGACGTGGACTTCTGGCAAAGCCATAAAGACCGCATTGCCCAAGGCTATGTACACGACGTGTTTCCCTATGACCGGGAAAAGCGCTTTGAAACCGACTGAAGAACCCTACCATTTTGAGGAGCCCCACCATGCAAGACCCTATCGTGATTGTCAGCGCCGCCCGCACCCCCATGGGGAGTTTTCAGGGCGATTTTTCCAGCCTTGCCGCGCATGACCTGGGCGGCGCTGCGATCCGCGCTGCGGTCGAGCGCGCCGGTATCGCGCCCGATGCGGTGGGCGAAGTTTTGTTTGGCAATTGCCTGATGGCCGGCCAGGGCCAGGCCCCGGCGCGCCAGGCGGCCTTTAAAGGCGGTTTGCCGCAAAGTGCGGGCGCAGTCACCTTGTCCAAAATGTGCGGCTCCGGCATGCGCGCAGCCATGTTTGCGCACGACATGCTGGCCGCGCACAGCCAGGACGTGTTGGTGGCCGGCGGCATGGAGAGCATGACCAACGCGCCTTACCTCTTACTCAAAGGCCGTGGCGGCTACCGCATGGGCCATGACAAGGTCTACGACCACATGATGCTGGACGGGCTGGAAGATGCCTACGAAGCGGGCCGCAGCATGGGCACTTTTGGCGAAGACTGCGCTGCCAAATACAGCTTTACCCGTGCCGAACAAGACGCTTTTGCCACCGCCAGCGTGCAGCGCGCGCAAGCAGCCATTGCCAGTGGTGCCTTTGCCATCGAGATCACACCCGTCACCGTGAAAGAGCGCAGCGGCGAACGCGTGGTCAGCGTGGACGAAGGCCCGGGCAAAATCAAGCTGGACAAAATTCCCGGTCTCAGGCCGGCATTCAAAAAAGACGGCACGATTACCGCCGCCTCCAGCTCGTCGATCAACGACGGCGCGGCCGCCATGGTGTTGATGCGTGCCAGCACCGCAACGCAATTGGCTTGCAAACCCCTGGCCCGCATCGTCAGCCACGCCACCCACGCGCAAGCGCCCGAGTGGTTTGCCACCGCGCCCCTGGGCGCGACACAAAAAGCCTTGGCCAAAGCCGGCTGGGCGGTGGGCGATGTGGACTTGTGGGAAATCAACGAAGCCTTTGCCGTGGTGCCCATGGCGCTGATGAAAGAGCTGGGCATCGGGCACGACAAAGTCAACGTCAACGGCGGCGCCTGCGCCTTGGGCCACCCCATAGGCGCCTCTGGTGCGCGCATCATGGTCACGCTTTTGCATGCCCTGAAAGCACGCGGCCTAAAGCGCGGCCTGGCCACGCTGTGCATTGGCGGCGGTGAGGCGACTGCGGTAGCGGTCGAAATGCTCTAAGGCCTGACATGCTGCTTACCCCCGACCAGGAAGCCATACGCGACGCGGTGCGCGAGTTTGCGCAAAACGAACTGTGGCCGAACGCCTCGCGCTGGGATAAGGAACATACCTTTCCTAAAGACGCGCACAAGGGCCTGGCGGCGCTGGGCGCATACGGCATTTGCGTGCCCGAGGAATACGGCGGCGTGCAGTTGGATTACCTGACGCTGGCTTTGGTGCTGGAAGAGATCGCCGCTGGCGACGGTGGCACGAGCACGGTGATCAGCGTGACCAATTGCCCGGTCAACGCCATCTTGATGCGCTACGGCAATGCGACGCAAAAAAAACAGTGGCTCACGCCTTTGGCACGCGGCGAGATGCTGGGCGCGTTTTGCTTGACCGAGCCCCATGTGGGCTCGGACGCCTCTACCCTGCGCACCACGGCAGTACGCGAAGGCGATGCCTTCGTGCTCCATGGTGTGAAGCAATTCATCACCAGCGGCAAGCATGCCGACGTAGCCATTGTGATTGCCGTCACCGACAAAGGTGCGGGCAAAAAAGGTATGAGCGCGTTTTTGGTGCCCACCACCGCGCCGGGCTATGTGGTGGCACGGTTGGAAGACAAGCTGGGCCAGCACAGCAGCGACACCGCGCAAATTAACTTTGATAACTGCCGTATCCCGGCGGACAACTTGATCGGCAAAGAGGGCGAGGGCTATGGCATCGCGCTGGGCGGCTTGGAGGGCGGGCGCATCGGCATCGCTGCGCAAAGCGTAGGCATGGCGCGCAGTGCGTTTGAAGTGGCGCTGGCTTATGCCAAAGACCGGCAGAGTTTTGGTGCGCCTATTTTTAACCACCAGGCGGTGGGTTTTAGGCTGGCGGAGTGCGCAACCCAACTGGAAGCCGCGCGCCAATTGATATGGCATGCAGCAGCCCTGCGCGATGCTGGCCGGCCCTGCCTGAAAGAAGCGGCCATGGCCAAATTATTCGCCAGCGAGATGGCCGAAAAAGTATGTACTGTGGCCATCCAAACCCTGGGTGGTTATGGCTATGTAAGCGACTTTCCGGTGGAGCGCATTTACCGCGACGTGCGCGTCTGCCAAATTTACGAAGGCACCAGCGACGTGCAAAAAATTATCATCCAACGCGCCCTGGCCTGAGCCGACAACACAAGGAGACATTATGCCGATTACCAAAGGATTTCGCCAACTCGTCGATGAGGCCAATGCCTGCATCACCACCTATTCCGTGACGCAAGTGCGCGAGCGACTGGCCGACGGGCGTATGCAATTGGTGGACATTCGCGACATCCGCGAAGCCGAGCGCGAGGGCACGATTGACGGTGCGGTATTGGCGCCGCGCGGCATGCTGGAATTTTGGGTGGACCCGGCTTCGCCGTATTTCAAACCGGTGTTTGGCGACGAAGCCAAAGAATATGTGTTGTTTTGCGCGGCTAGCTGGCGCAGCGCCTTGGCCACCAAAGCCTTGCAGGAAATGGGCATGACCAATGTTGCCCACATTGACGGCGGCTTTGCCGCCTGGGTCAAAGACGGCGCACCGGTGCAAAGCTGGGAAGCCCACAAGGCGCAAGCCAAGGCCGCCAAAGGCGGATGAGTCAGGGTCCGCTGGCCCTCCCGGGCGACAAGCCCTGCCCGTGTGCGCGCCTGGGTGCAAACGCCAAGCCGCTGCGTTTTTCTGCCTGTTGCGGCCAGTATCTGGATGGGGATGGCGCCCCTCCCGATGCCCACAGCCTGATGCGCTCACGCTACAGCGCCTTTGCCTTGCAGCGCGAAGCCTATTTGCTCGCCACCTGGCATACCAGCACACGCCCGGTGCAAGTGGGCTTTGACACCACGGGCAAGTGGCTGGGCCTAGAGGTGCGCGAGGCGCAAACCAGCAGCCCGACCGATGCCGAAGTGGAATTTATCGCCCGCTACAAACCCGCTGGTGCCAGCGCCTGGCGCTTGCACGAGCGCAGCCGCTTTGTGCTGCAAGAGGGACGCTGGTGGTATGTGGACGGCGTACAACTGGTATGAGTTCGGGGGCATTGCGCCCAAGTGGACTTAGCGCAAACCACGAGCTTGCGCTTCGCGTTAGGCTCGCACATTTCCATCTCCATTTTTTAGACCGCCATGCCGCAAACCCCCTCTGCCCTCTCCCACCTCAAAGTCCTGGACCTGACGCGTGTATTGGCCGGGCCCTGGTGCACCCAGATGCTGGCGGACATGGGTGCCGATGTCATCAAAATCGAAAAACCCGGCGAGGGCGACGACACGCGCCATTGGGGCCCGCCCTTTTTGCAAGATGCGCACGGCCAGGACACGGCACACGCCAGCTATTTCACTGCCTGCAACCGCAATAAGCGCTCCATCGCGATCGATATTGCCAAGCCGCAAGGGCAGGCGCTGATCAAAGAGCTGGCCCTGCAATCAGACATCTTGGTAGAAAACTTCAAGGTTGGCGGCCTGGCGCATTACGGTTTGGATTACGCCCATGTGCACGCACTCAATCCGCGCCTGATTTATTGCTCCATCACCGGATTTGGCCAGACCGGCCCCTACGCCGAACGCGCCGGTTACGACCTCATGATCCAGGCCATGAGCGGCATGATGAGCATCACCGGCAAACCGGAAGGAACACCGGGCGGCAGCCCGCAGCGCGTGGGCGTGGCCTTGACCGATTTGTTTACCGGCGTTTACGCCTGCAGCGCGATTTTGGCGGCCATCGAGGTGCGCCACCGCACCGGCCTGGGCCAGCACATCGACATGAGCTTGCTCGACGTGGGCATGGCGATTTTGGCCAACCAGGCGGCGGGCTTTTTAAATACCGGCCAATCGCCCCAGCGCCAGGGCAATAGCCACCCCAGCCTGGTGCCCTACCGCGACTTTGAAACCCAAGACAGCGCCATGCTGCTGGCGATCGGCAACGACGGTCAATTTGCGCGTTTTTGCGCGGTGGCCGGCCATCCCGAATGGGCGACCGATCCGCGCTTTCACACCAACAGTGAGCGGGTCCGCCACCGTGACACCTTGGAGGCCTTGATGCAGGCCGTGACGCGCACGCGCACGACCGCACAGTGGATTGCCGACTTGGAGCACCACGCCGTGCCCTGCGGCCCGATCAATTCGGTGGCCCAAGCCTTTGCCGACGCCCAGGTGCAGGCCCGTGGCTTGGCCGTCACGCAGCCCACCAGCGCGGCAGCACAAGCGGCCACCGCCGTCAGCTCCATAGGCTCGGTCGCCAGTCCCTTGCGACTGGCCGACACCCTGCCGGTGCTGCACCGCGCTCCCCCGGCCCTGGGCGAGCACACCGACGCGCTGCTGCGCGAGTGGGGTTGGGACGCCGACGCCATTGCGCGACTGCGCCAGCAAGGCGTGGTCGGCTAGCCTGCCAAACGATTAAGCGCCCAGAATTTCCCAGCGTTCCAGAGCCTCTAGGAGTTCGCCATCAATTGCGGCGTTGCGTTGCGCCAGTTGCAAAGCTTTGGCGTTGTCACTGGCGTACAGCGTGCCGTCGGCAAGCTGGGTATTGATGTGGGCTTGCTCGGCTTCCAGCGCTGCGATGCGGCCGGGCAGGGCTTCGAGCTCGCGCTGCTCTTTGTAGCTCAGTTTGCGGGTCTTGCTTGCAGGCGCTGCCGGGGCAGCGGGCGCGGGCGCTGGGCTCACTTTGGCGCTGGCCGCTGCTTTGTCCTCACGCCCGTAATTGAAACTTTGCGCCCCTTTTTGCCCCTTAGACTGTGCAATCGCATTAGAGCGCTTGCTTTGTACCAGCCAATCCTGCACGCCGCCTTCAAACTCACGCCAGCGGCCCGGCCCTTCGTAGGCGATGGTGCTAGTCACCACATTGTCCAAAAACGTACGGTCGTGGCTGACCAAAAACACCGTGCCATCGTAGTTTTGCAACAGGTCTTCCAGCAATTCCAGGGTGTCGATGTCCAGGTCGTTGGTGGGCTCGTCGAGCACCAGCACATTGGCCGGGCGGGCGAACAGGCGGGCTAACAACAATCGGTTGCGCTCGCCGCCACTCAGGGAGCGCACAGGCGAATTGGCGCGTGCGGGCGAGAATAAAAAATCACCCAGATAGCTTTTGACATGCTGGCGCCGGTTGCCGATCTCAATCCATTCGCTACCTGGGCTAATGAAGTCTTCCAAGGTCGCGTCCATGTCCAGGGCATTGCGCATCTGGTCGAAATACGCCACTGCGATATTGGCCCCTTGGCGCACGGTGCCCCAGGGGCTGTGGCCGGGTTCGGGTGCTGGCGCATGGGCAGGTGCGGGATCGGCTTGGAGTTCACCCAAAATCAGTTTGAGCAGCGTCGTCTTGCCCGCGCCATTGGGGCCAAGCAGGCCGATCTTGTCGCCACGCAAAATCGTGGCGCTGAAGTCATGCACGATGGTTTTAGGCCCAAAGCTTTTGGATACATGGGTGAGCTCGGCCACCAATTTGCCGCTGCTCGCGCCGCTGCTGATGTCCATGTTCACGCTACCGAGCACATCGCGCCGCGCTTCGCGCTGCGCACGCAAATTATCCAGACGCACAATACGCGCCGTGGCGCGCGTGCGGCGCGCTTCTACGCCTTTGCGTATCCACACCTCCTCTTGCGCCAGCAACTTGTCAGCGCGTGCATTGATCACGGCCTCTTGCGCCAGTTGCTCTTCTTTTTGCAGCAGATAGGCCGCGAAATTGCCCGGATAGGACAAAAGCTTGCCCCGGTCCAGCTCCACAATCCGCGTGGCCACGTTGTCCAGAAAAGAGCGGTCATGCGTGACGGTGATGATGCTGCCGCCAAAGTCCACCAGCAGGCCTTCGAGCCACTCGATGCTGTCCAAATCCAGGTGGTTGGTCGGCTCGTCTAGCAGCAGTACATCGGGTTGTGCCACCAGGGCCTGCGCCAGTGCGACACGCTTTTTGGTGCCGCCCGATAGCGTGCTGACAACGGCCTCGGGGTCCAGATGCAAGCGGTGCAGCGTTTCGCCCACGCGTTGTTCCCAGTTCCAGCCATCCAGCGCCTCAATCTCGCTTTGCATCGCGTCCAGATCGCCGTGGCCAAGTGAGTACGCGTCGATCAAATCGCGCACCCGCTGCAAGCCCACACTGACCGCGTCAAACACGCTGGACTGGGCGTTCAAATCCGGCTCTTGCGCCACATAGGCAATGCGGATATGGCTTTGCACTTGCAGCGACCCGTCATCGGGTTTTTCTAGACCCGCCAGAATTTTGAGCAGCGAGGATTTACCGGTGCCGTTGCGACCGATCAAGCCCACCCGCTCTTGGGTTTCGAGTGAAAAGCCTGCGTGGTCTAGCAGGGGTACATGCCCAAATGCGAGTTGGGCTTCCAGTAAGGTGATAAGCGCCATGTGGCGCGGATTATCCCCTGCTGGGCTGCGCCAAGCGGTCCAGCAGCAGTTTGGCGCTGTACAAGACCACCAAGGCGCCGAGCACATGGCCGGTGAAGTGCAGAGCCAAGCCGCTCCACAGGTCGCCGTCTTGCCCGCGCGCGATAAACCATAGCTGGTGCAGCAGTGCACTGAGCGCGGCATAGGCCACCATCATGCGCAGCAGGCACGAGGCGCTCAGGCCCTTGAGATCTTCATTCAATTCTGCGAAGCGCATGCACAGCGCACGCGCCAACCAAGGCGCCAGGCCCGATAGCACGGCCGAGCCCATGGTGGTGATCGGGTCGTCGGTGTAGACCTGGCCCAGCCCGACCAGCATCGTGCCAATCGCCATCCCCAGCGAGCCCGACTCCACGAACAGCAGCACGGAAATCAGCCCCAAGCCCCCAGGTAAAAACACCAGACCGCTGGCCGCAGTGGCATTAAATGCTGAGAAAACGAACTGATTGAAAGAGAAAAGGCCTACGTAGGCCAAGGCCGTCATTGCGACGACCCACAAGTTTTTTTGTAATTGCATTGCACACACTCCCACTTACTTTTGCCTGCACATCAGCGCAGGACAAGGCCCGGGAGTGGATGCCTGCGCGGCCTTAGCCGCTCAGCATCAAGCTGCCTGCGCCTTCTCCATGCACTGTCCCAATTGCGCAAAGTACTGGTGCGTCGCTTTCGTTGGCACCACGTACTTAACGCGGTTGTCCTGGCTATCCAGGTTCAGGTCGATCATTCCCTTTTTGCGCAAAGCCTTTAAACGGCGATGCGCAGTAGTGGTCGAAATCTCGGGCAGCATCACCATGGCCTCCAACACCGTAATCGGCTTGTCTTCGTGCCATGCGGACGCAAAGACATTGAGCATCCTGGACTCGACAGCGTCGAGTTGCGGAAAGCTTGGCAGGCTGCGGACAGCTTGCACCAGATTAAGGTACTTGGTGTACATCTGCGAAAAATTCGCTACCTTTGTTTTTGACATGATCGACTCCAACGGTTGAAATATGGTTTTTTACGGAAACATTTCAGTTCAACATCTGAAATTTGCCAATATTTTCTCAAAAAATGACGTTTGCGGCGTGTTCACTCACAAATTGTCAGATTTAGTCAATTCCGTTATCTTACACCATATTTTTAAATTAAGCAATATATTTATCAAAAAAGTTATTTGCTGGAAGGGAAGCTGAACATGGTTCCGTCGCGCACACCGGCCGATGGCCAGCGTTGGGTGATGGTTTTGCGCTTGGTATAAAAGCGCGCAGCGTCCGGCCCGTAGGCATGCAAATCGCCGAACAGCGAGCGCTTCCATCCCCCAAATGAGTGGTAAGCCACTGGTACCGGTAGGGGTACATTGACACCCACCATGCCCACCAAAATATTGTCAGTGAAGTAGCGCGCGGCTTCGCCGTCACGGGTAAAGATGCAGGTGCCGTTGCCATATTCATGGGCATCAATCATGTCCATGGCCTCTTGCAAGGTCTTGACCCGCACCACGCCGAGCACCGGTCCGAAAATCTCTTCCTGGTAGGTCACCATACCTGGCTTGACGTGGTCAAACAAACAGGGGCCCAAAAAGTAGCCTTGTTCATGGCCCGGCACTTGTACGCCGCGTCCATCGACCACCAAGGTGGCGCCCTCGGCCACGCCCTGGTCCACATAGCCTTTGACTTTCTCAAAATGGGCCTTGGTCACCAGCGGGCCCATGTCCATACCGGCCGCTGTACCGGGGCCAACTTTCATCTTGGCAATTTCAGTTTTCAGGCCCGCAATCACCGCATCTGCAGTGGCGTCGCCGACGGCTACCACCAGCGGGATCGCCATGCAGCGCTCGCCGCAAGAGCCATAGGCCGCGCCCATCAACGCATTGACCGCGTTGGCCACATCGGCGTCGGGCATCACCACGGCATGGTTTTTGGCGCCGCCTAGTGCTTGCACGCGCTTACCATGGGCACAACCGGTGGCATAAATGTATTCAGCGATAGGCGTACTGCCGACAAAGCTGATCGCTTTGACGCGTGGGTCGGTGAGCAGCGTGTCCACCGCTTCTTTATCGCCATTCACGACATTGAGCACGCCCGGTGGGAGGCCCGCTTGCAGCGCCAATTGCGCTACCAACAGTGTGCTGCTGGGGTCGCGCTCCGAAGGCTTGAGCACAAAGGTATTGCCGCAAACTACGGCCATAGGCCACATCCACAAGGGCACCATGATCGGAAAGTTAAAGGGCGTGATACCGGCCGTCACACCCAGCGCTTGAAACTCGCTCCAGGAGTCGATAGACGGGCCGACGTTTTTGCTGTGCTCGCCTTTGAGTAATTCAGGCGCGTAGCTGGCGTATTCGACGTTTTCAATGCCACGTTGGAGTTCGCCCATGGCATCGGGCAGCACTTTGCCGTGTTCGGCGGTCACCAGGGCACACAAGGCATCGGCATGTTCTTCCAGCAGCACTTTGAGTTTGCTCATGACCCGGGCGCGTTTCAGCGGCGGCGTGTTGCGCCATTCAGGGAAGGCGGCCTGGGCGTTGGCAATGGCTTGCTCTACGGTCAATTTGTCCGCTAGCAATAATTTTTTTTCGGCTTTGCCGGTGGCCGGGTTGAAGACCTCGGCGCTGCGGCTTCCGCCTTGGGTCAGTTGGCCGCCGATCAGGTGGCCGATAGTGGGTAATGTGGACATAGTCAAAGTGCTCAGGTTAAAAATGAAAATATACGAAAAACGCTTGTCAGCGGCCTTGGCGCATCGTGCGGAAGTATCGCAAATACGCGCTGGGTGCGCTGCATTAGCTTTGCACCATGCCTAAGTACTTCGAGGGCAAGCTGTGCGCTCATCGCCAAGGACATCGGAGCCAACGACGGGAAAAGCCGCAAGGTGCAGGAATGTGCATACAGCCAAGCAAGCATTACTTCCCAGATCGCCATCGCGCCGGCTAACGCAGCGCTTTGCAGGACTTTTGGCCACTGCGGGTGGCCCAAGGGGAGCGGACCCGGCACGCATCGCTACGCGGCATTGCAACAACGCGGTGACAGCGGGCGCCCGTGCGCCTCGCCGCGCCCCATTTCCTTAGTCGACCTCGTTCATCGATTCGCCCAATGCATTGATGAGGCTATCAATTTCCGATTTTTCGATAATGAATGGCGGCGCCAATTGCATGGTGTCGCCGCCGTAGCGTACATAAAAGCCTTTTTCCAGGCAGCGCATGGCAATTTCGTAGGGTCGGCGTGCGGGTTCGCCGGGGACGGCCGCAATGGTGAACCCTGCAGCCAGACCCACGTTGCGGATGTCGGTGATGTGCTTGGTGCCTTTGAGGCTGTGTACCGCCTGCTCGAAATACGGCGCCATGGCGGACACACGTTCGATCATGTTTTCCTGAACCAGTACATCCAGTGCAGCGATACCGGCAGCGCAGGCCACCGGGTGGGCTGAGTAGGTGTAGCCGTGGAGGAATTCGAGCAGGTACTCCGGGCCACCGGCGTCCATAAAGGTGTCGTAAATTTCTTTCTTGGCCACCACCGCGCCCAAGGGCTGGGCGCCATTGGTTACTTGCTTGGCGATGTTCATGATGTCCGGTGTCACGCCAAACGCAGCAGCACCGGTGTAGGCGCCGCAGCGGCCAAAGCCGGTAATCACTTCATCAAATATCAACAAAATGTTGTTGGCCGTGCAAATCTCGCGCAAGCGTGCCAGGTAGCCCACTGGTGGAACCACCACCCCACCCGAGCCCGACATGGGTTCGACGATGACCGCAGCGATGTTGGATGCATCGTGCAACGTGATCAGGCGCAGCAGTTCGTCTGCCAGTTCAACGCCATGGGCCGGCATGCCGCGCGAATACATGTTTTGCGGCAACTGGGTGTGCGGTAGGTGGTCGGCCTCAATGCCTTGACCAAAAGTTTTGCGGTTGGCGCCTATGCCACCGACCGAAATGCCGCCGAAATTGACGCCGTGGTAGCCTTTTTCGCGACCAATCAGCCGCGTTTTGGTTCCCATGCCTTTGGCGCGCCAGTAGGCGCGCGCCATCTTGAGCGAGGTGTCTGCGCACTCCGAACCCGAACCGGCAAAAAACACGCGGTCCAAGCCCTCGGGCATCAACTGGGTGATTTTGTTGGCCAGTTCAAAGGACAGCGGATGGGCGTACTGAAACGCGGGGGAATATTCCATCGTGCCGATCTGGCGGCTCACCGCATCGGTGATTTCTTGGCGCCCGTGGCCCAGACCGCAGCACCACAGGCCGGACAAGCCGTCGAGCACCTTGCGGCCATTGGAGTCGGTGTAGTACGCGCCTTTGGCGCTGACCATCATGCGCGGATTGGCTTTGAAGTTGCGGTTGCCGGTGTATGGCAACCAGTGCGCATCCATCCAGGCTTTGTCGCGCGGGTAGGGGGAGGTGGTGGTCACGACCGGTGCGTGGGTGGTGGTGTCATGGGGTTTCATGGCGGTCTCCTGGGTGGTTGCGGTCTACAAAAATGGTCTACGGCTTAAGGCCTTGCTGGACGCCTACCGGGTTGGGGTGCCGTACTTCGCTGGTGCGAGGGCATTGTGGCTTGCGCACTTACTCTTATAAAGTCACAATTATCGCTATTCACTTGCATATCTATGAAACTTAATCCGCCTTCACGCCCGGCGCTTGGTCAGCTCAGCGACATGGATTTACGCTTATTGCGCGTGTTTCGTGCGGTGGCCGACTGCGGCGGCATGGCCGCTGCCGAGCTGGAGCTCAATATCGGCAGCTCCACCATCAGCCGCCATATCAAAGACCTGGAAACCCGCCTGGGCTTGCGCTTGTGCCGCCGTGGCCGGGCCGGTTTTGCTCTCACGCCCGAGGGCCAGAAAATTTACGCCCAAACCACCCAATTACTTGCTGCTACGGACGCGTTTCGCAGCAGTGTCGATGAGATTCACCAGCGTATGGGTGGACAACTGCAAATCGCCGTGTTTGACAAAACCGCTAGCAATCCCAAGTCCCGCGTAGCGCAGGCGATCGCGCGCTTTCATGCGCGGGCGCCCGACGTCGCGCTCAATCTGCATGTGGCCACGCTCAATGCCATAGAGCGCGGAGTGCTCGATGGACAGTTCCATTTAGGGATCATTCCCGGGCACCGTACCTCTAGCACCTTGCACTATGCACGCCTTTTTGATGAGCATATGTGTTTGTACTGCGGCCCTGGGCACGCATTGTTTGGCAGTGCACACAGCAGCTTGGATTGGGACGCGCTGCGCGCCCTGCCTTTTGCCGGCCTGGGTTACCACTCGCCTAATTTGCAGCTCAGCCAGCAATTGCGCCTGACGCGCAGCGCCACTGGTTTTGACCAGGAGTCCATTGCCACCCTGATTTTGTCGGGCCAATTTGTGGGCTTTTTGCCCGAGCACTATGCGCACAGCTTTGTGCAACAAGGTCAGATGCAGGCCGTACTGCCCGCGGTGTTTTTTTACGATTGCGAGTTTTTCGCCATCACCCGCCGCTCACCGCAAGCCTCGCGCGCGACCCGCGCGTTCCTGCAATGTCTGGAGCAGGCACACGCCGCTTAGCCGCTGGGGAGCGCTTGTCGTGCGCAATTTACGCGCCACAAAACGGGAACCCGGCAATCGGAGTCTCACCGTCCATGCGTGCGGCCAGGGCCTTGCCTGAACCAGCCCCGTGCGTCCAGCCCAAGGTGCCGTGGCCGGCGTTCACCCATAGGCCTTGCACTGCCGTTTGGCCGATATAGGGAATATTGCTGGGCGTAGCCGGGCGCAGCCCGGCCCAGAACCGAGGGTTACCCCCTTCGTGTGGCAAACGGGTGTCGCACATGCCAGGCCAGATTTCTTCCACCCGACGCGCTAGCATCTGGCAACGCGCTTGGGATACTGGGCTGGACAGTCCTCGGTCGTAGCTGCCCACTTCGATCGTGCCGGCCACGCGGATCTGGTCGCCCAGGCGGGTGATGGCAATCTTGCGCGAGTCGTCGATCACCGACACCGAAGGCGCCTGCTGCGGCCGCAGTATCGGGAACGTGGCGCTATAGCCCTTGCCCGGGTAAATCGGTAAGTCCACGCCCACGCGGCGCAGCAAGGGCGCGCTATACGAGCCGCAGGCGACGACCACTGCGTCTGCAGGCAGCGCACGCACACGGCCACCTGCGCCGCCTGCAAGGTCAGGCCCACCGTCCATGGCGACCGGGCGCACGCGCACCCCACGAATGGTGGCGCCTATCACCTCCAGCTGCTCCAGGCTGTGGGAAAACAAAAACTCCACACCGCGGGCAGCACAATGGCGCGCCAAGGCCTGGGTAAACACACAGGCATCGCCCGACTCGTCGCTGGCGGTAAAAGTGGCGCCCACAATGCGCTGGCCAAATGGTGCTAGCGTCGGCTCCAGGCGCAGCAATTCAGCGGTGCTGGTGACATGGCGCTGCACGCCAAACTGCTGCATCAAGGCCGCCAGTTCGCAGGCGCTGTCAAAAGCCGCCTGGGTGGCGAAAAAATGGGCAATACCGCGCTCTAAGCGGTGGTAGTCAATTCCGGTCTGCGCGACCAAATCTTTAAGTGCTACATGGCTGTAAGCACCCAAGGCCACGATATGGCCCACGTTGCGATGGAAAGCGACATCGTTGCATTCGGCCAGAAAACGCAAACTCCAACGGTACTGTTGCCAGCCCTCTCCCACCGGCCACTGCGGGCGAAATAATAGCGGCGCTTCTTTGCTAAACATCCACTTCAGTGCCTTCAAGGGCGCCTCGCGGTTGGCCCACGGCTCGCAATGGCTGACCGAAATTTGCCCCGCGTTGGCAAAACTGGTTTCTAGCGCTGCATCGGTTTGACGCTCTACCACCGTGACCTGGTGGCCGCGCTCGGCCAGGTACCAGGCGGTGCAGGTGCCAATGATGCCGGCACCGACCACAACAACATGCATAACAAATCCTTTTAAGCGCCCGAAAGAGACGCAGCCAAGCGGTATGGGTGGCTAAGGTCACCGCTTGAACCGAGTAGTCGCGAAATGGTCGAAACCGATTACAAAACAACCCAAAGGTTAAAATTCAGACATGCCTTCCAAATCCCTGCCCAAGGTGTCCTTTAAGACCCAGATGCTACAGGCGCGCGAAGACGCCATCATCCAAACCGCCAGCGCACTATTGGCGGAAAAAGGTTTTGAGGCCATGACGGTCGATGAAGTCGCCGCCACAGTGGGTATTGCGAAAGCCAGCTTGTACAAGCATTTCCCCAGCAAAGAAGACTTGGCCGCGGCGGCCATGGTTAAGCTGATGCAAAGAGCCCAAGACTACTTGCGCGACTTGCCAGTGCAAAACGCCATGGCGCAATTACGGGCGGTAGCGCGTTGGACGATGCAACTGCAATTGCTCGGCCAGATGCCCTCGCTGCCCAGCCGCAATTCCACCTTGCGCGCCAAATTGATGGCCAATACCCAGTACATGGATGGCCTGATCGAAGTGAGCGACCGCTTGGGCGCCTGGATTGAGGAGGCGCAAGCGCAAGGCCATTTGCAATCGAGCTTGCCGCCGATTGCCGTGCTTTACACCTTGTACGCCCGTGCCTGCGACCCGGTGCTGGAATTTCTGAAAATGGGCGGCCAGCACAATGACGCGCAAATCATCGACCTGGTCATGAGCACCTGCTTTGATGGCTTAGCCTCGCGCTAAATTTCAATCACCCCCTGGGCGCGAAAATGCGCTTGCTCATTTTTGTGGGCATAGCCCAGCGGATTGGCCACCACGCGGCAGCCCCGGTGCACATAGTCGTGCGGGGTGTGTAAATGCCCGTGCAACCAGAGGGCCGCCTCCCCCAGCAAGTCATCGAGCGCATTGCAAAACCCGGCGGTGCCGGGCACGCGGCCATAGCGCGGATCGGCACTGTGCAGGCTGGGCGCAAAGTGGGTCACCACAATGGTTTTACCCGCGAAGGGCTGGCTTAAAGCCTGGTGTAACCAGGCTTGGCATTGCAGGCCTTCTTCGCGCACCGCCCCGGACAAAAACGGCAAGCCGTGGCGCACGGTGCCGGTTTTTTTCAGGTAAAAGTCGGCGGCGCGAAACGCTTTTTCGCGCGCCTTTTTGGTGCCCGCGTCCGCCTCCCAAAGGGCTGCCGCATCCAGGGCATGCAACGCTGGCTTTGCAGCGGGGCTCGCGGGCGTGTGCGCGGCCGGGCGCGGTGTGGCTGCGAGCGCATCAAAATCGGTCCATAGCGTAGTGCCCAGGAGGCGCAGTGCCTGGCCATCGGCACTTCGGACGGAAAGCGTAAGCTGTTGTCGGTCCAGCCAGCTAATGCCCAGACGTGCACAGGTCTCACGTAAACGTTGGTGGGCGGCATCAAAGTCCAGGCCATCGTACTCATGGTTGCCTGGCACAAAATACACCGGCACCGGCCATCCATGCAGGGGCGAGAAACGCGCCAGCCCGAATTGCGCGTCCTGCAACTTAGAGCCTTTTTGGTAGGAACCTATGTCCCCGGCCAGAATTAAAAGATCGGCACCTGGAGCCGGGCGCGCGACAAAATCGGGCTGCGACTCTAGGTGCAAATCGGACAGCAATTGCAACTTCATACAAGGCCACCGCGCGTCGGCAAGGGAACGGCCTGCGCCACCGCCAGCACCTGCGCGCGCAACCAGCTTTGTGCGCTATCGGCATCATGGCGCTGGTGCCATAGCGCATCGACGTGGATGGGGGGTACATCGAAAGGCAATTCACGCACCAGCAGTTGCGGCGCAAAGCCAGTGACCTGCACAAAATGCCGGGGCAACACGGCCAGCAAATCGGAGTGAACTACGACGCTCCCAGTGGTAAAAAACTGGTTCACCGTCAGTACCACGCGCCGCGAGCGGTTGACCGATGCCAGCGCTTCATCTATCAAACCATAGGCACGGCCCGAAAAACTCACCAACACATGCTGGGCCTGGCAAAAGGCATCCAGGCTCAGCGGCGCTCCGGCCAGCGCGTGGCCGCTACGCATCACACACACATAGTCACTGGAAAAAAGCCGTTGCTGGCCAAAGCGCACGGCCTGCCCGTTTTGTCGTTGCTGCGCGATAGCAGCCAGGGCGGCAGGGAAATGGCCTACCGCCAGATCCACTTCGCCGTCTTCGAGCATGCGCCGGGGGTCCCGCGTGGTGAGTGGAACGGTGCGCAAGGACACGCCCGGCGCTTGCTGCATCAAACCCTGCACCAAGCCCGGCATCAACTGCGAAGCGGTCGCGTCGGCCATGGTCAGCACAAAGCTGCACACCGTATCGGCCGGCGAAAAGGGGTGCGGTGACAAGGCGGTTTGCAAGCGCGCCAGGGTTTCGCGCACCTGCGGCCATAGCAGCAGCGCCTTGGGCGTGGGCTGCAAGCTGCGTCCCTGGCGGACAAGTACTTCATCGCCGAGTGCTTCGCGCAATCGGCGCAATGCATTGCTCACGGCGGGCTGCGTAAGAGACAAGACCTGCGCGGCCCGTGTCAGGCTGCGCTCGGCCATGACCACATCAAAAACTTTAAGCAAGTTGAGGTCAAAGTTGCGCAGTTGCGGTATGGGCAAAGGCATATATTGATGATGTGAATGTCAGAAATTAAAAATATAAAGTGGACCAACACTAGTGTAAACCCTAGGATTGTCTCTAAATAAGCCACATCGTGACCTTTTTCAGGAGCCCTTTATGTCCTACTTCATTCCGTTTTTTTCCCCTTCCAGCGCGCCGCGCGCCCCCAACGTGCGTGCCGGCAAAGAGACCGCTCAGACTTCGCGGGCCCTGGCGGGTCTGTTAACGGCCGCCTTGCTGGCCGCTTTGCTGGTGGTTGCCGACCAGTTGATTGAGAGCTGGGCCGAAGGCCATATGCTGTTGGCCTGGGTCATATTGTGGTCGGCGCTGTTTGTAGGCTTGGCCTTGCTAGCCCGTCCACTGCGTATCGCCAGCGTGGCGGCGGTATTGGCTATACGGCGCTGGTTGGAAGCGCGCGCCCAAGCCCGCCATGCGCAAGCGCTGTGGGACTTTGCACTGCAAGACCCGCGCATGCGCCAAGAGTTGCGCGCCGCTTACGCCCGCAGCGGCGACGTCTAAGACTGCGCTGACCCGGACCACCGAGCGCAGGCGGCCAAGGCAAAGTGCTTGGGCAGTGGCCCGCCTGCAGGCCCTGAGGCGCCAGCGCCCCGCTATGTGGGCGTTTAGACCAAGGCCAGCCGATCGGGCGGGCGCTGCGCTTGCAAGAAGGCCAAACTGTCGCGCGCTGGCAAGGACAACCAGTCGCCGTAGTGCTGAGGCGGTACCACCACCACCATCCGTTTTTCCTCCCCCGGCCGGTGCATCTCGCGCATCACCGGGTGATCGTCGGCGTTCACCGTCAGCATGGTGAAGCTAAAAATTTCTTGGTCCTGTGCCCGCCAGCAGGACCATAAACCGGCCACCCCCAGTGGCGCACCGTCGGCGCTGCCAATGCGCGCCGCCACCGCGCGCCCACTGCGCCAATCGGGCTCAAACAAGGCCTCCCCGGGAATGATGCAATGCTGGCCATGCCGCCAAGCGTCGCGAAAGCTGGGTTTTTCCATGGCTGTTTCACTGCGCGCGTTGTAAGTACTGCGCGTGATGCGCAGGTCCGTGGACCAGTGCGGCACCAGCCCGAACAAACCTGTCAGCGCCTGCAAGCGGCCCGCAGCCGGCTGTGCGCCAAGCGGCGCGTTGCGGATAAACAGCGCCCGGTAGCCCGGCCAGACATCGGCCTGGCCCGCGTCCTCTGGCAGGGCGGTGCCGAAATGGCGCTCAAATCGCTCGCGCCCTTGAATGCCTTGGTAATGGCTGCACATAATGCGTATTGTCTATCGGACGGTGGTTTGAACCTTTCTTTACAAGCCCTTGCTGCACTAGACATACGGGTCGCCTACCGTGTAGCCCGGATTAACTTGAAAGTTTTGCTATGCGTTTTTCACTTGTGCCGTCTATGCGATGGATATCCATTACCGCCCTGGCTTTGGCCTGCAGCCTGGCGCTGGCCTTACCCAGCCCCAAAGACATCACAGCGGCGGTGGAGGCCGGCGATTTAGCCCGGGCTGAAACCTTGCTGCACGAGGTATTGAAAGAAAAGCCCAACAGTCCCAAAGCCCACTATGAACTAGGCGAAGTGCTGGCGCGCGCCAAGCGCTACGACGAGGCCTTGGCCCAACTTAACCAGGCCCGGGCGATCGACCCGGCGCTGAAATTTGCCTCCAGCCCTGAAAAGTTTTCGCAAACTTTGGACAAGGTAAGTGCCGCTGCCGCGGCGGCAAAAGCGGCCGCCACCGGTCAGGTGCAGAGCGCGGCTCCCACACCCACCCATAGCGCAGTGGCCCCTGCCAACAGCGACTCGACCTTTCCCACCGGCTATGTGGTGGGCGGCGCGATATTGTTAGTTTTGCTGTTTGTCCTGATTCGCCGCAGCCAGGCTCCGCGTCCCACGCCCATGGGCGCTTACTCGGGTGCGCCGGGCTATTCCCCTGGCGGCGCCATGGCGCCTGCGCCCTATGGCGGTTATGGCCCACAGCCCCAAGCAGGCTCGGGCATCGGCGGCGCGGTGCTTGGCGGCGTGGCCGGCTTGGCTGCCGGTTACGCCCTGAGTAAAGCCATGGAGGGCGGCAATGCCAACGCCGGTGAAGTGCGCCATGCATCAGCGGCCAACGAAGGCTACATCCCCTTTGACGCGCCCCCTGCGCCGGATATGGGCAGTTTCGATGCGGGCTCAGGCAACGGCTGGGACGCTTCCGACAGCGGTGGCGGCGACTCGGGCGGCGATTGGTAACCGCCGGCCCAGGTCTGCTGGGTCACGGCCTATGTGCCAATGGCGGCAAGCAGCTAAGTGGCGCCCCTGTATGTAGGTCGTAAGGGCTTTGCGTTGCCAGTGCGGTTTGCTGGCTTTGCGACGTGCATTAGCCGTGCAGGCGGCGGGCCGCATGCGGCCGTGCGCTTGTTCCTTTGATCCGGCAAGTCTGGCAATGGCGTGCCGGCATAACAGGCATTTGTCGTAGCGGGCTGCACGCGCAGCCAGCCCGCTTCAGTTAAGCTAAGGCCCGCTTCGTATAGCGCGTACAGCACAACCCAGGAGCCCCGCCCATGAGCACTTCAGACACTGCAGGATTTGGCAAATTCGTGCCCGGTTTTGACTTTCTGCAAAACCTGGCCAAGGCCGCCGGTGGTGCGGGTAGCAGCCCCTCGGCCAT
This sequence comes from Comamonadaceae bacterium, assembly GCA_947447975.1. GTDB lineage: Bacteria > Pseudomonadota > Gammaproteobacteria > Burkholderiales > Burkholderiaceae_C > Allorhodoferax. The sequence goes on along the minus strand of CANFLU010000001.1, from coordinate 56,472 downwards.
GCCCAATATGGCGCAGTGGTTGGTGCCCAGCCTCAAAGTGGAGGACCTGGAAAAGCGCATCGAGGAACTCAAGCATGTGCAGTTTTGGCTGGACCAAAATGCGCGCGCCCTAAGCGCCACCATCCAGGCACTGGAAGTGCAAAAAATGACCATGGAAACCTTGAAGGGTATGAACTTCACCATGGGCATGCCCGGTGCCGCGCAAGCCGCTGCCGCCCCCAAGCCCGCACCGGCAGCTCCCGCCACACCGCCACCCGCGCCCGAAGCAAAGCCCGCTGTCCAAGCCCAAAACGATGCCAGCAAGGTGATAGACCCGATGCAGCTATGGGGCGCGCTCACCCAACAATTCCAACACATTGCCAGTACGGCGCTGCAAGATGTGGCTAAGCACAGTGCGGCCGTTGTTGGCAGTGCGAAAGCCGCTGGCAAAACCGGCGCCACCAAAGCAAAAGCGCCCACAGCCAAAACCGCAGGCAAAGCGCCACGTAAAACTACGCCTGCCAAGCGCAGCAGCAAGCCACGCCGCAGTACCCTGTAAAACAGCGCCACCGCGCCCCGCCCATAGCTCCCTATGCAAACTTTTTCTTACGCGCACGCTACCCATCCAGAGTGGCAAAGCGCCAGCGCTTTGGTGCTGGCGCAGTTGCGCGGCCAGATGTCGAGCTCGCTGCATGCGGTGACGCCCACCTTAGCGCTGCTCTATATCACCGACCATTACGCACAGGACGCGCAGGAAATTTTGGACCACCTGAGCGCCGAACTGCCTTCGGTTACCGACTGGTCGGGTACCGTTGGCATTGGCATCGCCGCCAATAACGTCGAATACTTTGATGAGCCAGCCATGGCCGTCATGCTGCTGGACCTTCCCTCAGACCAATACCGTGTGTTTTCGGGGGTATCACCGCTGAGCCTGGGCTTTGAAGCCCATACCGCCTTGGTGCATGCCGACGGCGCCACGGCGGACCTGCCCGAATTACTGGCCGAAATGTCGGGCCGTACCGAGACTGGCTATTTGTTTGGTGGTCTGTCTAGCAGCCGGGGAAAAAGCGTGCAGTTTGCGCTCGCGGCCGATGGCAACCTCAGCGGCCAAGGCCTTGCAAAAGGCGTATTTAGTGGCGGCTTGAGCGGCGTGGCTTTGGGGCCGGAAGTTGCTGTCGTCTCGCGCGTCACCCAAGGTTGCAAACCAGTTTCGCGCGCCCGCGTGATTACCGAGGCCCATCACAACTTGGTGCTCAGCCTAGACGGCGAACCGGCCTTGGATACCTTGCTTTCGGATTTGTCGATTTCGCTGGAGCGACCGCAAGAAGCCTTGCACGCGGTGCGCAACACCTTGGTCGGTCTGGCCAACCCGCCCACGGGCAGCGACAGCGCCGCGGTTCGTAAAACCGGCAATTTTGGCAGCGACGTGCTGGTACGCCACATCGTCGGCCTGGATCCTGGCCACCGGGGGATTGCATTGAGCGACCAGGCGCGTGTCGGTGGCCAATTGGCTTTTTGCCAGCGCAATGTGCAGGCCGCCCGCGCGGACTTAACGCGCATTTGCGCCGAGATCCGCGAAGAACTCAGCCCCGAGGAGGTGCTCGAGCCCCAGGCGGTGGCTGCCACGGGTGCGGGCGCTGGCGCGTCTGCACCGGTGCAAAAAGGAATTACCGGTGCGATTTACATCAGCTGCACGGGGCGCGGTGGCCCGCACTTTGGCGGCGCAAGCGCCGAAATGCAGATCGTGCGCCATGCCCTAGGCGATGTGCCCTTGATCGGTTTTTTTGCCGGCGGCGAAATTGCGCACCAGCATTTGTACGCTTACACCGGTGTTTTGACGGTTTTTACCGTCGATAAATAGCCTTTTAAACCCCATTGACGTTTTTTTAGGGGCTGGCCGCCAAGCGGGTCCGCCTAGTGCGCGCCTTCGAGGCCCTGGGAAGGCCTAACGCTGGCGCGCTGCAGGCGGTCGGCAACTCCGGCCCATTCCATGCTCTGGGGCGTGGCTTCTACCCAAATCTCCTCGGCCCCCGCGTCGTCGAGCGCGCGCAAGGTGGCAAACAAATGCTGCGCTGCGCGCGCCGGGTCTTGCGCCATGGCGCGCAACAGTAATTGCGGCGCCTCTCCTGCCGACCCCTTGTGGGGCTGCGCCGCTTCGCTTGAAACAATACCGGGCCGCGTGCGCATATAGACACCAATGCGCCCGGCTACTGCCTGCCTTTGGGCGGAATCTGGCTGCAGGGCCTGCTGCAAGGCGGCGGTCTCCATCAGGCGCACTTTGGCATCGGGGGCATAGTGCGCCGCCAAGGTGCCCGATGCGCGCGGGGCTGTCTGGCCGCCTGGCATGTCATGCGCTAGGCGAATGGCTTGGCCACAGGCCTGTGCCAGCGCGTCTAGGCCAATCGCCCCGGGGCGCAAAAGCACAGGCGTACCCCGTGTGCAATCCACAATGGTTGATTCAATACCTACTTCGCAGGGGCCGCCGTCCAAAATCAGCAATGTTGCCGGGTCATCGGCATTGCGTCCGGCGTTGAATTCGCTGTGCACATGCTGCGCCGTAGTCGGACTGACGCGGCCGAAGCGGTTGGCGCTAGGCGCGGCCAGGCCCCACACCACGCCCCCTTGCACGCTGTGGCGCAAGGCGCGCAGCAGGGCCTGGGCGGCAGGGTGCGCCGGGCAGCGCAGTCCGACCGAATCCTGCCCGCCAGCGGCCGCTGCGGCCACCCCGGCGCGGCGCGGCAGAATCAGCGTCAGCGGGCCGGGCCAAAACGCTTGCATCAGGCGCATCGCAAATTCAGGAATTTCTTGCGCGAAGTAGCGCGCGCCGCTCAGGCCTCCGTCTATATCGGCCACATGCACGATCAGCGGATGGTCCGCCGGCCGGCCTTTGGTGCTAAAAATCGCCGCTACCGCCTCTGGCTTATCCGCGTCTGCCGCCAGGCCATACACGGTTTCGGTGGGTAAGCCGAGTAATCCGCCCTGGCGCAAGACACGTTCGCAGCGCGGCAGGCTAGAGCTTTCGTGCACTTGCAAGATCATGGGGCTTATGCGGCTAATTGAACGCTAAAAATTGGTAAAAACGTTTAAAACGCTTCTATCCCCAATATATGAGCAGCTTGGAGGGCGGTGGCCTGCGCTGCTTGCGCGCTGTGGGCGGTCAGCGTCAGGTGGCCCATTTTGCGGCCGGGCCGCGCCTGGCGCTTGCCGTACAAATGCAAATGCGCGCCGGGCAGCGCCAGGACGGCGTCCCAGTGGGGTGTAGCGTCCAAGTGAGGGCCCCAGAGCTCCCCCAGGAGGTTGAGCATGACGGCGGCGCTGTGCTGGCGCGGTTGGGTAAGCGGCAGGCCAGCCAGCGTGCGCACTTGCAAGTCAAACTGCGACTGGTCGCAGGCGTCCAAGCTGTAGTGGCCGCTATTGTGCGGGCGTGGCGCGATTTCATTGACCACCAGGCTGCCGTCTTGCAATACAAAAAACTCCACGCATAGCACGCCCACATAGTCCAAACCTTGCGCGATCGCGCGGGCGGCGTGCACCGCCTGTGCCGCAATTGGGGTGGGAAGCGCGCCTTCAAACACCTCGGTCACCGCCAAAATCCCAGCGCGGTGCAAATTGCGCTGCACTGGAAATTCCACCATGGCGCCGTCCGCACCCCGCGCCAGGACCACCGAGCATTCCAGGGTGAGGGGCAGCAGTTTTTCCAGTACGCAAACCTGCTGCTTCAGGTCGGCAAAAGCCTGGCGCAATTGCGCGCGGTCGGCCACCCGCAGCTGCCCCTTGCCGTCATAGCCCATGCGCGCGGTTTTGAGAATGCCGGGTAATAAATCGGCAGGCGCTGACTCCACATCCGCCACATTCGCAATGGCGGCAAAAGGCGCGCAGGGCACGCCGCAGCGCACGAAGTGGGCTTTTTCTGCCAGCCGGTCTTGCGCAATCGCCACAGCTTTGGCGCCCGGCGCGACGGTGCGGGTTGCGGCTAGCAGGGCCAGCGCGTCGGCAGGCACGTTTTCAAATTCGGTGGTGATGGCGCTGCACAAGGCGGCCAGTTGCGTCAGCGCGCGCGGGTCTTGGTAAGCGCTTGGTAAGTGGTGGTGGCTCACGCGCCCGGCCGGGCTGTCCGCATCGGGGTCCAGCACCGCTGTTTCATACCCCATGGCTTGGGCTGCGTGGACAAACATACGCCCTAATTGACCGCCACCCAACACGCCCAAGGTCAGCGGCCCGGCGTCCGGCCCGGCAGTTGGTGCGCCAGGCAACAGCGCCGCGCCTGCGCTCATAAGCCGACCAGTCCGTCCGACAGGCTCGTCACGGGCAAGACCTGTTCACGCGCTGCGCGGGTTTGCTCGGCGCGGTAGGCATCTAGTTGCTTTTGCAAGGCCGCATCATGGGCGGCCAGCATCGCTACCGCAAACAAAGCCGCATTGGCTGCGCCCGCCGCGCCAATGGCAAAGGTGGCCACCGGTATGCCTTTGGGCATTTGCACAATGCTGTGCAGGGAGTCGACGCCTTGTAAATGCTTGCTGGGCACCGGCACGCCTAACACCGGCACCGTGGTTTTGCAGGCCAGCATGCCCGGCAAATGCGCGGCACCGCCGGCCCCGGCGATGATGGCGCGCAGGCCCCGGCCCTGGGCCGCTTGCGCAAATGCGAACATATCGTCCGGCATGCGGTGCGCCGAAAGCACGCGTGCCTCAAAGGCGATGCCAAACTGTTGGAGAATCTGCACTGCGTGCTGCATGGTGTCCCAGTCCGAACTGGAACCCATGACGACCGCGATGGGTGTGGTGCTCATAGGGTTGGAAACAGCGCTTGGCACCTGCGCCCGAGGATCAGACGGCAGCCGTGCCACTAGGCTAGAGGCCTAATTTTACGTTTTCACCCCGAGTATCTTTTCATGATCAACGTCACCCTGGAAAATTTTGAAACTGAAGTCATCCGCGCTTCGCACGACATCCCAGTGCTGCTGGACTTCTGGGCCCCCTGGTGCGGGCCCTGCAAAGTGATAGGGCCGCTGCTGGAAAAGGTAGAAACCGATTACGACGGGCGTTTCAAACTGGTCAAGATCGACTCGGACCAGGAGCAAGAACTCTCCAAAGCTTTTGGCATTCGCAGCATTCCCACCTGCGTGCTCATGATCGGCGGCAAGCCGGTGGACGGTTTTATGGGCGCGGTCCCGGAAAGCCAGGTCAAGACATTTCTGGACAAACACCTGCCGCCCGAAGGGGCCTCACTCACCGACGCCGAAGACGCGCAGGCTTTGTTGGCGGCGGGCGACGTGGAAGCGGCACTGCACAAACTGCAGGAAACCTTGGCCGCCGACCCGGCCAATGACGATGCGCGCCACGAACTGGTCAAGTTGCTGATTCACCACAACGCCTTGGAAGAAGCCAAAGTCGCGCTGGCGCCGGCCCTGGTCGCCATTCCGCGTCAGATCCGTTTTGACGCTTTGCACCATTTCTTAAACGCCATCGAATTTGTCAACACCGACGCGCGCGGCAACTGGGAGTTGGCACAGTTTGACGAAGCCATCGCGGCCAACAAGCGCGACTTTGATACCCGCCTGGCCAAAGCCCGAGTTTTGATGGTGGAAGGTCAGTGGACGGTGGCTATGGACGAGTTGCTGGAAATCATCATGCGCGACAAAACCTGGGGCGACGCGGTACCGCGCAAAACCTTTGTGGCGATTCTGGAACTGCTTACCCCGCCCAAACCCAAAGGCGCAGTGCAAGACACGGGCAAGACTGCGGGCGGTATCGAAATCGCCGGAAAAGTCGTCGCGGAAACCGACCCGCAAGCGCAAATGGTGGCTACGTACCGGCGCAAGCTGAGTATGGCGCTCAATTAATTGCGAGGCATACGCTGCAAAAGATGGGTTATTGCAAGGCCTAGGGCCGTGGCGATCGCCCCCATGGCGTTTGGTGCAGACCTCCCCTGGCGCGGCTTGTCTGCAACCCAAGCGCCCAACTCACGCCGTCAAGCGCTGTAACGCTTCTTGGTATTTCGCTGCAGTTTGCGCAATCACGGCATCTGGCACGCGGGGTGCAGGCGGCGTTTTGCTCCAGGCTTTGCCATCGACTTGTGCGGCCTCTAGCCAGTCGCGCACAAATTGTTTGTCGTAACTGGGCGGGTTGCTGCCTTCGGCATAACTCTCCAAAGGCCAGTAACGGGATGAATCAGGCGTCAGCACCTCGTCCATGAGTGTCAGCGTGCCCGCTGCGTCTAGACCAAATTCAAATTTGGTATCGGCAATGATGATGCCCTTGGTCAGCGCAAAAGCGGCGGCCGCCTCATACAGCGCGATGCTGATATCGCGGATCCGCGTGGCCAGGTCCAGCCCGATCATGTCCACGGTTTGGTCAAAGGTGATGTTCTCATCGTGCTCGCCCACCGCGGCTTTGGCGGCAGGGGTGTAAATCGGTGCAGATAGGCGCGAGGCATTGCGCAAACCCGGCGGCAGGGCCACGCCGCATACCATGCCATGGGCCTGGTATTCCTTCCAACCGCTGCCCGCCAGGTAACCACGCACTACCGCCTCCACAGGCAATGGCTTGAGGCGTTTGACCAGCATGCTGCGACCCTGCACTTGCGCCACCTCATCAGGTGCGACCACGCTTTCGGGTGCATCGCCGGTGAGGTGAATCGGGCACAGGTTCAGGCCCTGGGGGCCGAATTTGTCAAACCAGAACAAAGCCATTTGCGTGAGCAAAGCGCCCTTGCCCGGAATGGGCTCGCCCATGATCACGTCAAAAGCGCTGAGCCGGTCGCTGGCGACCATCAAGATGCGGTCGCTGCCGACAGCATAGTTGTCACGGACTTTGCCGCGCGCCAGCAAGGGCAGGGAATGCAGGGTAGAGGTGTGCAGGGGAATGGCCATAAGCAGCACTGTAGCGCAGCCAGACCGTCCGCCGTGGCGGACACCAATGTCCGCGGCAGGGTGCTCGAAAAAAGTGCTGGGGCGCTTAAGGGGCAGGCGCCGATTAATGCACCACTTGCGCCAGCTCGCCCTTGCTATAGCGTGTGGCGACCACGCTCAGCGTATCGCCTTTGATTTTGGCGCCCTGACCTTCGCAGCCAAACTCGATATAGCGTGCTTTGCATAGTTGCTTGGCCGCCTCGCGCGCTGGTTTAAGCCAGTCACGCGCATCAAACTTGTCCGGGTTTTCAGCCATGAACTTACGGCAGGCAGCAGTCATCGCCAAACGGATGTCGGTGTCGATATTGATCTTGCGCACGCCGAATTGGATGGCTTTTTGGATCTCTGCAACCGGCACGCCATAGGTCTCTTTCATGTTGCCGCCATAGGCATTGATGGTGGCCAGCATCTCCTGCGGTACGCTGCTCGAACCATGCATGACCAAATGCGTATTGGGCAGGCGGCGGTTGATTTCTTTGATGCGGTCAATCGCCAAAATATCGCCGGTGGGCTGGCGCGTGAATTTGTAGGCGCCGTGGCTGGTGCCAATCGCAATGGCTAAGGCGTCGAGTTGGGTGCGTTTGACGAAATCGGCGGCCTGCTCCGGGTCGGTGAGCAATTGTTCGCGGGTCATGGTGGCGTCGGTGCCATGGCCATCTTCTTTGTCGCCCTTCATGGTTTCTAGCGAGCCCAGGCAGCCTAGTTCGCCTTCCACGGTCACACCAAGCTTGTGCGCCATATCGACGACCTGGCGGGTCACGTCCACGTTGTACTCGTAGCTGGCAATGGTCTTGCCGTCGCCTTCCAGGCTGCCGTCCATCATCACCGAGCTAAAACCCAGGTTGATCGCGCCCTGGCAAACCGCCGGGCTTTGGCCATGGTCCTGGTGCATGACCACCGGAATATGCGGATAGCTTTCGATGGCCGCTTGGATCAGGTGTTTCAGGAATGCCTCGCCCGCGTACTTGCGCGCACCGGCGCTCGCTTGCATGATGACCGGGGCGCCCACTTCGTTAGCCGCCTCCATGATGGCCTGGACTTGCTCCAGGTTATTGACATTAAAAGCAGGGATGCCGTAACCGTGGGTGGCGGCGTGGTCCAGCAATTCGCGCATTGAGACGAGGGCCATGGGAGTTCTCCAGGGGGTTGGTAACCGCTTGGTAACTAGTACCGATGTGCGATTCTATTGAGATTTGCAAGGCCTAGCCCCAGCGTGTGCCGCACGGCTTCTCCGGTGCAGCCAACGCGCCACACCGCCGCATTTAAGCAACGCGGCAGACCTTCATCATATTGGTGCCACCGGGCGCGCCCATGGGTTCGCCACAAGTAATGGCATAGACATCACCGCTGGCAACAATACCCAGGTTTTTGAGTTGGGTTTCGGCGTCGTTCAGCGCGGTATCGCGGTCTTTGCTGCTACTCATGAGCAAGGGACGCACATTGCGGTACAGCGTCATGCGCCGCTGGCTGGCCACATTGGGCGTGAGTGCATAAATGGGTACCTGAATCAAATGGCGGCTCATCCACAAAGCGGTCGATCCACTGTCGGTCATGGCTACGATCGCTTTGGCGCCTAAGTGGTGCGCGGTAAACAACGCGCCCATGGCGATGGACTGGTCTATGTGGTCGAAGGTTTTTCCAATGAAGTCGGTTTCCAACTTCACCGATTCGCCCGCTTCGGCGGCGACGCAGATCTGTGCCATTTCGCGCACCGTCTCCAGCGGGTAGCTACCAGCTGCAGTTTCCGCGGACAGCATGACGGCGTCGGTACCGTCAAGTACTGCATTGGCCACATCGCTTACTTCGGCGCGCGTGGGCACCGGGTTGCTGATCATGGACTCCATCATTTGCGTCGCGGTGATGACAATCTTGTCAAACTCACGGGCCATTTTGATCATGCGCTTTTGCAGCGCAGGCACTGCGGCATTGCCCACTTCCACCGCCAGGTCACCACGTGCGACCATGATGCCATCCGAGGCCCGCAAAATTTCCTCTAGTTTGGGAATGGCTTCGGCGCGCTCAATCTTGGCAATTAAGCCGGGCTTGTGGCCGAACTCGGCCGCCGCCACGTTGCATAACTGACGCGCCATTTCCATGTCGGTGGCGCATTTGGGGAAACTCACGGCCACATAGTCGGCTTTGAAGGCCATGGCGGTACGGATGTCTTCCATGTCTTTGGCCGTCAGTGCCGGTGCTGTCAGGCCGCCGCCTTGCTTATTGATGCCTTTGTTATTGGACAAAACGCCACCGAGCTTGACGGTGGTGTGCACTTGTTGTCCTTGCACCTTGTCCACCACCATAACGATGATGCCGTCGTTGAGTAGCAACACATCGCCCGCCTTCACTTCTTGCGGGAGCGATTTGTAGTCCAGGCCCACGGCATGGACATCGCCCAGCTCCGTACGGGCCGCGTCCAAAATAAAGGCCTGCCCATGTTCTAGAAATACTTTGCCTTCTGCAAACTTGCCTACGCGGATTTTGGGGCCCTGTAGATCGGCCATGATGGCCACTTCACGGCCCGCGCGTTTAGCGACCTCACGCACCAAGTTGGCGCGGTCGATGTGGTCTTGCGCTGTGCCGTGGCTAAAGTTCAGGCGCACCACATCCACACCTTCGCGTATCAGGGCTTCGAGCATTGCAGGGTCGCTGGAAGCGGGGCCCAGGGTGGCTACGATTTTGGTGGCGCGACGGGTCATAGTGGCAGCTTTCTCAATCAAAACACGCTTCTCGGAAGGAGGCTCATTGTCCCACGGGGGTGGGCGGGTGGTTACATGCCAGCGTCAAGGCCCATCACGCTATCAATTACGCCGCCGCCCAGGCACACCTCTGCGTCGTACAGCACTGCAGACTGACCCGGCGTGACGGCCCATTGCGCCGCATCAAAGCCCAGGCTAAACATGGTGCCGTCGCTGGCCTGCAGCGCGCAGGCACTATCGCTCTGGCGGTAGCGTGATTTAGCTGCCAGGGGCAGGCCGCATACGGGTGCACTGCCCGCAACCCAGCTGGCATCGGCAGCGTGAAGCGACCGCGATAGCAACCACGGATGTTCATGCCCTTGCACTACCCACAAGGTGTTGGTTTGCATGTCTTTGCGTGCCACAAACCAGGGCGTGTGTTCGCCGCCGCCTTTTTGCGCGCCGCGCGCCTTGAGTCCGCCAATGCCTAGGCCCTGACGCTGACCCAGCGTGTAAAAGGACAAGCCCACATGCTGGCCAATGGTGTGGCCTTTGGGATTTTTAATTGGGCCGGGTTCTTTGGCGATGTAGCGGTTCAAAAACTCGCGAAAAGGCCGCTCACCGATAAAGCAAATGCCTGTCGAATCTTTTTTCTTCGCATTGGGCAGGCCGATCTCGTCGGCGATGCGACGCACCTCGGTCTTGAGCAGCTCGCCCACCGGGAACAAGGTCTTTGCCAATTGCGCCTGGTTGAGTCGGTGCAAAAAATAACTTTGGTCTTTGGAGGCGTCCAAGCCTTTGAGCAGCTCAAACAAGCCATTGCCCAAGTTTTGACGAACCCGCGCATAGTGGCCGGTAGCGATGCAGTCCGCGCCCAGGCGCATGGCATGGTCTAAAAAGGCTTTGAACTTAATTTCGGCGTTACACAAAATATCGGGGTTGGGGGTGCGCCCCGCTTGGTACTCGCGCAAGAACTCGGCAAACACGCGGTCTTTGTAGTCGGCAGCAAAGTTGACGTGTTCGATCTCTATGCCCAGCACATCGGCCACCGCAGCGGCGTCTATAAAGTCTTCATTGGAGGTGCAATAACCGGGGTCGGTTTGCGGTGCGTTTTCGTCCGGCGCGCGATCATCGTCTTCCCAGTTTTTCATGAAGATGCCAATCACCTCATGACCTTGCTGCCTTAGCAAGTAGGCCGTCACGGCCGAGTCCACACCACCGCTCAAGCCCACCACAATGCGTTGTTTTTTGGGGTGCTTGGTGGCGTCGCTCATGGGTAGATTTTAGGCCTGCCTCCCAAGCCGCATACTGCGCTTGCTGTGGCGCCGCTAGGGGCGCATGCAAGACTTCGAAAACAGGCGCGTCAGTGCTTGTCGTACACGCCGCTGTGCGTGTGCAGCAGGTCGAGTGGATAGCGCTGTCCGGCCAAATAGTCTTCTATGCATTGCAAAACCAAGGGGCTACGGTGCCTTGCAGCGCTGGCGCGTATGTCGTCCGGGGTCATCCACAAAGTGCGCACAATGCCGGCATCGAGCGTGCGCTGCGTATCCAAGGCGCCCAGGCGGCCACAAAATGCAAAGCGCATATAGCTGATGTCGGCGCCACCGGGTCGCGCCGGGCCGTCGGGCAATTGCACACGGGCCAGGTAGATGCCCAGCAACGCTTCGGGCGTGAACGCAAACGCAGTTTCTTCCAGGGTCTCGCGCACACAGGCTTGCACCAGCGATTCTCCCGGGTCCAAATGGCCCGCCGGATTGTTCAAGCGCAGGCCTTCGGGCGTTGCTTCTTCGACGAGCAAAAATCGCCCCTCGCGCTCGATAATGGCCGCCACGGTGGTTGAGGGTTTGTAACGTAGTGCGTCCATAAAGCGAGGTTTCGAGGCGGCGGTTTGCCTAGGCGCTGGCGTTGTTAGGCCTGGCACCTTCGGCGGCGCGCTCGGCATATTTGTTAAATCGCCAGGCGCTGCTGTCCAAGGTGATACGCCGCCAGGTCGCGCGCTTTTCCGCCGGGCTCATCTGCGGCCAGTGCTGCACTTCTGAAAAACTGCGGCCACAGCCTTTGCAGGTTTCGTCGCCCTGGCTGGTGGAACATATCGCGATACAAGGCGTATCCGGCGTGCTGGCATACCAAGCCATCCAGGCCTCGTGCGCTGCACGCGGCATGCTGCGCTCATCGGCTTCGCTCTCGCGGTAATAGACCAGCAAGGCATATATTTCAGCCAGCGCGCGCGTCGGGCCGGGCAGGGACACACCATCGGGCGAAGGGCTTTTGCCGCGCCAATAGTTGATGGCCGATTCGATGTCGGTAATGTGTATGCCTGCCATGGGGGTGTGGAGAGAAGAGGCGCGATGATAGCCGCACCAGCAGGCGGCCTGCGTCGCAGGGCTTGTCCCCACGTCTTTTAGGGCCAGCGGTGCATTTTCTACACTGCGAGGGTTGAAGGGGAGTAGCCCCCCGTTGTCGGGTCGTCAATACGGACACTTGCGGTCCCGGCCCCACAGATGCCGGCGCCTTGCGCGCTGCGCCATCGGGCAAGACCTTCGCCGTGCGTGTATGGCTTGCGCCGCACCCGCGCGACAGGTGTCACATGCCCGCTCCTGGGCCAATTTACAGGACTCATTACCGTGGAACTTTTTTCAAATGCCTGGTGGTCGGCTCTGCTGGCGATTGTGTTGATCGATCTGGTGCTGGCTGGGGACAACGCGATTGTTATTGCCCTGGCGGCGCGCAATGTTCCTGAACATTTACGCAAAAAGACGATTCTCTGGGGCACCGTAGGCGCAATAGGCGTGCGCACCGTGATGACGCTGGGCGTGGTCTGGTTGCTGCAAATACCCGGCTTGATGCTGGTAGGCGGCCTGGGTCTGGTTTGGGTTGCCTACCAACTGTTGGCAGACCAGGGTGATGCACAGCATGAGGAAGGCGGTGCCCACACTTTTTGGGGCGCGATGAAAACCATTATCGTGGCCGATGCCCTGATGGGTATTGATAACGTACTGGGCGTGGCGGGTGCAGCCCATGGGGCGATGGACTTGGTAGTCATCGGCCTATTGGTCAGTGTGCCCATCGTGGTCTTTGGTAGTTCGGTGGTGCTACGGCTGGTGGAGCGTTTCCCGTGGATCATTGGTTTGGGCGCTGCCGTGTTGGCGCTTACCGCCGCGCAAATGATGGCCAATGAGCCCTTGTTGCAAGACTTTTTTGGCGCCGCCAAAGTCGGGGCCGATGAGCAGCAACGGTTTGCGCGCTGGGGCTTGTATGCCTTCGTTACGGCGGGTGTATTGCTCGCGGGTTGGCGCAGTCAGCGCCGGGCACAGGCCGCGGCGGATACTTCACACGCCCCTTAGAGTTGGTGGTTGGCCTGTTCGCGCAGTAGTTGGACGATCTCGCGCGCGCGCGTATCGACGATGGCCGCCTCGATATAGTCGGGCCCCTGGCTGCCCCATTGGCCTTTGCGCACCAGATCCTGGGCGGCGCGCAAACGTCCCAGCGCCGCACTCCAGTCTTGTTGCAAACCATCGGCTTGCGCCTGTGCACGTATGGCCGCTACCGCGCGCCCTTGGGCTTCATAGGCCGTACCTAAAGCGCGCCATGCACCGATATCGCGCGGGTGATCCACCGTCCAAAGGTGTAATGCCGTTGCCGCGCGGGCGGCATCTTGGGCCCGAATCTGCACCTGCGCCGCTTGCAAAAGTTCGCTGCGCGCTAACGACATGTCTTTTGCATCGGGCGCGCGCACTGGGGCTGCCAGTACGCGCAAGGCCATGTTGACTTGGTCTTGTGCCAGTGCAATGTCCGTGCGCAGCAGACGCACCAATCGGCCCAGGATAGGCGGGGCACCAGGTAGGTCTGCCAATTGCGATGCCAGTACGCCTGCTTGGTCATAAGCGCGCAGCTTGAGTGCGGCCAGTGCAGCACCATACAAGGCGGCCGCCTGTAACGCGGGTGCCTTGGCCGCCAAGACCGCTGGCTGTACATCCGCTTGCCAGCGCTGCAATCCATCGATGCCGCCGTCGGATAACACCCGCGCGCGTGCGGCCATCAAGAGTGCTTGCCAGTCGCTTTCCAGGGGTTTGTTGCTGGCCTGTTCGACACCGATACGGCCTTGCATATCCGCAATGCGGTCGGTATTTAGCGGATGGCTGCGCAGGTAGGGAAAGCCGCCGTTGTCGTTGTTACGGCTCGATTGCTGTAATTTTGTAAACATGCTCACAAAGCCCTGGGGTGCAAAACCGGCCTCGCTGGCCACACCAAAGCCTGCCCGGTCAGCCTCGCGTTCCATGTCGCGTGAGTAGTTCAAGCTACTTTGCATGGCAAGGCCTTGGGTGCCCATCATCAAGGCGTTGGCCGCGTCATAGCCGCTGTTGGTGCACTGGTTCAGTCCGTTGCAGCTGGACTGACTTTTGCTCGCAGCAAGCAAGCCCAAAATCATGCCGCCAATCATCCATGGCGTCTGCGCGCTGGCCTTGTCTGTCTTGCGGGCAAAGTGGCGTTGGGTGACATGGCTCAATTCGTGGCCCAGCACCGAGGCCAACTCGTCGCGCGTTTGCACCAAGCCCACCAGACCCAGGTACAAACCAAAATATCCGCCGGGCAGCGCGAAGGCATTGACATCGCGCTCGCGCGACAAGAGTATTTCCCAGGCAAAGGTTTGGTCCAGGTCTGTACGTAAGTCGCCGCGTTTGCGCGCCGCAGTAAGCAGGGGCTGCCATAGGCTTTGCACATAGTCGGTGATCACCGGGTCGTCTACATAATCCGGATCACGGTACAGACTGCGGACGATAGAGTCGCCTAGCTTGCGCTCGGCAGCAGGTGAAATAGACGTGCCATCGCCCAGGTCCGGCAGGCCTGTACCCGCACTTGGTAGCGGGGCGGGCATGGATTGCGCCTCGGCAGTGTTGCTAAGCGCCGGCCAAAACAAGCCCGCCAAAACACTGAGCAAGAGTACAGCAAGTGCGTGGCCCAGGGCGCGCGGCTTGCCTGCATGGTGAATCCGTGTCATACCCGTATGATGCACCTTAAGCATGAACGCCTGGTAAATCCCGGGCACTTTTTAGTTCTCAGCGCTTGTCGAATTGTCTATTACACCCACTTTGAAACCTGAAATATGAGTCAGCTCACCCATTTTGACGCCCAGGGCCAGGCCCATATGGTCGACGTGGCCAGCAAAGCCAGCACCCAGCGCCGAGCCATCGCCACCGGTCGCATCCATATGTTGCCCGCCACCTTGGCATTGATAGAGAGCGGAACGGCCAAAAAAGGCGATGTTCTGGGCATTGCCCGCGTGGCGGCCATCATGGGCGCCAAAAGAACGAGCGAGCTGATTCCCTTGTGCCATCCATTGGCCTTAACCCATGTGTCGGTAGAGTTTGCGATTCTGCACGCCGCCACCGACCCGCAAGCGCAGGACGGTGTGCGTTGCACCGTCACGGTAGAAACCATGGGCCCTACCGGTGTTGAAATGGAAGCCCTGACCGCCGTGCAGCTAGCCTTACTCACTATTTATGACATGTGTAAAGCCGTGGATCGCGGCATGACCATGACGGACATTACCTTGCTGGAAAAGCATGGGGGCAAGAGCGGGAGTTTTGTGAACCGCTGATACCGCAAAGGCCTATGGCCTTGCCATTGCGGGATGGCCGGGGCAATTTCACTTTAGGGCAATACCAGTTGCGGATGCGCTTCGCGCCAGCGCTGGTAATCCTGGGGAAACGCCGCAGCAAAACGCGGTGCGTAATAGGTAAGCAGGTCTTCCCTTTGCAACACCAAAGCGGCATCGAGTATTTTTTCCACGACTTTGGCCTCGGGCGAAAAATGTAGCAATGGTTCGCCTAACTGCAGCACATAGGGGGCGGTCTCCTGTGAGACTGGCGTGAGCGACAAACCCGCAAAATCCACATGGCTTGCGAAAAACCAAGTGCCTTGGACCTTGGCATAGGTGTCGTCGCGATAAGCAGGCGCGCGGTTTTCCGAAGGCATGTATAGCTGACTCATACGCCAGTAATTCCAAGTTACCAGCGTACACAGCAGGGCGAGCAGCAGCGCCGTAAACCCTAGGGCGTAGGGGGGTAGGCCAGGCTTGGAAGTTTGGCCGATCGGGGGCGTAGCTTCTGACGCTTCGGTCGGTGCCGGGTCGTGTGCCGACTGCGCCGGATAGGCCTGTAAAACCCACAGACACAAGACAGCAGTCACCTGAAAGGGCCCGTACCACAGCGGGTATTCCAGCAAACTGTGCAGTGCCACCATCGCCAGGAGACCCCAGGCCAGCTGGCGTTGGGGCACCCGTTCGGTCCAGGGCTTGTTGTGTAGCAGCCAAGCTGCCAAAAGTCCACAGATCAAGATCGCTAGCGGCAGGCCCAGCTCCACGGCCAATTGCAAGGGTAGGTTGTGGGCATTGCCCAAAATGTCGCAAAAACGTACGCCTGCCAGCGGGGTGGTGTACAGCGTCATGAAATGCGCAAAGTCCAGTTCGCCCCAGCCCCATCCCGTAAGCGGTTTTTGCGTGATCAGGTACAGCACGTTGCGGTACAAAGCCATGCGACTTTCGCAGCCCTGAGGCGACTCGCGCATGCGGTCAAACACAGAGCTATCAACTCCCGCTGCAATTGGGAGCAATAAGGCAGCCAATACATACGCACACAACATGAAGCCCACTAAAGCGAGGCCTCGCCAGACGCGGCGCTCTGCCGAGGTGTGCCAGCGCCAAGCAAGCCCTAGCAGCAGCAACAACTGGAGAAAACCAGTACGCGAACTCGAGGCCGCCGAGGCAGCGCATACCACGCTGGCAGCGAGCAGCAATGCCCAAGTCAGCGCGGCGCCAAGCCAAGCCTTGGGGGCTGCCGCGCTTGGCGTTGGTGCGGCAAACGTACCCTGCATCGCCCCTGCTGGCGCACTACCATGGGCCTGCGCCTGCGCATATTGCGCCCACCACCACAGCAGCACCAAGCCCATGCTGCATAAAGTGGCAAATTGGTTGCGCTGACGCAAATTGCCAAAGGCCTGGCCCAGCCCGGCGTAATTTACCCAGGGACCAAACAGCTGCGACTGGTCAAAGTACTGAAAAAGACCCATGAGCGCGCTCACGCCAGCCGCCAGCGCCAGGCCTGTCTGAAGCACCCTCCAGCGCGCCTCGCGCATGGTCAGAAACGTACTAAAACAGAGCGTTAAGCCCGCTGCGCCCCACCAAGCAACCAAACCTGAAACCACGGTCACTGACGGACCGAAATTAAATGGATTGAGCCACGGGTAAGCCAAGCAAAGCGCAGCCAAGCCGTAGGAAAAAAATGCAATGGTGCGCATCAAGCGGATAAATTTCCAGGTGCTTCAAAGGGTGTTGGCTTGGCTCGCGTTTGCGCTTATTTCTGTTGCCCTACGCAATATACGGCCAACACAAGCTTACGAAAAAAACCGCTACGATTGCAGCGTAACGGTTTGGCTTGCAATTTGAAATACTTAGGCTGGATTGCTTGGTGCCACGGTTTGCGATGTGCATTGCTTTGGCGCATGCTTGGAGTCGGCATTGGTAATACAGCTCCAAGTGCCTGGCGTAACGGAACCGGCAGTACTGTTGTCGGCGGTGCGCGCATACTGAACGAACTTGTCTTTCACCGCGTTCGCTCCTTTCATTTTGCAAAGAATGCCAGCGGCTCCCGAGGTACTCAGGCTCGCAGTTACCGCGCTACAACGTTCTGTATTGTCCTTCAATCCAATGTCGCCCAAGCTGCCTGTAGCAAAAGACTGCGTTGTCGTAAAGCCGCCTTCGTTTATCTTCGTTTCGATCAGATTTCTAGCAGACTCAATCTCCGCCAGTGCCGAAGCAACTTGCGCCTTCGCAATATAGTCTTGGTACGCTGGCACCGCCACCGCAGTCAGAACACCAATGATCGCGATCACGATCATCAACTCAATCAGCGTAAAACCTTTTTGCATGCTATTTTTCATAACGAACTCCCTATAAAAAACCAGGAAAACTGCATTTTCAGCGGCCAGCGGCGCCGCCTGCCAAAAAATTTCTTTTTTGATAATTATTTTTAAACCATCTAACGCAAAATTTCAAGACCGCAGTGCGTGAAATTTTTAGAAACAAGCCCTGTTTGAATCGATAGCCCAGTCCGGCCACTGGCGTTAGGTCAAACCAAGGCGGCGATGTTCAAGGCGCGTCCGCTTCCTCCACCTTATCGCGGTTTTGCAGCCAGCGTCCCAGCAGCAGCACCAGTGCAGCGCCCAAAGCCGGGCCGGCCTGGTGCAGCCAGTGCGCGTTTTCCAGCAACGGTGCCAACACCTTGTCGCTGACAACCGTTTCGCCTGCCACCCAGCCTATCAGCGCTGCGCCAAAGGTCACCACGATGGGGAAGCGCTCCATCAAGCGGATCATCAAGGTGCTGCCGAAGATGACCAGCGGGATGCTGATGGCCAGACCCAAAATGAGTAACACCATGCTGCCTTTGGCAGCGGCCGCCACGGCAATCACGTTATCCAAGCTCATGACCAAGTCGGCAATCAAGATCGTACGAATCGCCGCCATCATCGAGCCATACTGTTTTTCTTCGCCCTCTTCATCACCGTCTTCAGCCAGTAACTGCACACCAATCCATAACAGCAGCGCGCCACCAATGATTTGTAAATAGGGTAGGGCCAGCAATTGGACGGCCACCAGGGTCAGCACAATACGCAAGACCACTGCGGCGCCCGACCCAAACAAGATGGCTTGTTTCTGCTGCTGTGCGGGCAAGCTGCGCGCAGCCAGGGCGATGACGACCGCGTTATCACCCGACAGGATGATGTTGATCCAGATGATTTTCAGTAAGCCGAGCCAGAACTCGGGGGTTTGCAGCATTTCCATGGTTGTCTTTCTTAGGCGTGCTTGGTATCCATGTCCACTGGTGCTGGCGCTCCTGCGGGGGGTGCCAGAGTGTAGCGATTGACAGCGAAGTGTCGCAGGAAGTGCTGGCTCCCCAAGGCAGTCAGGCAGCAAGCCATAGATTGCTATGGCCGACGGCTTTGCAGAAACGCCTTTTGGAGCGCAACGTGAATCACATCGAGGACGCTACTGCGAACACTGCGAAGCGCGCAGCGACGCGCCAGTCCGAGTGCGCGCAAAGCCGAGCTTAAAGCATGGCCTTGAGCAGTTTGGCCATCTCGGATGGGTTGCGCGTCACTTTGAAGCCACACTCTTCCATCACCGCCAGCTTGGCGTCCGCCGTGTCGGCGCCACCACTGATCAGCGCACCGGCATGGCCCATGCGCTTACCGGCAGGCGCAGTGACACCGGCGATAAAGCCGACGATGGGTTTTTTCATATTCAGTTTGCACCAGCGCGCCGCTTCGGCTTCGTCCGGGCCGCCGATTTCGCCGATCATGATGACGGCATCGGTGTCCGGGTCTTCGTTAAAAGCGCGCATGATGTCGATGTGCTTGAGCCCGTTGATCGGATCCCCGCCAATGCCCACGGCGCTGGATTGGCCCAGGCCGATTTCGGTGAGCTGGGCGACCGCTTCGTAGGTGAGCGTGCCCGAGCGGCTGACTACACCGATGCGGCCTTTGCGGTGGATGTGGCCGGGCATGATGCCGATCTTGATCTCTTCGGGTGTGATCAGGCCGGGGCAGTTAGGCCCGAGCAGCAGGGTTTTCTTGCCACCGGCGGCTTCTTTGGCGCGCATTTTGTTGCGCACTTCCAGCATGTCACGCACGGGGATGCCCTCGGTGATGCAGATAGCCAGGTCCAGGTCGGCCTCGACGGCTTCCCAGATAGCAGCTGCCGCGCCGGGGGGCGGCACATAGATCACGGACACGGTCGCGCCGGTTTCGTGCGCGGCCTCTTTGACCGAGGCGTAAATTGGGATACCCAGTACCGACTCGCCGGCTTTTTTGGGGTTGACCCCGGCGACAAAGCAGGCTTTGCCATTGGCGTATTCCTGGCACTTCTCAGTGTGGAATGCACCGGTTTTGCCGGTAATGCCCTGGGTGATAACGCGGGTGTCTTTATTGATGAAGATCGACATGGCGGGTTCTTTCTGACGTTGGCGTGGGCTTTAGGCGTGGGCTTGGACGGCGGCGACAACTTTTTGCGCCGCTTCGGCCATGGTGTCGGCACTGATGATGGGCAGGCCCGAGTCGGCCAGCATTTTTTTACCGATGTCCTCGTTAGTGCCCTTCATACGAACCACCAGCGGAACTTGCAGATTGACCGCTTTGCATGCTGCGATCACGCCGTGGGCAATGGTGTCGCACTTCATGATGCCGCCAAAGATGTTGACCAAAATGGCTTTGACCTTGGGGTTTTTCAGCATGATCTTGAAAGCCTCGGTCACTTTTTCCGGCGTGGCGCCGCCGCCTACGTCCAAAAAGTTGGCCGGCTCGGCGCCAAACAGTTTGATGGTGTCCATGGTCGCCATCGCCAATCCGGCACCGTTGACCAGGCAACCGATGTTGCCGTCCAAGCTGATGTAGGCCAGGTCAAACTTGGAGGCCTCAATTTCCGCAGCGTCTTCTTCATCCAGGTCACGGTAAGCGACGATTTCGGGGTGGCGGTAGAGCGCGTTGGCGTCGAAGTTGAACTTCGCGTCCAGGGCTTTGATGTTGCCATTGCCTTCCAAAATCAACGGGTTCACCTCCACCAAGCTGGCATCGGTGTCCATATAGACCTGGTAAATCTTTTGCAATACGTCAACGGCTTTGGCCGTGGAGCCAGCGGGAACGCCTATGGCATCTGCCAGTTTCTTGGCCTGGGCGTCGGTCAGGCCCAGGGCCGGATCGACGATTTCGGTGATGATTTTTTCCGGCGTGTCGTGCGCCACCCCTTCGATATCCATGCCGCCTTCCGACGAGGCAATCATGGCCACGCGCTGGCTAGCCCGGTCGGTGAGGGCAGAAACGTAATACTCTTTTTGAATATCGGCGCCGTCTTCTATCAGCAAGCGGCGCACTTTCTGGCCCAGCGGGCCGGTTTGGTGCGTGACCAGCTGCATGCCCAATATCTCGTTAGCCAGTTGTTTGACTTCGTCAATTGAGCGCGCCAGCTTGACGCCGCCGCCTTTGCCGCGGCCACCCGCGTGGATTTGCGCCTTGACCACCCATACCGGACCGCCGAGTTTTTGTGCGGCTTCGACGGCCTCTTGCACAGTGAACGCGGGGATGCCGCGCGGCACAGGCACGCCGGCATTGCGCAAGATTTCCTTGCCTTGGTATTCGTGGATTTTCATGGCTTTTCTCTTTAGGAATAGTGCGTGCAGTTAAGGTCTTCACGGGGCGCAAACCGGGGTGACACAGCGGATAGCGCAAAGACGCAGAACTGTATCATGGTGCAGCGCGGCATACTTGCCTGCCGCTTACGATGCGTGGGCGGTGCCGCACTGAGCGCGCCACTTGCATTGATTGCCAATAATCAGCCCATGAAAAAAATCTTTATCGACGGCGAAGCCGGCACCACTGGCCTGCAAATCCGCGAGCGCCTGCAAGCGATGCCGCAAATCGAAATACTGCGCATAGATCCGGCGCTGCGTAAAGATGATGCGGCCAAGCGCGCCTTGATGGCGCAGTCGGACGTGGTGATTTTGTGTTTGCATGACGACGCTGCCATAGCTTCGGTTGCCATGGTCGATGCGCTGCGGCGCGATACCGGCCATGCGCCGCGCATCATCGATGCCTCCACCGCGCACCGCACCGCGCCGGGCTGGGTCTATGGCTTTGCCGAACTGTGCCCGGACCAAAGTGCAGCCATCGCTGCAGCAGACCGCGTGGCCAACCCTGGTTGCTATGCCACCGGCGCGATTGCTCTGTTGCGACCCTTGGTCGACGCAGGACTATTGCCGCCAGACTTTCCGGTATGCCTGCCATCGGTAAGTGGCTACAGTGGCGGCGGGCGCAGCATGATTGAGGCCTACGAGGCGGGCAATGCCCCGCCGTTTGAGTTGTATGCCTTAGGCTTGCAGCATAAACATATCCCCGAAATCATGCATTGCAGCGGATTGACGCGCCGCCCTTTGTTTGTGCCTTCAGTGGGCAATTTCGCGCAAGGCATGCTGGTGCAATTGCCGCTGCACTTGGACGACTTGCCTGGCCGTCCGAGCGCCCAAGCCCTGCACGATGCCTTGTCTGCGCACTACGCCGGCAGCCGCACGGTGACGGTGGAGTCGCCCACCGCCGACGGCAAGCTCGACGCCGTGGCGCTGGCCGGTAGCAATCAGATGGAGCTGCGCGTATTTGCCAACCAAGCCGCCGGCCACGCCCTGCTGGTCGCCCGCCTAGACAACCTGGGTAAGGGCGCCAGTGGAGCAGCGGTGCAAAACTTGGAGCTGATGTTGGGGCTGTGAGACGCTTAGTCCCCGCCCCCGCCAAACGCCCTGACCCAAAGCAGGAATGCGCCGGTCACGACGTTTTCAGGACAGTGGCATGCCAAAGCGCTCCCAGCGTGGCAGCCAGTTTTCTTTGAATGCGACCGAAAGCACCAAGTGATGCGCGCGGCCCACCAGCAGATGGCGTGGCACGGGGCCGATGTAGCGTGAATCGGCGCTGTTATCGCGGTTGTCACCCATCATCCAATAATGGCCTTCGGGCACACGAAAGGCCGGCATTGAGCGCAGGGATGGCACGCTAGGCAACCATTGCACCGCGTGGTCGCTTTCCCCCAGATGCTCGCGCAGACGCAATGCCGGCAAAGACGATGCCCCGTCGAGGGGCTCTTGCACTTGAACCCCATCCGAATACTGCGCCGCTTCCCCATTGATGATGAGCACACCTTTGCGCATTTGCACGGTATCGCCCGGCAGTGCGACCAGACGCTTAATCAAACGGGTGCCGTCTTTGGGCGAGTAAAAAACAACGATATCGCCTCTTTGTGGCTCGTCGATTCGCGTAAGGGCGATATCGGTGAGTGGTATTTTCAAATCGTAGGCGACACGGTTGACCAACACCACATCCCCTTCGAGCAAGGAAGGGCGCATGGAGCCGGAGGGAATCGGATTCCAGTCGGCAATGGCGGTACGAAAGAGCCCGAATAAAAACAAGAAAAGAATAAAGCCTCGGTTTTCGACCCACAACTTCTTCATCGCAGCAACTCCTATTTACATGTCCATTTGGAGAAGCTTACCTTAATCTTCATCGAAAGCGCCCGACACCAGGCGGGCGATAACCTCGCCGCCAAAGCCGCGGCTGGCCAAAAAGCGCACTTGCTTGGCGCGTTCGGCAGGGGTGCTGGCGGGGCCGCCAAATTTTTTGCGCCAGACCGCATGGGCGCGGGCTTGTTCGCTGGCGCGCAGTTGGCTCAGGGCCTGGGCCATGGCTTGCGGCTCCATGCCTTTGGACTGCATCTCTTGGCGAATGCGGGCGCTACCGAGTTTGGCGCTGCGCCGGTGCACCAGTGAATCGACGGCGCGCTGTTCGCTTTGCAGGTCTTTGGCAGCTAGCTTGTCCAGTACGGCGGCTAGTTCGCCCGGCGTCTCTTCATAGGGAGCGAGCTTACGCTGTAACTCGGCGCGCGAATGCTCGCGGCTACTGAGCAGGCGCAGCGCGCGGCCGGTGAGGGAGAGCTTGGTGCCGGTGGCCATGGTTGCTAGCTATGGGAAAAGTGTTGCGACTTGCGCTTGCTGCAAACGCAAAGCGCCCGGTGCCCGCAACGTGCGGGCGCCAAGCGCTGATCGCGCTTTACGCAGCGGCTTCGGCTTTTTTGCCGCCCTTGGCTTTGGCTTCGGGCACTTCAGGGGCGCCCGCCAGCAGCGGGATGCCCAGCGACTCGCGCACCTTGTTTTCAATCTCGGTGGACAGGGCGGGGTTTTCGCGCAGAAACTCGCGCGCGTTGTCGCGACCTTGCCCGATTTTTTCGCCTTGGTAGGCATACCAGGCACCGGATTTTTCAATAATGTGGGCGTTCACCCCCATGTCGATGATCTCCCCATGGCGGCTGATGCCTTCGCCAAACAGGATGTCGAATTCGGCGGTCTTAAAGGGCGAGGCGACTTTGTTCTTCACCACCTTCACTTTGGTCTCGTTGCCGATGGCTTCATCGCCTTTTTTGATGGTGCCGGTGCGGCGGATGTCCAGGCGTACCGAGGCGTAGAACTTGAGCGCATTGCCGCCGGTGGTGGTCTCGGGGCTGCCGAACATCACGCCGATCTTCATGCGGATTTGGTTGATGAAGATGACCATGCAGTTGGTCTTTTTGATGTGCGCCGTCAGTTTGCGCAGCGCCTGGCTCATCAAGCGCGCTTGCAGACCGGGCAGGGAGTCGCCCATTTCGCCCTCTAGCTCGGCCTTGGGGGTGAGCGCGGCGACCGAGTCGACCACGATCAGGTCGACGGCGCCCGAGCGCACCAGACTATCGACAATCTCCAGTGCCTGCTCGCCCGTGTCAGGCTGGCTGATCAGCAGGTCTTGCAGGTTGACGCCTAGCTTTTGTGCGTACTGGATGTCTAGCGCGTGCTCGGCATCGACAAAAGCGCACTGGCCGCCCAGTTTTTGCATTTCCGCAATCACTTGCAAGGTGAGCGTGGTTTTGCCAGAGGACTCCGGGCCGTAGATTTCGACCACCCGGCCGCGCGGCAGGCCGCCGACGCCCAGGGCGATATCCAAGCCCAGCGAGCCGGTGGACACGACCTGGATGTCTTCAATCACTTCGCCTTCGCCCAGGCGCATGATGGTGCCTTTGCCAAATTGCTTCTCGATTTGTGCAAGCGCTACTTGCAGGGCCTTGGCTTTTTCAGCGTTGGCGGCGAAATTTTTAACGGGTGCGTCCATGGCTATCTCCTGTGCATAAAGGGTGGGGTTACTGGAGCACACTAGCCTCTGGGATTAACTACAGGCTGGATGCTTGAACAGTAGTTTACGCCGATATTGAAACCTGTAAACAATAAATTTAGTCAGTTTGTATTACTATATCTGCGATGCGAGAAACCCCCTCTTTGCCCCCGGATACCTGGCGTTACAACCATGTGGGCCATTGGTTGCGCCTGGCCCTGGAGCGCTTTGATGCGCGGGTGATGGCGCTGATGGCGCGCCACCCCGGCGTCTCCCTGGGCCTCTCCAATTTGGCGCAGCGCGGCCAGTTGACGGCGGCACACTGGCACATCAGCCGCCACCTGCCGCCCGAAGGTGCGCGCCTGACGGATCTGGCCCAGCGCGCGGGTATGCGCAAGCAGGCCATGGCCACGCTGGTCACGCAGTGCGAGGCCTGGGGCATGGTGCAGCGCGAGGGCGATGCGCACGATGCGCGGGCGCGCCGCGTTTGCTTTACGCCCACCGGCCTGGCCTGGCTGGCCGCCTATCGCGACAGCGTGGCACAGGCCGAGGCCGAGCTGCGCGCCGCCGTGGGCGACGAAATTGCCACAGTGGTAGCGCTGGGGCTGGAGGCCTACGGCGCTGCCGCCTAGAATGGTTTGGTCGACGCACTGACCACACATAGCGCGCACAGCGCAAGGAGACAAGCATGCGTATATTGATCGCCGAAGATGATCAGGTACTTGCCGACGGCTTGTTGCGTGCCTTGCGCAATGCCGGCGCCGCGGTAGACCATGTGGCCAGCGGCAGCGAAGCCGATGCGGCGCTCATGACCAACTCCGAGTTTGATTTGTTGATCCTGGACCTGGGTCTGCCCAAAATGCATGGCCTGGAAGTGCTCAAACGCTTGCGCGCGCGCGGCTCTTCGCTGCCGGTGTTGATATTGACCGCCGCCGACAGCGTGGAAGAACGCGTCAAGGGCCTAGATTACGGCGCTGACGACTACATGGCCAAACCCTTTAGCCTGCAAGAGCTCGAAGCACGGGCGCGGGCCTTGGTGCGCCGGGGCATGGGTGCGGCCAGCAGCAATATCAAGCACGGGCCGCTGGTCTATGACCAATCGGGACGCGTGGCCACCATCGATGGCAAGATGGTGGAGTTGTCGGCGCGTGAGCTGGGCCTTTTGGAAGTGCTGTTGCAGCGCACGGGCCGCCTGGTCAGCAAAGACCAGTTGGTAGAGCGCTTGTGCGAATGGGGCGAGGAGGTGAGCAATAACGCGATTGAGGTCTATATCCATCGCTTGCGCAAGAAAATTGAAAAAGGCCCGATCCGCATCGCCACCGTGCGCGGTTTGGGCTATTGCCTGGAAAAAATCCCGAATTGAAAGTCTTCCAAAGTGAACAGCGCTCGCTGTTCGGCGAAATTCTGGATTGGATGCTCACGCCCATCCTGCTGTTGTGGCCGATCAGCCTGGTGCTGACTTGGTTGGTGGCCCAGGGTATCGCCGGTAAACCTTTTGACCGTGCGCTGGAATACAATGCCAACGTGCTTGCGCAGTACATCAAAACGCAGCATGACCAGGTGAGTTTTACGCTGCCGCAGCCCGCGCGTGAGTTGCTGCGCGCAGAAGACAGCGACATGGTTTACTACCAGGTGTTGGGTCCGCAGGGGCAGGTGTTGGGTGGCGACGTTCATTTGCCAAGCCCTGCACAGGACGAGCGAAACCCGGTAGGCGAGGTGCGTTTGCGCGATATCACTCTGGGCGGCACAGACCTGAAAGTAGCCTCGATGTGGGTGCGCTTGGACTTGCCTGGCAACCAGTTGGCCCTGGTGCAAGTGGCCGAAACCATGGACAAGCGCGCTGTGCTGGCCACCGAGATCGTCAAGGGCGTGATGCTGCCGCAGTTTGTGGTCTTGCCGGTGGCGGTGCTGCTGGTGTGGCTGGCTTTGGCGCAAGCGATCAAACCGCTCAACCGTCTGGAAGAAACCATACGCGCGCGCAAGCCCGATGACCTAAGCCCCCTGGACGCGCAGGCCGTGCCGCTGGAGGTGGTGCCGCTGGTAGCCTCGGTCAACGATTTGCTTTTGCGCTTGAAAGATTCCATTGCCACCCAAAAACGTTTTTTGGCCGATGCCGCGCATCAGCTGAAAACGCCGCTGGCCGGCTTGCGTATGCAGGCCGATTTGGCACAGCGGCACGACGCCAGTGCCCAGGAGCTCAAGCTGTCACTGCGACAAATCGGACGCTCCAGCATCCGCGCCACGCACACGGTAAACCAATTGCTCGCCTTGGCGCGCGCCGAAAGCAGTGCCGCCGTGCTGGCCCACCAACCTTGCGACATCGCACGGCTGACCATGGACGTGGTGCGCGACTGCGCGCCACGGGCGGTGGAGAAGCAAATTGACATTGGCTACGAGGGCGCACAGCCGGGCAGTGCTGGCGTCAAAATTAACGGTAACGCCACGCTCTTACAAGAGATGGTTCGCAACCTGGTAGATAACGCGATCAACTACAGCCAATCGCGTGCCGACGTGGCCGCCGTGATCACGGTTCGGGTGCTGGCCGACACCTTGGCCAAGACACTGACATTGCAAGTGGAAGACAGCGGCCCTGGGGTGGCCCTGACCGAGCGCGAGTTGGTGTTCCAGCCCTTTTACCGCGCATTGGGCAATGAAGCCGATGGATCAGGCTTAGGTCTGCCCATCGTGGTGGAAATCGCTAGGCAACACCGAGCTAGCGTAAATTTGAGCGACAGCCATCCTGGACACACTCCGCCGGGGGCGTGTTTTACGGTGCGCTTTGACGTGGCATCGGTGTAAACGGCGTGGATAATCAACTCCTGTATCTGGGAGTAAACCATGCCGCAAGACCGCAAAAAACCTAGCCCTAGCTTAAAGCCCTTGCCCACGCTGATATTTGCCAGCCGATGGCTGCAACTGCCTCTCTACTTGGGCCTGATTGCCGCGCAGGGCGTGTACGTGTACCACTTCTGGGTCGAGCTGCTGCATCTGTTGGAAGCCGCATTTGGCAACCAAACCGCATTGCAAGCCTTGGTAACCAGTATGGGTTACCAGTCCGAGGCGCCGTTAACCTCGCTCAATGAAACGCTCATCATGCTGGTGGTCTTGGCGCTCATTGATGTGGTGATGATTTCCAACCTGCTCATCATGGTGATTGTGGGCGGCTACGAGACCTTTGTCAGCCGTATGCACTTGGAAGGTCACCCCGATCAGCCCGAGTGGCTAGACCATGTCAACGCCTCGGTACTCAAGGTCAAACTTGGAACAGCGATCATCGGTATCAGCTCTATTCATTTGCTCAAGACCTTTATCAACGCTGCCAACTACGACACCAAAGTGCTGATGTGGCAATCCATTATTCATGCGACGTTTTTGCTCAGCGCGCTGGCCATTGCGTATACCGACCAAATTTTGAACAACACCCACAAAGCCCCACACTAAACCATAAGCGCCGGCACGGCGCTCAGATGGCAGCCACGCTGGCGGCGCTGATGGCCGCGGCCAGTAGGTGGTTGCGGCGCATTAAAACTGGTCCGGATTTTTGCCCTTGAAGGGCGCGTAAAAAGCTTTAATACGGACCATGTCGGCCTCGATATCGCCGGTGGGCTCAAATGCGGGGCCCAACCCGCTGACCTTGTTGCCATAGTCCAAAAACGACATCACGATAGGCACTTGCGCACCCAGGGCGATGTAATAAAAGCCGGTTTTCCAGTAGCGCACTTTGCTGCGCGTGCCCTCAGGTGGGACTACCAGTTGCACGGGTCGATTTGCCGACTTCAGCGCCTCTGCCGATGCCGCGACAAGATTGTTCGCGTTTTCGCGCTGCACCGGGATGCCGCCTAGCCAGCGCATTAACGGGCCAAAGGGGAAGCGGAAAATTTGCACCTTGCCCATCCAGTAAATATTCAGGCCCAGCGCGAAGCCGACCATCAACATGTAAGGCAAATCCCAGTTGCTGGTGTGGGGCGCCGCAATCAACACGCTTTTGCGGCAGTTGGGCGACAGCTCGCCCACAATCTTCCAGCCGGTCGCCTTTAAAAAACTTATCGAAATGACACGTAATAGGGTGTTAACCACCGGTGTATCAAAAATTGTGCGATGCATCGGTGGTGGGTCCTTGTGTCCTGAAAACTATGGGGGTGGTGTGGCCTCGTGGTCACCGTCGTGGCGGTGGGCGGGGTCGACATGGGTCATGAGGTTGAGCACACGGTGACGTTGCATTACGGCCTGGCGTGCCGCTACGGCAATGTTGTGTCCCTCTTCTACGGTGAGGGTGGCATCGACTTCGATATGGGCATCGGCGACCACCATATCGCCCATCTTGCGGGTCCGAACGTCGTGCACGCCGGCCACGCCCGGTGTGTGCATCAGCGTTTGGCGGATGGCTTCTACTTCACTTTCGTCTACAGCGCGGTCCATCAAGTCGTGCAAGGCGTCCCAAGCAAAGCCCCAGCCCATCTTGGCCACCATCAGGCCCACAATGAGCGCGGCAATCGGATCGAGTAGCGGGTAGCCCATCAGGTTGCCGATCAGGCCTAGCGCCACTACCAGGCTGGAGGCCGCATCCGAGCGCGCATGCCAGGCGTTGGCCACCAGCATGCCCGACTTGACACGCTTGGCCACCCCCAGCATGTAGCGAAAGAGCAATTCTTTGGACACCAGCGCCGCCACTGCCACCCACAAGGCTGAGGCGTGCGCGGTGGGGATGGATTCGGGGGTTTGCAATTTGCCCACCGCCGACCAGACCATGCCTACGCCGACACCTAATAGCAACAGGCCCAGCACCAAGGAGGCTGCGTTTTCAAAACGCTGGTGGCCGTAAGGGTGGTCCTCATCCGCGTCCTTTTGGCTGTGGCGACCGGCGATCAGCACCACAAAATCGGACACCAAATCCGAAAGCGAATGGATGCCGTCGGCGACCAAGCCTTGGGACTTGGCCGCGATGCCGACCACGATTTGCACACTCGAGAGCAGCACGTTGACCACCACGCTCACCCAGGTACTGCGCGCAGCGGCCGCGGCCCGTTGGGCCGGCGTGTGCGTGCTGTGCTCGGAGTCGTCGTCTATTTCGGTGAAGTTCATAGTGGCTTAGCAAGCGCCCTGGGGTCAGCGCACCAATGGCGCGCCGCCGATGGCTGATAACTTGCCTGCAGCGCTAGAGCTTAGCAGTCTTGCTTGACGGGTGTCTTTCACGCTAAATGCTTGCCGACAATTCCCGCCAGTTCAAACATATTGATACTGGGTTTGCCAAACACGGCTTGTAGCTTGGCATCGGCCACGATAGTGCGTTTGTCCTTGGGGTCTTGCAGGCCCTGGGCCTTGATGTAGTCCCATAGCTTCTTGACCACCTCGGGCCTGGACACGGGTTCACTGCCGATGACGGCTGCCAGCGCGGCGCTGGGCGCTTTGCCTGCCGCAGTGCTGGCTTTGCGCGGCGCCTTGGGTTTGACCGCTTTGGCCACGGGGCTTTTCTTAGCGGCAGCTGCGGCCTTCTTGGCCGCCGCTTTGCCGGCAGGCGATGCCGCCACTGCCCGACTGCGCGCCGCAGCGGCTTTGGCTGCGGCACCAGGACGCGGTGGGAACTTGCTAGGTGCAAATTCAAAATTCACTTTGCCCGCCTCCGCGTCCCAGGCCAACATGGCTTTGAAAGCGCGGCGGGTGCGCATGCTGACAAACTTATCCAGCATATCGGTTTTGCCACTGGCCAGGAGCTTGGTCATTTGCTCGCGTGCGATGGGTTGTTGCAAGATGATCTGCCCGCTTTTGAAGTCGCAGCTTGGCACGGTTTGCACCAGGCTGGGCACTGCATGGTCGCAGACATAATTTTTGCCGTGCTCAAACACCAGACCCCCGGTTTGAGCGCCGCATTTGGGGCAGCCGCCCAGCGGCTCTTGCGCGCTGAAGTCTGCCAGCTCGCCGGATTCTTGCCCCGCTTTATCGTCGCCAAAGTCAAACTCCAACTTGAAATTTTTATTGTCTTCATCAAATTTGAGCACGATCTCGGAAGTAAAAGGCCAGCCCGCTTTGGAGCGAAAGCCATCGAGGGGTCCAATTTTTTTATCACGCAAAAACTGCTCTACTTCGGCCAGCTCGAAAGTACGTCCCGCCGGTGTTTTTCCAAAAGAAAAACCGCAGCCCTCTTCGCTGCCCGTCTTTCCGGTACAGGCGTAGCGGCGGTAGTTTTCTTTCACGATGCCGCCGCAGTTGGGGCAGGCGCTTTGCAAGGTGGCGTAGTCGCCGGGGATGGTGTCGCGGTCGTACTCTTTGGCTTTTTTCACCATGCGCTCGGTCATGGCCGCGATCTCGGCCATAAAGGCCGCACGCTCCATCTTGCCCTGCTCCATCAGCGACAGTTTGTATTCCCATTCACCGGTCAGCTCTGCCTTGGACAATTCTTCCACGCCCAGGCCGCGCAAGAGCGTCATCAATTGAAATGCCTTAGCCGTAGGAATCAGCTCGCGACCCTCGCGCAACATGTATTTTTCGTTGAGCAAACCTTCAATAATAGAGGAGCGCGTGGCCGGCGTGCCCAGGCCTTTTTCGCGCATGGCTTCACTGAACTCTTCGTCTTCTACCGTTTTGCCCGCGCCCTCCATGGCGCCTAGCAAGGTCGCCTCGGTGTAGCGCGCTGGGGGCCGGGTCTTCAAGCCCTTGGCTTCGGCGCTGTCGGTGCGTACCTGTTCGCCGGGCTGCACCGGCACCAGGTTTTGGCCTTTGTCGCCGTCTTTGGCGTCGTCGATTTCGGCGGCTGCTTCTTTGCCGTAGACCGCCAACCAGCCGGGTTCGACCAGTACCTTGCCGGTGGTCTTGAATGGGTGGCTTTGTGCGCCCAGCGCCACGGTGCTGATGCGTGTGGTGATCTGGTATTCGGCAGCGGGGAAAAACACGGCGATAAAGCGGCGCACCACAAAGTCATAGAGCTTTTGCTCGGCGTCGGACAAACCGCTGGGCGCCTCAAGCGTGGGGATGATGGCAAAGTGGTCGCTCACCTTGCTGTTGTCAAACACTTTTTTGCTCGGTTTGATGTAGTGTTTAGCAATCGCCGTACGCGCAAAGGGCGCCAGGTGCCCCATGCCGCTTTTGGAGATCATGGCCATGGTGTCATTCACCGTGGCGAGGTAGTCTTCGGGCAGGTGGCGCGAGTCGGTACGCGGGTAGGTCAGGGCTTTGTGCCGCTCGTACAGGCTTTGCGCCAAGGCCAGCGTGGTCTTGGCGGAAAAGCCAAAGCGCCCATTGGCTTCGCGCTGCAAAGTGGTCAAGTCAAACAGGCCGGGACTGCTTTTGTTGCTGGGCTTGCTTTCTTCCTGCACACTGGCGGGTTTGCCGCGCACCGCATCGGCAATCGCCTGCGCTTGCGCCTGGGACCACAGGCGGTCTTCTTTCTTCTCGGCGTCCTCGGCGTCTTTTTTATGCGCCGGGTCAAACCATTTGGCGGCGTAGCTGCCCGCTTGCGCAGCGAACTCGGCATGGATTTCAAAATAATCGCGGCTGATGAATTTGCGGATTTGCTCTTCGCGCTCCACGACCACCGAGAGTGTCGGCGTTTGCACCCGGCCCACGGTGGTCAGGAAAAAACCGCCGTCGCGTGAATTGAAAGCCGTCATGGCGCGCGTGCCGTTGATGCCCACCAACCAGTCCGCCTCTGAGCGGCAGCGCGCTGCGTCGGCCAGGGGTTGCATTTGGGCGTTGGTGCGCAAATGCGCAAAGCCGTCGCGTATGGCTTGCGGCGTCATGGATTGCAACCACAAGCGGTTGACTGGCTTGCCCAAAGGCTTGGCGCCACCGGCGTACTGCTCAATCAAGCGAAAAATAAGTTCACCCTCGCGCCCGGCGTCGCAGGCGTTGATGAGCCGCGCCACGTCCTTGCGTTTGGCAAGTTTGACCACTGCGTTGAGCCGCGTTTTGGTTTTGTCCACCGGCTTCAAATCAAAGTGCGGGGGAATGACGGGCAGGTGCGCAAAACTCCACTTGCCGCGTTTCACGTCATAGGCCTCGGGCGCTTGAATCTCTACCAGATGGCCTACGGCGCTGGAAACCACATAGGTTTCGTTTTCAAAATACTCGTCGTGCTTCTCAAATTTGCCGGCGCTGCTGGTGAGCGCACGCACGATGTCCTGTGCAACCGAAGGCTTTTCTGCAATGACCAAGGTCTTGCCTGCAATATCGTTTTTCATGTGACTACAATCCGTTTCTTCGCGCACGCACGGGCGCGCACCCACACGGGCGCACACATGCGCGCCCATACGATCCACCATACCAAATTTTTCCGTGCCGCCAAAATCTGCCGCTTCGCCCCCCACGCGCAGACTTGCGGTACGCAGCTCGGGCATCCACGGCAAAGGCGTTTTTGCTTTGCGTGATTTTGCAGAAGGCGAAACGCTGATCGAGTACCTGGGCGAAGTCATTAGCTGGGAAGAAGCGCAAGAACGCCATCCGCACGACCCCGCCAATCCCAACCATACGTTTTACTTCCATATTGATGACACGCGCGTGATCGATGGCCTGCACCAGGGCAACGCGGCCAAGTGGATTAACCATTCCTGCGACGGCAATTGCGAAGCCGATGAAGTGCGGGGACGCATCTTTATCAAAGCCTTGCGTAACATCCAGGCCGGCGAAGAGCTGACTTATGACTACGGCTTGGTGACCGACGAGCCGCTCACCCGCAAACTCAAGGCCGAATACCCCTGCTGGTGCGGCAGCAAGCATTGCCGGGGCACGATGCTGGCCCCCAAACGCGCCAGCTGGCGCAAACGCTAAACAGCCATGCCGGGCGGCCTACCCGCTGACAAGGTCTTGCGCTGGCCTGCCGAAGCGGTCTGGGAGGCTGTGGCGCCGCTGCTACCGGGCTTTAGCGTCGAGATCCTGCCCACCCTGCCTTCCACCAATACCGAGCTCATGGAACGTGCGCGGGCGGGCCGCGTTGAACCCATTGCATTGGTGGCCGAGCAGCAAAGCGCTGGGCGCGGTCGCATGGGGCGGCAGTGGCTGAGCGAAGCGCCTGATACCGGCCCCGCGCCGCTTACCTTTTCTATCGGCCTGCCGCTGGCTCCTCGGGACTGGTCTGGCCTGTCCTTGGCGGTGGGGCTGGCGGCAGCGCAAAGCCTGCATGCCGATATCCAGCTCAAATGGCCCAATGATTTGTGGCTGCACGGGCGCAAGCTGGGCGGCATCCTCATTGAAACGGCCAGCATGGGCGCGTCGCGCTACGCTGTCATTGGCATCGGCATCAACATCGGGCCGCGCGCTGCACAGGGATTGCGTACGCCACCGGCCTGGCTGCAAGAGCTTGTGCCCGAGGCCGACGCCGCGCGGGCGTTCGGCTTGCTAGCGCCCGCGGCGGTCAAAGCGGTGTTGGATTTTGCGGACAGTGGCATGGCACCACTGCTGAGCGCCTATCAGGATCGCGACGCACTGTTCGGGCGGCAAGTGCTGTGTAGCGATGGCATAAGCGGCCTTGCGCGCGGTGTGGATGCGCACGGCGCCTTGTTAGTTGAGACTGAAAACGGCTTGCAAAAAATCAACAGCGCTGAAGTCAGCGTGCGGCCCAACGCTGACGCACCGCCCGCCGCCTAGGGCAGCGTCAGCGCGGGCGAAGCCAATTTATTTGCTGACGACGCGGACCATCTCCAGGCATTTGTTGGAGTAGCCCCATTCGTTGTCGTACCAGCTAACGACTTTGATGAAGGTGCCGTCTAGCGCAATGCTGGCGTCGGCATCAAAAATCGAGGTCCGGGCATCGCCGCGGAAATCGGTGGCCACCACTTTGTCTTCGGTATAGCCGAGCACGCCTTTCAAAGCGCCTTCGCTTTGGGCTTTCATTTCGGCACAAATTTCGGCCAAGGTGGCGGCCGTATTGAGTTCGCAGGTCAAGTCCACCACCGACACATCGCTCGTGGGCACGCGGAAGGACATGCCGGTGAGTTTTTTGTTGAGTTCAGGAATCACCACGCCGACTGCCTTGGCTGCGCCGGTGCTGCTGGGAATGATGTTTTCCAAAATGCCGCGTCCGCCGCGCCAGTCTTTGTTGCTAGGCCCATCGACCGTTTTTTGCGTAGCGGTGGCCGCGTGTACCGTGGTCATCAGGCCGCGCTTGATGCCCCATTTGTCATGCAGTACCTTGGCTACGGGGGCCAGGCAGTTGGTGGTGCAGGAGGCGTTGGACACAATGGCT
Organism: Comamonadaceae bacterium; assembly: GCA_947447975.1. Classification (GTDB taxonomy): domain Bacteria; phylum Pseudomonadota; class Gammaproteobacteria; order Burkholderiales; family Burkholderiaceae_C; genus Allorhodoferax. Next base: position 22,007 of record CANFLU010000001.1, on the reverse strand, counting down.
TGCCCGGCGTAGGTGGCGTGGTTGACTCCATACACAAACATGGGTGTGTCGTCTTTGCTGGGGGCCGACAGAATGACTTTTTTCGCACCGGCTGCCAGGTGTTTCTCGGCGGTAGGCTTGTCCAGGAACAGGCCAGTGGCTTCAATCACCACATCGGCACCAACCGCGTCCCACTTCAGGTTGGCCGGATCGCGCTCTTGCGTCAGGCGTATGGTTTTGCCATTGACGATCAGCGCACCGTCTTTGACCGACACCTCGCCGGCAAAGCGGCCATGCACGCTGTCGTAGCGCAGCATATAGGCCAGGTAATCGGGCTCGAGCAAGTCGTTGATACCGACGATTTCGATGTCCGAAAAGTTTTGCACCGCAGCGCGAAACACCATGCGACCGATGCGACCGAATCCGTTAATTCCTACCTTGATAGCCATTTTTGTTCTCCAGAAAATAAAAAAGCGGTGGCGCGTTCAGCGCTTGCGCTGCAATGACAATTGCACGGTGTCGGCCACGTTCTCTGGCGTGAATCCGAAGTGTTTGAACAGGGCGGGCGCGGGGGCCGATTCGCCGTAGGTATCAATGCCTACTACTGCCGCGCAGCCGTATTTCCACCAACCGCCGCTCGAGCCCATTTCGACCGCAATACGCGGCACACCGGCAGGCAGCACACTGGCTTTGTAAGCGTCGCTTTGCAAGTCAAAGGTGGTGGTGCTGGGCATGGAAACCACGCGCACCGCAATCTTGCGAGCAGCCAATACCGCTTGCGCTTGCAAGGCCAGTTGTACTTCTGAGCCGGTGGCGATGAGCACCGCCTGTGTTTTCTTCTTCATGCCAACTTCAGAGGGCTCTGCCAGTACGTAAGCTCCTTTGTTAATGGCATCTAGGCCGCAGGCATCGGCTGCACTAGCCGACTCGGCTTTGGGTGCGTAGCTGATGTTTTGGCGCGACAACAACAAGGCCGTGGGCTTGTGGCGGTTTTGCAGGGCCACCGTCCAGGCTACCGCAGTTTCAGCCGTATCGGCTGGGCGCCACACGTCCAGGTTGGGGATCAGGCGCAAGGATGCGGCGTGCTCGATGGATTGGTGTGTCGGCCCGTCTTCACCCAGACCGATGCTGTCGTGGGTGAATACATGGATGACGCGCTTTTTCATCAAGGCGGCCATGCGGATGGCATTGCGCGAATAGTCACTAAAGGTGAGGAAGGTGCCGCCGTAAGGGATAAAGCCGCCATGCAGCGCGATGCCGTTCATGATGGCGGCCATGCCAAATTCGCGCACCCCGTAATTGATATGGCGTCCGCCGTGCAGCTGCCCATTAGCGTCGGCGCTTTGCACCAGCTGGCCTTGTGCATCAAAGCGCACATTGGGCGTAGATTTGGTGTTGGTGAGGTTGGAGCCGGTCAGGTCCGCCGAGCCGCCCAGCAACTCGGGCAAGGCTGCGGTGAAATGCTCGAGCGCCAGTTGCGAGGCTTTGCGCGAGGCCACGGTTTCGGCTTTGGCATGGGCGGCCAAAACTGCGTCCACGGCGGTTTGTACAAAGCCCTTGGGCAAGTCACCCTTCATGCGGCGTACAAATTCTTTGGCCAGATCCGGATGCGCGGCTTTGTAGGCGGCAAAGCGGGTGTTCCACTCTTTCTCGCGCGCCCGCCCTGCATCTTTGGCATCCCAGTCGGTATAGACCGCCTTGGGCACGACAAATGGCGGGTGCGTCCAACCTATTGCTTCGCGGGTGAGTTTGATTTCCTCGGCGCCCAGGGGTTCCCCGTGGGCTTTGGACGTGTTGGCGCGGTTGGGGCTGCCTTTGCCGATGGACGTTTTGCAAACGATCAGGGTGGGCTTATCGGTGCTGGCTTTGGCTTTTGCAATCGCCTGCGATACGGCTTGGGCGTCGTGGCCGTCCACTTTGTCGATCACATTCCAGCCATAGGCGGTGAAGCGCTGTGCGGTGTTGTCGATAAACCAGGGTGTGACCTGGCCGTCAATGGAGATGCCGTTGTCGTCGTATAGAGCAATCAGTTTGTTCAGCTTCCAAGCGCCTGCCAGCGCGCTGGCTTCATGGCTGATGCCTTCCATCATGCAGCCGTCGCCCAAAAATACATAGGTGTGGTGGTCCACGATGGCATGGCCTTCGCGATTGAATTGCGCGGCCAGTAGTTTCTCGGCCATAGCCATGCCCACCGCATTGGTGATGCCTTGGCCTAGCGGGCCGGTGGTGGTTTCTACGCCGGGGGTGACATCGACTTCGGGGTGGCCAGCGGTTTTGCTGTGCAATTGGCGAAAGTTCTTCAATTCCGCCATGGGTAGCTTGTAGCCCGTCAGGTGTAGCAAGGCATAAATCAACATCGATCCGTGACCGTTAGACAAAACAAAGCGGTCGCGGTTCGCCCAGTGCGGATTCAAGGGGTTGTGCTGCAAATGCTGGCCCCACAGCGCTACTGCCATATCGGCCATGCCCATAGGAGCGCCGGGGTGACCGGAGTTGGCTTGTTGAACTGCGTCCATTGCAAGCGCGCGTATCGCGCTTGCCATTTGGTGGGAATTGGCCATGAAAGGACTCCGGGAGGGGCTGGGGCATTGCGCCGGTCAGACGCGTGGAAAAACATTTTAGCGGTGCATCCATGCCAGTGCGACAGCCTTGCATCGCTACCGTGGCACACGAGCGCGTCGCGAAAGCATTGCAAAATGCACATTTCACCTACGCTTTAAACAACCCATGAGTACCTTGTTCTCACCCTACACACTGCAGGGCCCGGACGCCGCGCTGGTTTTGCCCAACCGCATCGTGGTCGCGCCCATGTGCCAATATGCCGCCAATGCGGGTCAGGCAACCGACTGGCACTTGATGCATTGGGGCAATTTACTCAATAGCGGTGCCGCTATGTTCACCATCGAGGCTACCGCCGTTGTGCCCGAGGGCCGCATCACGCCAGCCTGTCTGGGTTTGTGGGACGAGGCTACCGAGGCGGCCTTGCGGAGCCATCTGCATCGCGCCCGCAAGCTGGCGCCCCACGTGGCGGTGTGCATTCAATTGGCACATGCCGGGCGCAAAGCTTCCAGTGCGGTGCCCTGGGAAGGAGGGCAGTTGCTTGCCAGCGCGCAGGGCGGTTGGCCCACCCTAGGCCCTTCGGCGCTCTCCCAACTACCCCAGGAGCCGCCGCCCCGAGAAATGGACCGCGCCGCCATGGACCGGGTGCGTGATGCGTTTGTGCTGGCGGCACAGCGTGCCCATGCGATGGGTGTCGATGCGATTGAACTCCATAGTGCGCATGGTTATTTGCTGCACGAGTTTTTGTCGCCTATATCCAACCAGCGTACCGATGCCTATGGCGGAAGCTTGGAAAACCGTATGCGCTTTCCGCTAGAGGTATTTGCTGCGGTGCGCAAGGCCTATGGTGGCGTACTGGGTTTGCGTCTGTCCGCTTCCGATTGGGTGGAGGGTGGTTGGGACTGCGCCCAAAGTACCGAATTTGCCAAGCAACTCCAGACCTTGGGCTGCAGCTTTATCCATGTCTCCAGTGGCGGCGTGTCCCCGCAGCAAAAAATTGCGCTCGGCCCCAATTACCAAGTTGGCTTTGCCTCGGACATCCGCAAAGCCGTAGGCATGCCTACCGTTGCGGTCGGCCTGATTACCGAGGCGCAACAGGCCGAGGCGATATTGCAAGCCGGTGATGCTGATTTGATTGCCTTGGCGCGCGCCTTTTTGTACCAGCCACGCTGGGGCTGGCAGGCCGCGGCCGCGCTTGAGGGGGAAGTCGCCGCACACCCGGCTTACTGGCGTTGCTTGCCGCGGCAGGCGCAGTCGGTGTTTGGCAAGGTCAGCGTTGGCGGACGCTAAGCTTTTGACGCGCTTGACGCCGGTACATGCCATGCTGCTGGCCGCGGGGCGCGGCGAACGCATGCGCCCGCTCACCGATGCCTGCCCCAAACCTTTGCTGCAAGTGCGGGGCAAAGCGCTTGCACTTTGGCATTTGGATGCGCTGGCCCGGGCCGGTGTGGCCTGCACGGTGATCAATACCGCCTGGCTAGGCGAGCAGTTTGCGCCCCGCTTGGGTACGCAGCACAGCCCCACGCAAGCCGCGTTAGAAGCGCCTATGTCCTTGCGCTATTCCCACGAAGGACAGGATTTCGGCTATGCGTTGGAAACGGCAGGTGGTATTGCCCGTGCGCTGCCCCTGCTGTGCGCAGGCCTGGGCCCCGACCCGATTTTTTGGGTCCTGGCTGGCGACGTGTACGCACCCGACTTTGCGTTCGAGGCCCAGGCCGTGGCAAGTTTTGCCGCCAGCGACAAACTGGCCCATATTTGGCTAGTGCCCAACCCGGCGCACAACCCCCGCGGCGACTTTGGTCTGACGACCATGGATGCAAGTGAAAGCCATGTCTCTGCGTTGGCGCTGAACCTGCCCTCCGATAGTCTGGCACAACGCTACACTTACAGCACCATTGGTCTGTACCGTGCTGCGCTGTTTGCACCACCCTGGTGCAGTATTGCGCCGGGTAATGCACAGGGGGAGAAAGCACCCTTAGCCCCTTTGTTGCGTGCGGCAATGGACCAGGGCCGGGTCAGCGCAAGTCTGTACACCGGCCTTTGGACGGATGTCGGCACCCCCCAGCGCTTGCAGGCATTGAACGAATCTTCCACCCGATGAGCTACGCATCCATGAATACCAGCATGTACCCGTCCCGCCGCGCCCAGGTGGCCAACCAGATCGGCCCGCGCGGCCTGGCGATCGTGCCCACTGCGCCGGAGCAGCGCCGCAATCGCGACGCCGATTTCCCTTACCGCTTTGATAGTTACTTTCATTATCTGTGTGGTTTTTCCGAGCCGGGCGCTTGGCTGGTCATCACGGGCAATGGCAAAAGCATTTTGTTTTGCCAGCCCAAAGATTTGGAGCGTGAGATTTGGGACGGTTATCGCTTAGGTCCTCAAGCGGCACCGGCGGCGCTCGGTGTGGACGAGGCGTATGCCCTATCCGAATTGGAGACGCGCCTGCCCGCCTTGCTGGATGGGTGCGACCGTGTTTGGTACCCGTTTGCCACCCATAGCGGTTTAGAAGCACGCATTCAAACGGCTTTGCAGCAATTGCGTGATCGAGCGCGCTACGGCGCGCTGTGCCCTGGCGCGCAGCAAGACTTGTGCACCGTACTAGACGAAATGCGCCTGATCAAAGACGCGCAAGAGCAAGACACGATGCGCCGGGCAGGGCAAATTAGCGCAGGGGCCCACCTGCGTGCCATGCAAACCAGTGCCCATATGCTGCGTGCCGGCCAGGAGGTGCGCGAGTACCATTTAGAGGCCGAGTTGTTGCACGAGTTTCGCCGCCACGGCGCGCAGTCGCCAGCCTATACCTCCATCGTGGCAGCGGGAGCCAATGCCTGCGTCTTGCACTACCGGGCTGACACGGCCTTGGTGCGCCCCGGCGAACTGGTCTTGATCGATGCCGGTTGCGAACTCGATGGCTATGCCTCGGATATCACCCGCACCTTCCCGGCCGACGGCACATTTACCGGGCCGCAGCGTGCGCTATATGAACTGGTACTGGCCGCGCAAGTGGCGGCCATCGGCGCCACGCAGGCCGGCGCGCGCTTTACCGACCCGCATGAGGCCAGCGTGGCTGTGTTGGCGCAAGGCATGCTGGATGTAGGCTTGCTCGACAAAAACAAGGTAGGAACCGTGCAGGACGTCATAGACAAGCGGGCGTATTTTCAGTTTTATATGCACCGCACCGGTCACTGGCTAGGGCGCGATGTGCATGACTGCGGTGCTTATACCGAGCCTTCTGAATTGGGTAAAACCAGTGTCCGCAAAGACGCGTTAACGGGCCAGCCGATAGTCGACCGGCCGGCGCGCATCTTGCGCCCGGGCATGGTCTTGACGATTGAGCCGGGCATTTATGTGCGGCCGGCGCCGGGGGTGCCTGAGCGATTCCACCACATCGGCATTCGCATTGAGGATGACGCCATCGTGACCGAGCAAGGTTGCGAGTTGATCAGCCGCGGGGTGCCGGTCGAGCCCGATGCGATCGAAGCGTTAATGCGCGCCTAAACAATGCTACGTAACCATCACCGTTTTTTCTTCGGTTTGCTGACCGTGCTCGCCGCCCACTTGGGCGCGCAAGAAATGCCGCAAAATCCCGGCATGCCCGCGGTGGCCGAAAGCGCGCAAGACAAGGCTGGAGCGCAAAGCAGACCACCGTCTGCGCAGGCGCCGGACCCGGCGAGACCGCCGCAGAACGCACTCAAGCCGGTGGAAATACGCGCCAATCTGGAGAGCGATACACGACGGCTTTCCACCGCTGCAAAAATCATTGTGGGTCGCGAAGAGATCGAGCGCTATGGCGACAGCTCTATGGGTGAATTGCTCAAGCGCTTGCCAGGCATTGTCAGTAGCGGCAGGCCGGGGCGCGGCGGGCCGCCTGCGATGCGGGGCTTAGGTAATGGCTACACGCAAATCATGATTGATGGTGAGCGCGCGCCGCGCGGTTTCTCCCTTGAGGACATCTTGCCCGAGCAGGTCGAGCGCATAGAGATCATGCGCGCGCCCACCGCCGAGACTGGTGCGCGTGCTATTGCCGGCACTATCAACATCATTACGCGTGGCGGGTATGTCAAATACCTCAATAACCTTCAGTTAGGCGCAGGCCTGGAAAGCGGCAAAGCGGCGCCCGGTGCCTCCTGGTCGCGCAGCGACACAGTGGACGGACTGGCCTATAGCCTGACGCTGTCTGCGATGCATATGGATCGCGGCAACGACGAAAGCAAAACGACGAGCACAGAGAGCTTGGCCCCGCCGGGCCCACCCACGGTGGTGCAAAGCACGCAAGAGGTGGTCCGCGCGCAAAGCAAACGTGACATGTTGCATGCCAACGGTCGGCTGCAATGGGGCAGCGATGGCTTGGTGCTGATGCCGATGTTGATCATGAGTCACAACCAGGGCCAGTCCAGCAGCACACTCAGCCAAAGTGGCGGAACGCTACCTTACGCATTGAGCGAAACGGCCAGTGATAACCGCTTTGCTATGTTGCGCCTGGGCACCAGTTGGAGCCGTCGCTTGGACGATGGTGCACGTCTGGTACTGAACAACAACCTGGGTCGCAGCACCTGGAATAACAGCGCGAACACCTTGCAAAGCGGTGGCTCTAAGGGCGCCTTGCCCTTGGCGCAGGAGTCGGCGCAAAGCGACACCACCTGGAATAGCAGTGGCAAATATTCATTGCTGATTGCCGAAGCACACAGCCTGGTCAGCGGGCTGGAACTGGAGATGAACCAGCGCGAACAAAGTGCCAGCAGCTTGCGCGACGGCCAAAATCCGCTCGCCGATTTCGACGGCGATGTGTCTGCGAGCAGCCGGCGTGTAGCCTTGTATGCGCAGGACGAATGGGATATCAACCCGCACTGGGCCGCCCATGCCGGGCTGCGCTGGGAAGCTATCAACATCAGCGGTTCAGCAGGTCAGGGCCAAGGCACGGTGAGCAATCAAAGTGCGGTACTCACGCCCTTATTGCATGCAGTGTGGCGCCCAGACCTCGCCGCGAAAGACCAGATCCGCGTGAGCCTGACGCGCAGTTATCGCTCACCCGATCTGGGGCGACTGATTGCACGGCCAACCATCAACCCTTTCTTTCCGGATCGGGGTGCCAATAGTGCACTGCACCCAGATGGTGCCGGCAACCCGAACCTGCAACCCGAATTGGCCTTGGGTATCGATACTGCATACGAACACTATTTGCCCGGCGGCGGCTTACTTAGCGCCAATGTGTTTGTGCGGCAAATTGATAACTTGATGCGTGCGCAAACAGCACTGGAAGCCGTGGCCTGGGCCGATGAGCGGCGCTGGGTTTCACGCATGCAAAACGTGGGTAGCGCAATAACGAGTGGCCTGGAATTGGAAGCCAAATTTCGCTTGCGCGAAATTTATCCGGAATCGCCCGCAGTGGATCTGCGCGCCAATATGAGCCTCTTGCAGTCACGCTTGACTTCGCTTAGCGGCCCCAACAACCGTCTGGAGCAACAGCCAGACGGCACACTCAACCTGGGGGCCGACTACCGCCTCACCGACCTGCCATTGCGTTTGAGTGGCAATATCAACTGGACGCCCGGCTACGCCACCCGTCTGGCCGATGATCAAGAAGTCTGGCAGGGGGACAAATGGGTGCTCGACGCCTCAGCGCTGTGGATATTTAGCCCGCGCGCGCAACTGCGGCTGTCGGCCAGCAACTTGCTGGCCCGGGACTACCAGAGCGGCGGCACCTTGCTGTCGACGCAAAGCAATGGCTTGCCTATTCGCTCGACAACGCAAAACACGGCGCCAAGCACTCCGAACTTGCAAGCCAGGCTGGAATTGAAGCTGTAGACCTGTCCTTGGTAGGCCCGCCTGGCGCGGGCCGCCGGCAAGCTCATGCACCCATCTTGATAGACGCTATCAATTGATTAGGGATATTTAATTGGCTTTATTTATAATAAGCGCCTATCATTCCTTTCGTACCAATTGAATTCTTCAATCGGTAAATTGTTCAATGACAAGGAGTCTTTCAATGTCCGCTACCCGTCCCGAGATCAAAACCATTGCCAACCTGGAGGCCGCTTTTGCGGGTGAATCCATGGCCCACATCAAATACCGCTATTTCGCCAAACTAGCGCGCGAGATGGGCGACGAGGCCACCGCCCGCGCCTTTGAAGAAACTGCGGCCCAAGAGGTGCAGCACGCCTTTGGGCATTTGGATTTGCTCTATCCCAAAGCCGATATGACGCCGGCTAAAGCCTTGCAAATCGCGATCGATGGAGAGACCTATGAGTACAGTGAGATGTACCCCGGCTTTCGTCAGACGGCCGAAAACGAAGGCAATGCTGCAGCGGTGGAAGAAATCGACGCCCAAATCGCCGAGAGCAAAGAGCACGCGGCTAGTTTTGCCCAAGCGCTGCGAGAAGCCCAGGTGCGCCGGGCGACTTTGGAAAAAGCGCAAAAGCGTTTTGCTGCACTAGCCAAGGTAGAGCAGCGGCATGCCCAGCACTACCAAGCGGTTTTGGCTACATTAGCCGCCTGATTGCACCACCCCCCTGGCACCAAACCCTGTTTAATTTTGATCCGAGAGAAAACCCAATGAAAACCTATGTCTGTATCGTGTGTGGATTTGTGTATGACGAAGCGGCTGGCCGGCCCGAAGACGGTATTGCGCCCGGCACCTTGTGGGCACATGTGCCTGAGAGCTGGGCCTGCCCTGATTGCGGTGTTGCCAAGGCGGACTTTGAACTGGTCCCGGTGTGAGCGACATTCCCGTGCATGCGCCCGCCACCGGCCCTGATGCGCCGCAAGCTTTGCCTTTGGTCATTGTTGGCGCGGGGCTGGCGGCATGGACGGTGGTGCGTGAGCTGCGCAAGCTGGATGCGCAGCGCAGCATCGTGATGCTAAGCAGCGACAGCGCTGACTTTTATGCCAAGCCTACGCTGTCCAATGCGCTGGCCCAAAAGCGCTCGGCAGCGCAGTTAATTACCACGCCCGCGGCCAAAATGGCCGAGACATTGCAAGTTCAGTTGCTGCCGCATACCCAGGTGCGCAGTCTCAATACGCTTGCGCGTACGCTCAGTTATGACGACGCGGCGGGCCAGTCACGCAGCTTGGGTTACGGCGATCTGGTGCTGGCCACAGGCGCCGACCCGATACGCCTGCCCATGGCAGGCAGTGCGGCGGCACAAGTGCAATCCATCAATCATTTAGAAGACTTGGCCTCTTTCCATGAGGCGTTAGGCGCCGCCCCCCAAACGGTGCTAGTCATAGGCGCCGGTTTGATCGGCTGCGAATTCGCCAACGATTTGCTCATCGGCGGCTATGGCGTGCACGTGGTCGATCCCTCGCCCCGTCCCTTGGCCTTGTTGTTGCCCGCTGGTGCAGGCGAACAGCTGCAAGCGGCTTTACAGGCGCAAGGCGTGGCCTGGCATCTGGGGACTACGGTGCAAAGCCTGGACGCACATGCGCCCTCGGGGCGCTTGCAGGCAGTCTTGGCCGATGGCAGCAGCCTACAGGTCGACGCGGTGCTAAGTGCGGTGGGCTTGCGCGCCAACGCGGCATTGGCTAGCGCGGCGGGCATCGTCTGCGAGCGCGGTATTGTGGTGGACGCGCACTTGCAAACCAGTGCAGCCCATGTCTACGCCTTGGGCGATTGCGCCCAATATGCCAGCGCCGGGGGGCGTGTGCTGCCCTATGTCATGCCCATCATGAACGCGGCCAAAGCCCTGGCTGCTACCTTGGCCGGGCAGCCTACGGAACTGGTCTTTCCCTTGATGCCGGTAGCGGTGAAAACGCCGGCGCTTCCCATCGTGGTGGCAGCCCCCCATCCGAACCTCAGCGGCCAGTGGACCCAAGATGCGGGCGTGGAGCCCGAGGCCGGTGGCGCATGGCGCTTTGTGGACGAGGCGGGGCAGCAGCGCGGCTTTGTGCTGACGGGTAAGCAAAGCTCGAGGCGCATGGAGTTGGCCAAAATGACCGTGCTGTAGCCCAACGCGGCAAGTACGTATAGGGCCGGCCGCCAAACGCTTGCCCGCCTGGGGCGTTGTGAAATTAGCTTGCAAACACCCCTGACTACAATTGGCTCTCTCACAGGCAGATCGCCCCGGTTACAAGCACGCCGGTTGGCGCACAAGGAAGCACGATGGCCCACGACGCACCCACCTCTCCCCCCCAGGCTGCCGATGCGCAGGCGGCTGATAAGCGGGCCGAACTGCGACGTGCCGCGCTGGAATACCACCAATACCCCAACCCTGGGAAAATTTCGATTGCGCCAACCACCCAACTGGTCAACCAGCATGATTTGGCGCTGGCCTATTCGCCCGGGGTCGCTGCCCCCTGCGAGGAAATCGTCAAAGACCCCAATAACGCCTTCAAGTACACCAGCCGGGGCAACCTGGTCGCGGTCATCACCAACGGAACGGCCGTGCTCGGATTGGGCGACATTGGGCCTCTGGCTGCCAAGCCGGTGATGGAGGGCAAGGCGGTTTTGTTTAAAAAATTCGCTGGCATCGATGTGTTTGACATTGAAATCAACGAAAAGCACGACCTGGACAAGCTGGTGGACATCATCGCCTCGCTAGAGCCTACGTTTGGCGGCATCAATTTGGAAGATATCAAAGCCCCTGATTGTTTTTACGTCGAGCGCAAGCTGCGCGAGCGCATGAAAATCCCAGTGTTTCACGATGACCAGCATGGCACCGCCATCGTCGTCGGAGCAGCCCTGCTCAATGGTCTCAAGGTAGTAGGCAAAGAACTCAAGGACATCAAGCTTGTCACTTCGGGCGCAGGCGCTGCCGCGCTGGCTTGCCTGAGTTTGTTGGTCAAACTGGGTGTGCCGCGCAAAAACATTTTCGTCACCGATCTGGCAGGCGTTGTCTATGAAGGCCGCACCGAATTGATGGACGCCGATAAAATTGAGTTCGCCCAAAAAACCGATGCCCGCACACTGCGCGAAGTCATGGCGGGTGCCGATGTGTTTTTGGGCCTGTCTGCCGGTGGCGTGCTCAAGCCTGACATGGTGCAAAGCATGGCGCCGCGCCCCTTGATTTTTGCCTTGGCCAACCCCACACCTGAAATATTGCCTGAAGAGGTGAAGGCCGTACGCGACGACGCCATCATGGCCACCGGGCGCAGCGACTACCCCAACCAGGTCAACAACGTTTTGTGTTTTCCCTACATCTTCAGGGGCGCGCTCGACGCGGGTGCATCCACCATCACCGTGGAGATGGAGATCGCCGCTGTGTATGCCATTGCCGAATTAGCCCAAGCCGAGCAAAGCGAAGTGGTGGCAGCTGCCTATGCAGGCGAGCAACTGGCTTTCGGCCCCGAATACCTGATTCCCAAGCCCTTTGATCCGCGTCTGATGATCAAGATCGCGCCGGCGGTAGCCAAAGCGGCTGCGGACAGCGGCGTGGCCTTGCGCCCAGTGGAGGATTTGCAGGCTTATCGCGAGCAGTTGCAGACCTTTGTCTATGCATCGGGCACCACCATGAAGCCGATATTTGCGGCGGCTAAAAACGGTTTGAAAAAGCGCGTCGCCTTTGCCGAAGGCGAAGACGAGCGGGTGTTGCGTGCGGTGCAAATCGTTGTCGACGAGGGCCTTGCCATGCCCACGCTCATTGGCCGGCCGGCAATCATCGCTGAGCGGATTGAGAAATTCGGCCTGCGCCTGCGCCAAGGCCAGGACTATGCGGTGGTCAACGTGGAAAGCGACGAGCGCTACCGCGATTTTTGGCAGACCTACCACCGCATGACCGAGCGCAAAGGTGTGACGGTGCAGGTAGCCAAAATTGAAATGCGCCGCCGCCTGACGTTGATCGGCTCCATGTTGCTGCATAAGGGCTATGTAGACGGTCTGATCTGCGGCACCTGGGGTACCACCGCCCTACACCTCGGTTATATCGACCAAGTGATTGGCAAACGCCAGGGCGGTAGTGGCGATGTACCCATTTATGCCTGCATGAACGGTCTTATGCTGCCGGGCCGTCAGTTGTTTTTGGTAGACACGCATGTCAATTACGACCCCAATGCGGCCGAATTGGCGCGTATCACCATCATGGCTGCCGAGGAAATGATGCGCTTTGGCTTTAAACCCAAGGCGGCATTGCTCAGCCACTCCAATTTCGGCAGCAGCAATGAGCCCAGCGCCGTCAAGATGCGCCACACCTTGGAAATATTGCGTCGCGACGCGCCCTGGCTAGAGGTAGACGGCGAAATGCATGGCGACGTAGCGCTGGACGGCCATGCCCGACTGTCGCTCATGCCCCATTCCACGCTCCTAGGCGATGCCAATTTGCTGGTGCTGCCCAATATCGACGCTGCCAACATCGCCTACAACCTGCTCAAAACCGCGGCCGGCGGCAATATTGCCATCGGGCCGGTATTGCTGGGCGCGGCCAAGCCGGTGCATGTGCTGACCGCCAGCACCACGGTGCGGCGTATCGTCAACATGACGGCGCTGACGGTCGCCGACGCCAACGCCAACCGCTAAGTTTCGTGCAGCGTCGTAGAGACGCAGCCTATTTTTTTAAAAGAGTACGCCTGTGAAGCAAAGTTTCCAATTGGATCTCCCCGGCCGAGCACGCGAGCGCTGGCTGGAGGCCAGCAAGCACACGGTGCGCAAATATGTCGCGCGCCAGCGCCGCGCGCGTTTGCCCGCTGGAAGCGATTACTGGGACTTTGTCTGCCGCTTTGGCGGCAGCGAGCAGGAGTCTGCCGAAGTTCATTTTGCGACGCTGATCGCACTCATGGATGCCGCTGCCGGGCGCGGAGAAAACACATTTTTCGTCAGCATCCGAGGTCAAGCGGCGGTGCGTGGCCCTCAAACTAAGCGCCCAGTCGCTGCGCAGGCCGAGGGATCAGATCCAGACATCCCGGTTAAATAGTCGCCTAAGCCGCTGTTCGCCAACTTTTTGCAGCGGCATACCCTGCCAAGGCTCGTTTTCTGCACCTTGCAAAAGCCCTTAAGTGCAAACCCTGATATTTTTGGCCGTTCGGGCGCCTGGGTTATTGCCTTTTCCCACCGGATGGGAGACAATCGGATTGAGGGTTTTTGGTGTTTTTTTCGATTATTGACAGGTTTTTAAGGTGTTTTCGGTGACCTATTCGTTGTCGAAACCTATGTGGGGAGGCCGAGCTTTTCCCAGATGGTGGAATCTAGCGTCCTACCTTGCCAAGTCCCTGCTGCTGAGTGGCAGTCTGCTGGTCGCCATTGCTGCACCTGCACATCAGGACTTTGCAGCCCCGGGTGCTAGCGTTTCAGAGCAGGAATTGCCGGCACAAGGTGTAGAGACTTACCGCAATATTCGAAAAGGTGGACCATTCCCTTTTGATAAAGACGGGGTGATTTTCGGTAACCGGGAGCGATTGCTTCCACCACAAAAACGTGGCTTTTACCGTGAGTACACCGTCCGGACCCCGGGGGAACGCAGTCGCGGACCTCGAAGAATTGTGTGCGGCGGACCGGCAACGATGCCAGAAGCTTGTTATTACACGGCCGATCACTATGCGAGTTTTCGCAAGATCGTGCCCTGACTTTTTGTTTTTTTGAGAAAGTGAATCGGGGATGGACACGCCACTTCGAACTGTCAGAACGAATATCGTTCAATCGATACGCGCATTTCGCGTGTCGGACCTGCAAGATGCGGCCCAAGATTTGGGTCAGCATTTTCTCTATGCCAATCTGGGCAGCGCCCAGACCAAGCAAGACGTATTGGACATGATCAGCGCCCAGTTCATGCTGTCAGCCAATGCCAGCAAAAACTTTGACGCCTTGTATGACAATATGACCGATCCGCTGCATAAATCAGGCCCGCAGCCAGGGTTTGTGGCTGTCTTGGAGCATATTCCGGCCAACGTCAAGTTCGACAAAGAAGCCCGCGAGCAGTTGCTTGACATCTTCCGCGATACCGCCGATTACTGGGCAGATCGAAAGATACCGTTTAGGTGCTTCTATTCTTTTCTGTAGCCCGTTCTGCACAAACCAGCCAAGCAGAACGGGCGAATCAGGCAAACAGCGGTACCGAAGCAGTCAGTACAGCCGGCACCGAATTGACAGGCATTGCAGACAAGCTGCCTGGCGATTTTTTAATTGACGTGTCGCCCTTCGCATTACGCATGAGCAGCCCGTTTAACGCGGGATATTGGTTGGCAGCGGCATAAGCCGGGCCGCCCCGACGGCGGTCTCTGGCCACCTCCAAAAAAGCCCGTTCTGAACGGGCTTTTTACTTGCTGATGACGCCAAGGGTGTTCATTGGGGTGTTGTAACGCAGAGCGACTCCACGGCCTCATTCACGCGCGGCACCGTGCGGGGTGTACATACTGCGTCCAACCAATTGAAATCATCGAACACACGCATAAAAACTTGGAAAGCTATTGCAAATCGCGTTTCAAGTTGACGGCTTAAATTAGTACCCAACTGCCTTCGATCCTTCGGATGGAATTTCCCTGGTTTGGCACGCGATTATTGGCGCGGCCAGGTGCATACCCCAAAGGGAATCACGCTTTGGAACCATAGGCTTGCAATAAGTTGTGGTCAGCCAGCCAGCCATTTCACTTGGAAATATCCAGCGGCAGCCACATGCGAACCTGCAGTCCTTGCGGCGTGGCGTTGCTCAGGGACACTTCGCCGCTATGGCGCTCGATGATTTCTTTGACGATAGACAGGCCCAGGCCGCAGCCGTTGCCGATGTCGGTGGCGCGCACAAAACGTTCAAACACACGCAGTTGATCGGAATCGGCAATGCCGGGGCCGTTGTCCAGCACTTCGAGCAAGGCGCGCTCGCCGTCACGGCTGACCCGCACGGTGACCTGGGCAGGGCTATGACTGGCGTGGGTCTTGGGCCCGGCGTAGTGCAGCGCGTTGTCCATCACATTGCTCAGGGCTTCGCTGATTAGCAAGCGGTTGGCCCGCACCCAAATTGGTGACGCTTTCTCCCCACCGTTTTCGGCCAGTCCCAGGTCCACACCCAGTCGCAGCGCGCGCGGCACCCATTCGGCGGTCAAAGTGTGCGCCAAACTGTTCAAGTCGAAGCGCTGGCGGTCTTGCACCATGGCCGACTCGGGCTCGGCCCGTGCCAGTGTGAGCAGTTGATTGACCAGGTGGGCGCTGCGCGTGGCGCTGTCGTGCACGCGTTGCAAGCGGGCGCGCAGCTCGGGGTCGGTAGTCGATTGCAGGGCGATTTCGGTTTGGCTCTTCAAGCCGGCCAGGGGCGTGCGCAGTTGGTGCGCGGCGTCGCCAATGAAACGCTTTTGCGTCGCCACGGTGTTTTGCACGGCGGCCAGCAAGGTGTTGATGGCGGTGGCCAATGCCCACACCTCGCGCGGTGCGGAGGCCAATTGCAAGGGGGCTAAATCCGTGGGTGCGCGACCCTCGACCTGCAGCCGCAAGCGCGCCAACGGCGACAGCCCGGCGCGGATGCCTAACCACACGATCAGCGTCATCAACAACACCAGCAACGACATGGGCAGCATGTCCAACAAAATGCGCCGCGCCAGCTCTTGCCGGTTGGCACTGCTGCGCGCCACTTGTACCAGCATGGTTTGGGGGTTGGACGCGTCTTCACCAAAATGCAAATACAAGGCGACCAGGCGCAGCGGCTGGCCGGTGGTAATGTTTTGCCCGTGGCGTTCGTGGACGGGCATCATGCCGTCGTAAAAATAGGGCGTGTTCAGCTGCAACTCGTCTTGCGACGCGCCCGTGAAGCGGGGCGGTGGCGGCAAGGCTTGGTTGCCCAAAATGAACTGCCCCGGCGGCGAGCTGACCATGTAAAGCTGGCGGTCTTGCGGGTCGGCTTCAAGCACATCTTGCGCGGCGCGCGGAAAGTCGATCAGCAAGCCATTGCCAATCGGTTTGAGCTGGCGCGCCAAAGAGCGGCTCGCTTGCAGCAGGCTGGCATCTACTGCTTGGTTGGCATAGCCCGAGGCAATTTGGTAGGTGGCCACCCCGCCCGCCATCCACAGTACCAACTGCGGCAACAACAACCACAACAGCAATTGCCGGGCAAGCGAGACCCCGGCTTGGCCTGCGGTGGGATGGACTGGAGGAGTGGGCATGGGGGCAGAAATAGGAAGGAGAGAAGAGGCGCAGATAAGTGGTGCAGAGAAGGCAAGGGTGGGACTCAGCCTTCGGCTTCCATCAAATAGCCCAGCCCGCGCACCGTGCGGATCACCAGGCCCGCGTCCTCCAACTTGCGCCGCAGGCGGTGGATATAGACCTCGATCGAGTTGCCACCGCCTGTCTCACCGCCCTCGGCACTCCAGGCTTGGGTGATGCTATCTTTGGTCACCACCTTGTCGCGCTGCGCCACCAAAAGTTCCAGCAAGGTCCATTCACGGCCACTGAGCTCCAAAGGCAGGCCGCCCACCAGTGCGCGGCGTGATTCGGCGTCCAGGCTCAAGCGGCCAAACAGGGCTGCGCCCGCTTGCGGCTGCGTGCGCCGCAGCAAAGCTTGCAAGCGGGCTAGCAGTTCCGGAAAGTCAAAAGGCTTGGTCAGGTAATCGTCGGCCCCGGCTTGCAGTCCGGCGACCCGATCAGCCAGGGCGTCGCGGGCCGTCAGCAGCAGCACGGGCAGACCCGGTTGGCTTTGTCGCACCTGCTGCAGCACGGCCAGGCCGTCCATCATCGGCAAACCAATGTCCAGCACGGCGATGTCAAAGCGGTGCTTGTACAGCAAATAGTCGGCCACCGCCCCATTGGGGGCATGCTCCACCTCAAAACCGGCACCGCCCAACTGGATTTGCAAGGCGTCGGCCAGCATCGCATCGTCTTCTGCAAGCAGTAATTTCATGGCTAAAGCTTAATGGATTGTGGAGGTTATAGGCCTGATGAGGCTGAATTTTGACTTAGGGTTTAACCTAGTGTTAATAAATTAATGAAACATTAATATTCGTCGGTCGAGTTTGTCGCAGGCCAAGAGGCATGCACCACAAGCTTTGTACATCCACACACCGGCCTCAGGCCTTTATCAGGAGACTCTTTTGAAAACACCTACTTTGAAAATGTTCCAGCGTTCCATGGTGGCTTCAGCCGCTGTTTTGGCCTTGGCGGTCCCGACCGTCCATGCCGGCGAAGTCGAAGTGCTGCATTACTGGACCAGCGGCGGCGAGGCCAAATCGGCCGCTGCACTGAAGGCCACCTTGCAAGCCAAGGGCCATACCTGGAAGGACTTTGCCGTGGCCGGTGGCGGTGGTGACAACGCCATGACCGTGCTCAAGTCGCGCGTGGTCTCGGGCAATGCGCCGGCTGCTGCCCAAATCAAAGGCCCCGCTTTGCAAGAGTGGGCGGCCGAAGGCGTGTTGGCCAACATCGACGATGTGGCCAAGACCGAGAAGTGGGACAGCTTGCTGCCCCCGGTGGTGGCCAACGTGATGAAGTACAAAGGCAACTACATTGCCGCGCCGGTGAACGTGCACCGCGTCAACTGGTTGTGGGCCAGCAACGAGGCGTTCAAAAAAGCCGGAGCCAAAGTGCCGACCAATTGGGACGAGTTCTTTGTCGCTGCTGAAGCCCTTAAAAAGGCCGGCATCATTCCCGTGGCGCACGGCGGTCAGAACTGGCAAGACTTCACCACCTTTGAGAGCGTGGCTCTCGGCGTGGGCGGGGCTGACTTTTACAAGAAAGCCCTGGTGCAGTTAGACGGCCCGACCTTGAACGGCGCGACCATGACCAAGGTGCTGGACACCTTCAAAAAGGTGAAAACTTACACCGACAAAAACGCGCCGGGCCGCGACTGGAACCTGGCCACCGCCATGGTCATCAAGGGCGAAGCCGGTATGCAGCTGATGGGCGACTGGGCCAAAGGCGAGTTTGTGGCTGCGGGCAAAAAGCCCGGTACTGACTTTGCGTGCGTGGCCGCACCGGGCACTGCCAAATCCTTCACCTTCAACGTGGACTCGTTTGCCATGTTCAAGCTGAAAAACGAGGACAACACCAAAGCGCAAAAAGACCTGGCCTCGGCCATCATGTCCACCGACTTCCAAGAAGTGTTTAACCTGAACAAGGGCTCCATCCCTGTGCGCTTGAACATGAATTTGGCCAAGTTCGACGACTGCGCCAAGTTGAGCGCCAATGACTTTGTCGCCACAGCCAAGAACGGCGGTTTGGTGCCCTCCGTGGCCCACGGCATGGCGATTGGATCGGCCACTTCCGGCGCGATCCAGGACGCGGTCAGCCAGTTCTGGAACGACGACAAAATGAGCACCAAAGATGCGCAAGCCAAAATCGCTTCAGCGGCCAAAATCCGTTGAATCTTGGTGGCCGGCCAGCGCGTCGGCCTGAACAAAACCGCCAGTTTTGGAGGTTTTGCTTCTCGCCTCTTTAAAGCCACCGGGCTGCAGGTCACAAGCTTGCAGCCCGCGTAGGCCCCTGATTGGATCACCCATGCCTGCATCATCCCCCCAGCAAGCCGCCTGGTTGCCCCGGCTGGTCATCGCGCCCAGCTTTGTGGTGTCGCTCTTGTTCATTTACGGCCTGATGGCTTGGAACGGCTATCTGTCGGTCTCGGCCTCACGCCTCTTGCCTAACTACGAATTCGTTGGCCTGCAGCATTACGCTGCATTGCTCGAGAGTGATCGCTTTCGCGTGGCCATGACCAATATGGCGGTGTTTGGCACCTTGTTCATTGGCGGAGCCATGGCACTCGGTGTGCTGCTGGCCATCTTGCTGGACCAAAAAGTGCGCGGCGAAGGCGTTTTGCGCACCATTTACCTCTACCCGATGGCGATCTCGTTCATCGTCACCGGCACGGCCTGGAAGTGGATGCTGAACCCTGGCCTGGGGCTGGAGCATTTGATGCACAGCTGGGGCTTTGGTGGTTTCAGTTTTGATTGGTTGATCCAGCAAGACCTGGCGATTTACTGCGTGGTAATTGCCGGTGTCTGGCAAAGCGCAGGCTTTGTCATGGCGCTGTTTTTGGCAGCGCTGCGCGGCATTGACGACTCGATCATCAAGGCCGCACAGGTCGATGGGGCCAGCTTGCCGACGATTTACTGGCGCATCATTTTGCCCAGCCTGGGCCCGGTGTTTTTCAGTACCTTGATGGTGGTTTCGCACCTGGCCATCAAGAGCTTTGACTTGGTGATGGCACTGACGGCCGGTGGCCCCGGTTACGCCACCGATTTGCCGGCCACCTTCATGTACGCCACCGCTTTCACCCGCGGCCAGATTGGCGTGGGTGCGGCCAGCGCCACGGTAATGCTGGCCACCGTCGCAGCGATTGTGGTGCCCTATTTGTATTCGGAATTGCGGGGCAAAAAATGAACCGCATCTATTTTCACCGCTTGATTCTGTGGGCCATGCTGCTGGCGTTTGCCGCCTGGTTTTTGGTGCCGCTGTATGTGATGCTGACCACCTCGCTCAAAGACGCCGAGCAACTGCGCGCCGGCAACTTGCTCAGCCTGCCCACCGCGCCCACCTTGGACGCTTGGTTCAAAGCCTGGGGCAGTGCATGCACCGGCGTGCAGTGCGAAGGCCTCAAGCCCTATTTCTGGAACTCGGTGCTGATGGTCGTGCCGGCGGTGCTGACCTCGACCTTGATTGGTTCGCTCAACGGATACGTTTTGAGCAAGTGGAAATTTCGCGGCAGTGAAACCCTGTTTGCCTTCATGCTGTTTGGCGTTTTCATGCCCATGCAAGTGGTGCTGCTGCCCATGAGCCAGGTGCTGGGTTGGCTGGGTGTGGCCAGCTCGATTTGGGGCTTGATGCTGGTGCATGTGGTGGCCGGCATTCCGTCGACGACGCTGTTCTTTCGCAACTACTACATCGGCTTGCCGGATGAGTTGATCAAGGCCGCGCAGCTGGACGGCGCGGGGTTTTGGATGATCTTTCGGCGCATCGTCTTGCCGCTGTCCTTACCGATCTTGGTGGTCACGCTGATCTGGCAGTTCACCAACATCTGGAACGACTTTTTGTACGGCGTGGTGTTCTCGGGTGCGGACAGCAAACCTATCACCGTGGGCCTGAACAACCTGGCCAACACATCAAGTGCCGTCAAGGAATACAACGTCGACATGGCCGCGGCCTTGATCGCCGCATTGCCCACCTTGTTTGTCTATGTGGTGGCAGGAAAATATTTTGTGCGCGGCCTGACGGCTGGCGCGGTCAAGGGTTAAGGCTAAGGGTTAAAGGAAAAAAATCATGGGCGCACTCGCCATTCGCAATATCCACAAGATCTACAACCAGACGGTGCACATTTTGAAGGGCATCGACCTGGAGATTGACGCCGGAGAGTTCTTGATCCTGGTCGGCCCCTCGGGCTGCGGCAAATCGACGCTGCTGGCCATGATCGCTGGCCTGGACCACCCCAGCAGCGGCAGCATCCACATCGGTGCGCGCGACGTGACAAATCTGCCCAGCAAGGACCGCGACATTGCCATGGTGTTTCAGAGTTATGCGCTGTACCCGAACATGACGGTGGCGCAAAACATCGCCTTCGGTCTGGAGATACGTAAAGTGCCCAAGGCCGAACGCAAAGTGGCGGTGGACCGTGTGGCTGGCATGCTGCAAATCGGCCACCTGCTCGACCGCAAGCCGGGCCAACTCTCAGGTGGCCAGCGCCAGCGCGTGGCCATGGGGCGAGCATTGGCGCGCGACCCCAAACTGTTTTTGTTTGACGAGCCGCTGTCCAACTTGGACGCCAAGCTGCGCGTGGAAATGCGCGCCGAGATCAAGCTCTTGCACCAGCGCACCCAAACCACCACGGTGTATGTGACGCACGACCAGGTCGAAGCCATGACCCTGGGCGACCGCATCGCGGTGATGAAAGACGGCCTGGTGCAACAGTTCGGCACGCCCGCGCAAATTTACAACCACCCCGCCAACCGCTTTGTCGCCGAGTTCATCGGCTCACCGGCGATGAATATGGTGGACGCGCAATGGAGCGCTGGGACTTTAAGTGCCCACGGCGTGGCACTGGCCATCACCGATGCGCAGTGCGCTGCGGTGCGCGCCCACTTGAGCGCCGACCTGATCTACGGTCTGCGCCCTGAGAGCATCAGCTTTGCCGCCCAAGGCCTGCCCGGCAAGCTCAGCATGATCGAGCCCACCGGCCCTGAAACCTATGCCACGGTGGACACGGCTGTCGGCAAACTCACCGCCCGCGTGCCGGGCGTGTTACAAGCCGCAGTGGGTGACCCGGTGCATCTGCAATGGCAGCCTGAGCAGGCGCATGTGTTTGACCGGGCCAGTGGCAACAGGTTGGAGTGAGGTGACTTGACTTAAACCCAAATGGACCAGTAGCCATATTTTTGCCCCTCATGGCGAAAGGTCCCGCGAGCCCCCCATCGTTTTTCCTCAAGAGCAAGCGCTGTGGCGTGCATCTGGATTTGGCGTGTCTTTCGTGCTCAAAGCACCTGATGAATCTGGGCATGTTGAATTGCATCCAAATCTGACCCAGGATTTGCATCCAATATTGACCCACCCGATTTGAGCATTTTTAGTGCTCCTGCTTGGATTTTCTCTGTTTTTCCTCCCTTTTGCTTTGAGTTGAGCTGTTTCTGAACCGGTAGCTTTCGTT